>CAZFIB010000016.1:0-61347 GCA_964518865.1 uncultured Thermodesulfobacteriota bacterium
TTTCGCGGCCGGAGGCCGCTCCTGCCCGGCTACCCTGTTTTGATACCTGCCATAGTACCTGCACCCATATGTTCATCGCATGATTACGCCCCGGTCCCGCCCGGGGTCACATGCTCGCAATGACAGACGAGCATGTCATCGCGAGGCCGAAGGCCGTGGCGATCTCTACAGATACCCCGTAGCGTGCTGCGGGGTGGTTCATTAAAAAATAAAAAAACCCGGAGGAAAGCAATTCTTCCCCCGGGTTTTTCCGCTTATTGCCCGGAATTACTATTTGGCTTTTCTTTTCGGAGCTGCTTTTCTTTTCGGAGCGGCTTTCTTTTTGGCCGCTGCTTTCTTTTTCGGAGCTGCTTTCTTTTTCGGAGCGGCTTTCTTTTTGGCTGCGTCGGCTTTTTCCTTTGCTGCAGCCTTCTTCAGGTCACCCTCGAGCTTTTTTGCCCGAACTTTTGCTGCTTTAACTTCTTTCTCGAGCTTGACGACCTTCTTCTTGTTGTCACTGATCCAACGTTTGATCTGCTTTGAACTTGCCATAAACTACCCTCCCTGTTTGATTAATTATTGACAACGATAAAGAACTACAAAAAAAAAACAAAAAGATGAAACTATGATCATATAGGCTAAAACAAAGAAAACTTAACAATGAAAATTTTTCTATTTGTGTCGGATAGAACTAAAAAAAACTTTAATAGAATTTTTTAGTATTTTAATCGGAACGAATATAGAAAACTTAATAAAAAATTTTGTAATAAAGAAAAATATAAAATTTGAAGTGAATTATACACGGTAAGATTATTGTAGATCAAGAAAAAAAAATGATCTGAAATGAAATAAAGATATTGATTTTGTAATAATGGAATGAAAAAAACAAAGCTTAATGAATCAGCTTTCCGATGCGGTTGAACCTGATATTCGTGAACGGCCGTTCCCAGGACCAGTAAATCAGAAAGGCCCGCCCCTTGACCTTGTTGATATCGACGGTTCCCCAGAACCGGCTGTCATAGCTTTTGTCACGATTGTCGCCCATGACAAAAAGCGAGTTTTCCGGAACAACAAACGGTCCGAAATTATCGCGGGTGCCGTTTGTGTTCCACCCCTGCAGGATCTGATGATCGCGGTACACGCCGTAGGGATCTTTGTAGTGCGTGCCGTTTACGAATATCTGTTTGTTTACTATTTTTATCGTGTCTCCCGGGACAGCGATTACGCGTTTTATAAAGTCTTTGCTTTCGTCAACCGGGTACTCGAAAACGATAACATCGCCCTGCTGCGGCTGGTTGTACTGAAAAAGTTTTTTGTCGGTAAAGGGTATGGTTATGCCGTATATGAACTTGTTGACCATTATGTGGTCGCCGATAAGAAGCGTCGGCTCCATGGATCCCGAAGGGATTTTGAATGCCTGTATGACGAATGTTCGTATGAACAGGGCAAGAACAAGAGCAATAACGACAGCTTCGATGTTTTCGCGGCTCAGGAGCGATTTTGATGTTGATGTTTTCGGGTACGGTTTTTCGGCTTTTTTGGGTGCGGTCATCGGTGGTCCTGTTCGGGTTCGGTGAACGGATTACAGCTTTGGTTCCTGAGAGACAGCCTGCACGAGCGAATCGTCCAAAAACCTTTTTGTTCGGGATCACGAGTAATTATAAAAAGTATAATTTATATCACATTTCTTATACATTGCAAAAAAAAAGATTGACACTTTTACACCACATTGTATAATTTTTATTTATGCGGGCATAGCTCAGCTGGTAGAGTACAAGCTTCCCAAGCTTGGTGTCGCGGGTTCGACTCCCGTTGCCCGCTTTATTGCGTAGTAACCTTCGATTGTGACATTGCTGAGTCGTGTAACTGAAGGTGGGCCCTGCCCACTTTTTTATTTAGTGCGCTTCTTGAACGGCGCGGCGTATGGCCCCATGGCACACGGTACTGATAAAGCCGGAACGGTTGTGCGGATTGTTGAGTCGCTGGCAGAACCGATACTTCTGCATGAGGGGTTCGAGCTTGTCGACATAACCTACCGGAACGAGTCACACGGTTGGGTGCTGAGAGTTTTTATCGACCGGGAGCGAGGCGTAACGCTGGATGACTGCAGCCGCATCAGCCGGCAACTCAGCGATATCCTGGATGTCAAGGATGTTATACCGCAGTCATACAGCCTGGAGGTTTCTTCACCGGGCGTGAACCGGCCGCTGCGAAAAGAGCGTGATTTTGAAAAGTACCGCGGTGAAACCGTACGCGTCAAAGCGAAGCCGCAGGCGGGAAACAGAAAAAATTTCAAGGGCGTGCTGCACGGGCTTCGTGACGGCAACGTTATTCTGTGTGACGAGGATCGGGAGTACGTAGTGCCGTTTGAAAGTGTCGTAAAAGCGCAGGTGGAATACGATTTTGACACAAAGAAGAAGTGATCGGCTGGGCTGACGAACAGTTGAGTCCACAGCATCAGTGACAGCAGGTTGTCGAACGAGTGATTTTTTTTGCAGGCTGTTCAAAAATGTTCATATGCAAGGCATGCGCAATCAGGAGGAATCCCGGTCGGGATCTGCCAGAGGCGTACGTGTCTGTACGTCGCAGTGATCCCGCTTTAGCGGGAATGAGCGCAACGCAGCAGGTGATCGTTTTTCAGGAGCCGGCTACGTAGAGGGAATGTCATGCTTTCAGAACTTGACAGAGTCATAGAGGAAATCCGCAAGGATAAGGGCATCGACAAAGATGTTCTCATTCAAGCACTTGAAGCGGCGCTGGTAAAGGCAGCGCTCAACAAATACGGGCATGGTCTGGATATCGAGGCCCACTATAACGAGGAGCTCGGCGAAATCGAGCTTTTTCAGTTTAAAACGGTTGCTGAGACGGTCGACAATATCGCCAACGAGATCGGTGTGGCGGATGCCCGCAAAATAGACCCCGATGCCGAAGCCGGCGATGAGATCGGTGTCAAAATGGACACCTCGCAGTTCGGCCGTATCGCAGCCCAGACGGCAAAGCAGGTTATCATGCAGAATATCCGCGAAGCGGAGCGGGAAAACGTTTACAGCGATTACAAGGATAAGCAGGGAGAACTGGTGACGGGTTTCGTGCACCGGTTCGAGAAAGGCAGCATTATCGTCATGCTTGGCCGCTACGAAGCGCTGCTGCCGACGCAGGAGCAGATTCCCGGAGAAATGTTTTCCCTGCGGGACCGGATCAAGGGATTTGTGCTCGATGTCAAGCGCAATGCCAAGGGGCCGCAGATAATCGTGTCACGGACGCATCCCGGTTTTCTGCTCAAGCTTTTTGAGCTTGAGGTGCCGGAAATAGCAGAGGGTATCGTCAAGGTTCACGGATGCGCCCGGGAGCCCGGCCACCGGGCTAAAATAGCGGTCGAATCGCTCGACTCCCGTATCGATCCGGTCGGCGCCTGCGTTGGCAACCGGGGATCACGTGTTCAGAACATCGTGCATGAGCTTCACGGCGAGAAAATTGACATCATTCCCTGGACCGACGATCCCGCCAAGTTCGTCTGTTCTGCTCTTGCGCCGGCGGAAATATCTGAAATCATCGTCGATGAGGACGGCAGATCAATGGAGATAATCGTCGACGACAGCCAGCTTTCACTGGCAATCGGCAAAAAGGGGCAGAATGTCAGGCTTGCCGCCAAGCTGACGAACTGGAAGGTGGACATTCGCAGCAAGTCCAAGTATGAGGAAACCTCCAAGCAACATATCGCGGAGATAAAAACCATAGCCAATATGGATGACATAACGGCTGAGGTGCTTTGCAACGCCGATTATATTTCAGTTGCATCGATAGCCGATGCCGATGTTCATGATTTATCCGAGGTCCTCAATACGGAGGTTGAACAGGCTAAAGACCTCATGCGGCGGGCGGCGGAGGCTTTGCAGAACATGGGTACGCAGGCTGAATCCGACGACGAAGCTGAAGGGCAGTCTGAGACGGATGCTGCAGCGGATGAGACGGATGCTGCAGCGGATGAGACGGATGCTGCAGCGGATGAGACGGATGCCGCTGCGGATGAGACGGATGCTGCAGCGGATGAGACGGGTGCCGCTGCGGATGAGACGGGTGCCGCTCCTGAGGAGGCTGCGGAAAACGTGACCGATGAACCGCAAGACAAGGCGACGGAAGAGGCACAATAAATTAAACGAGAGGTTGTACTGTATTTATGCGGGTGCATGAGTTAGCAAAAGAACTCAACGTCGACAGCAAAGAACTCATTGAGAAAATCAGGAAGCTCGACATGCAGGTCAAGTCGCACATGAGCTCTCTGAGCGATGAACAGGTGAGCACGGTTAAGGAATCGTTCGGGAACGGAAAGCCCAAACGACGCGCAGCCGCACCCAAAACCGTTCCGCCGCCGACCCGCGCGAAAGCCGCGGAAAAAGCCGAGCCCGCTGAGGAAGACGATGAGACGCCGGCGCAGGAAACCGTTGTCGAACAACGCGTGAGCCGTACCGTTATACGCCGGCGCAAGAAAGTACAGGCAGCGCCGGCCGAAACCGCTGAGCAGGAGGCTGCGGCGGACGTGCCCGAATCTGTCGAGCAGCCGCAGGTGGCGGCGCCGGCCGGGGAGCGCGAAGCACCTTCAGACGAAGTGTCCGGCGAGGTTCCCGCTGCGGAAGCACCGCCCGTGGACGCTGAATCGGCACAGGTCGTTGAGGCAGCGCAGGAACCGTCCGAAAAGAAACAGCAAACAAAGAAAGAAAAAGCCGAGGATGCCGAGGCCCGGCCCGTTGAGCAGCAGCAGGTAAAGAAAGTCAGGATCAGGGAAACCGAAAGCACGCCGGCACGTATTATAGACCGCATCGATCTCGGCACGCGAACAGAGTCCCCCAAAACCGCACCAGCCGCAAAACCGGCTGAGGCAGTCGCGGAAAAGTCGACCGATAAAAAAGAGCCGCCCAAAGGGGCCGAGCCCGAGAAAGAAAAAGATGACCGGCCCACGCTGAAGCAAAAAGGCAAGCAGAAAAAATTCAACTGGCGACGCGAGCTCGAGCAAGAGGAGGAGGGTGTCGCAAAACGCCAGCCGCGCCACAAGCGGGTACGCTACAAGGTCAAGGACAGGCAATCACAGACCGGCAAACGCCAGAAGGGTGAAGTTGTTCCCTTTTCCCAGAAGGAAACCGAAAAAACGGTACCCAAGGCAAGCAAACGTATAATACGCCTGCAGGCGGGGATTACCGTTGGCGATCTTGCCAAGCGCATGGGCATCAAAGCGACCGAAATCATCAAAAAACTTGTCGAGCTCGGCGAGATGGCGACGATCAACCAGACAGTGGAGATCGATACGGCCTCGCTGGTTGCCCATGAGTTCGGTTATGAAATCGAAACCGTTTCCATAGAAGAAGAGACGATATTCGAAGATCAGACGGAGGACGCAGCAGAGGATATGAAGCCGCGCAGCCCCGTGGTGACGGTAATGGGTCATGTCGATCACGGCAAGACATCCCTGCTTGATGCTATCAGAAAAACCAAGGTCGTCGACGGTGAACACGGCGGTATTACGCAGCATATCGGCGCGTATCGCGTTTCGACCGCAAACGGCGACATAACGTTTGTCGATACACCGGGCCATGAGGCCTTTACAGCCATGCGTGCCCGGGGCGCCCAGGTTACCGATATCATCATCCTGGTTGTTGCCGCCGAGGAGGGGGTGAAACCCCAGACCATCGAGGCCATCAACCACGCCAGGGCAGCAGGCGTACCGTTTGTCGTTGCAGTCAATAAAATCGACAAGCCCGAGGCCAATCCGGAAAAGATCCGGCAGGAGCTTTCCCAGCACGGCGTTCTGTCCGAGGAGTGGGGCGGCGATATCATTTTTATCGATGTGTCGGCCAAGCAGAACCTGCATATCGACAAGCTTCTCGAGATGGTGCTGCTGCAGGCCGAGATGCTCGAGCTGAAAGCCAACCCCGACAAGCGGGCCAAGGGTACCATTATCGAGGCGCGTCTTGACCGGGGCCGCGGCTCTCTAGCAACCGTGCTCGTGCAGGAGGGAACCCTCAGAACGGGAGACTCCTTCGTGTCGCGGCATAATTTCGGTAAGGTGCGGGCCATGCTGGACGATCACGGCAGGCAGATCAAGGAAGCGGGCCCGTCGGCACCGGTAGAAGTGCTCGGTTTTTCAAGCGTTCCGGAGGCCGGTGACGTCTTTCTGGCCGTCGATGATAAAACAGCACGCCAGACCAGCGATTACTGGCAGCAGAAAAAGCGTGATGAAGAACTGCGAAAGGATGCCAAGGTCAACCTTGAAAATTTTTTCAGCCAGGTCGGCGGAGAAGAAGTCAAGGAGCTGCGTGTTGTTCTCAAGGCCGATGTGCAGGGCTCGGCCGAGGCGCTTCAGCAGTCACTGGAAACCCTTTCAACCGATGAGATTACGGTAAACGCTATTCACGCATCGGTCGGCGCGGTCAGCCTGAACGATGTTATGCTGGCCTCCGCCTCCAATGCCATTATAATCGGATTCGGCGTCAAGTCAGAGCCGAAGGTCACCGAAGAGGCTGCCGAGCAGCAGATCGACCTCAGGTTTTATAACGTTATCTACGAAGTGATCGATGACGTCAAAAAGGCTATGGCCGGCATGCTCGCACCCGTTATTCATGAAAAGGCCGAGGGCAGGGCAGAGGTGCGGCAGGTGTTCGATATTTCCAAGCTCGGCACCATCGCGGGCTGTTTTATTATAGAGGGGCGTGTGCTGAACGGTGCAAAAGCCCGGGTGCTGCGCGGTTCCGACCTGCTGCATGAAGGGGAAATAACCTCGCTCAAGCATTTTAAGGAAGATGCCCGAGAGGTTCCCGCCGGCCAGGAATGCGGTATTTTTCTGGGGTCGTACAAGGAGTTTGCCGAAGGTGATATTATCGAGTGCTTTACGGTTGAGGAGAGGGAGCGCACCCTGTAGCGTATGGTTGTAGGTATTTGCCGGATGCGGCTTCTGCTGCACGGCGTTTTTTCACTCAAAGAAAAGCGCGGTATCGTCAGGCGCATTATCGGGCGAACCCGCAGCAAGTTCGAAATATCAATCGCCGAAGTCGCGGAAAACGATAACCTGCAAAGCGCGGTCATCGGCTTCAGTCTGGTCGGCAACGACAGGTCCTTCATCAACTCGGGGATCGATAAAGTCAAGAATCATATCGAGAATCTGTACCTTGCAGAGATTATCGACTGCAGGTTCGAAATTATACATTTTAATGCAGACCTATGAGCGGTCCGTATCAGCGCAGCGACAGGGTATCAGATACCGTTCGGCGCGAGGTGTCGTCCATCCTTGCGCGTGAGGTCAAAGATCCCCGCATCCGGTTCGTTACCGTTACGCACGTCCGGATGTCCAAGGACCTGAAAAACGCGCGGGTGTTTTTTACAAGCATGACACCCGGTCCAGAACTGGATGAGGTGCGTGCCGCCGTGAAACGGGCGACCGGATTTGTGCAGCGAATGCTTGCCGGGCGGTTGCATCTGCGGTATACGCCTCACCTGACGTTTGAATATGACAGGCTGCCGGAAGAGGGGAGCCGGATGTATAAAATGCTGAGCGATATCGAGCAGGATCTCGATACGAAAGAATAATTTCAGTTGTGTGCGGATGCCGTGGACGGAATACTCGTCGTCGATAAACCTGCCGGCCTGACCTCGAGCGATGCCTGCCTTCGGGTGAAAAGGATGTTTCAGCTGAAAAAGGCCGGGCACCTGGGAACGCTCGACCCCCTTGCCACCGGGGTGCTGCCGCTGTGTGTCAACGAGGGAACAAAGCTTGTGCCGTTTCTGTCGAACTGCGACAAGGAGTACATTGCCACCATGCGCCTGGGCATCGAGACCGACACCCAGGACAGCCAGGGTGCGGTTGTGCAGCAGGCGGGACATGCCGGCTGCACCCCCCGGGATATTACGGCGGTCCTGAAGGGTTTTTGCGGTGAGCAGCAGCAGAAGCCGCCCATGTATTCGGCTGTGAAGCGCAATGGTGTGCCGCTGTACAAAATCGCCCGCAAGGGGGGCTGGGTCGAGCGCCGTCCCAGAAGGATACTCATTCACGAGATCGACGTGATCGATGTATCCCTTCCGCTGGTAACCTTTCGCGCGGTGTGCTCGCCCGGTACCTACATACGGACGCTGTGTCATGATGCCGGCAGACAGCTCGGCTGCGGCGCGCATCTGACCGGCCTGCAGCGTGTGCGCAACGGCGCTTTTCACCTCAACGACTCCGTGAGCCTGGATGACTGCGCCGCGCGGTGCCGGGAAGAGGTTTTTGAACAGCACCTCATCCCTTCCCGGGATGCCCTGGCGGGCATGCCTGAGGTGCGGGTCGGCGAACAGCAGGCCCGGCGGGTGAGAAACGGGGTGCGGATATCCGTTGAGGAAGCCGGTACGACGTGCGAATTGCGCCTGCACGACGGGCAGGTGGTCAAGATTGTGACTGAGACCGGATGCATGGCTGCGGTGGCGGAAGTGAACTCGGATGCTACCGCCCGCCCGCCCCGGCAGAGCCTGAAAATACTGAGGGTTTTTTTGTAATGACCGCGAAACGCTGCAAACAAATCAACTATAACTGCTGTAAACAACGTTAGAGGCACAGAAAGGTCGAGTGTATGGTTTTTACATCCGAACAGAAAAAAGACATTATCGGCAAGTTTCAGAACCATGACAAGGATACGGGTTCAACCGAAGTGCAGATTGCACTGCTGACGGAGCGCATTCAGTATCTGACCGAGCATTTCAAAATGCATAAAAAGGATTTTCACTCCCGGCGCGGACTTCTGAAGCTCGTCAACCAGCGAAGAAAAATGCTGGACTATCTGAAAGAAAAAAACGTCGATTCATACAAAAACATACTCAAAGAACTTAATCTGCGAAAGTAGCACGGAACGTGTTTGGTACCCGGTCTGCCGTTTTTCACTGCAGCACCCGTGACGGACAGAAGACGTGCTCTTTACACGAGGACACATGCCATGAAAGAAAGTGTAACACTAACAGTGGGCGGAAGACCCCTGACGCTGGAAACCGGCCGGGTTGCCAAGCAGGCAAACGGCTCCGTACTGGCCCGGTACGGCGACAGCATCGTGCTGGTGACCGTTGTCACCTCCAAAAAACCCCGTGAGGGAATCGATTTTTTTCCGCTGTCTGTGGATTATCAGGAAATGACCTATGCGGCCGGAAAGATTCCCGGCGGCTTTTTCAAGCGCGAGGGGCGTCCGAGCGACCGCGAGATACTCACGTCACGATTTATCGACAGACCACTGCGACCGCTGTTTCCCAAAGGGTACCGCAACGACGTTCAGGTAATCGCCACGGTGCTGTCGGCGGACGATGAAAACGATCCCGATGTTGTCGCGATTACGGCTGCATCGGCCGCGCTTCAAATTTCCGATATACCCTTTGCGGGTCCGGTTGCAGGCATCAGGGTCGGCAGGATCGACGGCGAGCTGGTCGCAAACCCCTCGATTTCCAGGATGCCGGAAAGTGATATCGAGATCGTGATGGCGGGTTCCAAAGACGCCGTCGTCATGGTCGAGGGAAGCGCGAAATGCGTTCCGGAGCAGGTGCTGCTGGAAGCGATCATGTTCGGCCATGCCAATATTCAGAACCTGCTGAGCGCTCAGGATGATTTGCGGGCCAAAGCCGGCAAGGAGAAATTCACGGTTGAGGAGCCGGTTGTCGATCAGGCAGTCGAGGCGCGCGTTCACGAACTGGCAGAGGAGCCGCTGCGAGACGCCTTTGCCCGCGAGGGCAAGCACAACCGCAACAACGCCGCCGCCGAGGTGTGCGCCTCGGTTAAGGAGCAGCTTGCAGAAGAATTCGAGGACAAGGGCGATCAGATCAGCGCTGCGCTCGAGTCAATCGAGGCCGAGATTATCCGCGGGGGTATCTTGCGCGACGGACGCCGCATCGACGGGCGCTCTCCAACCGAGATCCGGCCCATAAGCTGCGAGGTCGGCATTCTGCCCCGCGCTCACGGATCGGCTCTGTTCACCCGCGGTGAGACGCAGGCGCTTGTGGCAACCACACTGGGAACCGCCGATGACGAGCAGCGCCTTGACTCGCTTATCGGTGAAAGCACAAAGCGGTTTTTGCTGCACTATAATTTCCCACCGTTCAGCGTGGGTGAGGCCCGGCCGCTTCGCGGTCCCAGCCGCCGCGAAACAGGTCACGGTGCTCTTGCCGAAAAAGCCCTGACGCAGGTTTTGCCCGAGTACGATTCGTTTCCTTACACGATACGCATTGTTTCGGAAATACTCGAATCCAACGGTTCTTCTTCGATGGCCACGGTCTGCGGCAGCTCGCTGTCGCAGATGGACGCCGGGGTGCCGATCAAGGAGCCGGTCGCCGGTATCGCAATGGGCCTCATCAAAAACAACGACACGTTTGTCGTGCTGTCGGACATCCTGGGAGATGAGGACCATGTAGGAGATATGGACTTCAAGGTGGCGGGCACCCGCAACGGCGTCACCGCCATTCAGATGGATATCAAGATAAAGGGCCTTACCGAGGACATCCTCTCAAAAGCGCTTGAACAGGCCAGGGCCGGGCGAATGCATATTCTCGATATCATGGAGCAGGCCATCGGCGGGCCGCGTGACGATATTTCCGAGTACGCACCGCGCATCAAGACGGTGCATGTCAAGCCGGACAAGGTCAGCAGCATCATCGGACCGGGCGGTAAAAACATCAAGAACATCATTGCCCAGACCGGTGCCAAAATCGATGTCGAAGATGACGGCCGCGTCAATGTCGCCTCTCCGGACAAGGCTTCGATCGACATGGCGATTGAAATGATCCGTGCGCTGGTAGAGGAGGCCGAGGTCGGCAAGGTTTATCTCGGCAAGGTGCGCAAGATAATGGATTTCGGTGCCTTTGTCGAAATCCTTCCCGGCATCGACGGGCTGGTCCACATTTCCCAGCTCGATCACACCCGGGTTGCCAATGTGCGGGATATTCTCAACGAAAACGATGAAGTGCTGGTGAAAGTGCTCGAGATCGATACGCAGGGAAAAATCCGGCTGAGCCGCAAGGCCGCGCTGAACGAGGATATCTCCAAGTACAAAAAAAAGTAGACGGACAGATCCCGCTACCGTCCGTATAAGCGATGCAGCTGCGTAGCGTGCCTGCCGTCTTTCCTGTCGTGGTGGTCGTGTCCGTCGGCGGGAGGGGCCCGTGTCGCGGCTGTTTTTTCATGCCGGAGGTTCCTCGGCCGCTGTTCTGTGCGGCACCTGCATGCAGGTTTCACGTGAGAGGGGCTGTTCACCACACACAGTTCAATTCCGGATTCTGCCATGACGAAAAAGACCCGGCTTGACAACGGCGTCAGAATCATTACCGAGCATATGCCGGAGGTGCATTCGGTTTCGATCGGCATATGGGTCAAGGCCGGCAGCCGTAACGAGCATGACGACGAAAACGGCATTGCGCATTTCCTCGAGCATATGCTGTTCAAGGGAACCGATAAGCGCGATGCAGCCGAAATAGCCTGCATCATCGATTCGGTCGGCGGGTTCATGAACGCCTTCACGACCAAGGAGTACACCTGCTTTTACGTAAAGGTACTCAAGCATCATGCATATCTCGCGCTCGAGCTTCTGTCGGATATTTTCTTCAACTCTCAGTTCAGCCAGGAGGAAATCGCCAAAGAGCGCAATGTCATTATCCAGGAAATACACATGGTCAAGGATACGCCCGATGACTATGTGCAGGACCTTTTCAACCAGTCCTTCTTCGCCGACCACCCTCTGGGCACCACGATTCTGGGAGAGATCGAAACCGTCCAGCGCTTTGCCAGGCCGGACATGGTACGGTTTTTCAGCCGTGAATACCTGGTGCCCGGCAAGGTTATGATCGTGGCGGCCGGCAACATCGATCATGATGAGTTTTCAGGCCGGGTCGGCGAGCTTTTCAGCGGTATGGAACAACACGTGCTTCAATCTCATGAGCATTCGTTTGTTCCCCGCCGTGATGTCTCGTGTCATTTTCGAGAGCTCGAGCAGGTACACGTGTGCCTCGGCACGCCCGGTCTTTCCCAGAGCCACGACAAGCGCCACGCCCTGTTTCTTATGAATACCGTTCTGGGGGGCAGCATGAGCTCGCGTCTTTTTCAGGAGATCCGCGAAAACCGGGGCCTGGCCTATTCTGTTTTTTCCTATGTCACGTCCTATCACGATACCGGTCTGTTCGGTATCTATCTGGGGGTGATCGAGGATACCCTCGGTGATTCTCTTGACATTGTCAGGCAGCAGCTGCGGCGGCTGCGCGATGAGCGGGTTCCCGATACCGAGCTGATAAACGCAAAGGAGCAGCTCAAGGGCAACCTGCTGCTCGCCCTTGAAAGCACCGACAGCAGGATGAGCCGGCTTGCCAAGTGCGAGATGTATTTCGGGGAATATGTTCCGGTGGAAACGGTGCTGGGCGAGCTCGACGCCGTAACGCCGGCAGACATTCAGACGCTGGCAAACGACATGTTCCGGGACGATTTGTGCACGTATACCTTTTTGGGGCCGGTGCACGAAAACGATCTGCCCCCGGATCTGCTGCAGATTGATTGAGGCCGGCCGGGCTTCAGCGCACACTTCCCGGAGAAAACGATTATATAAAAAAGGCCTGAAAACCGAACCGGTTTTCAGGCCCCGGTGGAGAGAACCAGAGGTTACGAAAGCGCTTCGATCAGTGAATCGAATCCGTTGGCAAGCGCGTCCCTGGCCTGCTGCTTTGAAAGGTGTTTTTTGACCTCCAGGTATTCGACGAGCCTGAAGTAGCCGCCAAGAAGAATTTTGCGATGGGTCAGGTCGTCAATGATTTTTTTGTCCCGCAGATAGTCGAGAATATCGATCATTCGATCATCCATCTCCAGAAATTTCCTGGCATCGTTTTTAGCTATGACAGCCATACCGGCGGACCTCCTCTCATACATAGTATTTCTTTTTCTTCTTTTCGGCTTCAGACATGTACCTGGCTTTCAGCGGCGCCAGGTCCCTGGCGACATAGTCGAGGCCCAGGTCTTTGAGCTTGCGCTCGTTCGGAAATCCGGTCCTGGGGTCCCAGTCACGGTAGCGGTAGTATTTCTGCAGCATATCCTGAAGCGGAAAGGTCGCGCCGACATTGGTCTGGTAGTCGACGCCCTGCGGCATCGGCTCTTTCAGAAAGCGCTCGGGAACCGTATCCTCGCGGGCACCCGACATCAGGCGGTTCCAGTAGGCGCGCTCGAGGTTGTAAATGCGCTCGCCTATTTCCTGAAACTCCTCCTCGGTGAAGTCGAGGCCGGTTGTCGCGTTCAGATACTCGACCTGATCGGGTGTCAGCACGGCGTATGACCAGTGCGTGGTAAAGCAGCACACGTTCAGACAGTCGGTCGTGGCCTTCTGGTTCTCCTCGTAGTATACCATGTAAGGCTTGCCGACCGTAGTTACCGGGCGGTTGGCGCGCTCATCGCCGAGCAGCTTGGTGTTCAGGCCCGGATACAGGGCGCCGGACAGCTCGAGGCAGCACAGCGAGCGCAAATGGTCGCAGCCGCCGCGGGTCCCGACCGAAAACGACAGGCCGTAGCCGAATCCCAGGCCGCGCGGGTCGTCGCCCGGCAGGGTCATGCCGCGGGTCGTGATGGTGTAATAATGAGCTTTTTCAGGCAGCCCCAGCTTGTCTGCCGCCCGGTCGGCTCCTTCGGCCAGTATATCGCCGAAGCCTTCGCGCCTGGCGATCATGGGGATCAGCTTGTCGACGACCTCGGCGTTGCCCCACTCGAGCTCCAGGCCGCCGGTCTCCTTGGTGGTGATCAGGCCCTGCTCGTACCATTCCATGGCAGCGCCGATCACGCCGCCGCACTCGATGCCGTCCATGCCGAAGTCATTGGTCAGGCAGGCGTTGTGCCAGATATCGTTGGCATCCTCGATGATGCCCAGGCGTGGGCCCGTGGGAACCGCGTGCTCGTACTCGGGGCCGCCGAACTCCTCGCCGGCATATTTGCCGTCGGTCATCCTGGTAAAACGGCCGCAGGAAATCGGACACGCATAGCAGCCCTCGCGGTGCTTCAGCACGGTCCGGGAGTGCGTCTCGCCCGACATGTTGTCCGCTTTCGGATGAGCGCCTTCCTGGAAATTTTTCCAGGGGAACCAGCCGTCGCGGTTGGCGACGTTGATCAGGCACAGGCTGCCGAACTGGTACAGTCCTTCCTTCATAACATCGTTCTTGAAGGCCTGGCGCAGCCGGTTGCACACATCCATCATCTTCTGGGGATCGGCGATTTTCACCGTGCCCGAGCCGCGCGTTACGATAGCCTTCAGGTTCTTGGAACCGATAACGCCGCCCGTGCCCGTTCGGCCCGCAGCGCGCCACACGTCGTTGAACGTACAGGCAAAGCGCACCATGTTCTCGCCTGCCGGGCCGATGATCATCATGTGGATGTCTTCATCTCCCAGCTCTTCCTTGATCATCTGGTCGGCCTCGCGCGGGTACTTGCCCCACACATGCCGTGCGTCGCGGATTTCCACCTTGTCGTCGTCGATCCAGATGTAGACCGGGTGCTTGGCGCGGCCCTGCACAACGATCTGGTCGTAGCCGGCGTACTTGACCTCGGCGCCCCAGTGGCCGCCCATGTTGGCGTCGCCGAACCCGCCCGTCAGCGGGCTTTTGGCCGTTACGGTCACGCGGCCCGTCGAGGGCGCTGCCGTGCCGCTGACCGGACCCATACCGAAGCACACGCGTGCTTTGGGATCGAAAGGGTCCATTTCGGGGGGAACTTCATTGTAAATGATATCGGAGTTGAAGCCGCGTCCGCCGATCCATTTGCGGCGGTACTCATAGGAGAGCGGCTCCTTCATGATTTCACCGGTTGTCAAGTCGACGCGAAGTCTCTGTCCTGCCCATCCGTACATAGCTTAACCCTCCTCTCCGATTTTTGCGGCTGTTAATCGTTCGGTCAGCTTTTCCCGGCGCTTTGCTTTAAATGCTATCTCCGGGCTTGTGTACGTGATGGCGCCGCCGGGACACCAGTCCGCGCAGACAGGGCCCTCGTCTCTTCCCTCGCACAGGTCGCACTTGAAGGCTTTGCCGGTCTTGTAGTGCATGTTGATGGCGCCGAACGGACATGCCATGGCGCACTCCTTGCACCCGATGCACTTCTCGGCGTCGATTTTCGTTATCCCGGCCTCCACGTCCATGGCGCACGCCCCGGTGGGGCACACTGCTGCGCAGGGTGCGTCCGTGCAGGCATCGCAGCCCACCACGAACGACTCGCCGAAACGCTCGTTGCGCACTATCGCAACACGGGACAGCACTTTTCCGCACTCTCCGTCATGATACAGCGAGCATCCTACGACACAGCTCCTGCAGCCGGTACAGCTTTCCTGATTGAATACCAGGACTTTTTTTTCAGACATAACGGGGTTTTCCTCCTTTCGATTGTCCGGATTGCTCTAAGTTGTACGCGAACAGCATGCGCATACGTTCGTTCACCTCCTTTCTCAAGCACAGTGCGCAGCTGCAGCAACGGTAAAAAATAAAAAAGCCTGAAAGATACAGGTATCTCTCAGGCTTCCTTTGCATGTGCGGCGGGCCGGATCGTGTGCCGGCCTTATCGGCCGTTTCGTGAAACGGCTCGGAATGCCCGGTGTTCTGCTTCACTGCAGAACGAATTGCTGTATATATTTGCAACTAACATACCAGTTGCGCAGATGTTCATAAGTGTCTGATATAACATTGTTTTATTAAAAATGACATCATCCGGAACCCGTGCTGATGCTTAATAATAATCATATTGTTCAATATTGATCAAAATGTGCAGAAAAAGCGTGCAAGGTTTTGGTCCGACCGGTTTGCAAAATAAAGGAGAAACTGAAGTGGTGCCGGAACATGTATTGCGAACGCACCTGTTGCGCGGGTACACCACTTCAGTATCTCTCCTTTTTACCGTACGGCAATAAGTATACCACTGATTCGTTTTGTGATACGGCATGAAAAAACGGTATGTTGTGGATGTATGGTCGAACAACAGCACTGTCATATTGCTTAATATTTGACATTTTGATCATTATTGAGCATATTGAGGTACGTGTAAGAGAAAACAGACCTGATCGGAAAAGACATATGATACGCACGGATTATGACAAATACCGGGTCCTGCTGGAAATAAACAACGCCATTATGCATGAGCGCACGCGAGAAGGGCTGTTTCGTGAAACAACAAATGTGCTCAACAAGTATTTTTTCTTTGATCACATCGATATTTTGCTGAAACAGCAGGACGAACACGAAAACTGGTTTTTCTTTTCAAAAGCGATCGGCGTACAGATTCCGGGCTTTCCGGAAGAAAAATTTCCTGTTTCCCGGGGAAGCATTCCGCGGGAGGCGATGAAGCGGAAAAAAACCGTTGTCGCCGATGTCGCCTCGGATACGCAACGGCCGGAAAGTGCCTACCTGAGACGGGCGGGGCTGAACTGGGTAATTTCCTGCCCGCTGATCATCTGGGATACGGTTATCGGATCAGTGCAGCTTTGCTACAAACAAAAACCGCTTTTATCCGGGGACAGGCTCGACCTGCTCGAAAACGTCGTGCAGCAGCTCACCCTGGCAGTGGAAAATATGCTTGCCTATGAGAAAGTCAACAGCCTCAAGGATAAGCTGATCGAGGAAAAGATATACCTGCAGCAGGAAATCGAAACACTGGAACCTTCCAACCGGATGGTTTATGCAAGCTCAATCATGTACGGCCTGATGGAGGATATCCGCAACATTGCCACAACCGACAGCACGGTTCTGATTACCGGAGAAACCGGAACCGGCAAGGATCTGGTGGCGCGCACCATACACGAGCTCAGCGCGCGCAAAAACAATACCTTTATCAAGCTGAACTGTGCCGCGCTGGTGCCCACGCTCATTGAAAGCGAGCTGTTCGGTCATGAGCGGGGTTCCTTTACCGGAGCATCGTCGAGAAAAATCGGCCGCTTTGAACTGGCGCACAACAGTACGCTTTTTCTCGATGAAATAACAGAGCTGCCGCTCAACACACAGGCCAAGCTTCTGCAGGTGCTTCAGGAGGGCACCTTCGAGCGCGTGGGCGGCACGGAAACGCTGCAGACCGACGTCAGGATACTTGCTGCGTCGAACCTGAGCATTACCCGGCTGATCGAGAGGGGACGTTTCAGGCGTGATCTTTACTACCGCCTGAATATCGTGCCCGTGCATGTTCCGCCGCTGAGAGAGCGGCGCGAGGATATCCCGGCGCTGGGCAGGTTTTTCGGCGAGGCCTACTGCGAAAAGCTCCATCGCAAACGGCCTGTATTTACCCAGGACGCCATCGATGCTCTCCTGCAGTACCGCTGGCCCGGCAATGTCCGGGAACTGCAGAATTTTGTGGAGCGCGTTATCATTTTGAAATCCGGCAAGCATGTTTCGGCTGAAGATATTTCCGGAATTCTGATCGGACCGCAGGACACAGCGGATGAAACCACCCTGCAGCTTGAGCATATTGAAAAGCGCCACATAGAAAAAGTGCTTAAAAAAACAGGAGGGGTCGTAGCCGGTCCGCGGGGTGCAGCGGCCCTGCTGGGCATGAAGCGCGGAACGCTTCAGTACCGTCTCAGAAAATTCGGTATAGATCCGGGATCATTTAAACAAGCGTGAGCTTTTCAAGGCGGATGGTGGGAACGACTGGGGCCCGGCCCCGTTTGTGACCTGTCCCTGCTTACTGAAATAACCGATTTGATTTTTGCAGTCTTTTAGACTACAATGTAATCATGCATACCGTCTAGGCTGGAGGCATAACATATGCAGCTTACTATTCGAATGCCGGATGAATATCTTACTAAAATAAATCGGATTGCCCAAAAAATGGGTTTAAAAAAATCCGATATTACGCGGCTTGCCATTAAGAAATTCTTGCTGGAATACGGCGATGACAGCGAAATCAAACCCTATGATAGAGCCAGGCATCTTCTCGGTGTTGCCGAAAGCGGCATATCAGACCTGGGGCAAAGCCACCGCAGGCATCTGCTGGACAAAATCAAGGGAACCGGCGGATGAAGGCAAGCCTTGACACCGGCCCGTGGGTTGCCCTGATAGACAGAAGCGAGGCAAAGCACGATGCTGTGGTCAAATGGTTCCGGGACTATGAAGGTACATTGTATTCTACGGAAGCCGTGCTTACCGAGGTACTCTACCTGCTCAATTTCTCCATACAGGCTCAAACTGCCGCACTTGATTTTGTAATAGACTCTGTTGTGGAGATCGTTCCCTCCTCGTCCGAAAGCCTGGCAGTCGTTAAGCGCCTCATGAAAAAATACGCTGACGTCCCCATGGATTATGCCGATGCAACACTTGTCTGCCTTGCCATGGACACCGGCATCCAGAATATCGTTACTCTGGATCAAAAAGACTTTTCCATTTACCGGCTGCCAAAGAATATACCCTTCAATATACTGCCGTAGATTTCGTGCAGTCATATTAGTAGGGACAGCCACTCATTTATAAATAAGTGGCTGTCCCAATTTACCAATCCTCAATTGCAGAAGAAAGCACCTTGATTTTCATTCGAATCGTTTTCTGAGTTCCTTTTTTGCGGTATGCCACTCAACTTTCTTTTCCTCTCCCAAATCTAGCCGCTGTTCCGTTTCCTGAAGAGCCTCCTGATGCCATTTGGGGGATTCTACCTCCTCATCTTCCTTTGTTAAGTCTTCCCAAATCGCCTCCATTACTCTAAGTTTATCTTCTTTGGAAAGATGCCCTATTTCGAAAGTGTTTTGCATAATGTAAACTCTTTTTATTTTTGTTTAAAAAAGTAACATCAATTTCCTCGAATGTCAAAATCGTCCTATGGGCGAACGCCGCAAATAACCGGTGCAAATGGAGCGCAGCGGAATTGCCGTCCGGTGCAGCGCTTTGTTGGGCATTCTCTGATTGTGGGCCTCACTGATCATCATGCGACACCCTGAACTTGCGGTTCCAGGGTTTTCAGCGTCCGGAAAACGGCATCGATCACATTTTCTTTACCCGCGAACAGCTCGTCCGGTCCGCCGGCATGCAAGTTGATGAATGGCGGTTCGTAAAGCGCCGAAGCATCCATGAGCCCTCGGGCCGTAAGCTGGTCGATCACCATTTCGACGAACCGTATTTGTTGGGGCTGGAGGCTGCGGTCGTTCAGGAACTGCGAGAAGGCCGCCTGGGCGGCTGTGCGGTCCATACCGACCAGGCTTCGTACAAAATGGGCCAGCGATGGAGCCGCGCTCCGAGCCAGCAGATCGGACAGCAGCGTCTCGCCATCCTCCTCGCCGATCTCAACGAGCGTTGTCTCCAGTCCCTTCAGATCCTGCGCCGTAAGCGGCTGATTGGTCCGCAGACGGTGGATCACGATGTGGTTTTGGTGATTACGTAGGTAATCGTTGACCTTCTTCTCATACTGCGCGCCGGTCATTTTCGGGATGTAGACAGCCTGCTCTACCCGCACGCCCAGCACTTCGTCCTTGAAATCGGTGTAGACGATCTTGCGCTTCTTCTTGTCGAGAAACGGAACCAGTCCCCGCAGTCGCAATCGCAGTTCCTCCAGCCCCGCCAGTGCGATGCCTTCCCAGAAGGCGCTTTCCTGCACGCCGGCGATATATTCAAGCTGGGCAGTGACCGCCGGAATCGTCCCCTTTTCCTCCAGCAGCATTGCGATCTCGACCACTCGCTTGCGATGCTGCTCGAATGCCCCCTCGTCGCCCTCGACCAAGGCCAGTTGCATCCGCAGGGAGGTCAGATCGAACAGCCGCGACTCGATGTCGTCGGTGACGATCTCGGACGGCAAGCCCGCCACCTCACGCTGCAGGGTTTCCCGGTCGCTTTCGCTGAGCTGCTCCCAAATGCCTCGGTCCTGAAAACGCTCCACCGTCTCCAGGTGCATGCGCACGATAAAGTTCTCGCGGTTCATCGCCGCCACTTCGCCATGCAGGCCGTCGGCCAGCGAGTTCCGCAAGGCGGCGTCCGGGTCGAATTCGGGACTGGTCTGCACATGGCCAAGCAGCCCGACACGGGCGCGGAATAGTCGGGTGCCCAGCGGGGCACTGTCGCCGGCGTTGATGCCCTCGGGGTTCTCGCGGAAGAAATCGAAGTTGAAGCAGAAGTCGAACACCCGGAAGTCCTGCTTGTCGTCCTCCGGCCCGAACAGACCGGAGCACAGCCGCGTGCCGCGACCGATCATCTGCCAGAACTTGATCTTCGAGTACACCGGCTTGAAGAACACCAGGTTCGCTACCTCCGGCACGTCGATGCCGGTGTCCAGCATGTCAACCGAAATGGCGATGTGCGGGGCCTTGTCCTTCTGCGAGAAATCGTCGATCAGGCTCTGCGGATACTTGGCGTAGTTGTCGATGATCCGCGCGAAGTGCCCGGCGTGGTGCGGGTAGTGGTGGTTGAACCGCTCCTCGATGAACTTCGCGTGCTCGTGGTTGCGGGCAAAGATGATCGTCTTGGCCAATCGGTCGCCGCCCTCCACCTTGTGGCCATGTTCCATCACATGCTGCAGCACCTTGTCCACGGTGTCCCGGTTGAACAGCCAGCTATTGATCGCGGCCGCGTTCACCCGGTCCGGCAAGGTTCCGGGATCCACGTCGTCACCCCAGTCGAGGCTCTCCCACTGCTCCTTCTCCTCGTCGGTGAGTTTGTCGTAGTCGATGCCTTCGCGCGGAAACTTCAGGTCCACCTGCTGCACGCGGGGCGGGACGAGAAAACCATCGGCCACCGCCTGCTCCAGCTCGTAGGCGTCCGTCGGCACGCCCGGCTCCAGGTCGAACAGGTCGTAGGTGTTCTTGTCCACCTCCTCTCGCGGCGTGGCAGTCAGGCCGACCAGCAGCGAGTCGCAGTAGCGGAAAATCGCACCGTATTTCTGGTACACCGAGCGGTGCGCCTCGTCGATGATGACCATGTCGAAATGGCCCACGCCGAACCGCGACTCGCCGCCCTTCGTCTGGTCGATCATCCCCATCATCGTGGGATAGGTGCAGACGTAGACGCGCCCCTCGGTCTCTTTCTCGGTGACAAGGTTCACCGGGCTGGACTCCGGCAGGTGCGCCTTGAACGCGCCCACCGCCTGGTTCACCAGCGACACCCGGTCGGCCAGGAACAGCGCCCGCTTCACCCAGCCGGCCCGCTGCAACACGTCGACCAGTGCGATGGCGACGCGGGTCTTACCCGTGCCCGTGGCCATCACCAAGAGCGCCTTGCGGCGGGACTCGGTGAACTGCTGACAGATGCTGCCGATGGCCCGCTTCTGGTAATACCGCCCTGCGATGGCGTCCTTCACCTCTGCCACGTCGAGCGCCTGCCGCTGCGTTCGGCGAAGGATCAGGCGGGCCAGCTCGTCCTTCTTGTAGAACCCCGCCACCCGGCGCGGCGGGTAGGCCGTGTCGTCCCACATCCAGGTCGTGTAGCCGTTGGTGGTGAAGATGATCGGGCGCTGGCCGTGCATCTGCTCCAGGCAGTCGGCGTAGAGCTTGGCCTGCTGCCGGCCCACTTGCGGGTCGGCGGTTGTTTTCTTCGCCTCAACTACCGCCAGCGGCTTGCCGTCGTCGCCCCACAGGACGTAGTCGGCGTAGCCGATGCCTTCGGCGTTGGGCATCCCGGTGACTTCGTATTCCCGGTCGCGGGTCTGGTCCAGCGGCCAGCCGGCGCGGTGCAGGTCCACGTCGATCAGGTAGCGGCGGGTCTCGGCCTCGGAGTAGTCGTGCGGGTCCGGCTGCTGTTCGGAAGCGGCACGGACCTCGGCCAGTTGCTCGCGCAGGGCCTGCAGCTCCGCATCGAGTTCGTCCCGCTCCTGCTGCCGCTTGAGCGCCGCCTCGTTCTGCTCGGCCAGCTTCTTTTCCAGGGCCTCCAGTTCCTTGCGGGGAACGACCTCGCCGGCGGCCGGAGCCGGCGGCACGCGCTGATCGCTCCATGCCGTTTCCTGCGCCGCGGCGGCGGGCGTGTAGGTGCGGACCAGCCAGTGGCAGACGTGATGCAGTTCCTTGACCACCTGCAGCGCGTCGTACTGGCGGATCGGTCGCCCGCTGTGGACCGCCTGGTTGCCCACCTTCTGAATCACCCGCGCCTTCTGGAAGACCGCCTCGGGCAGCAGGTTTTGGAAACCGGGATCATGCAGCAACGCCCCGAGGCTCTGGTCATAGGGCATCCGCAAACCCGCGTCGTGCCGGTACATCCAGTGGACGATGGACTCCAGCGTGAACCGGGCATGGAAACAGGCGGCGCGGGGATCCCCCATGATGTGGCTCTCCGCCCTGGTGGCCGCCTGCGCCACGGCTTCGAAAACCGCCGGCATGAAATTGAAATTGCTCATCGCTCTAGTATAGAGTTCCGAAAATAATGTTGCATTGGGTTGTTTTTTTTGTTATCCTCTCAAGAACCAAAAACAAACAGAGGGAGGGTAACAAATGGTCAAACGCAAAGCGTTAAATCTTAGCACCATAGACAAAGAAGCACTTACAAAAATAAGGAAGGTGGATTGGAGGAGGGTGTCGAGCTGGGCGAGGGCCTCGCGGCGTTTGGCCCGTAGGGCGTCCGCCGCATCCAGTATCCCCGCAATCCGCTTCTGCTCGGCCAGGGGCGGAAGGGGGATTTCTGTTTCCTTGAGGAATTTGTAGTGGCGACTGTAACCAGCGTTCGGCAGGTTGATTGCCCTAAGTGCATAGAAGAGGAACTTGGGGTGTGCCTCGATCTTGGGAACCAGAACCTTGGTGCCATCCGCGCCCATAGCGAACTCAAAGTCCACATATTTGATCGCCCGCGTGTGATCGCCAAAGACGATAACTGGCGGTGTGGCCCTGCAAACCCTCGCCCTTTCATTGACATACCCCGCGACGAGTTGCTGGCCCTGGTCTACAACCGGGATTTTGCCTTCTTCCAAGAGCTCCTTTTGCGGTGTCTTGATATTGCCGCCAGATGCATCCTTGAAAACATCGAGAAACGGTACTTTCTGAAGGCTCATCCCAACATCCTCTCCAGTTCCTTCCGCCCTTCGGCAATCTCCTCCTCCAGCTTCGCCAGCCGCTCCAAAATCTCCCGCGGGGAGTCGTGCTCGACCGCTTCGTATTCCACTTCCTTGTAGCGGTTGATGGACAGGTCGTAGTCGTTGCCGGCGATCTCGGCCTCGGGCACGAGGAAGCTGCGGTCGGTGCGTTTCCGCTTCTTCTCGGCCTTGAGGTTTTGCCAACGTTTATGGATGTCGGGCAGGTCGCTCTTGTCGGGCTGCGGCGTTCGTTTGTCGTCCAGCGAGTAACCGTCGGCCTGCATGTCGTAGAACCAGACGCTGTCCGTACCGCCGGAGTTGGTCTTGGTAAATACCAGGATGGCGGTGGAGACGCCGGCGTAGGGCTTGAACACGCCCGAGGGCATCGAGATGACGGCGTCGAGCTTCTGGTCCTCGACCAGGATCTTCCGCAGCGTCTTGTGGGCCTTGGACGAGCCGAACAGCACGCCGTCGGGCACAATCACCGCCGCCCGCCCGCCGGTTTGCAGCAGCCGCAGGAACAGGGTCAGGAACAGCAGCTCGGTCTTCTTCGTCTTGACGATCTGCTGCAGATCCTTGGCGGTGGACTCGTAGTCCAGGCTGCCGGCAAAGGGCGGATTGGCGAGGACCAGGGAGAAACGTTCGGCGTCGTCCTGATCCGCCTGGGCGAGCGAATCGCGGTAGCGGATGTCGGGGTTCTCCACGCCGTGCAGCAGCATGTTCATGCTCCCGATCCGCAACATCGTGCTGTCGAAGTCGTAGCCATGGAAGGTCCCCTCGTTGAACTTCCGGCGCGAGGCCTGCGTCTTGTAGATGGCATCACCGTGGTGCTTGCGCATGTATTCCGATGCGCCGATCAGGAAGCCGGCGGTGCCGCAGGCCGGGTCGCAGATCACGTCTTTGGGCACGGGGGCGGTCATGTCCACCATCAGCCGGATGATGTGGCGCGGCGTGCGGAACTGCCCGTTCTGCCCGGCGCTGGCGATCTTGCCCAGCATGTATTCGTAGAGGTCGCCCTTGGTGTCGGCGTCGGCCATGTCGATGCCGTCGAGCTGATCCACCACGTTGGCCAGCACGCGGGGCGTGGGCATCATGAACAGCGCGTCCTTCATGTGGTGGGAGTAGGTCGAGTCGCCTTCCGCCTCATCCCCGCCATTGGTGCCAAGGCTCTTGATGAACGGGAAGACCCCGTCCCTCACCGTGGCGAACATTTGCTCCGGCGCCGTCTCCTTGAAGCGCGACCAGCGCAGGTGCTCCTGGTCGGGCGCGAAGATCGGCTCCTCAACGGGCTTCCCCGTACGGGCAGCCTTGCGCTCGCGCAGCGTGTGCAGCTCGTCCAGCCGCTTGATGAACAGCAGATAGGTCAGCTGCTCGATGACCGAGAGCGGGTTCGAGATGCCGCCGGACCACATCGTGTCCCAGATGCGGTCTACCCTGGATTTGAGTTCGCCAGTGATCATAAATCAAGAATAAGTTAGGGACATCCTTAAATTCATAACTAACATACGAATTTTATGGTTATCGGTCATTGCGTCATACCGCAGATACACAACATATCAAAATCAAGTAGATTAAGGGGAATATCAATGAGACGATGAAGTCGAGAATGATTGAAAAGAGAACTGCCGCCCCGTGATACGACCCCTAATGAATATGATTATAATAAAATTGAATTGTTTGACAATGGAAATTTATCGATTTTTAGATGTGCCGCATGGGGGTTCCCGCAGTCACCGCTCAGCAGCCATCTCTGCCTGCCCGGAAGGCTGAGCTGCCTGCATCCCCTTCCTCCCTTCACTCGAACGAAAACCGCCCCTGCTCGACAATCTGTTTCAGCTCGCCGAGGGCGCGGGCGGCGGCCGCGCCGTCGAGCACGCTGTGGTTGAAGCACAGCGACAGATGCATGACCCGGGCGACCCGTACCGTGTCGTCTTCCGCCACGGGTTTTTTCTCAAGGCTGCCGATACCGAACACGCACGTGTTGAGCCACACGGGGACAAAGTTTTTGACGCCGCAGGCCCCAAGATTGCTCACGCCGATCGTTCCGAAAAAGCGCTGAAACAGTCGCGGCGACTGGCAGATATACTGCAGCACGATGAATTTTGCGAGCTCCGGCAGACGGTTGAACAGCAGTATCGGGGCAACCCCGGGGCGTCGCTCGAAGGGCGTTTCAGCAAGCGTATCGATTTCCGCTGCGAGCTTTGCCACGGTTTTTTCGTTGACGCGCTGTATGACGGGTGTCGTCACGAACAGTTCGCCCCGGCAGGTTTTTTCCATGGCAAGCGAGATATCGACCTCATCCGGAAGGAAAATCCGTCGGCGCATAAAACGGTCTCGAGCAAATACTGCATTCAGCACGGGATGGGCCGCGGCAGCCTGCGCAATTGCCTTCATGAGCACCGGTGTCAGCGTTACACCGCGCGAGCGGCAATAGTCCAGCAGGGCTTCCGCCCTGACCTCGGAAAACAGGGCGATAGGGTTTCTGCCCCCGGCCAGCCGAATGTACTGGCTGATGGTGCTGCGCACTGACGAGTAGGGAAGGGTCTTCATGTCGTTTCCGCAAAAACAGTTGAGCGTTTTAAAATGTATATGAGAGTGTTATATACACGCTGCTGCCCTCGCCGTCAACAAGACCGAACACGCCCCGCGTTTCGTATTCCTTGTCTCCGAGGTTTCTGAGCCGCAGGGCCAGTTCGACATTATCGAGCGGGAAGTCACGTACAAAAACATTCGCATTGAACAGGACATATGAAGAAATGCGGCGCAGCGAGGTGGAATCGCCGTCGTTGCGGGAGAGCTTGCGCGCATCGACGTAATTCATTTCAAGGTTAAAGCGCAGATAGCGGTTGGCGCTGAGATCGATGCCGCAGTTGAAGATATTGTCGGCAGCGACATTGAAGAAGCTTTCCACGGTGCTTTCTATGGTTTCGTTCGGGTCCTGCTCGCTTGGCACGCTCCTGGTCGCCCGCGAGCCTTTCTGCCGATCGCCGAACAGGTGGGAGTAGTTGGCATAGAGAGAAACTACTTTGTGGGGCTTCCAGTTCAGGGAAACCTCAATGCCCTTGATGGTCTCATCATCGCTGTTGGTTACCTCACCAAGTGCGTTTCGCTCGATCAGGTCGGTGAAATCATTGTAAAAATAATTGCATGTAATGCTGAACATGTTTTTGTAGCGGAATCCGAGCTCGGCTTCGAGGCTGTCGATCTGCTCGGGATCAAGGCTGCGCTCTTCCATCAGCACAATCAGGCTCGGTGTGCGGAAGGCGCGTCCGTAGAGAAGCTTGATGCTGAAATAATCGAAAAATATATAGTTCAGGCCCAGCCGGGGGCTGAAAAAGCGTTTGTATTCGCTGTGATTGTCGTAGCGAATACCGAAGGTGGCTTCCAGGCTGTCTGAAATTTTCCATTTGTCCTGAAAATAAAGCGATACCAGACTGTTGTCGTAGTCCGGGAAGTAATCGAAGGAGTTGTCGCGGTATTTGAATTTAATGGTGCTGCCGTCATTGTACCGAAGCGATGCCCCAAGGGTCGCAAAGTTGTTTCCGAAAAAGGTTCTGTCATACTTCACCTCAAAGCCGAACTGCCGGTTGTGCTGCTCATAGCGCGATGTGTCGTAATCATCGAGGCTGTCGAAGTACTGAAACCAGCCCTGGGCCGAGAAAGAGGAATGCTCCAATGATTTGTTGAGCGTTGCCTGGATGAAGGAAAACGCCTTGTGTTCCGAGCCCTCGAGGAGGAACACCGTATCGGAATAATAGTCGCGGTAGCGCGAATAGCGCGCGGAAATTTCAAAAAAATCTTTATAGCTCAGCCTGGCATATATCTCGCCGAAGTGATCGTCCCGGCGGCGGCGCTCGCCCGGCAGGTCGTGCTCGAATCCTTCTGTCTGCAGATATGAGCCGAACAAAAAACCGTCCCAGCCTTTTTTGGCAAAGCCCGCCTGTGCCGAGGTTCCCCGCGTGTCATATGAACCGGTTTCCAGGGACAGGCCCGCGCCCTGGATGTCCTCGCCTTTTCTGGTTACCAGGTTGACGATGCCCGAATATGCATCGGGGCCCCACAGCGCAGAGCCCGGCCCGCGGATTATCTCGATTTTCTGGATGTAGTCGAGGCTCAGCTCATGCCCCCGCGGATAGTCGATGGTTGAGGCATCGTTTGCAAACGGAACACCGTCCATCATCACCAGGAAGGAATCCGCCACGCCCCTGAGGTAAATGCGCTCTTTGAGCTCATTGCGGTCGATGAAAAATCCCGGTACGCGGCGCAAAACATCGGAAAGCGTTCTGTAGTTTTTCAGCTCATCGGCCTGTATGACGGTTACCGCAGCAGGGGCCCGCTGCAGGGGTTCGGCCTTGCGCGACGCGATCGAGACTGTGTACAGGTCTTCGCCGACGAACATGAGCTCGGTTTCATCGAAAAGGGAATCACGCTCTTTTTCGGCGGACGCCGGCCTCGGTATGCCGGCCAGTATCACAATCAGCACCGCCGTCAGGCACATCATCCCGCGTGGAGTGATATTATTTTTTTTCATTTACATTCAACCTTTTGTAAAGGATTCTGAATTTGCCCCTGGTCAGGCCCAGCAGCTTTGCCGCCTCGCTCTGGTTGTTGTCGGCAGCCTGCAGGGCCTGCTCGGCAAGATCGAGCTCGAGCTCCTCGAGACTGATACCCGTTTCCGGCAGGGTTATGCGCCCGGCGGGCTCCTGCGCTGCGCGCTGGGGTTCACCGGTGCCGCCGAATACCAGAAAAGATAAATGCTCAGGCCTGATCGTGCCGTCATCGCTCAAAATCGCCGAGCGCTCGATCGCGTTCTGCAGCTCGCGTATGTTGCCCGGCCAGGTGTGTTTGAACAGAATTTTTTTGGCCTCCTCAGAGATGTGGGGATGCGTCTTTCCCATGGATTTCGCACAGCGCGTGAGGAAGTGCTGCGCAAGCGGTATGATATCCTTGCGGCGTTCGCGCAGCGGCGGCAGTTGCAGCGGAAACACATTCACGCGGTAATACAGGTCCTCCCTGAATGCTCCGCCGGCCACCATCTCGCGCAGGTCCTTGTTGGTAGCCCCGATGACACGGACATCCGACTTGATGGTCTGTGTGCCGCCGACGCGCTCGAACTCTTTTTCCTGCAAAAAGCGAAGCAGCTTGGCCTGGGCGTCAAGACTCAGGTCGCCGATTTCATCGAGAAACACCGTGCCTTCATTGGCCAGCTCGAGCTTGCCGGGCTTTTGTTTGTCGGCACCGGTGAACGATCCTTTTTCGTGACCGAACAGCTCGCTTTCTATAAGTGTAGGAAGAATCGCCGCGCAGTTGATGGCGATGAACTTTTTGGCGGCGCGCGTGCTGTTGTAATGAATGGCGCGGGCCATAAGCTCTTTTCCCGTGCCGGACTCGCCCAGCAGCAGAACGGTCGTTGCGGGGCTGCCGGACACCTTCGCGGTCTGCTTGATAATCTGCAGCATCTGCTGCGACTCCGCAACGATATTGCTGAAATCGAACTGTTCGGAAAGCTCTTCCCGGTGAATGCGCTTTTCCTCAACCAGTTCCGAAAATTTGACCGAGCGCTGCACGGTCATGAGCAGCTTGTCCTCCTCGAAGGGCTTGGTAATGTAGTCGAGCGCACCCTGCCGTATGGCCTCGACCGCCGATTCGATCGAGCCGTAAGCGGTCAGTACGATAACCGGATAGTCGGGGTCAAGCTCCTTGATATGTCTGAGAAGGGCCATGCCGTCCATTTTCGGCATTTTGAGATCAGTTATCACCATTGAATAGTGATAGCGCCGGATCAGCCGGAGCGCCTCCTCGCCGTTTGATGCCTGCTCGGTTCGGTACCCCTGCTCCTCGAGCATTATCTGCAGGATGTGTCTGATTTTCTGCTCATCATCAACTATCAGAATTTTGTTCATTTTTTATCCCCTGCCGGTGTGATGCTTTCCCCAACGGGAAGCAGAAGCGTAAAAACGGTGCCGCCCTGCTCGCCGGACTCCGCGGTTATGCGGCCGCCGTGACTTTCAACGATTTTTTTGACGATCGCCAGCCCCAGCCCGGTACCCTGTGCTTTTGTCGTAAAGAACGGATCGAATATATTACCGGCGATATCCGCAGGTATGCCGGAGCCGCTGTCCCTGACCTGAATTGCGATATGCTGCTGCCGGCGGGATGTTTCGATGCATACTTCCCCCTTCTCCTCAATGGCCTGCACGGCATTGGTGACAAGGTTCAGCAGGGCCTGATATATCTGGTTTTCATCGAGCATGATGCTGGCCGGCGGCCCGAGGTTCACCCGAAGGCGTATGTCGCTGCCGTTTGCGGCTACCGCGCAGTGATCGACGACACGTTCCACCAGGGCGTTTATGTCGACGGCATCCATCGAGGGGGGGGTCGGACGGGCAAACGAGAGAAAGTCTTCAATCAGTTTGTTGAGCCGCCTGACCTCGTCTTGAATGTATCCGACCATCGTTGTGCGGGTTTCGCTGCCGGTCGCCCCTTTTGACAGTATGTCCACGGAGCCCTTTATGATGCCCAGCGGATTTTTGAGCTCATGGGCGATGATCATGGAAAACTTGCCGATTTCCGCCATGCGCTCCTTCTGCGCAAGTTCGCGATAGGTGCCTTCAAGCTGCTCCCGCTTTGCAACAAGCGATGCAGCCATGATATTGAACGACTCGGTCAGCTGCCCCATCTCGTCACTGCGCTGCACATCGAGCCGCTCCTCCCAGTTGCCGCGGGCGATAGACGAGGTAGCGCGGGCCAGCCGCTGAATGGGCATGATCAGTGTGCGCGAAAAGTACAGGGCCGCAATGCCGCCGATAAATGCGGCAATCGTCGCTGCTATGAATATCCACAAACGCATCCGGTTGAGCGAGCGAATGATTCCCTCCCGGGAAAACAGAACCTCCACGTTGCCGATGACCGTGCCGGATGTGAAAATATCGGTCCCGGCCCCGGTCCCGATTCCATCGACAAACAGATCCATATCTTCCGGCATTCCTTTTTTCGCGGGACTTGAGAAATAAACCGGGCTGACAATCAGCTCCTTTTGCCATGAAAAAAGCGTTCTCTTTTTGTCCATACTGACCAGGACTTTACCGGACTGGTCGTATACGGTTACCATCTGAACTTCGGGCTGCTGCATCAGGTTCTGGGACAGAGACTGCAGCGCCTGAAGGTCCTCCAGAAGCAGCGGAATTTCGCTGTTGCGTGCGAAGTTCTGAACCAGGGCGCCGCCGGTTTTTTTGAACTCCTCGAGGAGAGCCGTGCGCGACTGAAAAATAAACACCGTACTGAACACAAGGGAGATAAACACCACAATAAAAACCGTGTACCCGATGAATTTTACGTTGAGCCCCATCTTCATCACCGCAGCACCTCATCCGCTGTCTGCACGATCCCGGGCGATACGGCGATGCCGAGTTTGCCGGCTGTTTTCTGATCGACGAACACCCTGATTTTGACAGGCGGTACGACTTCCGGCGAAAGAGCGGCATCGGTCTGCAGCATGCGTTGCGCCATTTCGCCGGCCTGGCGCCCCACATCGTTGTAATCGATGACAAAGGAAAGCAGCGCACCGTTGTTGGCATACCAGCTGTTGTATCCCACAACCGGTATTCTCCTGCGCAGCGCCTCTTCGATAACATAGTCTATGATTTTCGTTGATCTGAACACCTCATCCGGAATAAACAGCAGTACGTCAACGGCAAACCGCTGCGATTTCAAAATCGGTGGAATATCCTGTGCAGAGCCGATCGGAAAGCCGATCACGCGCATGCCGACACGCAGCGCTTCATCCGAAAAGCGTTTTAGTGCCTGCCGGTTCGATTCCCCGCTGTAGAAAATGCCGATGCGGGATCGATCGGGGAATGCCTTCTTGATGGTTGTGACTTGAAACCGAACCGGTATGTTCAGGCTGATGCCGGCGAAAAGTCCGGTCTGCTGAAAAAGCCTGGCAGGGTTGAGCACCATACAGAAGAGGCGTTTTTCAAACGAGGGGAACTCGGCGAGAACGTATGCCGCCTGCGGGCCGACGGCGATAGCCGGACCCGTATGGACGCCTTCGTAAGCGGCGACCTCCCGGCGCCCCCGTTCAATGTCGGCATCCATGGTAAGCAGTTTCACGGAAACGCTTTCCAGGGATTCCCTGATGCCTTCAATGCAACGGGTGTAAGGCAGTATGTCGCTCGAGGAAAGAACGAGCACATCCGCAGCCCGAACAGGAACGACAAGCAGGCACAGACATATCTGAGCACAGCACGCGCTCAGGCAGATTATCGTCAGACGTGATCTCATGAAGGAGACAGCCCGCAGCTGTTCGGGTACTGTTTCGGCTTCAGCAGGAAACCGGCTCGAACAGACAGCCTGTTCCGCCGGCCGAGGAAGCCGCTATATGACGAACGCAATGCCCACCGGCGCGCATACCCGGAGAACGCGGCAGAAAGCATCAAGAAAAAAGGCGTTTGTGCTGCCGGACGCTTTGGTGCGCCGGAAACACATGTTTGGCTTGATACAGCCAATAAAAACGCCTGAGCCATTGTTTTTTTGGTTGATACGAACCATCTGGTCACGGGAGAAATGGTCATATCGATCCAATCCTCAGAATGTTCTAAAAAAATTGCTTCTATATATTTGATTTATCATAATTTATTTCATGCGGTGGTGCTGCTGACAGAATCACAGGTATTTGGTATGCTCCTTGCCTGTATGGAGACAGCAGCAATAAGTGCGCCTATTATAGAACGTAACTAATTGATAAAACAAGATAAATAATAGCTCCCGGACGGACCGTTTTTCATGACTGCGTATTATCACGATCCAGGCAAAAAAAATACAGAGCGAAAACGCGTGGTGGTTACCGGCATCGGTGCCGTGACGCCGCTGGGCAACACCCTTGACGACTCATGGAACAATCTTGTCAAAGGTACCTCCGGGATCGGCCCCATCACGAGCTTTGATGCGACACATTATCCCGTCAAGATAGGTGGCGAAGTGAAGGGCTTTGATTTTGAGGATTGCGTTCCGGAGGATATTCAGCCCTTTCTGGGCCGCGGCTCCCAGTTCTGTATTCAGGCAACCCGTGAAGCGCTTTCCTGTGCAGGGCTGGACCTCGAGCGCATGGATACCGCCAATGTGGGCATTTCGCTGGGCTCGAACGAGGAATATATGCGGCTGTCGCACTTCAGCTCCATGTTCGAAACAAAATCCATTCTTGAGCTGCTCGAGCTGCGGAAAGATACCTCCCACGGACAAAACCCGTATCCGCACCTGATGAATGCCGGCCGGCTGGGGCGGATATGGCCGCTGCGCAGAAGCGCTTCAATGACCGCCAACCTGCTTTCGATACTTTTTAATGTTCACGGGCCGGTAAGCACCTCGTCAAGCGCCTGTGCCTCCTCGGCACAGGCTATCGGCCGGGCCATTCGCATGATTCAGGACAGCGATGCGGAAATGGTAATCACCGGCGGGAGCGATTCGATTCTGAGCGAATTTTCACTGACCGGCTTTTACCGGCTCGGCGCACTTTCCAAAAACAACGACAATCCGGAGAAGTCATCCCGGCCGTTCGACTTGAAGCGCGACGGATTCATACTCGGTGAAGGGGCGGGCGTGCTGCTTATCGAGGAGCTGTCCCATGCCCGCAAGCGGGGCGCACGAATTCTCGGGGAGCTGTGCGGCTACGGGTCTTCTTCGAACGCCTACAGCATAACCGCACCGCCGCAGGACGGAAACGGAACGGATGCCTGCATGAAAGCGGCGCTGCGCGATGCGGAGTGCGCAACCGGGGAGGTCGACTATATCAACGCCCACGGCACGTCAACCTATCTGAACGACAAGTGCGAGACGTCCGCCATTAAGAACGTATTTCACGATCTGGCCTACGATATTCCCGTCAGCTCCAACAAGTCCATGCTGGGGCATCTGGTGGCAAGCGCGGCTTCCCTTGAGGTGATTTTCAGCCTGCTGACGATCAAAAACAATACGATTCCGCCCACGATCAACTACGAGAATCCGGATCCGGAATGCGATCTGGACTATGTTCCCAACGAAACACGGCCGAAGCAGGTCACCTCGATCCTTTCCAACTCCTTTGCCTTCGGCGGGCAGAACGCCTCCATACTCATCAAGAAATTTCAATGAGCCGTCGTGTCGTCGTTACCGGTCTCGGGATCATCTCTCCCCTGGGCACTACACTGAAAGAAACCGTCGACAGTCTGCTGTCGTCAACAAGCGGTATAGGGCCCATTGCGTCGATTCAACCGCCACCCGGTTTTCCCGCGCGCTGTGCCGGGGAGGTTCGGGGGTTTCAGCCGCGCGCCTACGGCATCAAGGCCAAGAACCTCAAGGTAATGAACCGTTCCATTCAGTATGCTCTGGCGGCGGCCCACCTGGCGCTGGAGGATGCCGGGGCATGCCCGGTTCCGTGGCAGCCGCCGGACCTGATCGGTCTCTGTCTGGGCGTCGAGGGCATTCAGTACAACGCCGAGGAGCTGCTTCTGGCCTCCTATGAGGCGGTGGGAAACGATATGCGGCGGTACTGCTCGCCGGACGGTGAGGACTGCACGCCGATTCATACCCGCGATCCCGGCCTGGCTGTTCATCCGCTGTGGCCGCTTTCAGTGCTTCCCAACATGGCGCTGTGTCACATTTCGATTCAGCACGGTATTATGGGCCCGAACCTCGCCTTCAGCTCGATTGACGCAGCTGGCATGCAGGCCATCGGTGAGGGCAGCCGGATGATACGGGAGGGCATGTGTGATGCATGCCTTGTCGGGGGCGCCTACGGTCTGAATTCGATGCATATCCTGTCGCTGGCCTCGCAAAACATGCTGTCGGCAGACGGCAGCTGCCGCCTGTTCGACTCCCGGGATACCGGCTGTGTGCCCGGAGAGGGAGCTGCCGTGCTCGTGCTCGAGGATATGGAAACGGCCCGGCGGCGCGGTGTGCGCATGTATGCCGAAGTAGCGGGATACGCGGCGCGGGTCGATGCCGATGCGTCCCCTCCGTATCCTGAGAACCGCCGCATGCTGGTGGGCTGCATTGCAGATGCTCTCGAGGACGCCGGCATCCCCGCCGAAGATACGGAGTATGTCCATGCGGGCGGTACGGGGGTTTATGCGATCGACCGCATCGAGATCGAAGCGATCGGCGAGCTGTTCGGTGCCGGTACGGTCCCGGTCGGGACAGTACGGGCCCTGAGCGGCCATCTGCTGCCGGCGGCGGGAGCCCTTGACGCAGCAATCACCGCCCTGTCGATACACACGGGATGCATAGCTCCGGCTGCCGGCTGTCCGGAGAACGGTGCAGGGGGGGGGCTGTATTTCCCTCACGCGGTGGAGAGAAGAAAAATCAGCAGTGCCGTTACTACAACCTGCGGCATGCACGGTGAGCATGCCGTTGTTGCCTTCAAATCAGCTCAGGGAAAGGCGTGAACCGTATGCAGAAAAGAGCCGTCATAACCGGCCTTGGTGTTGTTTCGCCGGTGGGAATCGGCACGGATGCCAACTGGTCGGGCCTGATCGAGAAGCGATCGGGCGTCGGAAAACTCTCACGACTGAGCAGCGAACATCTGCCCGTCGGCATCGGTGCGGAGGTGAAGAATTTCAATCCTAAAGACTTCATCACGGACCGCAAGGCCGTCAGGCTGACTTTCCACAATGTTCACCTGGCCCTGGCAGCCGCCAAAAATGCATTCGATGACTGCGGGCTTTCGGTCGGCGATATCGATCCCGTACGCATCGGGGCGATCGTCGGCTCCGGCGGCGGCGGGTTTGATGACGGCCCCGGTTTCGAAGACCTGAACGAGCCGATTTTGCGATCGTGGGACGAGGAGACCAAAAGCTTTGACTCGGCAAAGTTCGGTAAGGACGGAGTGCAGCGCGCCTACCCCCTGTTTCTGTTGAAGGCGCTTCCCAATAACGCCTTTTATTACATATCACTTCTTTACAACATTCAGGGTGAGAACGATAACATCGTTTCATCATACACCGGCGGCTCCCAGGCTATAGGAGACGCGTTTCGCGCTGTGCGCCGCGGCCTTGCCGACGTGATCATCGCCGGCGGCTATGACTCGCTGCTGACCCCCAACACGGTTTTCAGCCTTGACGCCTGCGGCCTGCTGACAAAAAACGCCGATGCCGCGGAGGCCTGCCGCCCCTTCGACAGCCGGCACGACGGCATGGTGGCAGGCGAAGGGGCCGGGTTCGTGATAGTCGAGGAATACGAGCATGCGCGCAGGCGGGGCGCTTCACTGTATGCCGAGATTATCGGCTACGGCAATGCATCGAGCGCCTATCACATGTATACCCCCGATCCGAACGGCGCAGGCCTGATCCATGCCATGGACCGCGCTTTGCAGGACGCCGATCTGCAGCCGGGCGCGGTAGACTGGTTGTGCGCCGACGGCATTTCGACGCCGGAAAGCGACAGAGCCGAAGCACACGCACTGCGGGCGGTGTTCGGCGGGGCTGCCGAAGCGCTTCCGGTGAGCGCGGTAAAATCGATGACCGGCCATATGGGAAGCGGCTCGGGCGCAGCTGAGGCGGTGTATTCCGCGCTGGCGATTAAAAACGCCGTGCTGCCCCCGACGGCCAACTTCACAGAGCCCGACGGTGAGTGCGCGCTCAATATTGTAACCGATCCTGAAGAGAAAACGATTTCAACGGCGCTGAGCATCAACCAGGGGCTTGGCGGACAGAGCACGGCGCTTCTTTTTCGAACGGTTGATTAAACCGACGGGCATGCTTGATACCAGCACCGGCCTTTGATCGATTGCCGCTATGAACAGCAACGACATTCCAAAATTCGCTTTTATCGTTCACTGCCGAAATACCCGTGAACTGCGGCTGGCAACCGCCCGGTACCGCTATGCGCTGCACAGAAGTCTGCTGCCGGAGAAAAAACTCAAACAGCACTGCCTGGAAAGCGGTTATATCGAAGATATTTTCACGTTCCGCCGGGTGGCTTCCGACGACGGGCTTGAGTGCCGCGGCAAGGCTTACTGCCTGCTGATGACGCCCGACCAGATGATTGAAAATCAGACCGTTACAACCGAGCGGATTATCACGGCCGGCAAAATGGCGGAAGAGTGGGGTGCGCGCATGCTGGGTCTCGGCGCCATTTGCGCCGTTGTGGGCGCCCGCGGTGTCGAGGTCGCCCGCGGGTGTTCGGCTGCCGTAACAACGGGAAACTCCCTGACGGCCTACACATCCCTTAAAACCTATGACATGATAATGAGCCGGCTGGATGTCGACCCCGCCGGTCACAAGGTGGTGCTGATCGGCTTTCCCGGCAGCATAATTCTGGTCATTGCCAAAATTCTCAATGAGCGGGGCATTGACATTATCCTGGTCAGCAGGCGCAAAACGGCATTTCTCAAAAAATTTCTGGGCGGTTTCAGCAGCGGCACCGCGGCCTCCGTAGAAATCACCCAGGATATACCTTCCGCGCTTCGACAGGGAAGGATCATTTTTACCGCCACATCCGCGGGACAGCTTATCAGCCAGGACAGCCTGCAGCCCGGATCAATCGTTTTCGACATCGCGCAGCCCAAAGACGTCATCCATCGCCGGCCACTGCGGCGTGATGTTCTGATCGTCGACACCGGGCTTATCAATCTGCCGCGGGCAACGGCCGAGCGCTATCGTTATTCGGGCTGCCGCACAAACGACATACCCTCATGCCTGGGCGAAACAATAGCGCTTACCTTTGAGCGGCGATGGGAAAATTTTTCGCTTGGCAGGGAGCTGAGCCTTGATAAAATGTATGAGATCGGAGGACTGGCAGAGCAGCAGGGGTTTGTTTTCAACGACTTCAGGACCTTTCAAAATCCCATACCGGAAGCACATTTTACAGAAACCGGGCGGGCGCTGCGGCAGGCGTGACAGGGTCTGCCGGCCCGGACGGTACAGAAGAGGAGCACACGCATGAAGCTGAACGAAAAAGTTGCCATTGTAACCGGCTCGTCAGGAGGTATCGGCAGGGCCATAGCCCAGGCGCTGGCATCCGAGGGCGCTTTTGTTCTCTGCCATTACGGCCGCAACCGGGAACGGGCCGACACCCTTGTCGGGGACATCGCCGCTGCGGGCGGGCGGGCGGAACCCTTTCAGGCGGATATAAAAGACTTTGCTCAGGTTGAGGGCATGGCACAGGCGGTTATTGAAAAGCACGGTCGCATCGACATCCTTGTCAACAACGCCGGCATCAATCGCGATGAACTTATCATGACAATGTCTCCGGAGGACTGGAAGGAGGTACTTGAAACAAACCTCACCGGAGCGTTTTACTGCATCAAGGCGGTTGCCCAGCAGATGACCTTTCAGAAAAGCGGCAGGATCATCAATATTTCCTCGGTTGCGGGCGACCGCGGCGGCCGCGGTCAGTCAAACTATGCGGCGTCCAAGGGCGGGCTCAATGCTTTTACGCGTTCGGCGGCTGTTGAGCTGGCGCGGAAAAAGATTACCGTAAACGCCGTAGCCCCGGGCGTTATCGAAACGGACATGAGCCAGGAAGTGCTCCGGCGGGCCAAAGAACTGGTTATGAACCACATACCCCTGAAGCGCCTGGGACAGGCGGAGGAAGTCGCGCGCCTGGTGGTGTTTCTGGCAACCGACGAGGCGGCCTATATTACGGGACAGGTCCTCAGCGTCGACGGCGGCTTCCGGGGATAGCACGATAAGGGCGATACAATCGAAAACAGCATGTATGCTTACAGAAGGAGAGAACCATGGATGAAAAAGAAATTTATGAGGGAGTCAAAGATGCAATTGTTGAGGCACTCGGTGTCGAGCCGGAAGAGGTTGAACCCGGATCGGGGCTGTTCGATGATCTCGGCGCCGAATCTCTCGACCTGCTTGATATCGTTTTCCGCCTTGAAAAAACATTCGATATAAAGATACCGCGGGGCGGCATTCAGCAGGACGTGCTTGCGGCCGAAGGCGTCAAGGAGGACGATGTGATTGTCGACGGTGCGCTGACCGCACTTGGCGCCGAGAAGCTGCGCGAGAAAATGACGGAAGTGGATGTCAGTAAAATTCAGGAGGGTTTCCGTATCGACGACATCCCGACGCTTTTTACGGTGCAGACGTTTGTCAATATCGTCAAGCAGCAGCTTGACGCGAAATAGAATTTTTTGCACGGCCTGCAGGCGAAAACGCTATGACACTCGGGACGGATATAACGGATGTTGCCCGCATCAGGCGCATGTTCGAAGAGCATCCCGGTTTCGCAGCTGCGGTTTTCACCGAGCACGAGATTGCATACTGCCTGAAAAAGAGAAACAAGTATCAGCATTTCGCCGCCCGTTTCGCCGTGAAGGAAAGTGTTATGAAGGCCGTGGGCAGGGGGTGGCTGCAGGGGCTTGAGTGGAAGGATATCGAAACGGTATCTCTGCCTTCGGGCCGCCCGGAAATACGGGCACACCGCACGCTTTTGCAGGCCATGCGGGAAAACCGCATAACAGCCTTTGCGGTTTCTATTTCCCATTGCAGCGATTATGCCGTTGCAACGGTCATCGGTCTCAGCTGACGGCGGCTGAACGATATTAAACAAAATTCGGGTCCCGGGCCTTTTTTCATAACACGTGCCTGAATCGCCGGAACACCGCTTGTACGCTGCTGTTCCGGCAACAGCCGGGTATCGGTATGCGCTGTTTACTGGTCGACAAAATCGTCAGCCTTGAAGAAAAAAGCGGAATTTCCGGCATCAAGAACGTAACCATGAGCGAGGATTTTCTGCAGGACCATTTCCCTGGTTTTCCGGTTATGCCGGGTGTGCTCCAGATTGAGGCCGTTGCCCAGCTCGGCTCATGGCTGGTCTTTGCGTCATCGGGGTATCGGCAAAAAGCGCGCCTGACCTCGCTGCAGTCGGTAAAGTTCAGGGAGTTTATCGTGCCGGGCGACCGGATGCATATTGCGATAACGCTTACGGATTATTCCGACACGTCGGCGGAAGGCAGCGCACGGGTCGAGGTCGACGGCCGGCTTAAAACAGAGCTGCGCCGGATACGTCTCGACTGTATCGACGTCGAGACCATAGAGAATGCATATGCCGCCCGCGAGCACTTCGACTTTATTTCAGGAACATCTCCCCGCGGAGCATATGCCGGCGGCGGGCGCACTCCAATCTGAAGCGCAGTACACACGGGTTGCCATGAGCACACGAAGCGGAAAAGATGATGTCGTCATTACCGGCATGGGAGTCGTGTCCCCCATCGGTACCGGCCTGGATTCCTATCGGGAAGCCCTGCGGGCGGGAACTTCGGGTATTGACAGCATCAGCCTGTTTGATGCATCCCGTATGCCGACGACATTCGCCGGCGAGGTTTCCGGCTTTGATCCCGAGAGGCTTCTGGCAGGCGCGGAGGTTTTGCAGCAAACGCGCGAGCGGCGCGTACTGCTTGCCTGCAGCGCAGCCCGGATGGCCGTTCAGGATGCGGGATTCGACGGCACGCTTCCCGCGGAAGCCCGCTGCGGTGTGGTACTCGGGGCCGGCATACACCCGGCCATACCCGACATGGCCGTGCTTCATGACAGCGGAGTTTATCCGGCCATGTTCGATGACGGCGACCTTCGTCCCGAAAAGTTTTCCGGGGCGATTGCCAGAGAAACAAGCGGTGAGAACAGACACTACCCCATCGCCAACCGCGCTAACGGGGGGGTGCTGGCCGTAGCCCGGCAGCACGGTGCTTCGGGTGTCTGCTATACGGTTATGTCCGCCTGCGCGGCAGCGACGCAGGCCATCGGCCTGTCATGCCGCCTGCTTCACAGCGGCACGGCCGATATTGTTATCACCGGGGGGTACGACTCGATGGTTTTTAATTTCGGGGTGTATGCGTTCTGCCTGCTGGGGCTGATGAGCACGCGCAATGACCGCCCGCGGACAGCCGTTAAGCCGTTTGATAAAAACCGGGACGGCTTTGCCCTGGGTGAAGGAGCAGGTGTGCTGATACTGGAGCGGCGCGAGCATGCCGAGCACCGCCGGTCACGCATCTATGCGCGGGCGGCCGGATACGGCTCATCGGTAGACGCGTACAAGGTTACCGACCCGCATCCCGACGGAACAGGCGCCGTTCTGGCGATGCGCTCGGCGCTGAACGATGCGGGCGTGCAGCCGGGCGATATCGACTATATCAATGCGCACGGTACCGCAACCGCCAAAAACGACCGCATCGAGAGCACCGCGATAAAAGATGTTTTCGGCAGGCATGCCGAACGGATTCCCGTTTCCAGCACAAAATCGATGATCGGTCATCTCATGGCTGCGGGCGGCGCGCTCGAGCTCATTGCTACGGTGCTGGGTATGGAGGCCGGCTTTGTGCCGCCGACCATAAACTATGAAACGCCCGACGCCGATTGCGACCTTGACTATGTGCCGAATGTTGCCAGAGAGATGCAGATAGACTGCGCGCTTTCGAACTCGTTCGGCCTGGGCGGACAAAATGCCAGCATTCTCGTAATGCGAGATGCATAATCGGTCTGCCGGCTTTTTTGCCGTGCCGGGCAGCCATTGCCGGAAAGAGCATGAAACGAAACGTTGTAATAACAGGTATGGGAGCCGTGAGCCCGCTTGGTGCGACACTTGCCGAAACATGGGACGGTATCATCAACGGGCGGTCGGGCATCGGCAGAATAACGCTGTTTGATGCCGCAACTTTTCCCGTGCGGATAGCCGCTGAAGCACGATCCTTTGCCCCTGAGCCGATCGACCTGCCGCCGGATACCGATGAGCTGACCGGTCGCAGCGTCAGCATGTGCCTGTCGGCCGTCCGCATGGCACTGGAGGATTCGGGCCTTGACCCGGCGCATGAAAATCCGTACCGGCTGGGGGTATCGCTCGGCGGTGACGAGGAATACCAGCACTTCGACCGGATTGGCAGTGTTTTCAACCGCGACTATCTGTACCGCTCGTTTATCGACGGGTCCGGGGCGCACTGTGAACTGCTGCGCCACTCGTCCCGCCTGGCAAAGGTGTGGTCGCTGCGCAAGCGCGCCGATATCGGTTCGAAAACAGTGGCGCTGATCCATAACCTGCGGGGCCCGATCGAATCGTCCCACACCGCCTGCTCATCGAGCGGACATGCAATCGGTAAGGCGAAGCGCCTCATCGAAAACCGCGACTGTGACGTAGTGATATCCGGCGGACACTGTTCGATGCTGTGCGAGTTTTCGGTTGCGGGATTTTATCTGCTGGGTACCCTTTCGACGCACAACGATGATCCGCCGCGGTCGAGCCGCCCGTTCGATCTGGAGCGTGACGGCTTTATTCTGGGGGAGGGCGCCGGCATCCTTGTTCTGGAAGAGGAAGAGCGCGCCAGAAAACGGGGCGCCAGAATATATGCCCGACTTGCAGGGTACGGATCCTCATCGAACGCCTACCGGCTGACCGATACGCCGCCCGACGGCCGCGGCGGGGATCTGGCCATGAAGCGTTCGCTTGAAGACGCCGGGATAGATGTTTCCCGTGTCGACTACATCAATGCTCACGGCACGGGAACGCTGCTGAATGATGCCAGCGAGACCCTGTCGATAAAAAACGTATTCGGCGAGCAATCGTACCGCATTCCGATCAGCTCGAGCAAGTCGATGATCGGCCACCTCGTGACCGGATCATCTGCGGTCGAACTCATCATCACGACCATGGCCATCCGGGAACACATCGTTCCGCCGACCATTAATCTGGAGACCCCGGATCCCAAGTGCGATCTGGATTATGTGCCCAATGCCGCCCGCGAGCAGAAGATATCCGTAGCACTTTCAAACTCATTTGCTTTCGGCGGGCAGAACGCTACGCTGACACTGGAAACCTATTCCGGGTAACATGCAGCCATGGCAACCGTCGCAGTTACAGGAGCATCGGGTTTTCTCGGGGCGCATGTTCTCGGCAGGTTTTCCCGTTCACCCGGCATAGACCGTCTGGTGGCCGTCGACAACCGAAAGCCCGGGTGGCATGAATCGGGCAAGATCAGATTTTTTGCCATGGATGTCAGAGACCCTGCCGTTGCAGATCTGTTCGTCCGTGAAGGCGTCGATACTGTCCTGCATTTGGCCTTTGTGGTTTCGCCGCTGCGTGATGCAAAGGCGACATATGATATCGATATCAACGGCTCGCGTAATGTGCTGCAGTCGGCAGCAGCCTGCGGAGTCAAAAAGATTGTTTTTTCGAGCAGCAGCTCGGTCTACGGGTTTCATGCCGATTCGCCCGTTCCGCTGCATGAAACGCATCCGTTGCGGCCGAATGAAGACAATATCTATGCGGTGCACAAAACGCGCGTTGAGGCGCTGCTTGCGGAAATCGGCGAGCGGCACAAAAATATTACGATAAGCATTTTCCGGCCGTGCATGATTCTGGGACCGCACATGGACAATTTCAGCTGCCGGATGGCCCGCAGCCTCAGCAGAATCATAACGATCAAAAACCACAACCCGCTTTTGCAGTTCGTGCATGAGGATGACGTTGCCGAAGCCTTTCTGCATGCGGTCCGGGCGGATATGCCGGGTACGTTCAACCTCGTCGGCAGCGGTACCGTCGACATGCGACGGTTCTGCGAACTGTTCGATAAACCGTGTGTGCAGATTCCTTACGGACCGCTGTACGCGCTGGCGAAGCTGCTGTGGACAATGCGCGTTCCGGGGTTCGGTTTCAGTCCCGGCTGGCTCAGCATACTGCGGTATTCCTGTATTGCAAGCGGTAAAAAACTATCGGATATGTATTCGTTTGAACCTTCGTATTCCACGCTGGAAACGCTTCAGAGCTATATTCAGGAGCACGCGGCACAATGAACGCGCTTGTCACCGGGGCGACCGGTTTTCTCGGCAGCAATCTTGTACATGCCCTTCTAAAAAAAGGGTACAGCGTCAGAGCTCTTGTCAGGTCATCCGGCAGGCGCTCGCTTCTTGACGGATGCCGGGTTGAATTCGCTGAGGGTGATCTGTCCGATGCTTCATCCCTCACAGCCGCCGTGCAGGGGCAGGATGTCGTGTTTCACACAGCGGCAATGGTTACGGAGTGGGGCAGGCGGGAGGATTTTTTCAAAATCAATGTTGCGGGCACCCGCAGCCTTCTTGATGCGAGCCTGCAAGCCGGGGTTCAGCGCTTTATCCATACCAGCTCTCTGAGCGTGCTGGGCATACCGCGCGATGAACGGCCGATCGATGAGAGCCGGCCATATGCCAGCGACGGGCTGAATCCGTACACGGAAACAAAAATCGAGGCGGAAAGAATCGTCATGAACTACTGCTCCGACAGAGGCCTGCCTGCCGTGATTGTACGGCCCGGAATTATCTGGGGGCCGGGCGATACGACCTTTCTGCCGCGCCTGCTGCGTCTGGCCCGCTATGGCGTGGTCTGCACTATCGGCAGGGGCGACAACAGAATGTGTCTTTCATATATAGCAAATATCGTCGGGGCACTGCTGCTTGCAGCCGAAAAGCGCGAAGCGGTCGGGCAGGTCTATAACATTACCGACGACGAATGCATTACCTCCGGGCAATATATCGCCGGGCTTGCCAAGGCAACCGGTCACCGCCCGCCGTCGTTTTCGCTGCCGTATCCGCTTCTGTATGCCGTATCATGCGGCTGCGAGATCGCGGCAAAACTGTTTCGCCTGTCGGGTGCGCCCCTCATATCGCGTTTCGGCCTGTATCTGCTGAGCAGCGGGGGAACCTACTCCATGCAAAAAGCGCGCGACGAGCTTGGCTATCAGCCGGCGGTATCGTTTGTGCAGGGCATGCAGAGCATCTCGCGCTGGTTCAGCGAAACCGGCGGGGTGCCGGAAAAAGCGCTGAAATATAATCAGGTTTAGAAAAATGCGTTTTTATTTATTCGACAGTATTATAGAATATGAGCTGGGCGCGCGGGCCGTCGGCGTAAAAAACATATCCTCAGGCGAGGATTTTTTAAAAGATCACTACGAAAGAAAACCGCTTATGCCGGCTCCGCTTGTCGTGGAGTCGCTCGCCCAGCTGGGCGGCTGGCTGGTAACCGTATCCGGAGGCTACCGGCATCTGGCGATCATGGTTATGCTTAAAAACATTTCTGCTCCCGGTGATGCCGGACCCGGCGACCGGGTTGAGCTGCAGGTTGAGCTCGAGAGCATAAACGACTACGGTGCATCCGTGCGGGCACGTGCGTGCGCGGGCAGCCGGGAAATTGTTTCAGTGGGTTCCATAACCTATGTGCTGTATGAAATCCCGGAAGCGGAACAGCCGTCAGTCAGGGAGCGCTATGAACGTCTTGCCGGAGACCGCCTGAAGGGGCAGCGCGAACGAGGACAGCGATGGTGACGTCATGCGTTTTTTGATGATAGACAAAATATGCACCCTTGAGCACGGCAAAAGCGCCAGGGGCATAAAAAACATTACACTGAACGATGCTTTTCTGTGCGAGGTTTTTCCCGGATTTCCTGTTTTTTCACCGGTTATCGCCGCTGAGGCGGTTGCACAACTTGTGTCCTGGATTATTATTGCTGAACGAGACTTCAGCGTGAAGCCGGTCATTACGGTAGTCGACTCCTACCGCTGCAGCGGGCATATGCAGCCCGGCGACCGCCTCGAGGTTGTCGGCACTGTTGAGAGTTTCAGCGAGGAAAGCGCGTTGGCCGGCGGTGAAATCCTGCTGAACGGCAGGCGGATACTCGAGCTGACGCATGCCGTCTGCTACCTCTACCCGCTTCATGAGCTTGACCATCCTGATCAGACCAGGAACCGGTTCGCCGATCTTTATGATGAAGGGCATCCCCTTCCCCGGGATGAAGCTGTCCGTTCCATTCCGCGCGAGCACATGCCTCTTGTGCCCCGTCACCCGCTCGACATGATTATAGGCGGTGATGATCCCGACAGACTGCACGGGATAAAGAACGTAACCGCAACCGAGGATTATTTCAACGATCATTTTCCGCGCAAACCGGTGCTTCCCGGCGTGATTACCATGGAGGCCATGACGGTTCTCGGAGCAGAACTGCTGGCGCGTACGCTCGCTGCCGCAGGCAGAACCGATGTAAGGCCGGTCCTTCACACATCCCGAAAAGTTAAATTCAGAAAGTTCGTACAGCCCGGCGACCGGCTCAATCTGCAGGCGCAGCTGGCAGACTGCAGCGGATCGGAAGGAACCGTCAGGATTCAGGCCGCGGTTGACGGTAAAAACGCCGCTATGATAACCGCAGCATATGACATCCTCACCCGGGATGCATACGAGCAGCGCTTTCTTCAGCGCTGAACCTGCCTCACGGGCCCGCGCCGCCACGCTGGATACTGCTATGATTACCGGTAAAAATGCCCTGTTCGCTGCCCTGTGCCTGCTGCTCGCGGCAGCATACTGCTGCGAAACGATTTACGTTCAGCGGCTCAACCCCTTTGCCTGTGAAGATGCCTATATCACCTACCGTTTTGCACGCAACCTGGCCGAGGGTCATGGACCGGTCTTCAACCCTGAGGAGCGTGTCGAGGGATATTCAAACTTTCTCTGGATGGCGGGCATTTCCCTCCTGTATGCAGCCGGACTCGACCCGGCCGCCTGCAGCCGTGTGCTGGGGGTGTTGTTCAATACCCTGACGCTGCTGCTTGTCTGGTATCTTCCCCGAAGATTCTGCGCTGTGCGCGGGGCATGGTCGCTTCTCGGACCGCTGCTGTACATTCTCTTTTTTCCTTTTCAGTTTTTTGCCTTTGCCGGCCTTGAAACATCACTGTATTCTTTTTTTCTGGTGCTACTGCCCGCAACGGTTGTGTGGGCACGGGACAGGGCTTCCCGTTTCTGCTGTGCCGCAGCATTGTTTGTGCTGCTGGCTCTTACGCGGCCCGAGGGCATACTTTTTTTTATTTTTTACTGCGTTTTCCTGCTGTGGGCGACCCGCTGCCGGCCGGCAGCACTCAGGCCGTATCTGCCGGGACTCGGCGCGTTCGTGCTTGCCTACGGGCTGTTTGTGGCCTGGCGGATCGGCTACTTCGGACTGCCGCTTCCCAATACCTATTATGCCAAGTGTTCATTCCCGTTTCTGCTCCGAACAGGGCTGGGCATCATAATCAACCGCGACTTTTTCATGAACTATGCTCACCTGCCGCTGTTTCTGGCGCTGAGCCTTGTGTGGAGCCCGGCAGCCGGCCGCACGTTCGTGCGCACGGTCATCGTACTGCTGAGCGCGGCTCTTGCCTTCACCGTATGTTTTTCCGGATTCGACTGGATGCCGTTTTTCCGTTATACGGTGCCCGCCGTGCCGCTGATCATCATTCTCTGTCAGGTACTGTTCAGCTCGCTGTGGCATGAGCTTTCAGCCGGCACGGCATCCGGAAAAAAAGCGCTCGCAGGATGCGCCGCCGCATTGTTTCTCTTTATGGCAGGAGAGCAGTTCATGCGCGATCTGGCGTACAACACCCGGTGGAAGGCCATCAGCGATATCACCTATCACAATCAAATCACGCTCGGCAGATGGATGAAGCACACGCTCGGCAGCGGACCGCTTGTTGCCATGGGGGATGTGGGGCGGCTTGCTTATTTTTCAAACGTGCGGGTGCTGGATGTGTTCGGACTGAACAGCCGTGATTTTGCCCGGCTGCGCACCCGGTATGGCGCGCCGCATTTTGATCCTTCAGGCGGCAGGCTAAGCTTTGCGCGCTACAAACAGCACGAGCGGAACCTGCTGCTCCAGCGGGCGCCCGATTATGTGTTTCTTTATACCGCGACCCTGAAAGTCGCCGACAGCTTTCCGGGAAGCGCCGCCGGCATCGCGGAGCATCCCACCTTTCGCGAGCACTACGACTATCTGGCACGTTTTTATATCATACCGCCGTTTACGAGCGAGGGCTGGCCGCGGCTGCCCTACAGCGTGGATGTGCTTGATCTCTCTGCGGGACTTCCCGCCTGGATAGAAAACGGCTGGGGGTACGACATCCATATCAGGAAAGACAGCACCTGGCCGCGATTCAGGCTGGAGTGCGACAGCCAGGAACGAATTACCGCTATCGTGAATATGCGTTCATGTGGCGGCGAACAGGAAGGGGTGCCATAATGCACAGCTTTATGCAGAAACCATACAAGCGTCTGAAGGTTCAAAAACGTACCGGGCGGGACATCGGCCCCTTCACCCGTGAAATGATAAGCCTGCTCGCCTGCACTCCGGACCCCTTTTCCTCGGTCGTGTATACCATCGACTTCGAGAACTGCCGCCGCCATGCAAAAACAGCCGGTACCCGGCGCATCATGCCGGCGCCGATTATTAACAAGATGATCGCTGCGGCGATAGCCGAAAACCCCGCACTCAACCGGATCGTCTGGGGCGGCTCGGTCTATGCGTTCGAGGAGATACACATCGCCAATATCGTACTGATACCCGGCAGCGATGCGGCGACGTATGTCATACTTGAAAATCCGCACACAAAAAGCCTGCAGGATATCCAGCAGGAGCTTTTTGCGGGTGTTGCCGAAAAGAAGGAGGCGTTTGCGGCCCCGCGCAATGCGGCTGTCGATTTTCTGTCGCGCCTGTGCTATCGTCTGGGTCTGTTCCGCTGTGTCGGTGAGCGACGTGCATTTAAGATCGCCTACGAACGCGGCCTCATGTCAAACATCAGCCTGTCGTATCACGTCTACGATACACCCGCCCGCTTTGTTATGGCAAAGGACGTGATAAACCCCATGAACGTCAGTCCCCGCTTCCACGTGACCGGCCCGGTCCGGCAGCCGTTTGTCCGGGGCGATACGGTTATTGTCAGAGATGTCGTCATTATGCACGTCACCGCCGATCACCGTATTGTAAACGGCCACGACTCCCACCGCTTCGGCCAAAGTCTAGAGCGCATTGCAGCCGCACCCGGGCAGTATCTCTAACAGGCTGTCCGGTCAGGACTCCTGTGTTTCTTGAGCGGCACCGCCGTAGGGCTCAACCGATACGGTTTCGCTTCTCTGGTCCTCATACATGCGCAGGGGCCCCTCAAGCTGGCTCGTGATCTCGCGTGCGACCGCCCCTATCTTGAGCAGGACGCCGGGGTGGACATAGTGACGGGCGATGACTTCGGGCAGGCTGTCTTTGAGTCGCTCGGTCATAAGATCTTCCTTGCAGGCATGCAGATCCTTTATCTCTTCCCTGACGCTTTCAATATACCTCAGTGTTTCATCGAACTTTTCGCGTTTGTCCGGCGGAAGGTTCTCCAGAACCGCGGGATTATGCAGCAGGGGATCGATGATTTTTTTTACTTTTTCCATTTCAGCGTGCTTTTCTACCATGCTCTTTTCAAGGGCCCGGCACTGGTCCTTGAGTTCGAAGTCATGGCCGGGCTTCAGAACCGTGACCGTGCCGACTTCAGCCCCGAGGTCGAATGATTCAATGCCCTTTTTGGCCATGATTTTGCCGCCGCAGATTTTCCCCTGCTGTACCGTAACCCGCCCGAGACACCTGATATAGGCGTTTATCAACTCATTTTGAATAACCACGTCACCGGTTGCAATAATTCTGGCCTCATCTATGTAGCGGGCCCTGATATCCCTGCCCGATATCAGGTGCGATTTTCCGCGGCCGTTGCACCCGCCGTCGATAATGATATCTTCGCCTGCCTCGATCTCGCTCGCGCCCACAAACCCGTGAATGACAACCGACCTGGTGGCCTTGACCCGATAGCCGTCCTCCACGTCTCCCTTGATTTCAACCTCGCCCTCGAAGTCGATGTTGCCGACCGACATGTCCAGGTCGCCGGCGATGACCAGCTGCTCGCTGATGCTCAGCCTGCCCGCTTCGAGCAGGGGCCGCCCGCCCGTTTCGGCGAAAAAGTGCAGGCCGTCTTCGGACACCCCGACGTTTTTACCGGCAGCAAGAGAGGCCTTCCTGACCTGCGGTACGGGAACGGTTCGGCCGAATACATCTTTGCCGGGCACACCCTCACGGTGAGGAGTTACGGCAGCAAGCTCGCTGCCTTTCGCAACGCACTGTACCAGGTTTGTTTCGCGCAGATCGATGCTGCCGTCTTCCCGCTCGGCAAAGTGCGGCTTGCCGCTCGTTTCGAAAAAATAGTCGATCGTGCCGTCGCGCCCGGCATGCGGCGGCTCTCCCGCAACTATCACGACACGCTCCAGCGGGCGGCGGTCCTCATTGAACCGGGCAACCGCGGCATCGACGGCTGCCTGGTCGATACCGCCGGTAATGTTCAGCGCCTGCAGTTCTCCGGCAATGCGCTCCGCGGTCAGGTCTTTCGCGTCTGCACAGGACAGGAAAACCTGCATCGCATCATCGCTGACGGTTATATCGATGACTTTATGAACGGCCAGAAAATTCTCTTCAAAAACCGCCCGCCCGTAAATGTCGCTGATGTATTCACCGGCACTGTTCGTGCCGACATGCTGACCGGTCGATATCTTCGGCTCGCCGGGCTTGTCGGGCTCGATGACATTGCCGTAGATATTCGTGCCCGGTTTGCCGGGTACCGGGGGTGTGATGCGCAGCAGCACATCGCCTTTTTCAACATAGGGGTCATTGCGATCGAAGAGAACTTCGCATGCCCCGTCCGTTCCGGCTGCGGGCGGCAGGCCTTGACAGGCAAGCACCGGCCCGACCGGCTCACTTTTTTCGGCAGACTGTTCCAGCGCTGCCTGCAGGGCGGCGATATCGATTTCAGCCGTAATCTCTGCATCCTTGATGCAGGCGCAGATATCCTCCAGGGCTTTATCGCTGTCCGGAGTGCGGGCAGTTACGGTTACATAGCAGGCAGACTTGTCGGCTGTTTCGCTTATGGTTACCCGCGTACCGGCCTGTTCTTTATCACAAATGATTTTCAGATCATTCATGCACGGTCCTCTTCAGTAGCGTAACGGACACCTGCTGTTATATGTTTTCGGACAAGTACCGGGTTTTGCTTAACATAAAAATAACATAGACATGCAGTTGATTAACAGATTAATCAGCATTGATCATACCGAACGGTACAGTGGCTGTTCCCAGGCAACAGCGATGAATCGGGACAGGCAGGCCGTAGAATGACATGTGCGATTTGTTCTTATATACAGATGTGTCATCCTGCGATTTGATCGCAGGGTCCGGAAACACACTTTGAAGATCAGAGGGCTATACACTTCTGTGAAATGCTTTAGCGGCGGAGCAGCACATTATTAATTAAAATACCGCAAATTATTTTCACAAATACCCTTCCTGCGGTATTGTCACCCGGCTGTCGGTTGGTACATAGTATTTACTATCCTTTTCCGTGTGCAAACTGCCCGGTATCTTGCCTTTCATCGATCCTGCAAAAAAAGTATTTTTTATTTACGGCACAAGCCCGAGCGTGGACCCGGAGGAGAGCTGAAAGAATGAAGCACAGGTTTCCGGCATTTATTTTTTTCTCTATAGTCATTTTCACGGTGGTGACGCCACCGGCATGCGCGGATGACGGGGCTGTGAGCGGCGGAATTTTGTGGCTTTTGAATGCACAGGACGCCGACAACGGCACCTGGGGCGATCTGGAGCAGGTGGCTACGCCCGCTGTTGTTGAAGCTCTTGCTGCGTGCGGCGAGTCGGGACCGGCAATCCACCGGGCAGTAGAATACCTCGTGGGGCCTGATCCTGCTCCGGTCGATTTTCTCTCACGAAGTATTGCAGCATGCGCTGCTGCCGGAGCCGATACGGATGCACCGGCGCAGAAGCTGCGCTCGCTGCAAAACCCCGACGGGGGATTCGGCTATGCCGAAGGCTATACAAGCTCGGTGATCGACAGTTTGCTGGCAGCCCGGGCGCTGTCGAGAGCCGGCATCGATGATCAGGACCGTATGGGGCGGCTTGTATATTTCATAACCGCCCGGCAGCGCGAAAACGGCGGGTTGGGGTTCGGCAGTGACGATGAGAGCCTGTTTGTAACGGCACGTGCTCTGCAGATGTTTGCAGCATTACAGAGCAGGTACGGGCTGGATACATACATTCAGAATGCCGCTGCCTATATAACCGAACGCCAGAACGCCGACGGCGGCTTCGGTGTGGACGGCAGCACGGTTATTGAAACCGCGACGGTCGTTCGTGCATTGCATGCTGCCGGTACCGATAGTCAGGCGGTGCTTGACGCAAGGTCGTATCTTTTGCAGTCCCGCAATGATGTTAACGGAAGCTGGAACGACAGGGCCTATGATACGGCACTTGCCGTGCATGCGCTGCAGGCAAGCGCCGCCGCCGGACTGGCGAACCTTGCCGTCACGTCCGGCGACCTCAGTATTTCACCGGCAAACCCGTCTGAAGGTCAGGCTGTGACGATTGAATGTATGGTCCATAATACCGGCGCCGGGGCTGCTGAAAATATAAACGTTGCATTTTATCGCGGTGATCCGCAGGCAGGCGGGGTCGCACTCGGCACCGACACGATCGAGATGATCGAAGCCGGCACGGCTGCTGCGGCACGGATGAGCTGGGTTCTCGACAGCGTATCCGGCGATCAGCATGTTTACGTATATGTCGATCCTGACGAAGCCGTCACCGAGACAAGCGAACTCGACAACATGGCTGTGACGCAGTTTACCGCAGGCACCCTGCCCGACCTGAGCATTTCATCTGCAGACATGACATTTGATACTGCCGCACCATATGCCGGCGACCCGGTCACCCTGCAGGCGGTGATAGCAAATCGTGGTGAAACAGCTGCCGGACCTGTTGCGGTTCGAATCTATTTGGGTGATCCGGAAAATGGCGGAGAGGAGGCCGGCGAGCTTATCTATACCGGCATCGACGGGCTGAGCAGTGTTACTGCCGACGTGCATCTGCAGCCGAATGCCGGAACGCATGCCGTCCATGTGGTGCTTGACCCGCAGGATGCCGTTGCCGAATCGGATGAACAGAACAACAGCGCACATGCCGAGATTGCGGTTATGCCGGTCGACTTTGCGGGAGCAGATCTGTCTGTTGCGGCAGGAACGCTGAACGTTTCTCCTGCCTGTCCGCGGGAAGACGGCAGTACGACCGTTACCGCCGCTATCCGTAACAGCGGTGACCGTGATGCACAAACTGTTACCGCCCGAATGTATGACGGTGAACCGGGTGCCGGAGTACTGCTGGGCGAGCACGTTTATGACAGCATAGTAAGCGGTACCGAAACGACATTCAGCCTGGAGGGCTCATTTTCGGCCGGCATGCATGATGTGCATATTGTCGTTGACCCGGAGAATGAGATTGCTGAAAGCAGCGAACACAACAATACGGCGAATACTGTATTTAAGGTTTTCAAGGCGGAAGAAACAGTGGATATTGCAATCATGGCTTCTGATATCGGTTTTAATCCTGCAGAGCCTGTTTCCGGCGATGAGGTTGCGATTACCTGCGCGGTGCGCAACGCCGGTACCGTACCGCTTGCCGACGCAGGCCTGGCAGTGTACGATGGGGACCCGGCTTGTGGCGGGCGACTGCTATGCGGTGTGCTGACCATTCCGACTATCGACGCGGGACGTGCTGTGCCGGTACGCATATACCGTGACACGACCGGCTGGGGCGGTGAGCATACGATCTTTTTTGTTGTGGACGCGGAAAACGACTTCAATGAGTCGAATGAAGACAACAACCTGGCTGCAGCGACGCTGAGCGTTGCCGGCAGCGATGCTCTTGCCGATCTTGCCTTCGCGCCGGACGGGCTTACTGTTTCTCCCTCACAGCCGGATCCGGGCGATATGCTGACGATCCGCGCTGTAGTCGACAACCATGGTGTGGAGACAGCTTCGGCTGCAGAGATTGCATTTTATGCCGGCAGCACGCATGTCGGTTCCCAAATCCTTTCCGACATTCCTCCGGGCGAATCTGCGATAACCGACGTTGTCTGGGACAGCGGCAGGCATGCCGGTACGGTTATCCTGACAGCGGTTCTCGATGAAAACGAAGCGCTCGAAGAGGTCAATGAATTCAATAACCGGACCGAGACACGCGTCAGTATCAGTGCGCCCGATCTGATGATCGTCACTGAAGATATCGGATTTGCCCCGCCACTGCCTCAAGGCAATGAAACACTGGAAATTCAACCCGTTATACGTAATACGGGCACACGGGCGTCCGGGGCCTTCGCTGTGCGGGTGTATCTGAACGAGACGGATAATGCGAGCCTGATCGGCAGCAGTGAAGTACAAAACCTGGATGCCGGTGATACTGCGACGGTCGTTATTCCCTGGCATGTTCCGCCCGGGGCTGAAACCCATCGTTTTTATGTAGCAGTTGACGCCGACGATGCGGTTATCGAACAGTGTGAGACCAACAATCTGGCCCGCAGAACACTGCGGGTGACGACACGTGCGGACCTGCAGATCAACCCGGCACTGATGCGTATTACGCCGGAAGAGCCCACTCTTGCCGATGCCGCTGTCGTAGAGGCTGTGGTCGAGAACCGGGGCGGTACGGATGTATCCGATGTTTCTGTCGGATTTTATGACGGTGACCCCGTAGCCGGGGGCATGTCGATCGGCAGCCCGGTACGCATTGCAAAGCTGCCTGCCGGTTCTGCGGAAACAGTTGCAAAACGTTTTTTTCCGCCGGAAGGTCTGCATGAGATATATGTCGTGGCTGATCCGGAGAACGTGATCAGCGATGCGGACCGCTCGAACAATACGGGTTCGATCCGGATAGCCGTATCCGCACCGCACGATCTGGAAGTACGGTCACAGGATATCGCTATACTTCCTGCCGCTCCGTCTGAAGGAGACAGCATAACGGTTTCAGCTCTGGTGCGTAACCGCGGCAGCACGCCGTTCTTTGATGTCACGGTCAGGTTCTTTGACGGTGCGCCGGATGCCGGCGGTGTGCAGATCGGCACCGATACAACGGTTTCACTGCCGGGCGGTGAGTCGGAAAGCGTTTCGGTTGTCTGCGCGGAGATATCGGGCGGGTCGCATGAAATCCGGGTTATCGTCGATCCGGACGATATAACCGGTGATGTTAATACGGCCAACAACAGGGCTGTCACACATATGTGCATTGCCTCCGACAAGGCTGATCTGACTATCATGAGCGGACAGCTCACCGCCGCTCCATCACGACCGCGGGAAGGAGAACGGGTGAACCTGAATGCCCGTATAGCAAATTATCATGACAGTCCGGTCGAAACTATCAAGGTTTATTTTTACCTGGGCGATCCGGACGGCGACGCCTTTTTGCTGGGCGAAAAGAGTATCGGCTCGATTCCAGCGGCAGGTGCTGAAGAGGCGGCAATCGAAGTTGTGCTGCCTGCCGGCGAAGAGGATATATATGCAGTCGTCGATCCTGATAATGCCGTCGACGAGGCAAATGAACATAATAACCGGGCAAAGCTGCAGATGGCGGTGGGCGTGCTGCAGGGTCTGCATGACGACTGCGGCAATCCGGCTGCCGAGCCGCATCTGATACGGGGCAGCGACACCGTCATCAGCGGCGCAGCACCGGATAATCCTCCGGGCGCACTCAGTGCAAGCAGCGATCCCGAGTCGGTAATCTATACCTGCAGCGGCCTTGATCCCGACAAACCGTATCATCTGGCTGTTGCGTATGTCGAGGAAAACGCAGGGGGGCGGGTGCAGGAGCTGTTTGCCGACAACCAGAGCATTCACGGTCCGCTGGATGTGCCCGACAGACATGTCGAGTATTTCTTTTTCGATCTGCCCCGAGAGACCTGCCGTGACGGAACGGTTACCCTGAGATTCAACCTGCTGGCGGGACCGAATGTGCTGGTGTCGGAGATATATATCGTCGAACAGTCCGAAGAGCCGGGCTCTGTGACCTGCGCCGTTGGGTGGCTGCAGGAACAGCAGCGCAGCGGAGGCGGCTGGCCCAGCAGCGGCGGACTCGTTTCCAGGGCAACGGCCATTGCCCTGCAGGCGCTTATTGCCATCAACAGCAGCACAGCATCAGCGGTCGACCTTCAAAACAGGCTGCACCAGAGAGTTCTGCAGCTTCAGGCAACTAATTTCAGCTGGAATAATTTGATTGCCCCAACGTGTGAATCGGTTCTGGCACTGCGTGCAGCCGGCATGGACAGCACCGCGGAGCCGATACAGGGAGCGGTTGCCTGGATAGTCGACCAGCAGGCCGATGACGGCAGCTGGGATAATCCGGTCGCTACCGGTATGGCAATCGAAGCGCTGATTGCGGCAGGTATGGATCGTGAATCGGCAGTTATACAGCAGGCCAGGGACCGGCTGCTTGCCACGTACGATAATAACTACTGGGACGGCACGCATTTTGATCATTACCCGGCGACAGGTATTATTCTGGCCTCCGATCCGGATGATCCTGATGAGCAGGCTGTTGTGAGCGACATTATCGACTATTACGAGAGGCATCATGTCGGTTCGTGGGCGGCCCAGGTTGCGGCATATATTACACTGCGATGGTACACGGACCCCGGCTATACCGGAGAAGCGGACATCGACAATCTTAAAAAACTACAGCGCAGCGATAACGGCTGGTCGAGATACGATATGGCGACCAAACCCTATAGTGATACCCGCACAACAACCGAAGCTCTGCGTGCATTGGCAAGAATGGGTGATACCGGTTCCGCGGTAGTGAACGGCATCGACTTTATACTTCAAAATACAACCGCAGCGGGTGATGTTACGGAAAGCGTCGCCGTGCCGCTGGAGACGGCGCTTTCCTGCGTGTCTCTGCACCAGTGCGATACAGGCGGAAGCGTTTCAGACATTGAACGGGCGTTTGCAAAAGCCGTCTCAGTCCAATGCAGCAGCGGCACCTGGCATGTCTACCTGGAACCGTCATATGCCGGGTATTTTGTTCATACGGCGGCCTTTCTTCTCTGGGCGCTCGGTACGGTCGATGTCGATGTTCCCGGCAAGGAGGCTGCTATGGAAAAAGCCGGAAACTTTTTGGAAGACGTCCAGCAGCCGGCCGGCTGCTGGGGAAAGACCTGCGGCGGGGCGCCGGATACAGAGGTCACCTGCTGGTGTCTGCTTGCATTGCTCAGTTCGGGAAGCGATGCAGGTGATGCTGCAGTTCAAGACGGATTACAGTGGCTGGTGAATCAAGCCGACGGCGGAAACGGCGGTGCATGGGAAACGATTACGACTACCGCCCTTGCAATACTTGTCATGGAAAAAGCCGGAGGATACCAAGACGAACTGGAAGCTGCAGCGGCATGGCTCAAACAGAACCAAAACCCCGACGGCGGATGGGGCAGCCGTGACAGCTCGGTCGCTGAAACAGCCTGGGCACTGATTGCCCTGGACGCCTCCGGGCATGAGGGGCCGGAAAGCGCCCTGGGAGCCGTATGGCTGGGATCCCTGCAGCACGATGCCGGCGGCTGGGCTGCTCTGCCGGGCATACCGGCCGGCCATAACGCTGAAACCGCCCTGGCAGCCTGGGCCCTGTCGGTTCTCGATTACCGGATGGAGATCGATCTTGAGCTGCTGTTCAACAAACCCTGCTATTATCCCGGAGACCTGGTTTTAATAGCGGTCAATCCGCTTGACAGCGCACCCGGCTCACTGAGCATGAGCGGAACGCTGAGTGAATATCAGGGTAGTGTTTATGATATCTCATTCAGCCAAAACGGAAGCACCTTTCTGGGGACCCATGTCGTAAGCGACAACCATGCCGCCGGAACCGATATGGTCAATGTTACCGCTGTCGGCGAAGCGGGCCTTGGGTCGGCGGTCGGATCGTTTGTCGTAAAAACAGGAGAGGATGCCTGTCCTGATATTCAGGTAAAATCACAGAATATTACATTGTCCGATGAAGCACCGGGACACGGCGATACCCTTACGGTAACCGCACGCATTGAGAATGCCGAAGCCCGGGATGCTGTGGATGTTGTCGTTGCTCTGTATGACGGCTATCCTGAAACCGGCGGCAGGCTTTGTGACGCTGTTGTGCTTGAGCGCATCACAGGATACGGAGATACGGAGGCGGTCTTTGTCTGGCTGGCAACGGAGGGAGGCCATGATCTTTACGTAGCGGTGGATCCTGAAAACAGTCTGGGAGAAACAAATGAGCTCAACAACCGCGGCTCTGTAACCGTGCAGGTGGCGGATGCAGCCTCAGGGTATCCTGATCTGTCGGTGAGCGCTGCAGATATTGTTCTTACCCCTGCCGAATTCGAAGAGGGCCGGACAGTAACGATCAGCGCAGTTGTCGGCAACAGGGGGGCATCCCTGAACGAACCCGCATGGGTTCGGTTTACGGACGGTGATGAGGAAATCGGCGGTCAAAGCATCGCAGGTCTGCAGGCGGGAGGCACAGCGGTTGCTGCTGTAGCCTGGGACACTCTGGGACAGCGGGGCAGAAACTACATACATGTCGAGATTGATCCGCAGAATGAAATCGCAGAGGCGCGGGAGTATAATAACCGTGCCTTAAAAGTCGTCGATATCGGTGTACCGGAAAAACCCGACCCTGCCGTGAACGGCGAGGACATACATATCCTTGAGCAGGCACCTGTGGAAGGAGCACAGGTCATTGTCAGCGCTACGGTTCGAAATCGGGGTACGGACATCGCAGGAATTGTCGTATGTTTCTATGATGGCGAGGAGACTCCGGAAGCGCTTATCAGCAGACAGGTTATTTATGAGGTGCTGCCGTTCGGAGGAAGCCGTACCCTTACTGCAGGCTATGATACGACAGGCAGGGCCGGGCAGCGCTCAATAATTGTGACGGCTGATCCCGACGGTTTGATCGATGAAGAGGATGAAGGCAACAACAGTGCTCAGGCTGCTGTTGCGGTGCAGGCAAGCAATCTTTCCGTGACACTGAACGTGGAGCAGGAGTGCTACGCTTACAATGAAGACGTAGCTGTCACTGCGGTCGTCACTAACAGCATTGATGAGGAACGAGTCGTGACCGTTGATATGCTGATTATCGACAGCGCCGGAAACACAACGACACGGATTCTTGAGAATGCTGTCGTATCCCTTCCCGCAGACGGCGCAGCAGCACCGTTAGAAGCGGTGTGGAACACCGCAGCAACGCCGGCCAATGAGTATTCGGTGGCGGTTTATGTCTATGAAAACGATATCAGGCGGGCGGCCGACGAAGAGGGATTTGTAATACTTGCAGACAAGACCCTTGAAGCCGGGATTACAACCGACCGCCGGTTCTACCACGAACATGAGCAGGTGCAGATAAGCAGTCTGGTAAAAAGTTTTTCACCCAACTATCTTTTTACCGGCCTTACCGCACGGGTCGGTCTCTACTGCGGTGACGGTACTGAACTGTACGCTGATGAGCATGATATTCAGGTGTTGTACACACGGGGAAGCCGTTCCCGGAATCTGTACTGGAATACCGGGCTTAATCGGCCGGGTGTCTATCGTGCGGCTCTGACCGTAGAGCAGGATGGCGAACCGTTTGCCGCCGACAATGCGACCTTCAGGATACTGCCGAGCTGGCAGGGGGGCACGGCATTGAGCGGGACCCTGAGTGCCGAGCCGGACACGGTGTATCGTGGGCAGGGTGTGGCCCTTACTTACCGCCTCGCAAATGCGGGAAACACGACTCCTGATTCTGTGCCGGTCCGCATAAAAACCATAGCCTTGCAGGATCAGGAGCTTGTGTGTACCTGTTCCGATAACTGCAGCCTTGCAGCGGGCACCTGCAACGAAACCGTCCGCATGGAAACGCTCTCACTGCCCTGCGGTGATTATATGATCATACTGACCGCCGAAACCGGAAGCGACAACCAAACGCTTGCCTTCACCCCCCTGACCGTAGAGAACCGCTGCCCGGTCGCCCGGGCGGGCGACGATCTGCTGCAGCATGTGGGTGATGTGGTGCAGCTTGACGGCTCGGCAAGCCATGACCCCGACGGTGATGTTCTCAGCTTCGCCTGGCAGATTACCGGTGCTCCCGAGGAAAGCTCTGCCGAGTTCAGTAACCCTGACATCTTCAATCCTCTGCTGCGGATCGACCGCCACGGCACGTATGAAGTGACACTGGTCGTTTCAGACGGGCTGTGCACCGGCGAACCAGATACCATGCTGATAACCACCGGGAACCGTCCGCCGGTTGCCGTGCCGGGTGATTCGCGAACGGTCGGTGTGGGAGACACCGTGCAGCTTGACGGCTCGGCGAGCCATGATCCCGACAACGATACGATACTTCAGTATGAATGGACCCTGGTCGTGCGTCCGGAGGGAAGTGCAGCTGTGCTCAGCGATCGTTTTATCGCTGATCCGTTTTTTACGGCCGATATGCCGGGGCACTACCGTCTGCAGCTTGTCGTGCGTGATTTTGAATACACAAGCGATCCGGTCGAGGTGCTGGTAAGCACTGAAAACCGTCCGCCGGTTGCTGTGCCCGGCCCCGACCGGGAAGTCGAGGTGGGTGACACCGTGCAGCTTGACGGGTCGGCGAGCTATGATCCCGATTTTGACGATATCGGTTTCCACTGGTCGTTTGTGAGTGTGCCGGACAACAACACCGAACGTTTTGATAACGCAACCATCATAAACCCATGCTTTGTCGCCGACCATGCGGGAAGCTACATCATCCAGCTTATAGTACATGACGGTGCTGAGGACAGCGAACCGGCGACATGCGTTATCACTACGCGCAACCGACCGCCTGTTGCGCATGCTGCTGGTGATCCTTTGCAGGTGACAACGGGAACATCAGTACGGCTCGATGCAGGCGGCAGCAGCGATCCTGACGGCGACACGTTAACCTTCTTCTGGGAATTCCTCCAGCGGCCTGATGATAGCGCTGCATCTATGCAGGACAGCCGAGCTGTGCTTGCGGGTTTCATGCCGGACACCGCGGGAACATATGTGATCGGGCTTACCGTGCACGACGGCAACGCTTCTGATAACGATACCGTAACGATTGCTGCAGATGACGGGAACCTGCCGGGAGGCGACGGATTGCTCGGAACAGCCGGTTCCTGTGCGGCATTTGTTCTTGATGATTTTACTTCGAGCTACTCTTATGTCGACGGCAGAGTCGCAGCGGGCGGCGATGTGCATCTCGCATATTATATAATAAACGAAGGGTCCGACGGCATAGCGCCGGACGAGCCGATTCTGATGTCAGGCGGCAATGTTTTTTACAGAGACGGTCTGATTCTGAACGGCAGCATCCGGGCGGCCGGAAGCGTCGAAGGCGTGAGTGACTCGGTCAAAACCTCCATGGCTGACGGAGCAACGGTTACCGGGCAGGCACAACTCTCAGTAGACTTTACATCTGAAGAAGCCTGTTTGGAAAATCTGGCCGTGAACCTGGCCGGCTTTCAAGCAACCGGCAGGGTGTCCAGGGTGTGGAAGCTGCTGTTCCTGATCGGAGACGGCAGCACCGCTCTGCAGGTGTTTCATCTTAACGGCACCAGGCTTTATAAAGCCCGCGGCCTGTTCGCTGTCAACATCCCGGCAGATGCCACTGTCATTGTGAATATCAGCGGCACGCAGAGCGGATTTAACCATATGGCCATGCTTTCGCTCGGAGCGTGGCGCGACAGGGTGCTGTTCAACTTTTATGAGGCAACCGATCTTAATTTTGTTGCGGCTGATGTCGAGGGCAGCATACTTGCGCCCTGGGCGCAGGTCGACAGTTACGGCGGGGTGGTTTTCGGAACCGCGGTGGCCGGATCATGGAGCGGCCCGATGTCGTTTGTTCACATGCCCTTCAGCGGCAGCCTGCCGGAAGAGTAGCATCAAGGCTGGTTCAATATAGGGGTCAGGTCTTTGCTTGGCTCATTAAAGTTTTTTCCATCTTTTCTAATCGAGTACGAAGTTTATTGTCTTCATGCAATTGTGTTTTCATTCTGTGTATCACACTACCCACACTGCTGTAATTGGACATCTTGAATTGCTTCCCGATTTCTGCCAGGGAAAGTCCTTTATGTTTACGTATGAGATAGATCGCGATTTTTCTTGGTTCATTGATCCTTCCACGTCTGGGCTTAAGTAATTCATCTATTGCTATGTTATAGTTTCTGCACACAGTTTCAATTATTTGTTCATTATCCGGGGCTAATCCACGAGATTCAGGTATGTCTTTATGATATTTTTCTTTGTAATATTTCTTCTTTATATGTTCAAGGAATTCTTGCGTCCCCAGAATTGACGGAAGTTTTACCTGACTAAATATTTTTGTTATTTCTCCGGGTTCTTCTTCATTAACAAAACGAATATATGCTGAACGCTGCTGTGGTTTGTTTTCTGTCAACATAGAAAGAATACAATCTTTCGAAAGCCATTTCCAGTGTCGGGATTGTGTCAGGTATCCCTTATGACTACTCCAGACATAGTCATCCAAACTCTTTACCATGCCTGCCTGCAATGGATTTCTATGAATATAGCGGATAAGTTCAAGCAGATATTGATCAGCCTCAACCAGAATGGATTTATACCGGCCACGGAATAGTTGTCCCTCACTTTCGTACCGCCGATTATAATGCTGTGTGTAGACGCCGTTTACATGCCGCATATACCGTGAAAGATTTGCTAAAGGAGTCTGAATCAGCAGGTCCAAAATCCACCGCCTCATTTCACAGGCGCACTATTTGCAAGCCACCGGAGTT
>CAZFIB010000017.1:0-58602 GCA_964518865.1 uncultured Thermodesulfobacteriota bacterium
CACCCGAAAGGATACACCACCTTTCTTCTCAAACACAACTTTCAGTTATAACTCTATCGACCATAGGAAACGGTTACGATTACGAGAAGGATGTACATCCCTTGTACCCGCAACGTAGCGAAGACTTCTCTAACTCATGGTTTTTTTTGGTTTTTGAATGATCGGTTACTTTCAGGTGACAGACATGGCTACCAGGAATAGGGGAGCTTGCGGTTGACGGTTATCATTTTGTTTTCAACGGAGATGTAGCCGCCGTTGGAAAGTTCCTTGAGAATAATGCTGACCATCTCGCGAGAGGAGCCGACCATATTGGCAATTTCCTGATGGGTCAGCTTTTCGGACAGTACGATTTTCTCCCCGTCGGGTTTGCCGAGCTGGGTAAACAGGCGGGCGATACGACCGTAGACATCAAGCAGTGCCAGGCTTTCGATTTTTTTATTGGCGCCCCGCAGGCGCTTGGTCAGTTCCTGCAGCAGGTTGAACGCAAGGGGGTTCGATGAAAAAATATTCATGAAATTATTTTTGCTGATTATTATCAGCTCCGTGGGTTCTTTGGTTACGGCGCAGGCCGAGCGAGGTGAATCGTCCAGCAGGGCCATTTCGCCGAAATATTCCCCCGGTCCCAGCATGGAAAGGATAATTTCCTTTCCGTTTTCGTCGGTGATGCTTACCTTTATTCTGCCGCTGCTGATAATGTACAGCGAGTTGGATGTGTCGCCCTCGCTGAAAACCACGGTGTTCTTCGGATACTTTTTCCGGACAGCGACTTTTTCGGCCTGTTCGAGTTCTTTTTCGTCAAGGCCGGCAAAAAGGGGTGAATCTTTAAGGGTCATTTCGTCGATTGCCTTTTGTATGCGGGTGCGTACCGGTATGCTGGTAATATGTACCAGCAAAGACGATACCTGTCAATAGCGTCGTCCAGCGCGTATTTCTTTTAGCTATATCGTCATGTTTGCATGAAAACCTGAATAGTTGCCTGTGTAAATATTTAACACGAGAGGTGTTGATGGTTCACTGCCCGATATGCATTCGGATGCTATATTGCCAGTAGTGTAACGTCTGCTGTAAAGGTTGTGAATACAGACGATACGAGTAAATCGTTTTTGCAGCGAAGGAGGACGGCCATGAGTAAATCCATGCAGACCGCTACAACAGATATTCCGCCCTTGTGTCACGTTGACATGGATAATCTCGCTGATCGCGATCCGGATGAGCTTTTTCGGGCAGGTATATTTTTCTTAAAGCGCAGAGATCTGCGTGTAGCGGAAAAGGCTTTTAAAACCGCTTTGAAGATCAAGCCCCTTGATCCGCGCTACCTTTCATACCTCGGGGTATGTCTGGCAATGCTTGACAAAACGGCTACCGAGGCAGCGATTCTGTGCGAGGAAGCCGCCCGGGAGGTTCATGATGATGTGGATTTGTACTGCAACCTCGGGCGCGTGCACCTGCTGTTCGGCAACCGGTACGAGGCCTACCGGGCTTTCAAGCGGGGTCTGGCTGTCGACCAGCGAAGCCGGATCATCCTGCGGGAGCTGCATAAAATGGGTGTGCGAAAACAGCCGGTGTTTCCGTTTCTCAGAAGAAAAAACCTTGTCAACATATGTGCCGGCAAGCTGCTGAGCAGGCTCGGCAGGAGATAAGCGTTACAGGGTATTTTTTTCCTGCAAACGGGAAAATTTCACGAAAACCGCACTATTTTTGCGGCAGCGTTTACCGCTTCCTTTTGTTCGGCCGGCCGTATCGCTTGGCATAGCTATACTGAAAATCGTTAAAAACCAGCATATCACATCGACTTTCCGCAGGTTTTACCACCCCAATTCTGTTTATGCCGAGTTTTTTCAGAAATGGCATAGTCTCTGCATTTGCTTTTTGAACGGATGGTTTCGGCTGCAGTATATTTGTATACCCGTGTAATTGATTGTAAAGGATATGCTATGAGCGGCAATACAGCTGAAGATTTGGATAAAAAAAACGGTGATGACACCAGAAGGCGTTCCGTCAGGCTCGACAAAACGACCACAGAGGAAATAGGCGCTATGTCTCTCGGCCCCCTGGAGGTGGCCGATTCCGCAGAGGCCGTCGAAACTTCAGGCAGCACAGAACGCAGCGGCGCAGGCAGTCCGGAACGAACAGACCGGCTGCATGCACATGCACCGCTTTGTCAGAGCAGTGCCCATAAAGGTCCGATCGGCCTCGATATCGGCACAACCAGTATTGTGGCTGCAGGTACTGACGGCAGCGGCGTTCAAACAAACAGGCGCATGAATGCGTTCTACCCGGTAGATGCCTCCGGTATGGTCAGGAAAGCGCTTGAAAAGGACAGCGTCGACTATTTTGCCGGAAACGACACGCTGTATGTTTTGGGTGATGCCGCTGAAAATTTTGCCACCATGCACGGGTCGTGCATACGGCGGCCGGTTGCCCGGGGAATTTTAAACCCGCAGGAGCCTGTTTCGGTTCATATCCTGAAAGCCCTGCTTGATGCGACAGTCGTGAAAGCGCAGGCGGAAAATGAAACAATTTGTTTCAGCATGCCCGCGGAGCCCTGTGACGGTACTGTCTCGACGGTATTCCACGAGTCTGTGATAAAAATGCACCTGCGGGATCTGGGCTATCATCCTGTTCCCGTGCATGAGGGCCTTGCGGTCGTGCTGGCGGAGCTTGAAAACCGTAACTTTACCGGCATCGGTATCAGCATCGGCGGCGGTATGTGCAATGTCTGTCTGGCATATCTGGCGGTTCCGGTCGTAAGCTTCGGACTGCAGAAAGGCGGCGATTACATCGACCACATGGTGTCACAGGCTGTCGGTGAGCCTGTTTCGCGAGTGCGTGCATACAAAGAGAACGGTCTTCAGCTGTCCCGAACAGGCGGGAAGACCGTCGAAACAGCCCTCCAGGTGTATTATGCAGACGTTTTCAGCGATTTGCTCAAGAGCCTGTGCCGTGTACTCAAGGCATCCGACAATATTCCGCGAATTTCCGGAGGTATGCCGGTTGTGCTGAGCGGCGGTTCCGTATCCCCGGACGGCTGTCTTGAACTTTTCAACAAAACGCTTCAGGAGCACCCGCTGCCGGTCGACATATCCGAGGTGCGTGTTGCAGAACAGCCGCTGTACTCCACCGCCCGCGGACTGCTGCACATGGCGCAGGAGGAGGGCGTATCGCAGCAATGACGGATTGCGTGTGTATATGCTCTTCAGACGACATCAGGCGGAAAATTCTGCACAAGGCGCTTTTTCTGCACGGAATCGATGCGCTCGTCTGTGATGGTCTGGCCGACCTTCAGAAGGCGGTGGGACGCAGAGCACCGGCGATTATCATCTACGATGCAAAGCATAATCCTCATCAGGCCAACACATGCCTGCGCACGATTACTCACCACATGCGATCAACGGTAAAAATCGTTTGCGCGGAACGCCAGTTCGTCGAGCACCTGCAGCGTGTATGTCTGAACGGTGATTTTTTTGTCCAAGAACCCCTTGATCCGGAACTGATTGTTTCGCGGGTGCGCTACATTCTCATCGAGCTCGATAAAAAAAAAACGCAGGAAATCGCTGCCTGAATCTGGCAGTACGGGCGGCACACCGGGGCCGCCGTTTTTTACTGAAAAGCATTCCGCTGCTTGTCACCCTCGCCATCGGATCGATTGCCGGGTATCTCTACTGGTGCTCGGCTACACTGCCGGACATACGCACCCTTGAAGACTACGCCCCGTTCGAGGCCTCCCGCCTCTACTCGCATGACAACAAGCTGCTGACCGAATTTTATATCGAACGGCGTAATTTTGTGGCTTCGGACGAAATCCCCGACCATGTGAAACATGCGTTTATTGCCGTTGAGGACAAGCGCTTTTACCGTCACTTCGGTATCGACTTTATACGGATCGGCGGAGCGCTGCTGCGAAACATCAGAGAGAGGTCATTTGTGGAAGGGGGCAGCACCATAACGCAGCAGCTTGCCAAAATGCTTTTTCTGAGCTCTGAAAAGACAGTGACGCGCAAGATAAAAGAAATCTTTCTGTCTCTGCAGCTCGAGCGGATCTATACAAAAGACACGATACTCGGTCTGTATCTCAATCATGCCTACCTCGGAACAAGAGCATACGGCATCGGGGCTGCCGCACACACCTATTTCGGCAGGGATATCGACAGTGTCGGCATTTCCGAAGCGGCGCTGCTTGCAACGCTTCCCAAGGCCCCGTCCCGGCACTCACCGTTCAAGGACCCGAAGCAAGCGGTCGCCCGCCGGAACGCAGCCTTGAGAAAAATGAGGGAAAACGGATTTCTCAATGAAGCGCAATTCAGCCTGGCGGTTGAATCGCCCATGCCGGAAACGCTTCACGGCCGGGCCTACCACGCGCCGTATTTTGTAGACTACATGCGCGGCGTTCTCGAAAAGCGATACGGTGACAGGCTCTACACCTCGGGCCTGAAAATATATTCGACGCTTGACTCGCGGCTGCAGCAACAGGCCGAAGATGCCGTCAGGATCGGGCTCGAAAAGCTCCGTACCAGGGGTGTCACCGGCGTGCAGGCCGCTCTGCTGGCAGCTGATCTGCACACCGGAAAAATACGGGCCATGGTCGGCGGCAGGGATTACGGCATATCGCAGTTCAACCGGGCGACGCAGGCTCTGCGGCAGCCGGGGTCGGCGTTCAAGCCGATCGTGTATCTTGCGGCTCTTAAAAAAGGCTACCGTCCCGACGACATGATTAACGATGAGCGTATTGTCGATATCAGGAGCGAGGGTATATGGGTGCCGCAAAACTACAACGGCGTCTATATGGGCAAAGTATCACTGCAGAAGGCGCTCAGCAGGTCGCTCAATGCCGCCACAGTCAATCTTGCACGGATGGTCGGTATCCAGAGCATCATCGATACGGCCGAAGAGCTCGGTATTTCAAACACCATACACCCGTTCTATTCATCCGCACTGGGAGCATCGGAGGTCACGCTGCTGGAGCTTGTCTGCGCCTACGGTGCGCTCGGTACCGGTCACACCATGAAGCCGATCGCTCTTGAACGGGTAATCGACCGGGAAAATATGCTGTGTATCGAACCGGAAAACGGCCACACGCGTCTTGTGCCCGATCGCGTCGTTATGGATGTACGATCAATGCTCAAGGCGGTGGTTCTGGATGGGACCGGCAGACGTGCGACAACGCTTCATCGTTCGGCATACGGCAAAACAGGAACAACAAACGATTATGCAGACGCCTGGTTTATCGGATTTGACGAAGCGCTGATTGCAGGGGTGTGGGTCGGCAGGGATGACCGCAGCAGCATCGGGAAACATGAAACCGGATCACGGGCCGCTCTGCCGATATGGCTCGAGTTCATGAAGAGGGCCGGTGAACCGCAGGAGGAAGTAGTCGAACCTCTGGTTGTAATGCAATCAGAGGTCTATTGACAGGTGCCGGTACCTGCAGTATAAACGTGACCTCGAACTGATTTCTGCAACGAACGGGAGGCCCGCGCATGGAAACCGGCAATCTGCTGCTCGCTTTTTTTGTAATCTATACGGCCGCCAAAATTTCAGGCGAGCTGTTCACCAGGCTCAAGATGCCCGCCATCGTGGGTGAGATAGCTGCGGGCGTGCTTATCGGAGAGCACGTTCTGGGTATCATCCACACCACCGATCACGTTCTGATGGCCTTTGCCGAAGTCGGGGTCATATTCCTCATGTTTCACGTGGGGCTTGAAATCAGGGTCAGGGATCTTTTCTCGGTCGGCAGGACATCCGTGAAGGTGGGGCTGCTGGGAGTAGCGTTCCCGCTTATTATGGGCTTTGTGACCATGTGGGGCCTCGGATACGGGACGGTGGAGAGCCTTTTCGTCACAACCGCGATTCTGGCGACCAGTGTCGGCATCTCCGTAAAAGTTCTGCAGGACATGGGCCTCATCAAGCACCGGGTGGCCTGTATTATACTGGGTGCAGCCGTGCTGGATGATATTCTTGCACTGATCGCCCTTGCTCTGGTCCGCTATGCTGCGCTGGGCTCGTTTAATGTTACTGAATTCGTGCTGCTGGTGATTGAATCCGCCGCCTTTATCGGGTTTCTGACGTTCTGGGGCCCGCAGATAACCCGCAGGCTGCACGGCTGGATATCGCGCCTGAGTATGTCCGAAGGGCCCTTTGTCGTATCGATCATCCTGTGCCTGGGGCTGGCAGAACTCGCGGATGTGATCGGGCTCGCAGCTCTTATCGGTTCGTTTATGGCAGGCATCGTTATCGATGAGGTGGCAGGCGTGTATGACCTGGAAAACAAGGTCAAGTATGTCAGCGAATTTTTTCTGCCGTTTTTTTTCGTTATGATGGGCGCTCACCTGGACCCGCGTGTATTTCTCGACCCCGGACTGCTCGGTCTTGTACTGCTGGTTTCTGCAGTGGCGGTTGTCAGCAAGCTTGCGGGTGCTGCGGTTGCCTGCCGAAAAGAAGACCTGGCGACCCGGCTGCAGGCCGGCGTCTGCATGGTGCCGCGGGGTGAGGTCGGTATTGTTGTGGGGCTTATCGGTCTTTCACTGCATACCATAACGCACGAGTTGTATACCGTGGTGCTGGGCATGTCGCTTCTGACGACCATCGTCGCTCCGCCGCTTATCAGGGCGGCATTCAGGCGGGATTCCGCAGCGTGAGGCTTCAGGCCGGACGTTGAGGTCGTTCGATCGATTATGCCTGTGCCTGAAGCATTTTTTCGCAATGCTGCAGCCATCCTGTCATTTCAAAGGAGCACGGCGACTGAGAAATCTCATGTCCGTGAAGAGATTTCTCCCTTCGGTCGAAATGGCAAAAAAAGACGGCTGCAGAAAACAGAAAAGTGCTCTAGTTTCGGCCGAGATACTCTTTCAAATACCTGCCCGTGTGTGAGGCCTCGTTTTTGGCGATGTCCTCGGGTGTTCCCGCAGCAACAACCATCCCGCCCCTGTCGCCGCCTTCAGGGCCCATGTCGATTATGTAGTCGGCGGTACTGATGACATCCATGTTGTGTTCGATAACGATGACCGTGTTGCTGCGCTCGACGAGGCTGTGGAGCACCTCCAGCAGCCTGCACACGTCGTCATAATGCAGGCCGGTGGTCGGCTCGTCGAGTATATACACGGTGTGCCCGCGGTCCTTTTTGCTCAGCTCACGGGCGAGTTTTATGCGCTGGGCCTCGCCCCCGGACAGGGTTGTTGCCTGCTGACCGAGCGTGATATAGTCAAGCCCCACATCATGAAGAACCTGCAGCTTGCCGCGCACAAGGGGAATATTTTCAAAAAACGGCAGGGCTTCACGTACGGTCATGTCGAGCACATCGGCGATACTGCGGCCTTTGTGCATGATTTCCAGCGTTTCGCGGTTGTAGCGCCGTCCCCGGCACACATCACAGGTGACGAAAATATCGGGCAAAAAATGCATTTCAATCTTTACCAGACCGTCGCCCTGGCAGGCCTCGCAGCGGCCCCCCTTGACATTGAAGCTGAAGCGGCCCGGGCGGTATCCCCTGAGCTTTGATTCGGGAAGTTGCGAGAAAATATCACGGATGGGGGCGAACAGGCCGGTGAACGTGGCCGGGTTCGAACGGGGGGTTCTGCCGATGGGCGACTGGTCGACATGTATGACTTTGTCGACGTTTTCGATCCCGCTGATTGCTGTTATGGCGCCATGGCGGGCTGCGGAGCGGTACAGCCTGTTTGCGAGTGCTGGATACAGGGTATCCAGTACCAGTGTGCTTTTTCCGGAACCGGACACGCCGGTGGTACAGATAAACAGTCCCAGAGGAAATGAGATATCGATATGGTTGAGGTTGTTTTCAGATGCTCCGCGCAGTGTGATGCGGGCCCGGCCGGCCTGACGGCGGCGAAGCGGAACCGGTGCATCGCATCGTCCTGCGATATAGCGGCCGGTTCGGGATGCGGAGTTTTTCATCAGCTGTTTCGGGGTGCCTGCCGCCACCACCCGGCCGCCCTCGGTTCCGGCGCCGGGACCCAGGTCGATGCAGTAGTCCGAAGCAAGGATCGTATCGCGGTCGTGCTCGACGACAATGATCGTGTTTCCGATATCGCGCAGATCTTTCAGCGTGTCGATCAGCCGGCCGGTGTCGCGGGCGTGCAGGCCGATGCTCGGCTCGTCAAGCACATAGAGAACACCGGTGAGGCGTGTGCCGAGCTGGGTGGCAAGGCGGATGCGGTGCGCCTCGCCGCCGGAAAGCGTAGCGCCGGTCCGGTCGAGACCGAGATAGCCGAGCCCCAGGTGCCGGAGGTAGCCCAGCCGGCCGGTGATTTCCTTCAGAAGCGGCCCGGCGATCGCGGCCCGGCTGCCGGTAAACGACAGACCCCGTATCATGTGTCCGGCCTCGGCAACCGTCATCGTCACGATGTCGTGAATGGAGGCCCCCCCGATTTTTACGGCAAGGCTTTCCTTGCGAAGTCTCGATCCGCCGCATTCAGGGCACGGCTGGCGGTTCATGTAGCGCGAGAGATCCTCTCTGATTTTCTCCGATTCGGTCGTGTGGTAGCGGCGGTGCAGCGATGCCAGCACGCCTTCGAAGGGCTTGAGGGCCTTGTATGTTTTGGTACCCGCATCGTTCTGATAGACCAGTTCCACCGCATCCCTGCCTGAACCGGACATGAGCAGCGACTGCACGCTCTCATCGAGCTGTCGATAGGGTGTGTCAAGTGAAAATCCGTAGTGACGCGCAACGGAACCGAGCAGGTGTTTGACATAGAACGAGTCGCGTTCACCCCAGGGAACGATTGCACCGTTGTTGATCGAAAGGCTTTTGTCCGGAACGACAAGAGCAGGATCGAACTCTATGCGTGTCCCGAGTCCCGAGCAGGCGGGACAGGCCCCGTACGGGCTGTTGAACGAAAACGTTCGGGGGCTCACGTCGGGAAAGCCGATGCCGCAGCGAACGCAGGAAAGCTGCTCGTTGAAGCACATCTCCTCTGCGCCTGCAGGTGCTATCAGCGCGATGCCGCCGCCGAACTGAAGTGCTGTCTGCAGCGAATCGGCAAGACGTTTTTCAATACCGCTTTTTACGACAAGACGGTCGACGACCAGATCGATCGTATGTCGTTTGTTTTTGGCGAGCGGGGGGGCAGCGGCAAGGTCCGCAATAGTTCCGTCGATGCGGGCGCGCACAAACCCTTCCTTTTGAAGTTTATTCAATTCACGGGCGAACTCCCCCCGGCGCCCCTGTACGACGGGTGCCAGGACCATTATTTTTTCACCGGCCGGCAGGGCCGTTATCCGATCCACCATTTCCTGTACGGTCTGGCTGGTAATTTCACGCCCGCACGAATAGCAGTAGGGGGTGCCGGCCCGGGCGAAGAGTACGCGCAGGTAGTCGTAGATTTCGGTTATGGTGGCAACGGTCGAGCGCGGATTGCTGCCGACCGTTCGCTGATCGATCGCGATGGCGGGCGCCAGCCCCTCGATTGCATCGACATCCGGCTTTTGCATCTGCTCGAGAAACTGGCGCGCATAGGAGGAAAGGGACTCGACATAGCGCCGCTGCCCCTCGGCATAAATGGTATCGAATGCCAGGGAGGATTTTCCCGATCCGCTTTTGCCGGTAATGACGACAAAACGGTTTTTCGGAATTTCCACGCAGATATTTTTCAGGTTGTGAACGCGGGCCCCGGTGACGGTTATGTGTTTCGGCTCAGCCATAGCGCACTATCGTTTTCGGCACTGCGCCATCGAAGCGGCTGTTTTTATTGCCTGCACCATGCTGGCGGGATGTGCCTGTCCCGTGCCCGCGATATCGTAGGCTGTGCCGTGATCGACCGATGTGCGGATAATGGGCAGCCCCAGGGTTACATTGACGGCGTCGTCGAAATGCAGAAGCTTGAGCGGAATAAGTCCCTGGTCATGATACATGCACACAACAGCGTCAAATGCCCCGGCTGCGGCACGGTGGAAGACCGTATCGGGGGGGAAGGGGCCCGCGGCGTCTGTTCCCTGCTGCTGGGCTGCCGCTACGGCGGGCTGGATAATCCTTTGCTCCTCGCTTCCGAACAGGCCGCCTTCCCCGGCATGGGGGTTCAGTCCGGCAACGGCGATACGGGGGCGTGCAATCCCGAAGCAGCGCTGCAGGCTTTCAGCTGTTGCGGTTATCGTTTTCAGAATTGAATCAGTCGAAAGCATCTCGGGAACGGCGCGCAGCTCACAGTGAATGGTGACCAGTACGACACGAAGCCGATCACCTGCGAGCATCATGAAAACATCTTCCGCACCGGTCAGGGCGGCGAGCATTTCCGTATGACCGGGATAGTCGTATCCGGCATCATGCAGCGAGGCCTTGCGTATCGGCCCCGTTGTGATCGCCTCGATATCGCCGCGTACGGCAAGCTCTGCGGCCTTTGTGATATAGGATGCCATGGCGCGCCCGGTTTCGGCTGTCGGGCAACCGGGTTGTGTCGAAGCAGGATCAAGCTGCGACAGATTCAAAACAGGCAACGACGGCAATGCTGTCCTGCAGTCCTGCAGCGAGGTGATGCTTTTGATTTCAGCCGGGATGTCGAGAGCAAGGGCTGTATTCTGTAAAAGCGCGGCATCTCCCAGCACGACAGGACGGCAGCAGGTGTGTACATCCCTGCAGGCAAGAGCTTTTAAAACTACCTCCGGACCGATGCCGACCGGGTCACCCATGGTGATGCCGACAAGGGGGAGGGGCGGGATGGGGTTCATAGACTGTACCGTATCTTGTTTTTTGCCTGAAACCACCGCCTCCGGCGCTGCGGTCAGAAAAGCTTTAAGCGATACCGGGAGAAACCGACCTATTGTTTAAAACAGGTAGCACACCTTTCTGTGCGTGTCCAAAGAAAGGACACCCGTTTGCCCGGCCACCCTGGCTCGAGCCGTGTGCAGCGGCGGACCGAAAACCCGCTGCGCTCAGACAGTTCGGCCCATATCTGCGCAGCACGGGCCTCGGACTCGGTCTGGTCGAAAGGGGCCAAAGGACTTTATGGGCCCCGCCGGGGTCATCGAAAACATCGATCTTCAGTCGAAAACCTTACTGACGGTTTCGTGCTGCTTTCTCCTGAATGCCGGATACCCCCCAGCGCTTGTAAAGCTCGGTGTAGACTGCTTCGGGTGCAATGCCGTGATGGCCGAGGAGAACAATTGTGTGAAACAGCACGTCGGCGGTTTCGTGAATGATATTCTGTATGTCGGCGCCCTGCGAGGCGTCGATAAGCTCGGCTGTTTCTTCCGAAAGCTTCTCGTGAATCTTTGCGCCGCCCGATTCGAGAAGCCCGGCAACATAGGAGTCCTGCGGCCGGTTCAGCTTCCGGTCGACAACGACCGTGTAAATGTTTTTCAGGATTCCGGCATCATTTTTTATAGACGTCTTTTTCATCAAACACCTTTTCCCCGGTCACCTTCCATCCGTTTTCGGACCACTGCCGGTAGAAACACGAGCGAAAGCCGACATGGCAGGCAGCTACGTTTTGTTTGACCTTGATAAGCACGGTATCCGCATCGCAGTCCGTATAGATTTCCCTGACCTCCTGTGTGTGCCCGGAGGATTCGCCCTTCATCCAGTATTTCTGCCGCGAACGGCTCCAGAAATGCGTTTTGCCGGTTTCGATGGTCGTTTTCAGGGAATCACGGTTCATGTAGGCGACCATCAGAACCTCATTGTTTTCGACATCCTGAATGACCGCCGGTATCAGGCCGTTATCGTCGTATTTCAGTTTATCATACATTTCCATTACCTCTGTGCCTCCGGATAAAAAACGGTTACTGTTGCGAGCCTGATTTGTCGAGCAGGGCTTCAATTTTTTTGTGAAGATCTGAAAATCTGTAGGGCTTTACCATATAATAGTCGGCACCGGCCTCGAGCCCTTTCAGCACATCCTCTTTCTGGCTTTTGGCAGTAAGGAAAATGACCGGAATATTCATGGTCCTGTCGGATTTGCGCAGCCTGCGGACGACGTCGTATCCCGTCAGTTTCGGCATCATTATATCGAGGATGATGAGATCGGGCGGCCGGTCACCGCAGGCGCAGGCAAGGGCTTCCTCGCCGTCTTCAGCCAGCATGACATCATAGCCGGCCTGTCTGAGGCTGAACCGCAGAATTTTTCTTATCTGTGTCATATCGTCTGCTACGAGAATGGTTTTTTTCCTGACTTCTCCGCCTTTGTCCGGATGCCGGTCAGCGTCGTGCTGCTGCGCAGGGGATTCACCGCAGGTTTCGATAAGTCCTGAAGAAAGCAGCAGGTACAGAATTTTATATATGCTGAATTCATCGCAGCCGCTTTCTTTAATAATCTGCCTGATACTGCGCGAGCCGTTGATGAGCGAGAGGATGTTCCACTCATGCTGCGCAAGGGTTATTTTCTTTTTGTCCGTAAGGATTTCAGACATCTTCAGCATTATACGGTCGCTGGGAAAATGCCTGGTCAGAACGGATATTTCATCAACGCGGCGTGATGCTTCGAGAATCAGCTCCATGGTATCGAGCTCGGTGGTTATCCGGTTTTCGAGTGACGGCAGGCCGTCACTGTATTCGAATTCGCCGTGCTCCCACAGAAAAAGATCATACAGAATATCACTGACAAGCCTGTTGGTGACGGACTGTATGGTTGCGGGTGCAAGTGCGTTCTGATCGGACAGTACCGCGGCTAACGGCACGTCATCCTTTTTGGCCAGGGCACTGCAGTGTGCGATTTGCTGCTGCGGCAGATAGCCGTGATGCTTCAGCAGATTGATCAGCCGGCGGTTTTCGTCCGTTTCCGTGGCGTAAATGATCGTGCCGTCGTTGAAAAATATTTTTACCTCATTCAAGGCGCTTCTGAGACGCAGTACACCGCTTTTCTTTTCTAAAAAAAGGAGCTGCAGAATACTGGCGAAAAAAAAGTGATCGAGAGTGCCTTTGAGAGAAAATGCTGTACCGGCCATGGTTTATCGAGCACCTCCTTCACGGCTTACGGCAGCCGGCAGAGAAACAGTGAATGTCGAGCCGCTGCCGAATCTGCTGCTCAGGCTGATCGTACCTCCGTGCGATTCGACGATATGCTTTACCAGGGGAAGTCCGAGGCCGGTGCCGGCGATGTTGTTCGATTCGGCGGCTTCCGAGCGAAAGAATTTATCGAATATTCGTTCGAAATCAGCTTCGGATATCCCGATACCGTGATCGGCGATACTGCACTGAATCGCGGAGCCGCCGGCTGAAGCGGTAACGGCTATCGTGCCGCCGGCGGGTGAAAACTTGACGGCATTGTCGAGCAGATTGAAAAAAACCCTGCACAGCTTGTCCCTGTCTGCAAGCACCAGCGGAAGTCCTTCGGGAATCGACAGCGCAATGTCGTGCACGTCGCTGGTTTTATTAATCTGGCTGACGGCCCACTCGATTATTTCAGGAAAGGATTCCGGCCTGAGGGCAAGCTCGAACCTTCCGGACTCGATGCGGGCTATGTCGAGCAGATCGTTTACCAGTCGAGAGAGGCGGTCTGTTTCATCGTTTATCACGGTAAGAAATTCATGCCGCGTCTGCAAATCGTTCGGAGCAACCTGATGCAGAACGGCCTCAGCATATGATTTTATAATGCTTAACGGGGTTCGGAGTTCGTGCGAAACATTGGAAACAAATTCGCTTTTCAGCTTATCCAGCCTGCGAAGCCGCTCGAGCTCCTTCGAGGCCGAAAGATCTCTGAGAATAAAGACGATGCCCGCACGGTCCTCTTCGTGCGTTCTCAACAGTGAGGCCCCGACAGCCATGGTGATGGTCGTGTCGGCCACTATGGTATATTCGAAAACCGTTTCCATTGCAAAGCCCTTTTCCACAGCCTGCTGTCTGACCGTGTCGAACAGGACGGCAATCGGTTTGGGGATGGCATCGTAATAGAGCATGCCCAGCACATCGGCCGAGGGCAGCCCCAGCATGGCGGTGGCGTTTTTGTTGATCAAGGTAATGCGGTTTTCGGGATTGATGGTAATTATGCCGTTGTTGATGCACTCCAGTATGTTTTCGGTGTACTCGCAGGAGCGGTGAAGGCGTTCATAGAGCTGCTGGTTTTCAAGCGCAATCCCGGTCTGCCCTGCGACGAAAGAAAGCAGCTTGATGTTGGCCTGTGTGAAGGCGCTGTTATCGGTACTGCTTGTCATCAGCAAAAAGCCGAGGGCTTTTTGCGAGCCGTGGATCGGCTGGATGCTGATGATGCTGTCGCAGGCATGATTCTCGCGAACATGGATCCATCTGCCTTCTTTTAAAACCCAGTCGATTATGCTGTCGTCGATCTCGAACCGCGCCAGGGCCTCATCAGGCTCACCGCTGAGGCGAACCTGCTTCCAGCTGTTGTCGCTGTTGTCCGACATGAACAGGGCAGCCGAACGGTAGTCTATGATTTCCTTGACGGTATTCAGAAACATATCGATTATGTGGTGATAGTCATGCTGGGCTATCAACTGGCGGCTCATGTCCTGCAGCATGCTCAGGAGATCGATCTGTTCGGTTAGGTCCGAAATCGTCTGCCTGAGAAAGCGGTTGTCCTTTTCTATCGGTATGATCGTCATGTGCGTCCTTTTCGGCCGGCGGTGACGGCGGTCTCCGTCCGGCGCCGTGCGGCAGCCGTACGCTCACTGCCTCAGCTGCTGTAAGAAAAAAACGAGGCCGCTTTGGATGTTTCCGCCTCTATTTCGGCATACAGTGAGGTGATAAACCTCCTGTCGAGCCGAAACAGGTTCCAGGATGCCTCTTCAATAAGCGGCAGTGTATCATCCGAGCCGTTTGCCAGAGCAAGGGCACGGCAGAGAATATCTGCAATATGAATAATTGCGGCAAAGCGCATTGATTCATGCGCCTGCGACGGGCTGTGGTGAAAACGAATAACTTTAATGATTGTCGGCGGCAAATTCCAGTTTTTAGCGATAATGCCGCCGATCTCGGCATGGTCGACTTCCAGAACGGCATTTTCGGCGTCAGCGGGAGACAGTTCGTTTTGCGCTGCGTGTTCGAAAACCTCACAGTAGTGGTCATGGAAGTAGGCGTCGAGTACGATTTTACCGATATCGTGCAGCAGCCCCCAGATAAAGGCTTCCTCGATGTTTTTAATGCCCAGCTTTCTGGCAAGCAGATTTGAGGTAATACCGCAGGCAAGGGAATGCTGCCAGAACGCTTCCCGGTCGAAACGGCTGCGGGTATCGCAGACCGGAAACATTTCGTAAATCGATGCGGCCAGAACGATGTTGCGGATATTGGCAAATCCCAGAATGACAATGGCATGATTCACCGTTACGATTTTTTGAGGAAAGCCGTACAGCGCTGAATTCGCTATCCGCAGGACATGTGCGGTAAGAGAGGGGTCCTGGGAGATGGCTTTTGCGACATCCCTGGCCGAGGCTTTGGGATTGTTGGTGATCTGAATGAGGTTGTTGACAACAACCGGCAGTGTCGCTAGATCATCGATGGTTTTGAGTTTTTGTAAAATATTATTCCGCATCCCTGTCCCGCTGCTTTTGCAGAATATAGTCACGCAGTGCCGCGAGTATACTATGCATGGCCTGCTTTTCGTCGATGCCGGCAAGCCTGCTGTCGAGTATATCAAGCATGTCCGCCGCGGGAGCTGATCCCCGGGGGGCGGTGCTTTTCGGTGTCGTCATGTCTGCTCCCGTGCGTCGTGCCGGAGCGCCTTTGAGCCGCCCGGTATCAGCCTGACCGGTATCGAGCGTTTGAGCAGATACTGCTTGGCTTCGCTGATAGAGTGTTCGCGGTAGTGGAAAATCGATGCCGCCAGAACAGCATCAGCCTCCCCCAGTGCAATACCCTCGTAGAGGTGTTCCACGGCGCCCACACCGCCGGATGCGATAACGGGAATGGTGACGGCGCGGGAAACGGTTCGGGTCAGCTCGATGTCGTATCCGTCCCTGGTGCCGTCGCGGTCCATGCTGGTCAGCAGAATTTCACCGGCGCCGAGATGCTCCATTTTTTCAGCCCAGGAAACGGCCTCGATGCCGGTCGGTGTTCTGCCGCCGTGAATGTATACCTCCCAGGCCGGCTTTTCGCCCCCGCTCCGGGGCGTTCTTTTGGCATCGATTGCCACAACGATACACTGGCTGCCGAACCGCTCCGAGGCACGGCGTACGAATTCGGGATCGCTGACGGCTGCGGTGTTTACGGATACCTTGTCGGAGCCGGCATTGAGCAGATCGCGGATATCATTCAAATCGCGGATTCCGCCTCCGACCGTCAGGGGCATGAAAACGTCACCGGCGGTTTTCTCGACAACGTCGAGTATGATTTTGCGCCGCTCATGCGAGGCGGTAATGTCGAGGAATACCAGCTCGTCGGCCCCTTCCGCGTCATAATACCGTGCATTGTCGACCGGGTCTCCGGCATCGGTCAGGTTGACGAAATTGACCCCCTTGACGACGCGGCCGTCTTTGACATCCAGGCAGGGTATGATTCGTTTGGCAAGCATGGTGCGGTTTCTTCTTTATAGCATTTTACAAATTACTGTAGCCGACAAAAGAAAATCACAAATGATAGTACCCGTGCGACTGACTGATCTGTCTTTGCGAGCAGCGCAGCGACGCGGCAGTCTCTTCAGGTACGGTGCCGTATTCAGGGAGGCTGCTTCACGTCGTTCGCCATGACGGTGGTGTATTCAATTAAACCATTTATGCGGAGGCATGCGCTCCGTTGCGTCCGTTATTTGTTCGATTTGCTGCCACCGGCCGGCTCCGTTTCTGTTGCTGTAGTATCAGGAACAATGATTCAGGCCGTCAGGTTCAGGCATTCTTCAAGATCGAGATCACCGGTGTAGAGTGCCCGGCCGGTAATGACCCCTGCTATGCCGTTATGTTCAACCTCCAGCAGGGCTTTGATGTCATCAATGCGGGAGACCCCCCCCGAGGCGATAACGGGAATCCGCACGGCACGGGCGAGTTCGACCGTGCTCCTGATGTTGGGGCCGGTCAGCATGCCGTCCCGGCTGATATCGGTGTATATGATTGCAGCGACTGCCGAGCCGTCAAGCTGCGCGGCAAAGTCGGCGGCTGTGATATCAGTCGTATCCATCCATCCCTGCAGCGACAGTTTGCCGTCACGGGCGTCGATTCCGATAATGATGCTGCCGGGGAACCGGCGGCAGCTCGCATCGCGCAGCTTTGGATTTTTTACCGCCGCCGTACCGAGAATGACGTAATCTATGCCGAGCGTCAGGTAGGCCTCTATGGTTGCAAGGTCGCGGATTCCGCCTCCGAGCTCAATCTGCATGGAAACGGCCGAGCGTATCGACTCGATGACAGTCCTGTTTTTCGGGCTGCCTGCTACGGCCCCGTCAAGATCGACAATATGAAGGCGTGAAGCGCCGGCCTGCTCAAAACGCCGGGCGACCTCGACGGGGTTCCGGGAGTATACTGTCGAGTGGTTCATTTCCCCCTGTGCCAGCCGAACGCAGCAGCCGTCTTTTAAATCGATAGCCGGGATGACAATCATATGGCAGTGTTACCCTCCGGATGCTTCTGAAAACCGTTTCAGAATGCTCAGCCCGATGTGCTGACTTTTTTCAGGATGGAACTGGCAGGCGAAAATATTGCCTGATCGTATGCTCGAGGTAAACTCGACACCGTAGAAGGTTGTCGTGGCGACCACCGCGCTGTCGTCAGGCTGCACATAGTATGAGTGCACAAAATAGAGGTGCGATCCGTCGGGCACATCGGCAAGCAGCCTCTCATCCTTTTTTTTTGTGATGGTGTTCCAGCCCATGTGCGGAATCTTCAGAACCGGCCCGCTTTCAGCCGCCGGCTGCTTTGCAGGAAAACGCCTGACACGGCCCTTGATTATATCAAGGCCCGGCGTGGTTCCGAACTCATCACTGGCGGTAAACAGAACCTGGAGCCCCAGGCAGATGCCCAGAAACGGTTTTCCCGCCGCTATGTGCCTGTGGATCGGGTCGAGGAGATTGCGCGTTGCGAGGTTCTCCATGCACTGCCTGAATGCGCCGACACCCGGAACGACAAGCGCCCGGCTGTCGCCGACCTGCCGGGATGACGTGACGATGCGGGCCTCGGCGCCGGTCCGTTCGAAACCCTTTTGAACGCTGCGAAGGTTTCCCATGCCGTAGTCAAGAATATCGATCGTCATAACAAGCAATTACAGGATGCCCTTTGTCGAGGGGATGCCCTGCGCGAGGGGATTGATCCGGGTTGCCGCGTGCAGCGCACGGGCAAAGGCCTTGAAAATGGATTCTACAATGTGGTGACCGTTTTTTCCTGAAAGCACATATATGTGGACCGTCATCTGGCTGTTGTTTGCGACAGCCTGAAAAAACTCCTCTACAAGCTCGGTGTCGAAATCGCCGATTTTCCCCTGCAGTACCGGTGCGTTCAGGACAAGACACGGCCGGCCGCTTAAATCGATGCTCACCTGCGATGCCGCCTCATCCATGGGTATGGTGGCATCACCGTAGCGTGCTATGCCCTTTTTGTCGCCGAGGGCTTTTTCAATAGCCTGTCCGAGACATATGCCGGTATCCTCGACCGTATGATGGTAGTCGACCTCCACATCACCTCCCGCCTTGACCGTCAGATCGAACAGGCCGTGCTTGGCAAACAGCTCGAGCATGTGGGTGAGGAATCCCACCGGTGTGCTTACGCTGTATGACGCCGTACCATCAAGGGACAGTTCGAGCCGGACGGCGGTTTCCGCTGTTTTTCGTTCTATTGCAGCTGATCGTTTCATAAGGACGATGGATTACGTTTGTTGTTTTTTCTCACGGCCCGTCGGGGGCGGCCTGTCATATACCGGTTCGCGCAGACTGCGGTGCAATAAAAATCAATTGATTATAGCACCTGCTCGGCCGCTATATCAAGGTAATTCATGACCCGGCCGCATGTCACGTTCCCGGGCATGCCGAAGGGCGTATGCTGCGAATATGCCGGATTCTTTCCATAACGGGCGGATGGCTGTAGCTCAGCATAACCTTGAGAGGGTGCGGAGTAAGGTTTGCATAATTGTCGACACTCAGTTTTTTCAGAGCGCTGATCATGGGTTCCCCGCTGCCCTGCGCAGCAACGGCGAAGGCATCGGCCTCATACTCGTTGTTTCGGGAGAGAGCATTGACGGCGATGCCGAGCAGCATGTCCAGCGGTGCATACAGGAATCCGAAAAAAACAAGGCTTGCATATACCGAGAGATGCTCAACCCCGAACGCATCAAAAAGCCCCCTGTTGTTCAGAAACAGCGACAGTACATACAGCATGAGGCCGCCGGATGCAAGCGATACGGCGAGCTGCTGCAGCACGTGTTTTTTTTTGTAATGACCTGTTTCATGCGCCAGCACGGCAAGGATTTCATCAACAGAATGTTTTTCAACCAGCGTATCAAACAGCACGATCCTTTTGAACGTTCCGATGCCGGTGAAGAATGCATTCGATTTTGACGACCGCTTCGATCCGTCCATGGTGAAGATTCCTTTGATTTTAAAGCGCTGTGAGCGCGAAAATGCCTCTATGGACTCTTTCAGCGGGCCATCTGCAAGCGGTGTGAATGTATTGAACAGCGGCATGATGACGGCAGGTGCACAATACAGAAGCAGCACCTGAAATGCGCCGAGCGCACCCCAGCACAGCACCCAGGCGCCTCTGCCCAGGCTGTCGAACAGCCAGATGATCAGGGCGAAAAAGGCACCTCCCACCAGGGCGGCCAGCAGCCATACTTTTAAAATATCAAGGATGAATGTTCTGGGCGTTGTTGTGTTGAATCCGTATTTTTCTTCGATCACAAACGTCTGCCAGGCTGAAAAGGGTATGTGAAGCAGGTGTGACGCAAGAAGCAGCATGCCTAGAAACACCATGCCGGTTGGTATCTCCCCCATACCGGGGCTTCTGGCGATACGATCTGCCAGGCTGAAACCGCCCGCGAGTATAAAAACCACTGTAACAGCGGTGACAATCGTATCTGTTGCAATGCCGAAGCGTGTGGTTTCACGCAGATAGTTTTGTGACACGGCATAGGTCTGTGCGTCACAGGTGTCCGTGAATTCATCGGGAGGAACGGGCTGCAGGTGTCTGATCGAAAGGCACTCCACTATGGTATTCAGCAGAAAACTGCCGATAAGGACAAAGAGTATGAAGATGAGATATGCGTTCATGATGCAGCGCTGTTGTATTATAAAATAACGATTTTATATAAATTTATTTTAATTATATGTTATTTTTGATTTTAAATATTTTTAGCGTTTGTGAACTTTTTCTTTTTGTTTTCCGATTTTATATAGTATATTGAAAGTATACACCGCAATATAGTATTATTCCTATGGTTCTACAGGAATAATAAAATTATAAACATGCATAGTAAACGGAAGCATATTGACAGTAAATAAAAAAAATTAAAAAAAAGTTGAAAAAAAAATATATTGTGCGTTAAATTACATAGTAATTGAAAATAAAGTTTTTATTTTGCATAGTATGACACTATCAGGGTATATAAGCAAACTGTAAGCATTCCATATGTGAGGCCGTTATGTCAAAAAAAACAGAGCATTTAGCTTCAAAGGAAATTCTGAACACACGAGAGGCTGCATCGCTTCTCAAGGTTACAACACAGACAATCAAGAACTATATTTATTCAGGTAAACTCAAGGCAATAAAAACACCGGGCGGCCACCATCGGGTGCGGCGCGTTGATTTGCAAAATATCGGATTCGTGGTCGATGAAGAGAAAAACGAGGATAACATGACCATCCAGGAGCTGATGCTCTCCTATGACCGGCTGCTCAAGACATTCGTGTCAACGGTTGAGGCGCTCATAAAAGCGCTTGACACGCGCGATATCGTATCCTCCGGTCACTCCGCACGCGTTGCCGAGCTTGCCTGCGCCGTCGGTAAACGTATGAACTATACCGACAAGTCCCTGCAGCAGCTCAAGCTTGCCGCACTGATGCATGATGTGGGAAAAATCGGTATCAGTGAGGCCATTCTGGGCAAGCCGGGCAGGCTGACCGACCAGGAGTTCTTTCTGGTGAAAAAACATTCTGAAATCGGAGAAAAAATAGTGTCGGATGTCAGTCATCTGAGCGGAATCGCTTCGTCCGTCAGACATCATCATGAGCGCTTTGACGGAAAGGGGTATCCCGATGAGATTTCAGGCGATGATATCGAGCTTGATGCCCGGATTATTGCCGTAGCGGATGCCTATGATTTCCTTCGCTCCGACCTGTCATTCCGCAGGGCCTGCTCGGTCGATGATTCTCTGCATGAGATCAGAACCGGAGCAGGGTCACAGTTTGATCCGGAGGTTGTCGATATCTTTGTAAACAATGTTCGCAATGATATGCCGGTGCAGTGATGCGGCACCGTTGAAAGGATTGCAATTGGAACCTGCCGACAGCGAGCTGATCGAGGTACAGGTTAAGGAATCTTCACCCGACTTTGCAACCGGACAGTACCGTGTGGTGCTGCAGGAAAAGGAAACCGAGAAAATTCTGTCGATATGGGTGGGTCACTTCGAGGGCAGCGCCATCGCACTGGGTCTCGAGGAAGCCTGGACACCGCGTCCCATGACACACGATCTTGCAATGAGTGTTTTCAGGGAAATCGGCATTACAGTCACGCGTGTCGTCATAACGCATCTCAAGGAAAACACCTTTTATGCCCAGCTGTATCTTGATTTCAACGGCCATGAGCTGGTTATGGACTCCCGCCCCAGCGACGCCATAGCGCTGGCGGTTCGTCAGAAAAGCCCTGTGTTCGTCAGCAAAGCCCTGTCCGGCAAGATGGCCGATGAAATCGACGAGCTTTTCGAGAGAATGCAGCCGAAAGATACGGTGCACTGACGGGCTGCAGCAGCTTCCGTCTGGAAAACGCAACCCCCTCCAGTATTGTTATCAAAAGCCACTGCCGTTGGCGGTGCGGCCCGAAAAGCTTTACGCGTTTCGGGGAGAAAGCTGAATGCAGGTGACCTTTCACCCCGGCCCGCTTTCCTTGAAACGGATGAGGGAATAAGCTGAGAAAGAAAGTCAGAGCGCGAATTCTCTGACTCGATTCAATCTTTCCGGGAGTGTACGCACGGTTTTTCCTGATTGTATTCGTGTGTGACTGCTGATACAATCAGACTGTATCCGGAGATGCAGCAGTCTTCGTGACCGGATACCACGAAAGCAGTCAGGCTCTAGATACATACAGGCGTTTTCGCGACACAGCCGGAGAGCATGCCATGAAAAAAGTGACCATACTTGATATTCAGCAGATGAAGCAGGACGGGTGCAAAATCGTTATGCTGACCGCCTACGATGCTGCAATGGCCCGCATGCTCGATGAAAGCGATGTCGATATTCTGCTGGTCGGCGATTCGCTCGGCAATGTCATGCTGGGACTCGATACCACGCTGCCCGTCAGCATGCGTGATATGCTGCATCATGTCAAAGCGGTGATCAGGGGCAGGAAGCGGGCGCTTGTGGTCGCCGACATGCCGTTCATGTCCTACCAGGTATCGATAGAGGAGGCAAAGCGTAATGCCGGCCTGCTGGTAAAGGAGGGTGGTGCGGAGGCGGTAAAACTCGAGGGCGGTGAAAACATGCATGACACGATCAGGGCGATTTGCGATATCGATATACCGGTCATGGGGCATATCGGCCTTACCCCGCAGTCCATACACCGGATGGGTGGATACCGGGTGCAGGGGCGGGAGGAACAGCAGCGCCAGAAGCTTTTTGCAGATGCCCTGGCGGCTGAGCGCGCCGGAGCATTCGCCCTGGTGCTTGAGGGCATACCGAAAAGCCTTGCGCGGGAGATCTCCTCCGAACTGAGTATACCCACGATCGGCATCGGTGCAGGGCCCCACTGCGACGGGCAGGTGCTTGTTATAAACGACATGCTGGGACTGTCCGGAAAATTCCGGCCGAAGTTCGTCAAGCGCTATGCCGAGCTCGAACAGCCGATAAAGGATGCTGTCGACGAGTTTGCCGGCGAGGTGCGCTCCGGGACGTTTCCCGCAGATGAACACAGTTTCAAATAACGATTCTGCCGCATTATGAAGGTCATACGGACGGCCCGTGAGATGAGCGTATTTTCCGATTCTGCCCGTGCAGAGGGCAGGCGCGTTGCGCTGGTGCCGACTATGGGCTTTTTGCATGAAGGGCACTGCAGCCTGATGCGGATCGCTGCCGGTCAGGCCGACATCGTTATTGTCAGCATATTTGTCAACCCGATTCAGTTCGGCCCCGGCGAGGATTTTGCAGACTATCCGCGGGACTGGGATCGCGACCTGCAGATGGTAGCATCCACGGGAGCCGACTGCATTTATGCTCCCGAGGTGCAGGAGATGTACCCGGAGGGGTTTCAGACCCGCGTATCGGTCGCCCATATGACAAAAAATCTCTGCGGTGTTTCGCGGCCGGATCACTTTGACGGGGTTACCACGGTTGTGGCCAAGCTGTTCAACGCGGCCAGGCCGCACTGCGCGGTTTTCGGCCAGAAGGATTTTCAGCAGCTTATGGTGATCCGGCGTATGACCCGGGACCTGCAGTTCGATATAGAGATCGTGGGCGCGCCGATCGTCCGGGAGCATGACGGGCTTGCCATGAGCTCACGCAACACCTACCTGACCCCAGGGCAGCGTACGGCGGCGCGCAGCCTTTCACAGTCTCTGTTTGAAGCGCGTGACCTTTTTGAGGCAGGCGAGCGCAGTGCCGGCGTGCTGATAGGACGGGCAGCCGAAAGAATCGGCAGGGAACCGTGCGCTGAAACGGACTATATTAAAATATGCGATGTCGAAACCCTGCAGGAATGTGAAACGATCAGCCGCGAAAGCGTCATGGCACTGGCGGTTCGCTTCGGCAAGGCACGGCTGATCGACAACATCGTGCTGACTCCCTGAGAAAAGAAGACGGGTAATGAAAGCCAAACTGAGAAACTACTTAATCAGCGGACTGCTGGTGCTGGTTCCTATTGCGCTTACCGTGTATATTCTGGTTCTGATCGTTAAGTTTACCGACAGGCTGTACCCGATCATCAACACGCGGCTGCCGTTCTATTTTCCCGGGTTCGGCATTATTATCACGTTCTGCATCGTCATGCTCACCGGCATCGTCGCCACGAATATCCTCGGCAAGCGGCTGCTGCAGTCAGGTGAGAACGTCATTGCCCGCATTCCGCTGGTGAAAGATATTTACCGCTCGATCAAGCAGATCGCCGAAGCTATTTTTTCAGCCGAGCACAAAAGCTTCCGCAGAGTCGTTATTATCGAGTATCCGCGCAAGGGCATCTACACAATGGTTTTTGTAACCGGCGTTGCAAAGGCCGAGATCTGCCGGAAGCTGAACAGGAAGCTGCTGAATGTTTTTGTACCCACCACGCCGAATCCCACCTCGGGCTTTTACCTTATGGTTCCCGAAGAGGAGGTTACGGAAATCGATCTGACCCCGGATGAAGCCTTCAGGCTTATCGTATCCGGAGGGATGGCCTCGAAGTAGCTTAAGGGGCTGTTATGAAAACCCGTCATACCGTTACCTTTCTGCCCGAGAATAAATACATACAGGTCGATCACCTCAAAACAATTTTTGAAACCATCTGCGAAGAAAACCCGGAGGGTATTCGTTTGCGCTTTGCCTGCGGGGCCGAGGGCATCTGCCGCAAGTGCAAGATACGCTCGTTTCAGCAGATGGGACCCGTAACCCCGACCGAAAAGGGCTGCCTGACTGACGAGGAGTTTTCCAAAGGCATACGGCTTGCCTGTCAGGCGCGGGTCATACAGGATATGCAGGCGGAAATACTTTACAAGCAGCCCTTTACGATCGAGCTTGTATCTGAGGACCTGCCGGCTGCAAGCGATGCGGTTCCCGGCCTTGGCAAACACTACATCGCAGCCGATGCCGAAGCCGCCCTCGACCCGGATGTGTGCTGCAGCCGGCTTATGCGGGAGGTATCGCTGCCGCTGCAGAACGATCAGGTGGCCGCTGTTCTGATAAATCAGAAAGGTGTGTTTGCGTCGCAGCCGCGCGGGGTGACGGCTGTTTTTTCAGATCACGAACTGCTGTGTATCGAACCGGGCGATACCACCGGCATACTGTATGCTGCAGCCGTCGATCTCGGCGTAGCCGCCCTGACCGTTTCCCTTATAGATGTGTCTGCACGCAAAAAAACGGCAAGTGTTACGGACACCAACCCCCAGATGGAGCTGGGCCCTACGTTCGAGCACAGAATCAGCATGGTCGAGGAGGATGAGCTTGCCCTTGAAATACTCAATGAAGAAATTCTTCTGCGGATCGATCTGCTCATACACGAGCTGTGTGCGGCCCGTGGCGTCTCACCCCTGCACGTCTATGAAGTCATTCTTTCGGGCTCAACCGGCATGATGCACCTGTATCTCAGCAGTGCTGCGGGCTTTCTGCAGCAGCGCTTTGGGGGTGCCGCGGCGCAGCGGCCGTATTTTTCGGCACAGCAGCTTGAGCTGCGCTCTCCGGCGCAGGCCGTTGTGCGCATGCTGCCGGTCATCGGCGCCTGTGCCGGGGCGGACATTACCGCCGGCATACTTGCCACCCATCTGCACCGGACCGAGGATGCCGTACTGCTTGTGTGTTTCGGTACCGAGACGCAGGCCGTCGTACATGCCGGCGGCAGGCTGCTGGCTGCCGGCACCACAGCCTGCGAGTGTCTGGAGGGTTCCGGCATCAGGTTCGGCATGCGGCCGGAGCATGGCGCAATTGCTTCGGTGCGGGTGACGGATGATATCGAACCGGCAATAATCGGGGAAAGCCTGCCGCGGGGAATCTGTGCCACCGGTATCGTTACGCTCATTGCAGGCCTGCGACGCTGCGGCATTATCGACGACAGGGGGCGTCTTGCACCGGAATGCCCCCGGGGCATACCACGGGGGCTGGCAGCCAGAGTCGAAACGGTCGGGGAGGAGGCTGCGTTTCTTTTATACCGCGATGATGGTGAGTTTCAGACGGACATGCATCTTTTCTCAGACGATATCATGCGGGTGATGCGCGCAGGTGCGGCGGTCGCGGAGATAATCGACGGGCTGCTGCGTCATGCAGGCATCGCAGCACATGAGCTGGACCGGGTATTTGTGGCCGGTTCGCTGGGTGAGGGCGTTCAAAGCGACGATCTGGTGCAAACCGGCATGCTTCCCGCAGGTCTGGCTGAAAAAGTGGTGTTTGCCGGCAATACCGCCAGAAAAGGTACACAAATGGCACTGCTTGACCGGAACATTCTGCACGAGGCCGAAGAACTCGCTGCACGGGTTGAAAGTGTCCGGTTTGCCTCGAATAAAAAAACATAAGATTATTCAGTCTTTTTTACTCTGCTCAGCGATCAGTTTCCGATCATGTCTTTTGGCATATCACTTGCATTTATCAATAATAGGCAGAAGACCATGAGCATGAGCCCATGGATGAATGCCAGGAATGAAATAAAATAATAATAAATTGTTTTTTAGGGCCACGGGCGTAATCCCGTTGGTATCTACTGATCGGCGTACTGTACCCGAATGTGTAACCGTTACAAGACGCCGGTGTTTTATGACATTTTGAGATGATATCGCGGCCGGAGGCCGCTCCTGACCTGCTGCACTATTTTGACACATGACATAAAGGTCGACACATGAATAAATATCTCTGTCTCTGCGGTCTCGTTGCCTGTGCCGTGTCCGGTCTGGTTGCGACCGATGTGCAAGCCCAGGATTTTGCGGGCAGTTCCTATTACTGCTACGGTATCGATATCAGAACGGGTTCACTGCAATCGTTCGAACTGACATTCGGAACCGGAGACGGCGGGACTGCCGGTTCGGACAATGCAACATCCGGAAGCGACAACGAAACATCAGGCGGTACGACCGAAACTATTCAGGGGGCACTGACGCTCAGCGTTCCGGGCAGAACATTCGACAATCAGACCGGCACCTACCGTCTGAACGGGACCGTGTACAACGGCTCATGGGAAGGCGATGAGGCTGTGGCGAGTTCATTTTACCAGGAAACCATTTACACCTATCACTCCTACCTTTTTTTCGGCCTGACATCGTTCAACAATTTTCTTGTCTCGGGTTTTGCCTTTGTTTCCATAACGGAACAGTCGAATGCGAAAGGTACGGTGCAATCTTCCGGCACAGTCCCCTTTATCGGTGTTCTTGTTTCCGCATCGGCGTCCTCCCTGCCGCGATCCGAGCGGAAAATCCTGCACCTGCACGGCTGCCGTCGTTGAGCTGCTTTCGCTCCGCTTTTTTTTCTGTTGACATTACTTCTTATTATGAAATAATACAGCCTTCTTTACGTGGTTTGCAGTTAAATATTTTAAAATCCTTCGATAATGTATACCATGCGGCCCACGGGCGCTACGATGCCCAGAGGGCCTCTTGTTTTGTGCGCATCGAACAACAGAATGTCGCGCCGGATGGTGTGCAGCAATCCTGCCCGGAACATCCCCGATACATGGGCACCTGAAGATCTGCCGTGTCTCGCAAAACCAGATCGGGACCTTCGACAGGCGCGGGAGTAGTGTACTACGGATAGAGAGGAGGGCATGGCAACATGTCTAAAAAACTATATGTCGGAAATATTTCCTACCGGGCTACCGAACTCGATCTGCGGAAAAAATTCGGCGAAATCGGCGAGTGTGTTTCCGTAACCATGGTGACCGACCGGTTTTCCGGGGAGCCGAAGGGAATAGCCTTTGTCGAAATGGCGACCGAGGAGGAAGCTCAGGAAGCAATAAAGAAGCTGAACCGTACCGCCATGTACGGCCGGGGTATTATCGTCAGCGAAGCCCGGCCGCCGAAAAAGAAGCAGTTCAGGAGATAGGGTTATCTCAGGGGCATGTCGATATGCGGGATGGTGCAAACCATGGGTGTCAGGGCTACACTCTTGACAGAAGAATAGACGTTGGTTAGAGATTTTATTCTTTAAAAAACTAAAGAAACTGATTAACGGAATTCTGTCAGGCCGTAACCTGTCAAGTGTGACCCCTATGCTGCATGCAACAGATGGTAAGCTCTACTTAGCATTTTTGCCGAACTATATTATATCAATAGAAAAAGCAGCTGAACGCTCTTTTCCAAAAGTACTGCACAGGGGCTCCGTACTTCCGGATGTTTTTCAATCAATCGCCGGGCAACGGCATCCATCCTGTAGTAAGCATCGATGATCAGGCAGCCGGTTTCGGTGCTGCTCAGGACACGGTCGCGGAACCGCCTCAGCCGTGCGATCTTGTCTGCATCCTTTAGCAACTCGGCGGCGGTGCAGGAGCTTTCATAGTCATCGTCTGTTTCTATGTCCTCATAGGCGACATCCGGCACCTCGAATGTTTCCTCAAAAACGACTTTACGGCGGCACAGCTCAAGGGTTTTGTCGCTGGTGACCGAATCCGGCCACACCTGCACGCCGAGAAACAGGGGGCAGTCGCTATTGTTGACGAAGGTGTACGTTGCAATGCCTTCCTCGATCCAGGCCCAGTAAACGGATTCCTCGGACTCGTTCACCAGAAACTCCTCGGTGGTCAGATCGAACCCGACCCACACGCCCTCGAAATCTTCCGGGGCGGAACCGGGCACAAGCTCCGCTATCTCATCGTCGGTCACGGTCAGCGTGCAGTTGTCGCCCGGCGTGCAGTTTACCGTGACGATGCAGTCGGCGTAAATGGTATCGTCACGGTCGGTTGAGCGGTAGCCGTGCTCGTAACCGAGCTCGAAGCAGGCATCGACAGCCGCCTTCAGGGGGCGAAGGGCCGCGTAGTTGGATGCGGGGTCCAGCGGCAGATCGATCCCGCCGGGCAGCTTGCTGGTGTCGCCGGTGCGCAGCCACTGCTGCACAGAGCTGATCATGGCGTCGATTTTCGAGGATTGACCGCTGCTTGCTACAAATTCTGCTATATCGTCTGCAGCCGGCAGCGCCTCGAGCACCGGAACGAGCATTGAGGCGATTTCCGTCTCAAAATAGTCGGGAAACGCTTCGCCGCTTTCAGCGGAAGAAATTGCGTCATAACAGCTTTTTCTCTGTGACCTGGTGCGCAGCTCGCTAAGCACGGCATCGAGCGGATCGGAAGCTCCCTGAATATCCCACATGATAATCGGGTAGAAGCCTGCTTCGACCCCTGATTCATAGTCAAGCGAAACACCGAACGGCAGGGAAAAAGGTAGCAGGGAAAAGCTGGCGGTCATGCCGGCACCGTACTGAACAGCGCGCTGCAGCATTTTGGCGGAGCCTATCCTGAACATGGTCTGGGCCGAGGATACGGCAAGGGATACATGCGAAAGCGCTCCGACGGGGGCAAGGGATGCGTCGAACGCATCGATCGACAGGCTTACCCCGTTCAGAGAGCCTATATAACTTTTCGGCAGGGTGCTGCCGAACGGCGAGTGCATGACACCGTAGAAATAATCGTAGGCCGCATACATGTCTACATTCGAGTAGTTCGACTTCGCCCACTGCAGGGCCAGAAAGACGCCCTCGGGTGCAAAGTACACGACCCAGGCGTATGTTTCGCTGAAGGGGTCGTAGTTTTCCGAAAAGCTGCCGTCCCAGCCGATCCAGAATGTCCAGCCGTCGAACGTGCCGATGCTGTCCGAGGGCGAGCCGTAGGCAAGGCGCGCAAAGCTCTCCTGAAGGCGTGTTTTCATCTGCCGGGTGCCGGCACCTGCTGCCGGCGGGGCGAGCAACACTGCTGTGAGGAAAAACAGCAGCAAAACACAGGTGATGTTTCTTTTCACGGTGCAGTCCTTTCGTTATGATTTATAAAAATTAATCGGGTGGCACCATACCTGTTTATAACTTTTTCAGAATAGCATAGCCAACCGGTAAAGCAAAAAAAAAACGGCCACGACACAGCGTGGCCCACCGGCATGTATCAAAATAGTGTAGCCGAGCAGGAGGGGCCTCCGGCCGTGAAAAAAATCGCAGCTGAAGCAGCTTCTGCAATTCAGCACCACACGGCGGAAAGCAGCAAAAGGATTGTGCGATGCCTGTGTTATCAATGGCTGAAAAAATTGATTCAATCATAAGTATTATAAAAAAATACACCCAGGAAGTTGCACATCATACTATCGTTATCGATAAGCATTATTTGTTTGGTTCGTACGCAAGCGGAACAGCTTCCGAGAACAGTGACATAGATGTTGCCATTGTATCGAAGGATTTCATGGGGGACCGCTTTCTTGACCGCAGGACGCTTATCCCCCTGCGCAGAAAAATTGACCGGCGCATAGAGCCCATTCCTTACCGTCCTGAAGATTTCAGTGAATCAGACCCTCTTGCTGCTGAGATTTTAAGAAACGGAATAGAAATAAAGTGATTGTTGCCGGTTACGTTGTTTTTGTACCAACGTTTCAATCGACATAATCCGTAATCCGGAGACACCATGCCGGTTTTCTTTCCTGATCTGAAGAAGGACGAGGTCTCAGGAGCGGCGGTAAGGCTGGTGGAGTGAGTATGAAAAAGAGCATGAGTAAATAGTAAACGGACATCCCGGCGCCCTGTAGAACCGGTTGCCGCGGCAATGTGCTCAAAATCGACACGGCCGATAATCAGTACGTCGACATCGCTTGCACTGCGTTCACTGCTTGTGGCGATTGAACCGAAAATGAACGCCACATCGATACGGTCTGCAAGAGGAGACAGAGCGGATGCAATGACAGATACGCTGCCTGCCGTTTTCATGACAAGGCTTTTAATCTCAGAGAACGCGGGGCAGTGCTTGTCTGCCTGATAGTAGACCTGATTGCCGCGTGCCTCTCGGCGTACAATGCCGGATTGTGTCAGCTGCCGCAGTTCCCGTTGAGCAGCACCGAGTCCGATACCGGTCCGGCGTACAATCTGACGCAGGTAAAAGCTTTCATCGGCATGGCTGAAAAGAAGACCGAGGACCGCTGTCCGGGTTTTGCCGAACAAGGCAGGCGTTAATGAATCATGGCTGGTCGTTGTACCCATGTTGGGTACAATGTCAAGGATTCTTTATGTTACAACGACCCGGATACAGCGGGGCATGACACAGAATGAAATACAGGTGGCGGGTATCCCGGATTATATGTCTGAGGAATCTTCCCCGGCTGCATATTTTTTTTCATCAGCCTGCTTCGGATGTCGAAGATCAACAACACGGTAATATTTTCCATCTTGCTTTGTTCGAAAATGCTCTGCAAGAGCGTCCACATCACAATTGTACGTACCCGCGATATCGTCTTTAATTTTCCAAAGCTCGGAAATAATTTCGTCAGCCATTTTCATATACTCCCATAAGTTCCTGAGGTGTACATCTCTCAGGACATGAATACTTTTTCAAATGACAAACATCTCGCATAACGGGCTTTTTTTCAATGTTATCAATATGACGAAAATTCCATGTAAGAAGATAATCAATCTCGTGTACAACAGACAATGCAATATGGAGAGAATCGTCAATTGCTTTTTTGAGTAAAGCCTCAGCAGCTATAAGTGCTTTTGAAAAGGCGACAACTTCGTCATTGATTTCAAGTAAAGGAACTCCCCTTATTACGTCAAGCCTTTTAGAAACAGCTTAATCATCGCCTCTTCCGGCTTCTTCGATAACAACGGCAGAGGCATAAATATCATAGCGTAATCGTTGCGAATGCCACCAATAGATTGTTACTCTTTGCCAGGCCGCAGCTAAAAGGTCGCGGGACGGTCGGGCAGTAAGATAAGAAATAATAGATGTTTCTATATAAACGGATTTTTTATTCATTTTTTACGTCACTATCAGTATGACAATGCAGCGCCAAGATACAATGCTGTATTTTCATATACCGCTGATTGTATTCATTATAGAAAGCTGGTATGTTACAATCAATATCTATCCGATCTTGTTTATTATAAACAGGTCGCAAGGGTGAAAATCCGATAACGGTCGAACGAAAACCAGAGGCTGCCCGGATACACCGGGGTATGACACAGAATGAAATACGGGCCGGAGATATGCACCCTTTCTGTGCAGGGGCACAGCACAGAAATATTATTGAATCAAGGTGCTGCTTGACGTATATTCAGACATATCGTAGCGAATAGATTCAGGGAAGCAATCGAACCCGGCGGGAAGTAAAAGGCCTTTATCCGGCTGCTGCAATGATGTCACCGATTTCTTCTTATCAGGAACTGTTTTCAAAAATCGCTCAAACCTATCACCTGTGGGCACTGTATGTGTTCGGCAGCCGGGCGGGCGAAGTCGTCGATATGCTCGAGGGCCGTAAAGATATTGACAGAACATCGGCTTCCGATATCGACATCGGCGTGCATTACGACGAGTCGTACGAGCCGAACCTGAAAGAAAAAGTTCTGCTGACACAGGAGCTTGAGCAGTTGTTTGACGTGCCGCGGGTCGATCTGGTGGATGTCGGAAGAGCCGACCCGTTTCTGGCAGTCGACATTATCAGAGGCGAACTTGTTTTCTGCAGCCGACCTGACGATCAGGCCGAATTTGAGCTGTATGTTCTTCGCCGGGCGGGCGATCTGGCGTACTTTGAACGCCGGAGGCGTGCAATGATACTGAACGGGTAGACGGCCATGTCACCTTCAAAGCTGAAGCAGCATGTCATAACCGCGCGCGCCGACTGGCTGCGCCGGATGCTGGAGGATATACGTTCATTGCCGCTCGATTCATTCGAGGTTTTCGTTTCCGATAAAAAAAACATCGCAGCCGCTGAATCCTATCTGCGACGGGCACTTGAGTCATTGTTCGACCTGTCGCGCCACATTCTGGCAAAAGGATTCGGTATCGGTGTAACGGAGTATAAACAGACATCGGCAGAGCTTGAAAAAAACGGTGTAGTTCCCCGGGACACAGCAGCGCTTCTTCTGTTAATGGCCGGATACCGCAATCGCATGGTGCATTATTACAACGAAATTACCGACCGGGAGCTTTACGAACTCTGCTCTCAGCGACTGCCCGATATCGAAACTGTGTTAAACGGTCTTCTCGAATGGGTCAAAAACAATCCTGATAAAACAGACCCGGCGATCTGATCGCCGACCGGCCTTCGCTTCCGCCGAATCGTTTCCAAATTCCCGAAAAAATACACGATAGTCACCGATCGAATCCGTAATCCTAATCCGGGGACACCATACGGGTTTTCTTTCCTGATCTGAAGAAGGACGAGGTCTCAGGAGCGGCGGTAAGGCTGGTGGAGTGAGTATGAAAAAGAGCATGAGTAAATACTAAACGGATGTCCCGGCGCCCTGCTAAAACACATTGAGAATCCATGATCCCGCATGCAATGGATGAAAAAACACCTGCATGTGCGGCTGCCTGGGAATGACAGCCACCGGCGCGGGAAAATTACCGGGGTCATGGTGGTTTTGTCAAGCAGCCTTTCTTGCTTCCCATAAATCGTATTCAGCCTGCATCCTGACCCACATTTCAGCGCTTGTGCCCAGAACTTCTTCCAGAGTAATAGCGAATTCAGGCGAAATCCCCCTTTTGGCATTAACAATTTCGTTAATTTTTCTTGGAGCACACCCGCATCGTCTGGCAAGTTCGCTTTGGCTTATAGACATTTCAGCCATATAGATTTCACTCAGGACTTTACCAGGATGTAAGGGGTTTGGATTTTTAATCATAACTTATCCTTTGTGGTAATTTTCAATTTTGATATCGGAAAATTTTCCATTGTTAAATTTAAATGTAATGCACCAGGGCACCTTGATCGTCACGCCCCAGTATTGTCTTCTCTCTCCCTTCAACCTGTGTAAACGCACATTTGGCGGAGAACCCTTGATTTTAAGGTCTTCAATCACTGAAGTTGAATGCATTATTGTCAATAATGCTTTAGCCCGAATCCATAAATCGTCCGGGAGTTTCCTGGATTGATCAGTTTCCCATATATCTCTTGCCGGCTTGTTGCAAAAACTCTCAATCATGCTTAAGTTATACCATGCACTGTAATAGATTCAAGTTTAATTTGTCCGGCAATGAGCGGTGATGGACAAGTTGAGGCCGCTTTTACCGTTAAGGCATCTTCATGTTTTTTTCTTTCATGACACCTGATCTGACAATTTCAGCTGCAGTGAAGTATGACATTTGTTGCCATGCGTTCCTTTGCACACATTGCCCGCTATATCATCCGGGCATCGTTCTCTCAGGAGCACTAAAGGATGTCCCGTAATACGTGTTAAAATCAAGCTGTGGGGACATAACGGTTTTACGTTGGACAATCGGAGAAGAGTGCTCTATAAATATAAGAAACTTATTACTATCCTGCCTTATGGAAAAGCTTGCTATGATGAAGGGGACAGCCATGAATAGCCGTGTCCTCTTTGCCGGTGCCGTTTGCGTAATTTTTTTATTCCTCTGCAGTGCTCCCGCGCCTGCCGCCGCATACCAGAGCGTGTACACCAACCAGAGTCTCAGCGGCTTCGATGTCAATCCCGAATGCAACCCTGACGGCAACACCCCCTGCTTTGACAACTGCACCGATGATGACATCGCCATAAGCGACAACGGCACTTTCGGCACGGTTACCGCCAACATCCATAAAGAGCTCATATGGGTCAATGCCATCGGCGGCACCCGGTTTGCCGACAGCTTTCCCGAGGGCACTCCCATCTCGCTGGGAACATACAAATACAGCTGCCAGGTCCGGCTCCCCGTCATGCCGGATAAAGCCCAGGCCGACAGTATTATTCCCGAAGGCGTTCATCTTGTCATGTTTCTCTGGGACGGCGATGAAGAGCTTTTTGCGAGCAACCGCGAATCGCTTGAGGCCGGCCTTTTCTGGCAGGTAAACCCCTGGCATGAAGGGCTGGACTCCTACGGCAGGGTAAAGGTATACACCGGCTTCGACCCGATCGTTCCCATTGAGACGAACATCCGGCTCGAACCCGATACCGAGTGGCACACGTTTGAAGTGGTTGCCGATTTTGAACAGCAGAAATACGTGTCGCTGACGGTGGACGGTGTTACCGACGATCTCAGCGGTGTGGATGTTGCCCGCGTTGACCGCTCCGGCTGGGGGTGGGATCTGGAATTCATGGTCACCACGGAATCGCTTCCCCTGTGGCCGACTGAAGATTGCACCGGCGCGTACACGTGGACCACTCAATTCCGCACTATCGAGATTTATGCCCCCGCTGAACCCGGGAGCTCGACAACGTCTTCGTCTTCGCCTTCGTCGTCATCTACAACCGCGGCGCTCATGTCAAGCAGCACGACAGCGATCACGGACTCAACCACAACCGTGCAGGAAGAAACTGAGACCACAACCGCACCGCCCGTTAGCTCCACCACCAGCGCCGGGGGCACGATTACAACGACTTCCGCCCCGGATTCCGATGCCTCCTCAACAACAACCGCTGTTTACCCGGTTAGCACCTCCTCCCCTGACATCGCCACAAGCACGGTCATTCCTGCGGGCACAACTACGACACCGGCGCTTACATCCGCCGTCACCTCCGCCCCGGACAACGCCGCAACTTCTTCAATCGCTGCAAACGATACAACGACAACAACCGCGCCGGACGGCCCCTGTCCGGCCGAAACCGTCTACGGCAGGGATGCCCCTGAAACGGAACTGCTTCGCCGGTTCCGCGACCGTATTCTCTGCAGGAGCCCGCTCGGATTGAAGCTCATCGGCAGATATTACCGTTGCGGCACATTGATCTCCGGGGCGGTTTCCACAAATGAGACAATCAGAAAGATTTTGAAAAAACTGCTCGACCCGGTCATTCCGCTTGTACGGACAATGCTGAGCCGGAGCGGTACGGGCAGGTTAATTCGGGACAGCCACTAATTAATATCTATTTCTGGTGGTCTTCCCGGTATTTGACGGCGTACTATACAGCCAAATCTCTTTTCAAGGCGAAGAATAAACCTGTCATCTCCGACGGGGCGATTCACCAGAACTTCCTTGCGCAATACCGCAAGGTCCTCAACCGCAGCCTGCTGAACCAGATATTGCCGCCAATCACCTGTCAGGTTTCGCAGCAGAGCATCATTTGAAACAAGTGGGTCGTGCCTGTATGTACGGCGGCGCTTGACCAGGGATATGACAGGGGGTTTGTGTAATTCCCGCTCGAACGGGATTTCTCCCCACATAGCGAACCGCTGCCAGGAGATATTTTTCATCGAGCACGCTGGAACCGAAACGGGATTGCCATAAATGTCCGGTCCATCCCTTGCGCTTATTTATCTTGCGTGTGTATCGAACATGAGCATCATAAAAGCATTGTGCAAGCGAATTGTTATTTTCAGGAACTGCAATAAAATGCACATGATTAGCCAATCAGGCAGTAAGCCCAGATAGAAACCCCGAATCGTTCACAAGCGTTTTTCAGTAGCTGTATATAGGTCTGGCGGTCAGTATCACACAAAAAAACATTTTGCCTGCGATTGCCGCGTTGCATGACATGATGTGGAAATGAGGGTACAACTGTTCGAGCTATTCGCGGCATAAGATAGTGAAATCAGTGGCTGTTCCTAGTTACCTGACTACCGTAGGCACGGTCAAAATGGGATCCAAAGGACGTGATGGCCCCCCTGGGGGGCCATACCAAAGACTCGCCCTCCGGGCGAGGATAATTTATTCCAGCCTGATTTCAGAACCGGCAAGAGCCTCGAGCGCTTCCCTGTCGGTCAGTGAAATTCGGCGCTGCCCGGAGAGTTGTACAAGCCCCTGTTGTTCCATGCGGGCCAGGACCCGCGAAAGTGTTTCCGGTATCGTTCCCAGAAAGCTCGCCAGCTGCGTTTTGGTGACATCGAGATCGATTTCCGTTGTGCAGCCCCTGACGGCTGACTGATACAGCAGGTAGGATGCCAGCCTCTCGGGCACCTCGCGCAGGGAGAGCTGCTCTATCATGTCGGTGAAGCGGTGCAGGCGCTCCGACAAGACCGCCATCATGTTAAGAGCCAGAGACGGCTGCTGTTTGATCAGGTCGACAAACGCCGTGCGCGGGAAAAAGTGAACGACGGATTTTTCAAGTGTTTCGGCAGATGCCGGAAACCGTTTACCGCTGAATACCGGGGCCTCGCCGAACGGCTCACCAGAGCCGAAGATGTGCAGTATCTGTTCTTTGCCGTCGGCGGACAGCTTGAATATTTTTATCCGACCGCTTTTCACGACGAAGAAACGGTCGGCCGGGTCCCCCTCGTGAAAAACCGTTTCAGCGCGCCCGTATTCCAGAGTGCCGGCGATGGAGGCGAGGGCTTTGCGGTCTTCATCGGGCATATCACGAAAAAGGGGTACGGATACAAGTGATATGGTACTGTCCATAAAAAAATGAATCTCTTGACATAGGTCAATGCTGTTTTCGTGTAAATATACCATTATTCATACCTGAGAGGACAAAAAAGTTATTGCAAAAAGAGGTAAACGAACATATCAAACAGGTAACAGGTACCCGAACACTTTCAAGGAGGAAACGCTATGTTTTGTTATCAATGTGAACAAACAGCTCAGGGCACGGCATGCACCAAAGGCGGGGTGTGCGGTAAATCACCCGAGGTCGCCGCTCTGCAGGATCTGGTCGTGTACGCCCTGCGGGGCCTGGCGCTGTATGTCCGCGAGGGGCGGCAGTACGGCATCAATGAAAGCAGCATCGGCGCATTTACCTGCGAGGCGCTTTTCTCAACGCTGACGAATGTCAACTTCGATCCGGAGCGGTTCCCCGCGATTATCAGAAAAGCTGTTGCGCTGCGTGATGAGGTTCGTAAAAAAATCGCTGCAGGCGGCGGGCATGACGACATTCAGGAAGAACCGGCCCTGTTCATGCCGGCCGATTCAATTGAAGGGCTTACGGCACAGGCCGGTGCCGCAGCTCTGAATGCCGACACCGGTATCGACCCCGACCTGCGATCGCTGCAGCACATCCTTCTTTTCGGGCTGCGGGGTTTGGCCGCATACGCGGACCATGCCCGGATTCTCGGTCATGAGGATGGCGGCGTGTATGCATTCGTTCACGACGGACTGGCCGCTCCGTGCGATGCCGGCCTTTCAGCGGACGACTGGGTGCAGCTGGTGCTCAAATGCGGGGAAGTCAACCTGCGTGTCATGGAGCTGCTGGATGCGGCAAATACGGGGGCCTACGGCAACCCTGTGCCCACGGCGGTTCCGCTTGGTGCAAAAAAGGGCAAGGCTGTTCTTGTGTCGGGCCACGATCTGAAAGACCTCGACGAGCTGCTGCGGCAGACTGAAGGGAAGGGCATATATGTTTACACCCATGGCGAGATGCTGCCCTGCCACGGCTACCCTGAACTGAAAAAACACGAACATTTCTACGGCCATTACGGAACGGCCTGGCAGAACCAGAAAAAGGAGTTCGACCGGTTTCCCGGTGCGATTCTGATGACGACCAACTGCATTCAGAAACCGGCCGATACCTATCGCGACAACATATTCACGACGGGCCTGGTGGGGTTTCCCGGTGTCCGGCATATCGCCGATAAGGATTTCACCCCGGTTATCGAACGTGCGCTCGAGCTGCCGGGTTTTGCTGAGGACAGCAACGGCAGGTCCGTTACGGTGGGCTTCGGTCACGATGCCGTAACGGGCGTTGCAGATACGGTGGTCGATGCGGTCAAGAGCGGAGCGATCAGGCACTTTTTTCTTGTCGCCGGGTGCGACGGGGCAAAGCCGGGCCGCAACTACTACACGGAATTCGTCGAAAAAGTCCCGGAAGACTGCGTTGTGCTGACGCTTGCCTGCGGCAAGTTCCGCTTTTTCGACAAGGACCTCGGCACAATCGGCGGCATTCCCCGGCTGCTCGATATCGGGCAGTGCAATGATGCCTATTCGGCGATACAGATTGCCGTAACCCTGGCAAAAGCATTCAACTGCGGCGTGAACGACCTGCCCCTTTCCATGGTGCTGTCGTGGTATGAGCAGAAGGCGGTTGCCATCCTGCTGACCCTGCTGCATCTGGGTGTCAGGGATATTCGTCTCGGACCGTCGCTGCCGGCATTCATTACGCCGAATGTTTTGAACACGCTTGTCGAAACATTCGACATAAAGCCCATCAGCACACCGGATGAGGATTTGAAAGCGATACTGGGGTGAAGCAGTGACGAGTACCTCATCACAATTAATTTTAATGGTTTATTTTCTGCAGGAGTCCGCTGTGCGGACGAAATTCGCGCCCGAAGATCGATCCTGCCCTGAAGTGAAGAACCTGAATCACAATTTTAAATGGTATACACGGTCAAGGGCTACATGCAGGTGAAAAACGATGAAAACAAAAAGAAGAATAATTCACATAGATGAAAAGCTGTGCGACGGGTGCGGACAGTGCATCCTCGCCTGCTCTGAAGGCGCGCTGAAGCTTGCCGGCGGCAAAGCCCGCGTTGTATCCGACAGGCTGTGCGACGGTATCGGAGACTGTATCGGCGGATGCCCGCAGGGAGCGCTGCGTATTGTCGAGCGTGAAGCCGAGGAATTCGACGCGGCATTTTCAGATCAGGCGGCACATGCCTGTCCGTTTTCGTCTGGACCTGCGCAGCAGCCGGATTTGAACTGGCCCGTAAAACTGCGGCTTGTGCAGCCGCAGGCTCCGTTTCTCAGAAAGGCAGAGCTTGTGATTGCCGCCGACTGCTCGGCATGTATGCACAGGAGCTTTCATGACAGTTTTGTATCCGGTAAAGCACTGCTGTCAGGCTGCCCCAAGTTCGACGGACAGGAGGTTTTTTCTCAGAAGCTTTCCATGATCTTCGGCACTGCCGACATTCGCAGCCTTGTATCCATCGTGATGGACGTGCCCTGCTGCGCGGTCATGCAGCGCTTTATCGGGGATGCCCTCAGGGCGGCAGGCAGAAAAATACCGTGGGAGCAGGTGGTCACAGGGCTGCAGGGTGATATTGTCAGTAGAAACAGCCGGGCTGCATAAGGAGATATTCACATGGACTGGGACAGGGACGCACACGACCTTTTGTCTGAACTTCCCCTGCCGCCGATGATGCTCTCTCTGGCGCGCTTTGATGCGGAAAAGCGGGCGCGCGCAGAAGGGCTGGCGCGAGTCAGCGCGGCAGTCGTGCGGCGGACCGAGCGCGGCTACCGCGACGTTCTCGGCCCTGAGGCCGCGGAAGCCGCAGCGCGCCTGAACCGCGGGGAGGATATCGGGCTGCCCGCGGAGTTTTTCATGGATACCTCCGATGAGCTGTATGCCATACAGGTATGCCCTGCCAAATACGGTGCCTGCACATCCGAAAAGCGTGCAATGATGCTCGATGCGTACCGTGCCGTACAGCAGGTGCTGCTCAGCCGCGACATAAACCGCATAATGCTTGAAAAGGCCCGTCATCCGGTCATGTCACATCACGCCTTCCGGGCAGCGATTGTCGGGTGTCCAAACTGCTGCCTGTCACCGCACCTTGCAGATTTTTCAGTCGTGTGTGTCTACCGGCCGGAGATCGCTCCCGAGACCTGCTCGGGATGCGGGATGTGTGCGGCACACTGCAGCGAGCAGGCAATCGGTCTTGACAATGCGTGTGCTGTGATCGATTATGAACGGTGTGTCATGTGCGGCGGGTGTGAAACAGTGTGTCCGGCAGGTGCTGTTGTAACCGGTCAAAAAGGGTACCGGGTTCTGGCAGGCGGAAGAGGCGGGCGCCGGCCCAGGATTGCCGAAGCTGTCGTTGAGTTGACGGATTCGATCGGTGCTGAGCGTATACTTGACAGGGCTTTAACGATGTATGAGGAAACGGAGGCAGGAGAAGATGAGCTGTCTTTTGCGGATTTTGTTGAGCGGGCCGGCATCGCAGCTTTGCGTTAACAGGCTTTTTTGACGAGGAACTATTTATGCCGATGGCGGATGATTTTATTGCAATGGCTGAAAATCTGAATGCACGTTATCCGGCCCCGCCGGTCAAGGATGTTTTTTTGCCGCCGTATTTTGTCGGCGGGCAGCCGGTTGAGTTCGAGTTCATGGCCATTGAGCTCGAAAACGCCGCGGTCGGCATCAGCTATGTGCTTCTCAGTGCCGGGCATCAGGAGCGCTACGAGCGGCTCAAAAAAGAAGATATTATCGGCAGGTCACCGGTTGCTTTCGCACGCTCGTTCGGCTGCGCCGACCCGGTTGACCGCATGCTTGCGCTTGCCGGCCTCAACGCGCTGTGCCGCCATGGTATGAACCTGAGCGGCTGCCGGCTCGATACGGTTACCGATTCAATGGGTCTGCTTGACATACGGGCGGGCGACCGCATCGGCATGGTCGGCTTTTTCGAAAAACTCATTCCCAGGGTCGAGCAGGCCGGGGCAGAGCTTGTTATCATAGAGCTGAACGAAAGGCTGATAGAGCAGTACCCGCAGTATCCCATAACGCTTGACCCCTCATCGCTCAACGCCTGCAACAAGGTGCTTTGCACCAGCGTCACTGTTTTCAACAATACGATCGATACGATACTGGCCCACTGTGCACCGGACGCGTTTGTTTCAATCGTCGGCCCGACCGCCGGGTATTTTCCCGACCCTTTGTTTGCGCGCGGGGTCGATGTAGTCGGCGGAACCTGCGTTCGTGACGGCGACCTGTTCATGAGGCTTGTTTCCCGGGGAGAAAAATGGGGCCCGGCAACCGAGAAATTCTGCTTTCAGAAAAAGGAGTATGCGGGAATGCCGGTTTAGGATTGATTTGTATGATTGCTGCTCGACAGAAGACCATGGGCGTAAGCCCATGGATGAATGCCGGGGCTGAGATACGCAAAACCGTTTGCAAGACATGTTACGGGAACATGGCCGGCATGCGTAGGGTGGGTGCGGCGAAGCGAAACCCACCGCATAAGCTGCGATCCAACCACACGGTATCATCCAACGAACCGGAGCTTATACTCCGGCACGTATCAAAACAGTGTAGCCGGGAAGGAGCGGCCTACGGCCGCGAAAAAATCGCAGCTGAAGCAGCTCCTGCAATTCTGTAGCACCTGTCGGGGAGCAGCAAATGGATTGTACGGTGCACGTTTTATCAACATCAGGTTCGTTCCGCATAGGATACCGCCCGCGGCATACAATACACCCGGCTATAATAAAAACCATATGCAGGGGTGAATTAATACCTACGCCTCGCTGATCAGCCGGTCGAACAGCTGCTCGATATTTTCAGGCAGCTGGAATCCGCGGTGCCTGATTATGCCCTTGCGGTCGATAACGATGCTGACCGGAATGCCCTGCACACCGTATGAGCGCGATATGATCCCCTCGCTGTCGTAAAGTACGGGGTAGGGAATTTTGACCTTGTCCCTGTAGGCCCGCACCCGCGGCAGCGGATCGTTGGAGGCAACATTCACCGATACGATGCGAAGCTGGTCGGGCTTGTATTTTTCATGAAATGTTTTCAGTTTCGGTACTTCGCTTATGCAGTATGGGCACCATGTCGCCCAGAAGACAAGACACACGTTCGTCTTGCTGCGCAGCGAGCTGAGCGTGAACTCCTTGCCCTGAATGTCCTTGACCGTAAAATCAGGGGCCACCTGACCCTGCATAAGTCCTGTTGACGGCGGGGCCTGCTGCTCTGCTCCGCAGCCGCACACCATAAGGCATAAAACGATACCGAACATCATAATCGTCTTCAGCATAGAAAGTTCTCCATACTACAGGTTTTTTACAGCATGAGCTGACCGGCTTTGAGTATAAAGTATTCGCCGATCACTATCATGAGAAATCCGAAGGCCTTTTTGACGATGTTCATCCAGCTGCCGGCTTTCGGCAGTGACGCAAGCGTTCCGGTAAATGTGCCGACGACGATCAGCAGGAATCCCATGCCGAACGCAAACATGAACAGCATTGAAAACCCAAGCGCGATATTCTGCCGGGATGAAACATAGGCAAGCAGGCTGCCAAGCACCGGTGTGGTGCAGGGCCCGGCGACAAAGGCCGAAATCCCGCCGAACAGAAAGGCAGTCAGACCGCTTCCCGAGCGACCGCCCGGGCGCAGCTTTTGCAAAAACCCGACCTGCAGAGAGAAAACATCGAGCATGGCCAGGCCGAACAGCAGGAACAGGTTGCCGACCGCAAGAAAGGTCCACTTGTTTGTGCTGATCTGGCCGAAGAATTTGCCGGAGAGCGCCGCGAATGCGCCGAGCGATGCATACACCAGGGCAAGCCCGGCTACATACAGCAGCGAGAGGTACAGTCCGCGCGTTCTGCTGGATGCGCTTTTGGAGCCGATAATGCCAATGGTTATGGGAATCAGAGGGTACACGCACGGTGTGAAGCTCGTCGCCAGGCCCGCAAGAAAGGCAATGCCCAGGGCGATAAGCGGGGAGCTCTGCAGGTAAATGTCGAATTTGCCGATGAGTGCATCCATGTCGAATCAGGTGCTATGCATAGTTGAAGCAGTCCTGCTTTGATAGTTCATTGTATATCAAAACGTGACGGCCCCCGCCGGGGACCATAATTACTGAGCCTCAGCACGGCTGAGCATTTTTACGACACCGGCTACGCGACTGCCGTGCTTGATGGCGTTTTCAACGGTTTTTGCATCCGGCTCACCCACGCATGAGGTGCCGAAATGACCGGTGGCATCCATGGGATCACCGACGATTATCATGCCGTAAATCAGCATGGCCTGAATAATGGACAGCATGGTCGTTTCCTTGCCGCCCGATGCATCCCCGGCAGTGGCAAATGCAGCGCCGACTTTACCGCTCATCCTGGCACGCACGCCGACGAATTTGTCGAACACCGCTTTCAGCTCGGCAGCCATGGTGCCGAAGTAGACCGGGGAGCCGGCGATTATGCCGTCGGCAGCAAGAAAATCGTCTCTGGTTACCTCATCGGCTGCTTTCACCATGCAGTCGACACCGCCTGCATCTTTTACACCTTCCGCGATCGATTCCGCAAGTTTTTTCGTGTTGCCGGAACGGGAAAAATACATGATAAGAATCTGCATGTAAAGCTCCTTTTCTGTTTGCAGGGTAAATATTGGATTATTTCATGGCAGTATAGTATATATGATATGTTCGGGTAAAATAAATAATTGATTTCATCAATTCGCTGCATCCGGGAATAAAAAACCGACGATTTCATGGATTTTGAACAAGTTCTGAAGAAGCTCATTACCGCCTTTGAATCAAAAGGCATATCGTATGCTCTGATGGGCGGCATGGCTGTGGGTGCCTGGGGAGTTGCACGAACAACCGCAGATATTGATTTTCTTGTTTTAAAGGATGATTGTGCAAAACTCCGGGATATAATGAAATCGCTGGGCTATGAATGCCGCTATCAAACGGAAAATGTTTCACAGTATGTTTCTCCTCTGGAGATTTTCGGAGAAGTTGACTTTCTGCATGCATTTCGTGAGATTTCCCGAAGCATGCTGCAGCGTGCCGAGAGCAGGAAACTGTTTGATAATGCCCTCAGCGTTAACGTGCTTCAAGTCGAGGATATAGTCGGGCTGAAGGTACAGGCGATTGCAAACGATCCGGGCAGGGAAAACAGGGATATCTCCGATATTGAGGAACTCGTAAAAATTTACGGAAAAAGAATGGATTGGAAGCTTTTGGAGGAATATTTTTCGTTGTTCGGCCTGGATGATTTATTACTCAAAATCAGGAGCCGGCATGCCCCTGACTGAAAGCGAAAAAAAGGAGCTGCTTTGTCTCTCCCGCTCCGCCTCCCTGCGAAAGGATTTGCGTCTTCTCACCGACACGCGACACAATCCTGTGACGGCCGAAGGAGGCGAGGTGGATATGGACAGGCTGCTGGCTTTTTTAACCCAGTTCAACCGGATTCTGGGGCACAAGATAAAAACATTTCGGCCGATGAAGGACGGATGCATGAAAATGTGAACGGCTGAAAGAACATTTGCTGCTGTATTGAGCAAACACTTTGTTGCAGAAGTTTTTTTTGAGAGGAGACTCGATTATGCAGACCGATTTTATGTTTTACATGCCGACGAAGATTCTGTTCGGTGCCGGGAAACTGAACGAACTGGCACGCACGCCGTTTCTGCCGGGCAGGAAAGCGATGATCATCATCGGAGCGGCAGGAGCCATGCGGCGGCACGGATATCTGGAACGGGTGCAGAACCTCCTGCAGAAGAACGGCGTAGCCAGTGAGGTGTTCGACAGGATTTCAGAAAATCCGCTGCTGGAGCACGTCGACGAAGGAGCTGAGCGGGTGCGTGCGGCGGGCTGCGATTTCGTGGTGGGACTCGGCGGGGGCAGCACCATCGACAGTGCCAAAAGCATTGCCGTGATGGCTGCCAACGAGGGAAGCTACTGGGACTTCATGCAGGCGGGTACGGGCGGCAAAAAAACACCGAAAAACCGAACGATGCCGATTGTCGCCATTCCCACCACCGCCGGAACCGGCACGGAGTCGGACCCGTGGACCGTTATCACCAATCCCGACACCAATGAAAAGATAGGCTGGGGGCAGGACGACACGTTTCCCGTGCTGTCGATCGTCGACCCCGAACTGATGCTCAGCGTGCCGCCGAAAACAACGGCGCACACCGGGATCGATGCGTTCTGCCACGCGGTTGAATGCTATCTTGCGAACGTGAACCAGCCCTCGTCGGATCTTTTCGCGCTGGAGGCGATACGGCTCATTACGGAGAATCTGCCCAAAGCGGTAAAGAACGGCAGCGACCTCGATGTGCGCACCAGGCTTGCCTGGGCTTCAACGGAAGCCGGCATTTGCGAGTCGCTTTCCTGCTGCATCGCTCACCACTCAATGGAGCATGCAGTCAGTGCCTTTTATCCCGATGTGCCGCACGGGGCAGGGCTTGCCATGCTGTCGGTCTCGTTTTTCTCCTATCTTGCCGACAAAAGCCCGGAGCGCTTCCCGGACATGGCCCGAGCCATGGGAGAGGACATCGATGCGCTGCCGGACAGCGAAAAACCGAAGGCTTTTATAACAGGGCTTAAAAAACTGATTGCCGCCGTCGGCCTGGAAGGTGAAACGCTTTCAAACTACGGCGTGAAAAGAGAAGACATTCCGAAGCTTGCCGAAAATTCGATCGCAGCCATGGGCTTTCTCTATGAGCTGACGCCGGTCAAGCTGACCGTTGAGGACACGGCGGCGATTTTTGAGGATGCGTTTTTATAAAAATATATCTTTCGGATCAGCGGCAAAGAACTCCTCGATCGGCATGCCGGTTCCGCCTATAATAAACGGGACAGCGCCTTTTGTGAGGGCAAGAAATTTTTCCAGGCCGCGAGGTGCTTTCATTTTTCCGGATTTTATTTCGACGGACCAGGTCTTTTCAGGTGTTTGTATGACGAAATCAACCTCAGCATTACCTTTGCGCCAGTAATACAGTTCGCAGGTTATATCGTTAAAGCTGTTCAACAAATGTGCACCTGCAGCGTTTTCAACAAGACGGCCCCAGAGCCTGGGATCATTACGGGTTTCCCGATACTCTTTATTTGTGATCGCATTGATGAGCGCGTTATTACGGATAATAAGTTTTGGGCTCGATCCCCGCTTGGGGCGACCACCTGTTTTGTAGAGTTCCAGTCCGCTGACCAAAAAAGCCGAGGAAAGCAGATTGATATAATGAGACAGTGTTGTCGTATTGCCTGCGTCCTGTAATTGTCCGAGCATTTTGTTGTAGGAAAGAATCTCGGCAGGATACCGGGCTGCAAGCATGAACAGATGACGAAAAAGCGCCGGCTTGGCTATGTTCTGCAGTTGAAAAATATCTTTATTCAACACCGTTTCGATCAGCGAATCGCGCACATATGCTTTCCATGCCGGTATGTCCTTGCGAAGCTCGACAGCACCCGGATATCCTCCGAAATAAAGCCAGTCGTCAAATGATAATGAAAATGCACTCTTTGCTTCGGAATACGACCAGTGACTGCACCGGTGAAGCATGAAGCGTCCGCTTAAGCTTTCTGAAAGCCCTTTTTGTATAAGCAGCGATGACGACCCGAGCAGCATGACCGAAAACGGCATTTCCATGCGCCTGTCTTCATCCCAGAGCGATTTAACCGCTTCGCTCCACCCCCGCACTTTCTGGACTTCGTCGAGAATCAGGAGGGCTGCAGTACTTTGCGCGCGCCGTGCCCGCTGCCAGTGGTGCTGTATCCACTCCGGTCCCGGTGGAAGCGGCTCATCGGCTGAGGCATAAAATGTCGGACCATCCCACCTTTTTTCCAGCTGCAGCGCTGCCGTGGTTTTGCCTACCTGCCGGGGGCCGATTATGATCTGAAGTAATTTCGAAGGCAGCGTCAGCCCTTCAGCGACCTTTTTTGTGAAATTCCGCTGATATTTCATATTTTTTAAAATAGCATGGCTGCAGGGTTAATGCAATACATTACTCAATGATTGAGTAATATTACTCAATGATTGAGTATATCTGAAATGCATGCACAGCCGCTGCTGTTTGCACAGTGCATTCGGTTTGCGGGGAAAACGGTAAGAGAAAAGGTCATACCGCGGGCGACCAAGTATCGTGCAGTAGCGGTAATGCGACAAAAAAAGCGGGATGTCTGGAACATACCGCTTCTATATGTGCCGAATTATGGCATGTATCAAAATAATGTAGCCGGGACGGAGCAGCATCCGGCCGCGAAAAAAAAATCGCAGCTGAAGCAGCTCCTGCAGTTTCGCACCACCAGGCGGGCAGCAGAAAAAGGCTATGGAATAGTATGAAATGCTCTAAAAAGTGTATTTGAATACCTGTATATCTGTTTCATAGCGGCTGCGGATTTTTTCGCGGGTTTTCGGAGTATAATAATCACGATAATAGAAAGGATCAGCTTGTTTTATAACCTTTTCTTCGGGCTTCCATCCTTGTCGTGTATTTAAAACCGGCAGTTCGATATGCGGGAGTCCCATGTAACCGCATGCTATATCAAATTCTTCCTGGAGCTTTTCACAGAATCCGATGAAATCAACAAGGATTTGTCCACCCCTGCTGCAGATAAAACGGTGCTGAGAAATCCAGTGCCGGTTTGCATGATTATCATTGCCGTACGGATTATTTATAAGAAAATCCACAAATCGATCGAATGGCATATGATGTTCCAGTCCGGGATATTTTCCCCAGACGGAGCGTGTTTTTTCAGGATCTGGATTGGCAATTTTATTGAGATAGCATGAGACAACTCTCGCCCAGGGATTTCTGACAAAAGTAAATTTAAAATAATGCCCGATGGGCAAACGTTCGGACAACTGCCACAGTTCATCGGTTTCTATGCGACTGTCGGTATCGATGGCCGGGTTGCGAACGAAAACCTCCAGAAAACTGCGGGTGGCAACCTTGGGAATTCCGACCCAAACAAATTTATGTCTGTCGGAAACAATTTTCTCACTCTTAAGATCAGCCGGGAGTGGGGCATGTAACTCAGCGGTCTGCAAATTATAGCCTTCTATGTTCTGTTTTCATTGAACGAGTTTTTCTTTTTACAAAAATATATTCCCCTGTACTGTCTCGGAATATTGGAAATGCGCATATATGGTTCGGCGATTATTTCATGGGGGCTTATTTTTTGTGTAAGAAAACCGGCTTCCTGTATGCGGTCTTCGACATCTTCACCGTAACGGCGGACATGATTCTTTGCACCATACAGTCGAAGCCTATCCTCGTCGGTCACGACCATAGGATCTTCATACGTACTGTCAGACGTAATCGGTACCGCAATGATCCCCCAGCCATCGGGTTTTAAAATACGGTATAACTCTGACAGGCCTTTGCGATCATCAGGCACATGTTCCAGCACATGGCTGCAGATAATTCCATCAAAACGCATGTCAGGAAACCGGATATCGGTAACATCCATTTTTATTCTGCCACGATCTGAATACGGATCAATAGAAACATATTCAATAGTATCTATTGTTTCCATCCTTTTGGATAGCGCACGTGCCGGGCCAACTTCGAGAATCGATTGTGGTTGATTATCTAAGACATTGCATTTAAGCGACAGGATAACCCATAAAAACCTGTGTCGCTCGTAAGAACCGCATGCAGGGCATTCAGCATTTTTGCGGCCGTTTGAGCCGATGGTAAGGAATGTAAGTGCTTCGGTTTCACATATCGGGCAGAACATGGTCAGTACCGTGAGTGCTGTGTCGGCATTATATACTCGGAATTTTGTTTGGAGCTTTCACGTGCTCCTGATATATTTTTCATCAAACAGGATTTCGCAGGTACCAATCAGATCACGATTCGTAGTATTATCATGGTGATTTTGTGTATGGTCATTCTATGGCATGTATCAAAATAATGCAGCCGTGGAGCGGCCTCCGACCGCGATAAAAAATAGCAGCTAAAGCAGCTCCTGCAGTTTCGCACCACCGGGCGGGCACCGGAAAAAGGCTATGGAATAGTGTGAAGTGCACTAATCAGCTGCTGTGTGTGATTGCATGATAGTATCCGCGGAATGGAAAAAATGCTGAGCTGTTCTGTATGGACTGGAATCTCAGGCAACCTTTCTGGAAAAACAGATGGTTTGTAAAAGAGACATGCTCTGCTTTATGATACGGCCTGCGGCCAGGCCGTCATGTTTGTTGGCAAAAAGCTGGTCAGTATAACGCGTTCGTTTTGCTGCGTATTCAGAAGGGATATCAAAACAGCGTTTTACCGCATCCTGCATTTCACGGAGATTGTGTACCTGAATACCGATATCACGCCACTTAAATTCAATGTCATCGGGATTGTAGTTTTGATATGACTTCCGGTTCGGATTGTTGTAGAGAATAACCGGTTTATCAAGGGCTGCGAATTCCATTACGGCTGACGATACGTCGGAAATCATCACATCGGCTAAAGCAAGAAACGGAGTGATGTCAAGTTCGTCGGCATAAATTACTCGACGGTCCTGCTCGACCAGCCGGCGGTACATCTGCCTGTAGTCCTTTTTTGTAGATCCGTGCAGCTTGATAACAAGCAAGGTCCCGTCATCGGGCAGTACTTCATTGATGCGGCTGCCGATAAACGGATTGCAGGAAAGCTCGTCATTAAAGGTCGGCGCATAGAGAATATACCGATACTCTTTTTGCGGCAGGCCGTACTGCTGTTTGACCTGCCCGGCGGTTATTGTACCGGAAAAAAGCCGGTCAAGTTTTGCCATGCCGGTGGCTGCAACCGGTTTTGTGATTATTTTTCGCATTATGTCCGCATGATAGGTTCCCGGTACACAGACGAGGTCTGCCTGCTCCTCGCGCCGGGCGATTGCGGTATCAGTGTAGTACTGGCCTTTGGAGAGAACGCCGTGTCCGACATGAACAAGCTTGCCGCAGCCCGTAACCCAGGGGTATACCGAATCCGCAATAAAGGTGAGGTCAGGAGCGAACTTTTGAGGCTCGGTATACATTTCAACCCCAAAAGACTTCAGGAGTTTCAGTTCGTCCGGCGTAAAGCCTGCCCGGATCTGCGGGGCATGCGGCAGATAGCCGAATGCGATTTGGGCTTCAGGATGCAGTTCTTTGAGCTTTTTGTAGATCGGCAGCAGGATGGGGATGTGAACGTTTTTGAAAAAATAGAATACTATTCGTAAAGCATCCGGTTTGCGGTCAGGCGCGTTCCTGTGAAGTCCAACGGGGTGTCGATTTATACTATGCCCTGCATCAGAAAAACCGTCAATGAGTTTCAGGTCGCTTTCAAGCGTCTGCACCAGATCGGGCATTTCCGAAAACATTTTTATGATTCTTTTCTTGTAGGCGGTATCGTAAAAGCGCATGTGCAGGGAGCGGATAACCTCGGACGCAAGTCCTGTCCGGGACGATCCGGCAGAGATGCAATCCCGGATGAGCCTTTCGGCAATATCGGGATAGTGGTAATGCTGCAGGATGCCTTTCGTAATTTCAATCCGTTTTTCAGGTTCGATGTGTGCTGTGCCCCTCCAATACTGTTTCAAAGCCTGCATATCCTCAGCGGGAACGACGGTGTAAAAAAGTGATAAACAGAGGCGGGTATGCTTCAGGATAAAGGTTCTAAAGGCATCGGCATTGTCAGGCTGTCCGGAGGAAAAAACCGATTTTTTAAATGCCGTCAACGGCGGCACATCAGGAAGAGATACCGCGGCAGTCGAGCGAGCCTGGAAACGGTTAATGCACAGGTATGCATACTGCTCGGCCGATATGTTTTCGGGAGGGGGCAGGTGCTTCCGGCATGATGTTCCCGGAAACGGTCCGTTCGAAATCCCTGTTACCGATTCGACTGCAGGATTGTTCCGAAAGGTTTTGTAGAGTATATAATCGAAATTTTTATACAGGTGTACGCTGTCGTCGATGCAGAGAACATAGTCTCCCGTCGCAGCCTGGACAGCTTGAAACCTGGCGTTGTCTTCAGGTACCGATACAGGAATTTCGAGGGTTGTAATCTTTGAGAACTGGTTGAAGGACTGCAGCGTTGCACGATAATCACTAACGGCACTGTCGGTACCGCGAACAATGAGTACCAGTTCGAGCGGCATGATCGAATAAAACTGCAGGCTGTGAACGACGGATCGTACGGCGAATAAGTTGTCGGGAGCAAGGGTGACAACAACCGAAAAAAGTGGAATTTTTGTTGTTGGGCAGTCGAAGAGCTTTTTTGTCTCCCGCCATACGTTTGCGCATGCACTGCCCGATCTGTCGGCAAAGAGCTCGGCCGCATACCGGTTCCTGACTTCGGCTTTTCCGTCATCTCCGGCGGCGATGAGATCATGCAGTTTGGATTTTGCTTCGTCGAAGCTGTTTGCCTGGGTTCCCAAATCCCGCCAGGCCCATTCGATGTCAGCCGGGTTATACCCGTGATAGTTCGTGCGGTTCGGGTTGTTGTACAGGATAACAGGCTTGTTCAATGCCATAAATTCCATGGCCGCAGATGAGACATCCGAAATCATGATATCAGCTCCGCCGATGCAGGGAGCGATGTTGGGGTCGTCGATAAAGTGAAAACGGGATATGCCGGCAGCCAGTTTCCGGTATTGTGCGACGGTCTGGGGCAGGGTCGAACCATGCAGCTTGATAAGCAGGCAGCAATCCGGGGCATCCAGCTCCCGGATCCTTTCCTGGAAATCGTACACCGAGCTCAAGTCGATGTTGAACGTCGGCGCATACAGAATTATTTTCTTCTCAGGATTCAGGTTGAGTTTTGCACACAGGCGGCTTCGGCTGTAACGTCCTGAAAACACCGGATCGAGCTTGGGCATGCCTGTTGCGGCGATCCGCGTTGTAAGAATCGGTGAAAACTTTTTGTGCGCATAGGGGCCTGGAACACATAAAAGGTCGACCCAGTTTTCGCGCTCCGTCCACACGCTTTCGGTAAAGTAGTACCCTTTTGAAATCGTTCCATGACCGATGTTGACGATTTTGCCGCATCCCTGCACCTTACCGGCGATGGTATCGGCGATAAACGTGACATCGACATCGGTTCGGGGCCTGGCAACGCAGGTGGCGCCGAGGCTGAGCAGTCTTTCTGCAAACTCGTGGTGTTGTGCTCCGATCAGCTGCGGAAGATCGGGCAGGCAGATAATGATTTCCCGCACTTCGGGCCTGTTTTGCAGATACGCATACAGCTCTTCGAACATCGGCCAGTGAACGTTTTTGTAGACATAAAACTGAACCGTATATGACGCCTGTGCTTTACCGTTCCCGCCGGGGCCCGTGGTGTCAGGCAGGACTTTATTACTCAGACCGGTGTATGTTTCCGCATGAAACCGTCCGTCCTCCGAAATTGTTTTGACCGAGGGTATGGCAGCGGCGAATTTCTCGATACGGCAGGGCTGTGTGATGATCTGTTCCATGGCCTTTTTGAATTCCGGAACGCTTCCCGGTTCCACCAGCAGGCCGTTGACAGCGTGTGAAACAGCTTCCTGAATGCCGCCGACATTTGCAGCGATGACCGGTGTCCTGTGGATGAATGCTTCCTGGACAATCAGGGGGTAATTCTCCATCAGTGACGGCACGAGGGCAACGTCGATATGCTGAAATATCTCCGGTAGTTGCTCCGGCTTGTATTCGCCCCGGTATACAATTCGTTCATCGGACTGTATAGCACGCTCAATGCGGTTTTTATAGTCTGCATTGCGGGCCATCGTGCCCCAGATGTACAGGCGTAAGTTTTGGCAGCGAATCTGCCTGAATGCATCGATGGCGAAATTCAGGCCCTTGCGTGCGATAATTTGACCGGCATAGCCGAAGACGATATTTTTCCGGGTCCTCGTGCGCTCCAGGGGCATGGCCGTATAGTCGAACCCCAGCTGATTGACGGCAATGCCGTTAAAACCGTATTGCCGGAAGACAGCCTGTAAATATTTGCTGGGGCATAAAGCAACATCGATGCAGCCGAACATTTCATGCATGCTTTGTCCCCGATATTCCTTGTACTGTCTGACCGTTCGGCGGGTTTCCGGGGTGTCTTCAAGGTTGTTGTCGTGTATAAAGCATTCGGTGCACTTGTCGATCGATTCGGGCCCCGTGCATATTGATTGATCTTTTCTGATCATGTGCCAGCGGTCGCAGAGAAACCAGTAGTCATGAAAGGTGAAGGCCGTTTTGATACCCGTCCGGCGGGTAACAAAGAGGGGCGCAAGGGAGAGCTGTCCGAGGCCGTGAAAATGGATACAGTCATAGGTATGGTGATGTAAAAAATCGGCAAAGGCATCGGCGACGTTTTGGTTGAATATCTTCTGGGGTTCCAGGGACAGCTCTTTGGGAAGCTCAAAGAGCGTGAGACCGTCGACGGTTTTTGTGCGGATGCTGTATTTGTCGCGGTAATCTTCCCGAAAGACGGGATAAAAAATATCGACTTTTGCGGAACCGCATGCGTTTACTGCATGAGCAAGCTTCTGTGCATAGAGCTGAGCCCCGGCGTAGCGGTAGGGTGGAAAATCGTGACAGACGAAGAGAACACGCAACGGTGATCGACCGTGATGTGCCGGCCGGGCTTTGCTGAGCCGCCTGGTATCCTGTTTTTCACACGAGGGTGATCGAATGAAATGAACCGGAATTTTGCCTGTTGATTGCTGCAATGTCATTCTGGTCTCAGGGGTTACCGGGTAGTAGAGGGTCGGATGATTGCTGATGATCTGCTCTTTGGCAGCTGCATCCCATGAGCATCTGCTTTCGAGCATGGAATCCGGTTTGCGACGGTAGCAGAAAAGAGGAAGGTGTATGTTCGAACCCTGATAGCCTTTCTCCACAGCCGATATCCAGAAATCCCAGTCCTCGTATCCATGGGTCATGTTCGTGTTGTATCCGCCGACAGCTTTCCACATATCTTTGCGGAACAGTGTCGTGCAGGTCATGAGGTTCTGCTGCAGCAGCAGCTGTGCGTCAAAATCCTTATATGCCCATATCTGGTTTTTGGCGCCGAAGAACAGAACTTCGCTGTACACAAATCCACGTGATGGATCATTGTCCAGGACGGGAACGGTTTTCTCGAGAAACGTGCTTGCAAGCAGATCGTCGGAATCGAGCGGCAGGATATAGTCTCCGGCTGCTTTCCGAATTCCGAAATTTCTCGAATCCGCCAGACCGGTGTGCGGCTTGGCATGGTAATGAATCTCGGCGTCCGGAAATTTTCCGGACACATTTTTGACGGTGTCCAAAACCCGTTCGTCGTCACCGTCGTTTATAAAAACAATCTCGACGTTGGAGTAGGTCTGGCGGCAGACCGAAACAAGCGTTTGTTCGACGGTTTCCGGCTGCTTGTAATAGGGGATGATCACCGAGACCTTTCGAGGACACCGGTCCCCGGGAAGGGCCGGCAACCGTCTGGTGGCCTCCTCCAGAATTGCCTGTGCCAGTTCCTTGTTTCCGGGGTCGGATTTCAGCCTGGCCGAAAGGGCCTGCAGCTTCTGGGCCGTGTCCGCAGCATGTGCAGTTCTGCCGGTGCTGTGCGTGGCTGCGGCTGAGGAAAGTTGCCTGCTGCAGATGGCGCGCATGGATGCGGCCTGTTTCATGAGTCGGCGGCCGGCTGTGGAATCCGGCGGTACGATTTGCCGGATGCATCTTTCGACTTCCTGCCACACGGCCTCGTCCCCGCCGGACGGGGGCTCCCAGGCGGGATCAAGGCGTTTAAAGCAGCGCGTGAAATACTTCAGCGCTTCCGGGGCATCCTGCCATTTACAGAAGATTCCGGCCAGTTCCAGATATGCGGTTGTTTCGGCCTGCGCCGGTTGACGCCAGTCCAGATGGGCGAACAGTTCCGGCAGGGAATGTCGCTGCAGCAACTGCCTGGTGATCTCTGCCTCAAATTTTTTGTCGCAGGCAACGCTTCCCGAGGACATGTTTGTGTCATGCCAGCGCCACTTTGCCGTCGCGGTTCCGATGTGCTTGAACACCGCCTGAGGTGCGATACGGCTCCAGAAATGGTAGTCGTGAGCGCGGGTGAAGCGGGTGTCGTAGCCTCCATGCTGTTCCAGCAGCGTCTTCCGGACCGCTGTTCCCGGATTGGGAATCCGGTTGCCGGACAACAGGCGGTACAGCAGATGCGCGTTGTTTTTGTAGTAGTCATCATACACCAGTTCGTTTTTATGAAAACCGTTCAGGTTGCCGAAAATCCTGACATCGCCGTACAAAACATCGGCATCCGGATAGCGACGGATGGCGTTCAGATGACTTTGAACCGTGCCGGGCAGCAGGATATCATCACTGTCCATCCACAGGATATATTCACCCCGGGCCTCGGCAATGGCCCGGTTGCGGGTTTGCGGTGCACCTGAATGCTCTTTTTGAACATAGCGAACCCGGGGAGATAGAAAAGGTTTAACGACTTCGAGAGTGTTGTCGGTAGAGCCGTCATCGACAATAACGATTTCACAGGTATCGGTGGTTTGGGGGAGGATGCTTTTCAGTGCTTCCGTCAGATAGCCGCTTCGATTATACGTGGGGATGCATATGGAAATTGCCGGTTCGAGGGGGCAGATTTTATTTTCATTTTTATGAATCAGCATATCAAATCGGCCTTTAAGGGGCTGCCATGATTTGAGAAAGGCATCATAATCCGGAAATTTATGTCGTAATCGCTGGCGTGCTTTTTGATGGCGTTGTTCTTTATGGCTAAGGCTGTCTTTGTTTGTTGCATAGTCATGATAAATTACGGCATCAGGCGTATAGATTTGCTTTCGCTGGTCCGGCTCAAAAAACAGGATACGTCTAGACAAATCAACACCTTCTCCTCCGAATTGCTGCTCATCCCATCCACCAACAGAATAGAATACATCGGATCGATATGCGGTATTGCCTTCGATATCAGCATATATAGGGAAAGGCTTGTCGCCAAGGTTATAATGTTTTGCCAAATGATTAAATGGATTATCCGTTTTGCCGAGGATTAAGCCGCGGGCCGAAACAATGTCGTAAGCTGAAAAGGTTTTCAGAAAATTCTGAAGAAGGTTTTCGTCCGGCAAGGCGTCATCGTCGAGAAACAAAAGAACGGGTGCCTTTGCAATAGCTGCTCCAATGTTACGCCCAATGTTAGGGCCAATATTGCGCTTTAGGCGGACATATGCATTGGCAAGGCTGCCGGCTTCAGCAAACTTTGCATCGTGAGAGCCATTATTGACGAGAATTATTTCCGGGTTAGATTCTGCTTGCGATATCAACTGGTGAAGGTTGCAGATTAATTCATCACTCATTCTCCATGCGACTATAATGACTGATATGTCAGGTTGCCCTGAAATTGATTTTATACTGATGCTGGAAATCTCGTTTTTAAATAATGGGGCTTTGTATGCCCACTGGATGTCGATTACTCTTTTGTAGAAGAGCGCAATCGTGTCGTCCCGAGAAGAAGTCAGATTCTGAAAAGATATTTCCTGATCATTGTTTAAGCGTTTGTTTGTGTTCGGTAGAGAATACGCTTTTATTATGTCTTTATTTGTTTTGCAAGTCTGTTGCAATTGTTTGCCGTTTTTTATTGAAACTTCAAGACTGTCTGTTTTTATTTCAGGCAATGTGTTGATTACCGGATGGGATATGGGCGTATAGGTTAATGTTCCGGATTTGTTGAATGACTGTATGATCGACAGGTTGGTTCTTGCAGGCTTGCATGTTTCAGGGGTTTTTTCCAGAAGAGAGACGGCTTCGGAAAGATTGCCGCACCTGGCTTGTGCTACCGCCAGATTGTTGGCAAGGTAAGGCAGTTTCGGACAACGACGGTATGCCTGCTGCAAAATTTCCACAGCACGAGGAGTTCCTGATTTTTTTCTAAGACAAATTTGAGCGAAATCAGAACAGGCCGCAGCAAAAGCAATGGGATCGTAGAAGAAACAAGTTAACAGTGGATATATTTTGTCTAGGGGAATACTGCTTCGATAACGGGAATGTACTTCGTTTTCCTCCTGATGATTTCGCACTCGATTTGAACGTTCCACACTGTCAGAACGTCTGCAGTAAAGACCCAAAAATTCAGGTATGTGCAGTCCTCCATGCTGCACAACAACCCGGATAAAAAAATCGTAATCTCCTTGTACCATATATTCCGGATTAAAGAAGCCGACAGTATCATGAACTGCTTTGCGCCACATTGGTTGAGGACCGAAAAATTGCCTCGTGAGTGACTGTCTGACACTGCATTCAGGAAAAATATAACATGTCTCAGCCGAATTTAATTCGAATGTTTCATGAGGAGTATCGGTAATCAAACAGTCTCCGTATGCCAGGCCCAGTTCCGGATGATTATCAAGAGTGCCGGCGAGTTTTTCCAATGCGTCGACCCTGTGTCGATCGTCGGTATTGGCATTAGTAATGTATATGCCGCGAGCACGTTTTATGCCTCGGTTCCATGCGGCATATAGCGTTTCACGTTGCGTTCTTTCGTAGACAATGTGCTCATGGCGGCTTTGAAATTCGCTGACAATTTTTTGTTCGTTCTCCTGTGAGCCACTGTCAATTACAATGATTTCCAACTTTCCTTTGGAATATAAGGTCTGCCTGACAAGGTCTTCCAGGCATCCACGCAGGAATGCTTCGGAGTTGTAGGTCGAGACAATTGCCGAGACTTTGTATGTTTGTGATTTTTCCGGGCAATCAAAGGTAGACATTTCATGAACGGAGTAATTGCTGTTTGAAATTTTATGGTTATTATCCTGACCTGTTTCCATTGGATAACCAAGATCTGCAAAATCATATTTGTAAAGTCCATTTACTGTTGCGAAAGATGATGCGTCAAACATTTTATGATAATTTTTTTGGAAAGAGCCACTAGTCTGGTTTGTGTGCGGGAGATACTCTCCGATAATAGATTTCAGTAATTCATTGTCCAGTTGTTCCATTTTAAGGATGTGATCAAACTGAATAATGCGTCTATTGTCAACAGTATAAATATGATGCTGCGGGTGCGTATGTGGGTCAAAAAGATAATAATCCTCAATGTGCTTCATGAAAAATGAAAAGGTATCACGAGTTGCCCGCTGTTGAGGTGTGAGTGATACGAATTCGTCATACTCTTCCTGAGACAGGACTTTCCGAAGATTTTCAAATGCAAAATTACGTTTCGGTTTGTCAAGCCACAGGAAAACTTCATCCATGCCGACGAGGCGGTTGTAATAGAATGAAAGAATGCGTGTATATGGGTTGCGGCAAAGGAGGACTTTTGTAAAGGAAGACACATCTTGTGTATGAGACCATTTTGCAAATTGCCGGGGATTCTTTATGGATCTAATAACCGCATTATCATATCTGAGGAGATGATTAATGGAAGAAAATCCGCATTTATAATTGCAAAACAGTATATATCTCCGGTCTTGGTTTATTATGATTCTCGACCGAGAGGTAAGGTATTTATGTTCAGAGTTTGTTTTATTTATCATAGTTTATGAAAAACAAAACTTGAATACCCCGTTTTGTAAACGGGGATGAAAAGTTTT
>CAZFIB010000018.1:0-57455 GCA_964518865.1 uncultured Thermodesulfobacteriota bacterium
CCCTGTTTTCAGGAACCAACGAGTTTTTCTTTTTTTTAGGTGGTGAATCGGGGGTCATTGACTTTTCGGCCCTGCTGGCATATACTTCCCTGAATGCGCAGACGGAGTCTGAAAGCGCTCATATCCAATCCGACAGGTCCGTCCAAAACAGATACGAATTTATTTTAGACAGCACAGCGAGGGGGAAGCTATGCCCAGACGAAGCGACATCAAAAAAGTAATGATCATCGGTTCCGGCCCCATCGTAATCGGACAGGCCTGCGAATTCGATTACTCCGGCACCCAGGCCTGCAAAGCCCTGCGCAGCCTGGGGTATGAAATCGTTCTGGTCAACTCGAACCCGGCAACCATCATGACCGACCCCGGTATGGCCGACATAACCTATATCGAGCCTTTGACCGTCGAGTCCATGACGAAAATCATCGAAAAAGAGCGGCCCGATGCGCTGCTGCCCAATCTCGGCGGCCAGTCCGGGCTGAACCTCTCTTCAGAGCTGGCCAATGCCGGTATTCTGGAAAAGTACGCTGTCAAGGTGATCGGCGTGCAGGTGGATGCCATAAAGCGCGGCGAGGACCGCCAGGCATTCAAGGACACCATGAACAGCCTCGGCATCGAGATGCCCCGCAGTGAAATCGCCGAGAGCATGGATGAGGCCGAGCGGATCGCGGCCGACATCGGGCTGCCCTGCGTTATCCGCCCCGCCTATACCATGGGCGGCACCGGCGGCGGTCTTGTCTACAATATCGAGGAGTTCCGCACGATTGCAAAGCGGGGCCTGCAGGCAAGCATGGTGGGACAGATTCTCATCGAGGAGTCGGTCGTGGGCTGGGAGGAGCTGGAGCTTGAAGTCGTCAGAGACGCCAAAAACCAGCTTATCACCGTCTGCTTTATCGAAAACGTCGATGCCATGGGGGTGCACACCGGCGACAGCTACTGCACGGCACCCATGCTGACGATCAGCCCCGAGCTGCAGGCGCGCCTGCAAAAGTACTCCTACGCGGTCGTCGAATCCATCGGCGTCATCGGCGGCACCAACATACAGTTCGCGCACGACCCCGAAACCGGGCGCGTCGTCATCATCGAAATCAACCCGCGCACATCACGCTCGTCAGCCCTGGCATCCAAGGCGACCGGCTTCCCGATCGCCTATGTATCCTCGCTGCTTGCCGGGGGCCTGAACATGGATGAAATTCCCTACTGGCGGGACGGCACCCTGGAAAAATACACGCCGTCCGGCGATTATGTAGTCGTGAAGTTCTCCCGCTGGGCATTCGAAAAATTCGAGGGTCTGGTCGACAGGCTCGGCACGCAGATGCGCGCCGTCGGCGAGGTTATGAGCATCGGCAAAAACTACAAGGAGGCGTTACAGAAAGCCATCCGCTCGCGCGAGGACGGCCGTTACGGGCTGGGCTTTGCCGCGGACTACAACGAGCGCTCTCTGGATGACCTGATGGGCATGCTGGACGAGCCCTCCAGCGAACGGCAGTTCATCATGTATGAGGCGCTGCGCAAGGGTGCGGGCATCCGGGAGCTTTTCGAAAAAACGCATATCAAACCGTGGTTCATCGAGCAGATGAAGGAGCTTGTCGAGCTGGAAGAGGGTATCCTGCGGCACAGCGGTTCCGACCTTCCCGACGATTTGCTTGTTCGTGCCAAAAAAGACGGATTTTCCGACCGCTACCTGTCACAGCTTCTGTCAGTGCCGGAAAAAGACATCCGGGCCCGGCGCGCCGGAATCGGGCTGAGCGAGGGCTGGCATCCGGTACCGGTAAGCGGTGTCGACAATGCGGCCTACTACTATTCAACCTACAACGCGCAGGATGCAACCGATGTGTCACCCAACCGGAAAGTGATGGTGCTCGGCGGCGGGCCGAACCGCATCGGCCAGGGAATCGAGTTCGATTACTGCTGTGTCCACGCGGCGTTTGCGCTGCGCGATGAAGACATGGAATCGATCATGGTGAACTGCAATCCCGAGACCGTCTCAACAGACTACGACACCTCGAACAAGCTGTATTTCGAGCCGCTCACCGTGGAGGACGTGCTGAGCATCTATGAGAAGGAACAGCCTGAAGGCATCATCTGCCAGTTCGGCGGCCAGACGCCGCTCAACATCGCAGCCGAACTCGAAGAGGCCGGCGCCAGAATAATCGGAACATCTGTGGACACCATCGAGCTTGCCGAGGACCGCGACCGTTTCCGTCAGAAAATGCAGAAGCTCAAAATACCCCAGCCGGAAAGCGGCATGGCAAGCACGCTCGATGAAGCACTGAAGGTTGCCGGCAGAATCGGCTATCCGCTTATGGTCAGGCCCTCGTTCGTGCTCGGCGGGCGGGCCATGGAAGTGGTGCATGACGAAAAAATGCTCGAGCGCTACATGCAGGCGGCCTGCGATGTCTCGCCGGAACGCCCCATCCTGATAGATAAATTCCTGGAGAATGCCATAGAGGCCGAGGCTGACGCCATCGCCGACGGAACCGACGCGTTCGTGCCGGCGGTAATGGAGCATATCGAGGAGGCCGGTATCCACTCGGGCGACTCCGCCTGCGTCATCCCCCCGGTGAGCATCCCTCAGAAACACATCGACACCATCGTCGAGCACACCCGCAGAATCGCCGTGGAGCTCAATGTCATCGGGCTGATGAACATTCAGTATGCGATCTGGAACGATACGGTTTATATTCTGGAGGCCAATCCGCGCGCCAGCCGCACGGTGCCGCTCGTTAGCAAGGTGTGCGGCATCTCCATGGCGCGCATCGCCACGCAGCTCATGCTCGGCAAAAAACTGAGCGACCTCGACCTGAAGACCAAAGCCGTACCGCATTTCGGGGTCAAGGAATCGGTGTTCCCGTTTTACTTCTACCCGGAGGTCGACCCCGTTCTGGGTCCCGAAATGAAATCAACCGGCGAGGTTCTCGGCATGGCCGACTCCTTCGGCATGGCCTTCTACAAGGCCCAGGATGCGGCCCAGGCCTGCCTTCCCGCCGAAGGAACCGTGCTGATTACCGTTGCCGATAAGGACAAGGCAGGGGTGCTCGACATCGCCCGGCGCTTTACCGAGCTGGGGTTCAAAATCATGGCCACCGGCGGCACCCACCGGTATCTGACCGAGAACGGCATACAGAGCGTGCCGGCGCACAAACTGCATGAAAGCAGGCCGCACATCACCGACAGAATCATGAACGGCGACGTGCAGATGGTTATCAACACGCCCCTGGGCAAAACCAGCAAGACCGATGATTCCGACATCCGCAAAGCGGCGATCAGGCACAGAATTCCCTATGTCACAACGCTGTCTGCGGCCCAGGCCGCGGTCAAAGGCATCGAGGCGTTCAAGCTCAAACCCTACAGCGTAAAGCCGCTGCAGACCTATCACAGGGAAATTATCTGACCTTACAGGACTTGTAAAATACAGACTCGCGACAAAGGAGTATCATGGGAGGTTTTTTCGGCGTAACGGCAAAAAAAGACTGCGTGCCCGACCTTTTTTACGGCACAGACTATCACTCGCATCTGGGCACGCGCCGCGGCGGGCTGTCAACCTACGACAGCGGCCGCTTCTCGCGATTTATCCACGACATCACTAACGCCCAGTTCAGAAGCAAATTTGAAAACGATATCGAAAAGCTGTCGGGATGTTCGGGGATCGGCGTTATAAGCGACTACGAGGATCAGCCGCTCATCATCGGCTCGCACCTCGGTGTCTATGCAATTGCCACCGTTGGTGTAATTAAAAACGACCGGGAGCTGGCTGACAGCGCCTTCCAAAAATGCGGCATTCATTTTTCCGAAATGAGCGGCAACGAAATCAACCCGACCGAGCTCGTCGCCATGATGATAAACCAGGAGGAGAGCTTCGAGGCGGGTATCAAAAACGTCCAGGAGCGCATCGAGGGCTCCTGCTCGCTGCTGCTGCTGACCGAAAACGGGATTTACGCTGCGCGCGACAGGCTGGGACGCACCCCGGTGCTGCTGGGGAAAGGACCGGACGGTTATGCCGTGACCATGGAATCGTGTGCCCTTCCCAACCTGGGCTATATGCCGGTCAAAAACCTGGGTCCCGGTGAAACCGTGCTCCTGACCCCGGACGGCATCGAGCGGAAAAACCCGCCGGGAACCGACATGCGCATATGCAGCTTTCTGTGGATTTACTACGGCTATCCCGCATCCAGCTATGAGGGGATCAATGTCGAGGCCGCCCGGTACCGCTGCGGCGCGGCGCTTGCCGAGCGTGACGATGTCGAAATAGACAGCGTTGCCGGCATCCCCGATTCGGGGACAGCCCATGCCCTGGGGTATGCCGCAAAGTCCGGCATAACCTACTGCCGCCCCTTTGTCAAATACACGCCGACCTGGCCGCGCAGCTTTATGCCTCAGCAGCAGAAAATCCGTGATCTGGTGGCTAAAATGAAGCTCATCCCCATCAAAGAGCTTACCGAGGGCCGGCGTATTCTTTTCTGCGACGACTCGATCGTGCGCGGCACGCAGCTCAAGGATACGCTGCAGCGCATCTATGAATACGGGGCCCGCGAAGTCCACATGCGGCCCGCCTGCCCCCCGCTGATCTTCGGCTGTAAATTTCTCAATTTCTCCCGGTCCCGCTCCGAGCTGGACCTTGCCGCCAGGAAAGCGATCAGCGAGCTTGAAGGCAAAAAACCCGCCCATATCGAAGACTATTCAGATGAAAGCTCGGACAAATATGAAGCAATGGTCAGCCGCATCGGCCAGAAAATGGAAGTGACCACCCTGCGCTACCAGAAGCTCGAGGATATGATCCGGGCCATCGGCATGCCCGCAGACAGGGTCTGCACCTACTGCTGGAACGGTAAGGAGTGACCGGGAACCGCCGGGCCTGTTTCACTTCCTGCGGCACACATAAATATCGGCCTCGATCATACTGTCCGTCGCATCATCCCAGAAATGGTGCGCAAAGTAGAGCGTTCCGTCGGCATCCAGGCTCGGCTCGCCGGCAAATGATGAAAGCACCCGCTCGGGCGCCTGCCACTCGCCGTCCTGCCTGATCGAGCGGTAAATCTCGGGAGCGCCCGCGGTTCGCGTAAACCAGAGCTCTGTGCCGTCGTCGCTGACAAACGGCCACCCCTCAGTATCCGCCGTATTGACGGCGGCTATGTTTTCGGGCTCCTGCCATGCTCCATCGCGCAGCTCGGTAACCCAGATGTCCTTTTCACCCAGACCGCCGGCACGCTGCGAGTCGAAATATATTTTCGTTCCGTCTGCCGAAACATGCAGCTCACCCACCTGGTAGTCACTGTTCAGCAGGGCGCCGGCATTTGTCCAGTTGCGCCAGCGGCCGCCCTCCCGGGCGGCAATCCATATGTCGAGGTCCCGGTAGTTTCCCTCCCGGGCGGAGCCGAACCACATCGTGTCGTCCCGCACCGTATGCGCACCGTCCAGTACCGGGGTATCGTACAGCGAAAGAAAAATCCTCTCCGGCTCCGACCAGGCACCGTCTTCCTGCACCGTGCGGTAAATACCCGTGGTTTTGTCCCACACCTGCTCTGTGGGCGGCACCTGCACGTCAGGGGTAAACCAGAAGTACAGCTCCGTGCCGCCGGGAAGAACAAAGGGGGCATCCTCACCGCCGGCCGTATTGACCAGCGCGTCAAGCGGTTCGGGGTCATGCCATATATCGGAAAACGAGTCTTCAAGCTGCGGCGGATGCCGGTCGCTGTCCGGTGACACTTTTACCGCATCACCCGGTATCGCAGCGCTTCGTACCGTGTTTGCAACACTCACGCGTATCGATGACGCTGTTTCACCATCAGGCATATGCACGGTCGCCAGCAGCCTGTGCTCACCGTCGGCCGCATCCTGCGTAAACCAGAGACAGCTGCACGCTGCCGCTTCTTCGCACTCCAGGCTTCCGATCAGGCTGCTCTCTGCGAGGTCATCGAGATAAAACCCGACCGTAACAGCGTCCTGAATACCTTGTGTTTCAGCGCTGAGCTCGACGATGCCGTAGACCTCCGCCCCGTCAGCGGGTGCTGTCCAGCGCACCCCGACCGGCTCTGAGCAGCCTGCCGCCGCCAGGCTGAAAAACAAAGTGCCCAGAAGGCTGGAGTAAACACCGTATGACTTCAATTATGTTCCTTTGCTTCCGCCGGGCAGACGCCCGCCTTCGCAATGACAAAACTGACGATAGCGGGCAGCCTGTCAGTCACTGTGCTTTACCGCCCCGGTCAGCCGGTACACCTCACCCGAAAATCCGGCGGGGCCGAGGCTCCTGCTGGTCAGCAGGTACAGCTCACCGTTTTCATCTTCGCCGAAGCTCAGCAGAAAGCGGCTGAGCTCTCTGCCGCTGCCGTCCTGCAGCGATGCCCGGGCAACCGTCCAGGTTCCGTCCGCAGCCTCCTCGGCCGCCATAACGAACCCCGAGGGCTGCACAAAGCTGGTCGACCAGTCGGCAAACACGTAGACCCCCTCGAGCTGTTCGAGACGTGCGCCGCGGTAGACATAGCCGGCCGTGACCGAGCGTCCTGCAATGTCACCCGAGCCGCCCGGATGGGGGTATGCGATAATCGGATCGATAAGCGGCTCGCCGAGATAGCCGGTATCGGAGCAGTCGGCAGGCGGCGAAGTGGCATTTTCCGGGTCGAAACAGCTTCGCCCCTCCCGGATGTTCCAGCCGTAGTTTCCTCCCGCAGTGACGATATTTATTTCTTCATACAGGCTCTGGCCCACGTCCCCGCAGAACAGGCGGCAATCTCCCTGCCGGTCGAAAGAAAAGCGCCAGGGATTTCGAAAGCCGTAGGCATAGATTTCCGGCTGTGCCGTCCCGCTTCCGGCAAAGGGATTCGTTTCGGGCACCGACGCCCGGCCCGGCTCGGATACGTCCAGCCGGAGAATCGTCCCGAGAAGGTTGGTGAGGTCCTGGGCATTGCCGATATCCTCGGTATGCCCCGGACCGACATCGTTTGCATTGCCGCCGTCACCGATACCGATATACAGATAACCGTCGGGACCGAAAGCGAGCTGGCCGCCGTTATGGTTTGCCTGCGGTTGCGGTACCTCGAGCAGTACGGCCTCGCTGCCCTGATCGGCCCGGTCGGTACTCTCCGGAGAAATTTGAAATTCCGATACCCGCACGTCGGAGTGGTAGCCCTCCGGCGTATCCGCACCGGGGGCGGCATTGTAGAACAGAAAAAAGCGGCCGTTTTCGCTGAATGCGGGATGAAACACCATGCCGAGCAGGCCGCTTTCATCGTAGGCCTTCAGCTGCGGGGCCAGTTTGTCGCCGATATCGAGCAGCGGCTCCGAGAGGACCGTTCCGTCGGATTCGATGACCTTTACGGCACCCGTCTGCTCGGTGACGAACAGCCTGCCCGAGCCGTCCGCTGGCACGGCCAGCGCTGTGGGATTGGTAAATCCTTCGGCAACAAGTGCGGCAGTAAACGTCCAGGTCCGTGCGGGCTCCCGGTCACACCCGCAGGCAAGAACAGCTGCTGCACAGCCGAGAAAAGAAACAAGCGCTTTCAATCCGTTACGACTGACAGGATACTGCATGATCCACCTCCCTGTATAACGATGAGCCGTTAATCACACAACGGCACGGCTGCAGTACGTAATGTCCAGCGTCAGCGGTTCGAAACCATCGGCTGATTTTTCTGCATCATGCCATTGTATCTGCATGATCCTCCGCTTACCCTCCAAAGAGCCGCCGCGGATTATCGCACAGTATCGTTTCAATCTGCTCATCCGTCACACCGCCGTAGTGCAGCATGGGTATGACGCGTTCGAAAATATTCGTCGGTTTCCAGTTTTCAAAAGCACCGGTCAGCGCCGGTCCGTCAACCCAGTACCACACAGAGTCGTGGGACATGAGCAGCCGGTCGGCATATCCCCCCTGGACCAGCCTGCAGAGTGACTGCGCCCGGACCTCATCAGGCATATCGCCCTCCATGCCGAAACGGTCAAAGCCGAGACAGGAGCCCCCGGCTGCGATACGGGCGTGATAGTCAAAGTCAGTCGAAAGGCAGCTGTGCCCGATAACAAGACGGTCGGCGGCAGCACCGGCACCGGTGCAGAGACGCTGCTGCTGCTCACCGAGCACACCCTCGGTGTGCGTTATAACAGGCGCACCCGTCGCAGCCGACGCCCCGGCGGCCAGCAGCAGCAGCTGATGCTCTGCAGTGCCGATCGGCGGCCTGCCGGTCACGACTTTGATGACACCTGCTTTGCTGCCGGTATCTCCGATACCCTCGGTCAGCTCTTCCATGAAGAGATCCTCGACTGCCTCGGCGCTGCCCCTGCGTTCGCGCTCCCGCACATAGGTACCGGCACTGTAAATCCCCGTTGCGCAGATAATCTGCAGGCCGGTCCGTGCGCTCACCTCCGCCATCAGCCTGACATTTCTGCCCAGGTCAAACGGTGTCGGATCGATGATCGTTTTTACACCGCATTCAAGAATCCGGTCGGCAAACCTGCAGCAGGTCACGAGGGCGTCATCAAAACAGCTGCCGCCGGGCATGTACTCATCTCCTGCCCCGCCGTACTGCACGAATACATGCTCGTGTATAAGCGTGCGTCCCAGCTGTTCGGGAGATATCGGACCATTCACTGTGTTAACAGCGGTATTCATTGTTTCCCGCTCGCGGCTTTTTCATCTGATAACCTCGTTGAAAATCCGGCTGGCCCGGCTCATACCGATAAAGCGCCCCAGCATTTTGCGCGAGCCGTCTTTCTCGCTCAGCTGATCGCAGTAGTGCAGGGAGGCCTCGGCGGCCCGCTGCCGATAATCGGGATCCCGGATCGGTTCCGCCTCATCGAGAAGATCGAGGTAGCAGGCAAGGTAATCGACGGCGCACGCCCTGGCGCTTTCCAGCAGGCTGTTGTCGGCCATGGAATAAATGCTGCACGGGGTCATATACGGCTGCATCCACTCCTTGGGCTTGCCGGGAGGTTCGATGGCATACTTTTCTTTTACGGGCAGCAGGCGGTCGATGTATTTGCCGCGATAGTCGCTATCGGTAAAAAGCGGTATGAAATTCATATAGACGAACGTCTTTTTTTTCATGCAGGAAAAATCAATTGCCAGCAGCGGAATGTCATAGCCGTCTTCGGGATACATCTCTATGGCGAATATTTCCAGCTTCGGAACCAGAATCGAGCTGCGCATCATATTGACCTTGCGTACCTTGCGGGTGCGCCAGTTGAAAAGGTTCATCTTAAGATAGCCGAGCGGCAGTCTGATTTCCCGCAGGTCATCATCTATCGGGGTCGGCTCCAGCGGATAGCGGGGCTCGATCATGTCGAGCATGTCTTGTTTCAGCTGATCCATACTTTTTCCTCTTTTGTTTTGTAATCCTTATAACTTCCCGGCCTTTTTTACGTTATGGAATGTATCAAAATAGTGTAGCCGGGCAGGAGCGGCCTCCGGCCGCTAAAAAATCGCAGCTGAAGCAGCTCCTACAGTTTCGCACCACCAGGCGGGCAGCAGAAAAAGGTTATGGAATTGTTTGAAGTGCACTAGCTCACTTATTCTTTTTGCCTGTTCCCGCGAAACCGAAGGTCGCTCCTTCCCCGTTGCTCCTATGCCGTTTCACCGTCTGCTTACGCCGTCTCGTCTTCCGGCACTATGGTTATGACGACTTTTCCTTTTGCCCGATGGCTGCCCACGTAGGCAATGCCCTGCCGCACCGCATCCTCCTCAAACGGCAGAAAGCTGTCGATGGGCGGCTTGATAGTGTTGCGCAAAACAAGCCGTTCAAGCGGCTCAAGGCTCGTTCCGATACCGGCCATCACGTAACGGGGGCCGCGCAGCCGTGTAACAAGCACACGCAAACCGACATAGGCGAGCATGCCCATTACACCCGCTTTGCCGATATTCCGCTCGCCGATATATTTTTCCGGCCCGCACAGGGTTACAAACCGCCCGCCCGAATGAAGAATGCGCATGGCGCGGCGCTCGGTATCTTTTCCGCCGATACAGTCGATAACAGCGTCGAACCGCACATCCGCAAGCTGTTCATCAAGTGGGCCGCGGGTATAGTCGACAACCGTTTCAGCACCGAGCGAGGCAACCAGCGCCCGGTTCTTATCGCTGCATACACCGGTAACGCGTACGCCCTGATGCTTGAGCAGCTGCACTATGATCGAACCGATGCCGCCCGAAGCGCCTATGACAACACAGGCGGCTCCCGGATCGAGCCCCGCCGATACCACGGCATTGGCGGCGGTCTTCCCGCCGATGGCGCACGATGCGGCCTCCTCAAAGCTGTACTGTGCCGGCTTGCGCACCAGGAACCGTGACTCCACACAGCAGTACTCGGCCCAGGTCCCCCGGCCCGGCCTGGGAGTGAGTATGCCCAGCACATCATCGCCCGGTTTAAGGCCGCTCACCTCGCTGCCGGTTTTGAGAACCGTTCCGGCGACATCAACCCCGGGTATCGAGGGGTTCTCTTCAGATGCCCGCGAGGGGTACAGGCCGCCGAAAAACGTGCCTTCCGCAATATGCAGATCATCGATATTGATGCAGGTTGCTTTCATCTGCACCAGAACCTCTTTTGCCGCCGGTTCCGGCACCGGACAGTCAAGCTGACGAAGCTCCTTGTGCAGCTCGCCGACGGCAAGCGGGCGGGTATAGCCGAGCGCTTTCATGGGGAGCACCTCACAGTGTTTTTTCCTGATGCTAGGAATATTTGCCTGCATTTGCAAGCTAATTATACCTGCCCGGACAAAACCGGCGCAGATCATTTTACGGCATAGCGTTCGGCAAGCAGTTGAATCTCTTTTCGAACCGACACCACAAGGCCCTCAGGCTCGAGCACCTCAGCCCCCGATCCCCAGCTCAGTATCCAGTTTTTAAGCTCATCGTTCACGGCAACCTCGGCCTCGAACAAAAGTGAGCCGTCGGTCTGTTTGACCAGGTTCTGGCTGGCATGCCAGATGCGCTCTTCGACATAGCCCGCGACTGCGGGACTGAATAGGATTTTGATGCTTTCGGGCCGGCCCGTGAAAGCTCCGATGCTGCCGCTCATCAGCGACTCGAAGTCGAAATCCTCCGGAACGGTATAGGCCTCACCGGTTATGCTGAGCTGCCTGATGCGCTCAAGAGCAAAATTACGAACATCGGCGCGCAGATGACAGTACCCCACCAGATAAAATGTTCCGTCGAAAAACCACAAGCGGTACGGATCGACTTTTCTGGACGTCTCTTTTCCGCTTGCCATCGAACGATAGCGCAGCATGAGCGATTTCTTTTGCAGGGCCGCTTCATTGACCGTATCGATAAAATCCTTAACCCGGTCATAGCTCTTGTACTGTTTCGTTCCGACGGAAAATGTCTTTTCGATGCTGTGCAGATGCCTGACTGATGCGGGCGGCAGGGTCGTCTTGATTTTTTCGAACAGCGACTCAAGGGAGTCGTGAAAAACCGTGTTATGCAGCGCCTTGACCATATCGCGGCTGAAGTACAGCGCCATCAGCTCAGGCAGGCTGAAGGGAATGGGAATCTGATGCTTGTAGGTGTCGACAACCGTCCAGGTGTTGCGGCCGTCGACCTTATCATCATAGATGGGAAATCCGGCCGCCTGCAGCGCTTCCAGGTCCCGGTACACGGTCCGCAGGCCGATATCAAGTTCGTCTGAAAGCTCTGCAGCTGTTTTACCGCGCGGGGATGAAACTATCTCCTGTATGATCTTCCACTGCCGCGCGAGCTGGTCGCCCCTGGACATTTTCCCTCCTCAGCCGGCTGAATTGATATCTTGTCGTATAGAAGTAACGGCACATCCGATATGTGTTCATGCCGACAAATCAATAGCAGGCCGGAGAAATGCAGGCAGCCTACTTCCTGCCGATCCGGTCATTCATAAACAGCCCGGTAATATCGATACCGAAATACTTGAGTGCCGCAACGAGAAGCACTGCAGCTCCAGCCTCGTCGAGGTTGCCGATAAGCGGCATGTTGTCGGGAATAAGCTCGAAAACGCCCATGCCGGGATTGATGAGATACAGAAGTGCGATGATGCCCGCAAGGGCGACCAGAATTTTTTTCATATCCGGGACTGCTGAAAGGTTTGTTTGTTCCAGCCGAACATCTTCCCGTTCAGTTGGGTGAACTCGATATAGACCCTTTCCGGCGCTACGCTGAGCTCCCGTTCGAGAAACTCGCAGATTTTGCCGGACAGCTCCGTGCAGTGCCCCTCCCGCAGACCGATGCTTTTCAGCTCGACATATGCAGCCGGGCCGGTCGTGCCGGAGAACATCATCGGCATTGCCAGATCAATCGACACCATGCAATACTGCTCGGGCTTGCCCAGCAGTGTTGCGATAAAAGCCGAGGTCTTTTTCAGCATTTCGTCGCCTGCCCGCCCGTCGAGCGCGGTGTTTGTCTCGATCTTCATGTACGGCATAAAAACGCTCCCTGAAAACGGTTTTCGTCAACAACGGCAGTGCGGCTTTGTGCCCGCAGCGGGTGCGCTGTCATGAAGCATCCTGCTGAATATCCGGATTCTTTTCGAGAACATTGTCGAGCACGCCGTTTATAAAAGCCCCTGATTTCTCGGTGCCGTATTTTTTCCCGAGCTCGATGGCCTCGTTCAGGGTGACGCGGTAGGGGATATCGGTTCGGTGCAGCATCTCATAGACGGCCATTCGCAGAATACTGCGATCTACCGGTGTGATGCGGCTGAACGACCAGTTTTTTGCGGTCCGTGTTATGGCGCCGTCGATCTGCCTGCGGTGCTCCCACACACCGCGCACCAGTGTTTCGGCAAACGAGCGAGCATCCTTCTCGCGGCTGCCCGAATATGCCTCAAAAAACGTATCGAAAACCCGCGCGGGATCGCTTGCGTTCAGTTCGACCTGATACAGAATCTGCAACGCAATTTCCCTCGCCTTGCGGCGTCCCATCGCACGCGCCTTTCCTTAAAGAACAACAATGCCGACCCGCCCGCCGGCCTACTTGAACTGCTTCAGAAGGTTTATCATTTCGATGGCGGAGACGGCGGCGTCCCATCCCTTGTTGCCCGACTTGCTGCCTGCCCGCTCAATGGCCTGCTCGATATTGTCGGTGGTCAGGATACCGAAGGTAACGGGCAGCTCCGACTCCAGGCCGATAAGGGCGATGCCCTTTGAAACCTCGGCGGCCACGTAGTCGAAATGCGGCGTTGCGCCGCGGATAACCGCTCCCAGACAGATAACCGCATCATACTTGCCTGTTGCGCCCGCCTTTTTGGCTGCCAGCGGGATTTCGAACGACCCCGGCACCTTAACGACATCGACCTGCGACTCCTCGGCACCGTGCCGCAGCAGAGCGTCCATAGCACCGCCCAGGAGGCGGTTGACGATAAAATCGTTGAACCTGCTCACCACGATGGCAAATTTGCAGTTCCTGGCATCAAGCTTTCCTTCGAGTGTTTTACCCATAACGGCTGCCTCTCTTTTGTTACGATTCAGTATGGTTGTGCTCTACGTTATTCAAGATATGCCCGAGCTTTTCCTTTTTAGTGGAAAGGTATTTTACGTTGCTTTCCTTGGGCGGAATTTCTATCGGCACTCGTTCGACGATCTCGAGGCCGTACCCCTGCAGGCCGATGATCTTTTTGGGGTTGTTGGTAAGCAGGCGTATTTTTTTGACTCCCAGATCGCGCAGTATCTGCGCGCCGATCCCGTAGTCGCGCAGGTCGGCATCAAAGCCGAGCTCCTCATTGGCCTCGACCGTATCGCGCCCCTCGTCCTGCAGCGCATAGGCTTTCATTTTATTGAGAAAGCCGATACCGCGGCCCTCCTGCCGCATGTACACCACGGCCCCGCAGCCTTCCTCGGCGACCATGCGCATGGCGGTTTCGAGCTGCTCGCCGCAGTCGCAGCGCATCGAGCCGAGCGCATCACCGGTCAGGCACTCCGAATGGGCCCGCACCAGCACCGGATCATCCGGGCCCCACTCCCCCTTTACCAGGGCGATATGATGGTGGACATCGATAATATTTTCATAAATGATCATCCTGAAATCTCCGCCGAAGCGGGACGGAAGCTTGGTCTCAACCATGCGCTTGACCAGCGACTCCTTGGCCAGCATATATTTGATAATATCGGCGATCGTGACGATATGCAGGCCGTGTTCCTCTGCAAATATTTCAAGCTGCGGCATGCGCGCCATGGTGCCGTCATCATTCATTATCTCACAGATTATGCCGGCGGGCTGCAGACCTGCCAGCCGGCAGAGGTCAACGGAGCCCTCCGTCTGCCCCGCCCTGCGCAGCACGCCGCCCGGCATTGCGCGCAGCGGGAAAATATGCCCGGGGCGGGCAAGGTCGTCGGGCCGGGCATCCTCGGCCAGGGCGGTCAAAACGGTATGCGCCCGGTCGGCAGCGGATATGCCGGTTGAAACACCGCGCCGCGCATCAACTGAAACCGTAAAGGCGGTCTCGAACGAGGAAGTGTTGTCCCGCACCATCAGCGGCAGATCGAGCTGCCGGCAGCGCTCATCGTTGAGCGAAAGGCAGATAAGGCCCCGGCCGAACCTGGCCATGAAATTTATGGCCTCGGGCGTCACCATCTCGGCGGCCATCGCAAGATCACCTTCGTTTTCCCGGTCTTCATCGTCGCACAGAATTATCATCCTGCCTTTTTTGATTTCCTCTATCGCCTTTTCAACTCGTGCAATCGGCATCTGGTTCTCACCTCTTCTCTATAACTTTTACGGATATTTTCAGCTGAAACCGAATTTTTCCAGCAGCTCGCGGGTGATATCCTGTCCCGCATCTTTTTCCCTGCGGTAAAAACGTTCCACATATTTTGCGATAATATCGTTTTCGATATTGACGCTGTCCCCGGTCGCCCGCTCGCAAAGTGTGGTGTGCGAAAAGGTATGGGGAATAATCATGACGGAGAAACCGCGCTCGCTGCACTCGTTGACGGTCAGACTTATACCGTCTACCGCCACGGAACCTTTTTCTACTATATAGTGTAGGATGTTTTCCGGTGCTGTAAACCCCATGCGCACGAAATCATCCAGACATTCTATCGAGGCAACAACCGCCGTACCGTCGACATGACCGCTCACCAGATGTCCGCCCAGACGGTCGGACAGGCGCAGGGCGCGCTCAAGGTTAACGCGCTGACCCGCCCGCCGCAGCCCGAGCGTCGTCCGCCGCAGGGTTTCCGGCGAGGCATCGACCGTAAAGCCGCCTTCGATAAAAGAGGAAGCGGTAAGGCACACGCCGTCCACAGCGATGCTGTCGCCGATCGAAACTTCCTCACGGGGGATGCTGCTCGCGATTGCAAGCCGGCCGCCGCTGCGCGCTGCGCCGCTTTTCAGCTGCCCGACATCCTCAATGAGACCCGTAAACATTCCGCCGCCGCCTTTCAGCCGTCTCTCGTGTATGTATCGGCCTGTCCGAGGTACCCCTCGACCAGCACATCGCATCCGACCCTGCGTATGCGCATATCGCTCAGCCTGAAAGCTTCGTCCATTATCGCACTGCCGCGACCTGCCGCCATGCCGGGTGCCGTCCTGCCGCCGATAATCTTAGGGGCGTAAAAAAGCATCAGTTTGTCGACCAGCCCGGCCTCCAGCGCTGACGCATTCAGCTCGGCACCTGCTTCTATAAGCACACGGGCGATATTGCGCCCTCCCAGCAGCTTCAGAAGCGCGGCCAGGTCGATGTTCCCGCGTCTGAGCGGTACGCCCACGACTTCTGCCCCGTTTTTTTCAATCGAGCGCGCTTTTCTGCCGGCCGCAAGCCCGGGGGCGGTCGCAACAAGCGTGCCCGCCGCCAGCGGGGGCTGCAGCACCCTGCGTGCAAGGGGTATGCGGAGTCGTTCGTCAAGAACAACTCGCAGCGGCTCGCGGCAGGCCCCCTTCCAGAGCCGGACATTCATCTGCGGGTTATCCGCGATAACCGTGCCGGCGCCGGTCAGGATCGCATCGGCTTCAGCCCGCACCCGGTGTACCCGCCGTCGCGATTCCTCGCAGGTGATCCACGTTGAATGTCCGGTGCGGGTTGCGGTTTTGCCGTCAAGGCTCAGAGCGCTTTTGAGGATCACATACGGCAGGCCGGTTGTGATGAACTTGATAAACGATTCGTTCAGGCGCCGGCACTGCGGCTCGAGAACACCTTCAACCACCTCGATCCCGGCCCCGCGCAGCACGGCGATACCCTTGCCGCGCACCGCCGGGTTGGGATCGGCCATGCCGACAACGACCCGCCGCACACCCGCACCGATCAGCGCATCAGTGCACGGTGCTGTTTTGCCGTGGTGGCAGCACGGCTCGAGGCTGACATAGGCATCCGCACCGCGGGCCGAATTCCCGGCCGTTTGCAGGGCATACACTTCCGCGTGAGGACCGCCGAACCGGCGGTGGTACCCTTTTCCCACGATCTGCCCGCGCTTGACAATTACGGCGCCCACCATCGGATTGGGGCTGACCCTGCCGGCGCCCTTGCGCGCCAGCCGAACCGCAATGCGCATATACTGCTCATCCTGAGACCGGCCGGTCATCGATGGCCCGCTTACCCTTTCCTTTCGACAATGGACTTTACCTCCTTCATAAAGTCGGTAATGTCCGTAAATGATCGATACACGGAAGCAAAGCGCACATAGGCGACAGCGTCAAGGGCATGCAGCTCTCTCATGACCTGCTCCCCCACGTCGGTGCTGGGAATTTCCTTGTGTCCGCGGTCGAGAAGGCTCTTTTCGATCCTGTCGACGGCTTCCTCAAGCTGCTCGACGCTGATATCCCGCTTCTGGCATGCCTTTTTCAGACCTTCCAGAATCTTTCTCCGGTCAAACGGCTCCCGCCGGCTGTCTTTTTTGATTATGGCGGGCAATGTGTCCTCGATGCGCTCGTGGGTGGTGAAACGCTTCTGGCATTCCAGGCACTCGCGCCTGCGCCGGATCGTCTCGCCGTCCTTGCTGATGCGAGAGTCGATGACCTTATCCTCAAGATTACCGCAGTACGGACATTTCATGACCCGTCCCCCTTGCAATTAAATTTAATAAACTGCACGTCAGCCTCCTTCATAAAACCCTGCGTCAGCTCATCGGGATAACCGTCCTCGTAGACGACCGATGTAATTCCGGCGTTAACCAGCATTTTAAAACAAATGCTGCAGGGAAGCGTCGTACAGAACAGCGTGGCATCTGCAATCGTTATACCGTGAAATGCCGCCTGGATAATGGCATTCTGCTCGGCGTGCAGGCCGCGGCAGAGCTCATGGCGCTGGCCGGACGGAATCTCCTGCTGTTCCCGCAGGCACCCGACCTCGGCACAGTGGGCAAGACCGGTCGGCGCGCCGTTATACCCGGTCGCCAGGATGCGCTTGTCTTTGACCAGCACCGCGCCTACTTTTCTTCGCATGCAGGTCGAGCGGCGGGCGACAAGCCGCGCTATATCCATGAAATATTCATCCCAGTCGGGGCGTGTGTTTTCCGGGGGCATGGCAGTATGCACAGAGGAGGTTTTTCAGGATACGGGAAGGCGCATCGAACCGGATGATCCGGCAGGCCGTGCCTGAATCACGGCACCTTCGGATCGGTTTTAAAATTATCGCGCTCAATTTCGGCAATGAGGTCGAGTCGCTTTTGATGCCTGCCTCCTTCAAAGGGTGTTTCAAGCCAGACGCGCAGCAGCTCCAGCGCCCCCTGCTCACCGACACCTTCTCCGAGCACTAAAACATTGGAATTATTGTGCCGGCGGCACATCTCAGCCGCATGGGTATCATGGCACAACGCAGCGCGCACGCCGGGGAACTTGTTGGCCGTCACCGACATGCCGATTCCCGACCCGCAGATAAGAATGCCGCGCTCGCTCTCACCGCGTGACACCGCCCGGGCTACCCGGCCTGCGTACACCGGGTAGTCGGCCGACCGGTTCGAGTCGGCGCCCTTGTCGTCGACGGGGATGCTCCGGTGCTCCAGCTCTCTGACAAGCGCCTGCTTTATTGCAAAGCCGCGGTGGTCGGATCCGACTGCAATTGATCCGCTCACGGCTGTTCCGCCCACTTTCTGAAAATCAGTGTTGCATTGGTGCCGCCGAACCCGAACGAGTTGTTCATGACCGTCCTGACATCGGCGGTCCTGGCCGTATTGGGCACATAGTCCATATCGCACGCGGGGTCGGGGGTTTCATAGTTGATTGTCGGAGGAATTATGCCGTGTCTCAGCGTGAGGAGGCTGAACACCGACTCGACGCCGCCCGCCGCCCCCAGCAGATGACCGGTCATGGATTTGGTTGAGCTGACCGCAACCGTTTTGGCGCATCCGCCGAAAACCGACTTCATTGCCTGTGTTTCCGACATGTCGTTCATGGGGGTCGAGGTTCCGTGTGCATTTATGTAATCCACATCCTCCGCCGCAATCCCGGCATCCTTCAGCGCCAGATTCATACAGCGCGCCGCCCCTTCCCCGTTCGGCGACGGGGCGGTTATGTGATAGGCGTCGGCATTGCAGCCGAACCCGGCGACCTCGGCAAGAATATCGGCCCCGCGGTCGAGGGCCTGCTGCAGCTCTTCCATGACCAGAATGCCGGCGCCCTCTGCTATGATGAAACCATCACGATCTTTCTCAAACGGGCGGCTTGCGCGCTCGGGCTCGTCGTTGCGGGTCGACAGCGCCTTCATCGAGCAGAATCCGCCCACCGCAAGCGGTGTGATGGTGGACTCGACACCGCCGGCGATAATGGCATCGGCATCCCCGCGCTGAATCATCCTGAATGCTTCGCCGATGGAGTGATTGCCCGTTGCACAGGCGGTCACAATGCTTGTGTTTGGCCCCTTGCAGCCGAAGTGCATCGATATCTGCCCCGGCGCAAGGTTGACAATCAGCATGGGCACGAAAAACGGTGATATTTTCTTTGGGCCGTGCTCGCTCAGAATGCTGTGATACTTCTCGATAGTCGCAAGGCCGCCGAGGCCCGACCCGACCACGACCCCCACACGCTCGGCATTCTCATCGGTAATGACAAGTCCGGCATTCTTGACCGCCATTTTTCCGGCCGCCAGAGCATAATGCAGGAACGTGTCCATTTTTTTTATTTCTTTTTTTTCGATGTAGTCCTCGGGATTGAAGTTTTTTACCTCTCCCGCTATTTTGGAAGCAAACTGCCCGGTATCGAACCGGGTGATGGGGGCGATACCGGACCTGCCCGCACACACGGCCTCCCAGTTTTCTTCAATGCCTATGCCGAGCGGGGAGAGGATACCCATCCCTGTTACAACGACTCTTCTTCTTTCCAACCTGAAAATCCCCTCTTGTACGGTGAGTTTCAATCTGAACCGGGCCGGGCCTGCATGGTGTGGACCGGCTCCACGGGCCTCCGCGACCGGTGGTTCTCAGTTCGACTTTTCTTTAATATAGCTGATGGCGTCCTGAACGGTCTGGATTTTCTCGGCATCTTCATCAGGAATTTCCTGTCCGAATTTTTCTTCCATGACCATAATCAGCTCGACAAGGTCCAGCGAATCAGCACCGAGGTCATCCACAAAAGAGGCCTCGGGCAAAACTTCTTCAGCACTCACGGAAAGCTGCTCCACAATGATATCCTTAACCTGTTCTTCTATCGACTTGTCAGCCATGCTCCATACCTCCTTACCTACGATTTATTTTTTTTACATATAGCGTATCGTTGCCGGACTACATGTAGAGCCCGCCGTTAATATGTATGACCTGTCCCGTTATGTAACCGGCGCACTCGGCTGCCAGAAAACAAACGCAGCGTGCCACATCCTCCGGTGTGCCGAGCCGGCGGGCGGGTATCTGCGATATCATGGCCTCGCGCTCCTTTTCGGGAATCGCATCGGTCATGGCGGTCTCGATAAAACCGGGTGCAACCGCATTGACCGTAATGCCGCAGTGAGCGTACTCCCGGGCGACTGATTTGGTGAACCCCATTACTGCCGCCTTGGATGCCGAATAATTTGCCTGACCCGCATTGCCCATGGCGCCGGTTACGGAGGAAACATTGACAATCCTCCCCGCCTTCCGCTTGAACATCGGGCGGATAAACGCCTTGGTGCAGTTAAAGGTGCCCTTCAGGTTTACCTGCATGACCTGGTCCCACTGCTCCTCTTTCATGCGCAGTAAAACCGTGTCGCGGGTAATGCCGGCATTGTTGACGAGGATGTCGACGTTGCCGAACTCCTCCAGAACCTGCCGGGACATGGCCTCGCACTCATCCAGTCTCGACACATCGGCCTTGATCGGCAGAGCGCGCCTGCCGAGGCCCTCTATCTCAGCGCAGACGTCGCTGAGAACCTCCGTGCTGATATCGCAAACCGCACAATCGGCGCCGCACCGGGCAAGCTCCACGGCGATAACGCGACCGATCCCCCGTGCCGCCCCGGTAATGACGGCGACCTTATCACGAACATCCATAACGTAAATCCTTTTAATATACTACCTGTTGAATTTCTGCAATGTTTTTTGTTGGTTCCCTGCCGGTTTGCAAAACCGGTTAATCGATCTTTTTGGCCGCGGCTTCCTTTATGAGATACTGACCGATGACGTTTTTCTGAATCTGGCTTGTTCCCTCGTAGATGGTCAGAATTTTCGCATCCCGCATCATTTTCTCGACCGGATATTCTTTCATGAAGCCGTAGCCGCCGAAAACCTGCACTGCATCGGTGGTGACCTTCATGGCGGTCTCTGATGAAATGAGTTTTGCCATGGCCGAATACTTCGACATGTCTTTGGCGCCGGCATCGCAATAGCGGGCCGCCTGGTAGGTGAGGGCGCGGGAGGCCTCGACCATCGTGGCCATGTCGGCCAGCATATGCTGTACCGCCTGATGGGCGATAATCGCTTTACCGAATGTTTTGCGCTCGTGGGCGTACTTGACGGCCTCGTTCAGCGCGCCCTGGGCAAGGCCCACTGCCTGTGCCGCGATGCCCGTTCTGGTCATATCAAAGGTCTTCATGGCGATCATGAAGCCCATGCCCTCTCTGGCAAGCAGATTTTCTCTGGGCACGGCACATTCCTCGAAAACCAGCTCCCTGGTGGCGGAACTGCGGATGCCGAGCTTGTTTTCCTTTTTGCCGAAGCTGAAGCCCGGAGTACCCTTTTCGACGATAAAACCGCTGGCACCGCGGGCGCCTTTCGTCTTGTCGGTCTTGGCGATGACCGAGTATGTTTCAGCCTCGCCGCCGTTTGTGATCCACTGCTTGACGCCGTCGAGGACGTACGTGTCGCCGTTTCGGCGCGCGCTGGTCCTGATGGAGCCGGCATCGCTTCCGGCGCTCGACTCGGTAATGCCGAAGGCCGCCAGCTTTTTCCCGGCGGCGATATCCGGCAGGTATTTCTGTTTCTGCTCGTGGCTGCCGAAAAGCAGTATCGGATAGGCACCCAGCCCGCTTGCCGCGAAACTGACCGATACACCGATACAGACCTTGCTGAGTTCTTCGACAACCAGGTTGTTTTCAAAGTTGCCGAACCCCATGCCGCCGTATTCCTCGGGGATATAAATTCCGAAAAGTCCCGCATCGGCAAGAATTTTTAAAATGTCCCAGGGGAACTCGCCTGTTTCATCGAGCTCCGCCCGTACCGGAAGAATTTTTTCCCTGGCGATTTTGCGCGCCAGCTCCACTATTTGAACCTGCGTTTCAGTCAAATTATAGTCAAGCATAACCGTTTCACCTCTTTCACAAGATATTTACCATCGTATCAGGGCCGACCCCCAGGTGAATCCCGCCCCGAATGCGTCCAGCAGGACAACCTCGTTCTTTTTGATTCTCTTCTGCCGGTGCGCCTCGTCAAGTGCGATGGGCACCGAAGCGGCAGACGTGTTGCCGTACTTATGAATATTCATAAAAACTTTTTCAGCCGGCAGGTCAAGACGCTTGGCGATGGCCTGAATGATGCGCGAGTTGGCCTGGTGCGAGATGAGCAGATCAAGCGACTCGCCGGTCATGTTGTTGTGGCGCAGCGCCGTCATCGCAGCTTCCTCTAGCGACTTTACGGCGATCTTGAACACCTTGTTGCCGTCCATTTTCAAATAGTGGGAACGGCTGTCGACGCTCTCATGAGAGGCCGGCAGCGCCGATCCGCCGCCCGGCAGATACAGCAGGTTGGCATGGGCTCCGTCCGAGTACAGGTGCGTCGAAAGAATGCCCCGGTCGCCCGCCTCGCGCGACAGAATGACGGCTCCGGCACCGTCGCCGAACAGAACGCAGGTCCCGCGGTCCCGGTAGTCGGTTATCTTTGACAGCGTCTCCGCTCCGATCACGAGAACTTTCCTGCAGACGCCGCTGGTGATAAAGGTGTCGGCCAGGGAAAGTCCGTAAATAAAGCCCGTGCAGCCCGCCGATATGTCAAAGGCCGGAATGCCGCGGGCCTTGAGCCTGGTCTGCAGCATGCAGGCAACCGACGGCGTCGGCATATCCGGAGTGATGGTGGCCACAATGATCATATCCAGCTGATCGGCGGTCACCCCCGCATTTTCAAGAGCATTCAGGGCGGCGCGGCATGAAAATGTCGATGTCGTCTCCCCGTTTGACGCTATCCGGCGCTCCCTGATTCCCGACCTGGTCACAATCCACTCGTCCGATGTATCGACAATCGCTTCCAGATCACGGTTGGTAAGAACTTTTTGGGGTGTGCTCGATCCTGTACCGATTATTCTCGACCTGTGCATCTCCGCTCCCCTTCTCCTGGTTGCTGAATGCCGTGCTACTCCTCGCTTACCGAAACAACCTCACGACCCTTGTAATAGCCGCATTTCGGACAGGCGTGATGGGGGCGCTTCGGCTCGCTGCACTGCGGACAGGTCGAAAGGCTTTTCAGAGAAAGGCCGTCGTGCGCCCTTCGGCTTCGTTTGCGTGACTTTGATGTTTTTTTTACGGGTACCGCCATTGCTGCATTACCTCGCTACTGCATGTTATGGTTTTTTTTTAAGCGACTGCAAAACATTGAATGGAGAAACGGCTGCGCTGCCGTCCGCGCAGGAGCACTCCGCATGGTTGCGGTCGGCGCCGCATACCGCACACAGCCCGCGGCAGCTCTCACGACAGTGAGGGTAGGCCGGCAGGCCCAGAAGCACCTGCTCCCTGATTACGGGACGCAGGTCTAAGCAGTCATCCTCATAATAGAGTACTTCAAGGTCATCCTGATTGAGCTCCTGCTCCGTCGTCGCAGCTTTACCGGTATGGGGCCACAGAAGGTAACGGAAGCGGCTTTCCACCGTGTAATCGAAATCCTCGAGACACCTGACGCATGACAGTCTCACCACCGTGCGACACGATCCCTCAAAGACGACGATGTCTCTTGCGGGAGTGAATCTCAGCACCAGGTCAGCAGGGGAGCCGAAACAGGGGCCCTGAGTTGCATCTTTCAGCAGATCCGTAAGATCGTCTCTGCTCCAGCAGGTTTCAAGCTGAAGACCTTCCTGCGGGATATCCTGAATCCTGACCGCATAAATTGAACCCATGGACTCATGAAATCCAAGCGTATGTGTATAATAACTTATATAATTTTTGTCAATTAAAATTTAAAAATATATCATTTACAAGAATAAAAATCAACTCCAAACTCTCGGCAAAAACCATGAATCAGGCCGCGCTGTACGGAAACCCCGCTTTTACCTTGACTAAAAGGAAAAGGTAAGGTATTGTGCAGATTTTTGAACCACACGGCAGCAAAACGCATTTCATGAAACCAAAAGAAATGGATGATGCAAAGGGTTTTTTGAAGCACCGCAGACAGAAGCTCGACGAGCTGCGCGCAGCAGGCGTCGACCCGTACGGCAACAGGTTCACGGCCGATGCCACCGCCGGGGAGGTGCATCACCGGTTCAGCGGCAGGAAGCGGGAAGACATCGAGGCCTGCACCGACACCTTTTCACTCGCCGGCCGCATACTGTCGCTGCGCAGTTTCGGAAAAGCGGCTTTTTTCCATCTGCAGGACCGAACGGGCGTCATACAGGTCTATATACAAAAAAACAAAATCGGCGCGGACACCTATGCGCTTTTCAAGAAAGTCGATATCGGCGACTTTATCGGCGTGCGGGGGCGTGCACTGCTGACCCGTTCCGAAGAGCTGACCATAGATGCGGACGGCTTCAGCGTGCTGACAAAATCACTGCGACCGCTGCCCGAGAAATGGCACGGGCTCCAGGACGTGGAGACCCGCTACCGCCAGCGCTACCTTGACCTTATCGTAAACGAAGATGTCCGCCGCACGTTTCTGACCCGCGCACGCATTATCTCGCTCATACGTGGATTTCTTGCCGGGCGCGACTTTGTCGAGGTCGAAACGCCGATGATGCACCCCATCCCGGGGGGAGCGGCTGCGCAGCCCTTCAAAACACACCACAACGCGCTGGACATGGAGCTGTACATGCGCATAGCCCCCGAGCTGTATCTCAAACGCCTGCTGGTCGGCGGCATGGAGCGTGTTTTCGAAATCAACCGCAATTTCCGCAACGAGGGCATATCCACCCAGCACAACCCGGAGTTCACCATGGTAGAATTCTACCAGGCCTATGCAACCTATGAAGACCTGATGGGTCTGACCGAAGAGCTCCTGAGCAGCATCTGCCGTGAGGTGCATCAGTCCTTCACCTGCCGGTATCAGGAAATCGACCTTGACTTCACGCCGCCCTGGCAGCGCATGACACTGAAGGAGGCTGCCGCGCGCTACGGCATGATCGACGCGGCCGATCTGGAGGACAGTGAAAAAGCCCGTCAGTGCGCCCGCAGCCTGGGCATCCAGCTCAGCGGCAATGAGCCGCTCGGCGCTGTGGTCACCGCTATCTTCGAAGAGGTCGCCGAAAAGCACCTGGTGCAGCCTACGTTTATTACTCATTTTCCGATCGAGGTGTCGCCGCTGGCGCGCAGAAGCGAGCAGGACCCCGCGGTAACCGACCGGTTCGAGCTCTACATCGCCGGCCGTGAGATCGCCAATGCATTCTCGGAGCTGAACGACCCCGACGACCAGAGGAAACGGTTTGAGGAGCAGGCGGCTCTGAAGGAACAGCAGGAAGGCGTTCCGGCTGTCGTTGATGAGGACTTTCTGACGGCTCTTGAGCACGGCATGCCGCCCGCTGCGGGTGAGGGCATCGGCATTGACCGGCTCGTCATGCTTTTTACCGACGCTGCATCCATACGTGATGTTATTCTGTTTCCGCTGTTTCGCGCCGAAAGGTTATAAAAAGCATGCAGATTCCATTTGAAGTGTTTCTGGCTTTGCGCTATCTCCGGGCAAAGCGCAAGCAGGCCTTTATATCTTTGATCACCCTGATATCGATTGCCGGCGTCGGCATCGGTGTCATGGCTCTGATACTTGTTCTGGGTGTTATGACGGGATTCACGGAGGATTTGCGCGACCGGATACTGGGCACAAACTCCCATATCGTGATTTCCCGTTACGGCGCCGGCATGCCGGCCTACCGCGAGGTCATGAACGAGACGGCCGCCGCAGACAACATTATGGCGGCAACGCCGTTTATTGTCAGCCAGGTCATGCTTTCTTCCGGATCGAGCGTTTCCGGCGTACGCCTGTGGGGCATCGACCCCGGAACCGCACCCGGCGTTATCGATATAAAAAAATCGATGCTCGAAGGGGACATCGAAGCGCTTGCCGAAGGCACGGGGCGGGAACTGCCCGGAATCGTTATCGGCAGAGAGCTTGCCAGAACTCTCGGTGTCTATGTGGGCGCTCCGGTTACGGTCCTCTCGCCGACCGGCTTGATGACGCCGACCGGCATGATGCCGCGCTGGAAAAAATTTGCCGTTGTCGGCATCTTCGAGTCGGGCATGTACGAGTACGACAGCTCGATGGCCTATGTGTCCGTGGGTCGCCTGCAGGAGTTCCTGCGCCTTCCCGACGAGGTAACGGGCATTGCCATCAAGGTAAAAGATATATATACTACCGCCGCGGATGTTGAAAGCATTCAGCAGCGTATAGGCCCGTCGTATCAGGTCCGCGACTGGAAAGACATGCACCGCAACCTGTACTCGGCGCTCAAGCTCGAAAAGACGGCGATGTTCGTCATCCTGACGCTGATAATCATCGTTGCCGCCTTCAGTATCGTGGCAACCCTGATCATGATGGTTACCGACAAAAACCGCGAGATCGCCATCCTGAAATCAATGGGGGCGACAAACGCCGCTGTCATGCGGGCCTTCATGCTGCAGGGACTTTTTATAGGAGTCATCGGCACGGCGCTCGGACTGGGTGCCGGCTGTGCTCTGGCGTACCTGCAGAACACGCACCAGCTTGTCAGGCTTTCGGGTGACGTGTACTACATAACACAGCTGGTGGTTAAAATCAGTTTCTGGGATACGTTCTGGGTGGCCTGTGCGGCTGTTCTGATAAGCTTTCTTGCAACGGTGTATCCCTCACGCCAGGCGGCATGTCTTGATCCTGTCGAGGCGATGCGCTATGAGTAACGGCAGCGCAGCAGACCGTGAGGCCCAGCTGAACGTAGTCGGGGTCGGCAAAACCTACGTATCCGGGCGTGCCCGCACCGAAGTGCTGCGGGATGTTTCGTTCTCGATTGACCGCGGGGAGGCCGTGGCCATTGTCGGACCCAGCGGTGCCGGCAAAAGCACCCTGCTCAATATCATCGGAACACTCGATCATCCGAGCTGCGGCAGAGTGCTGTACAACAACGAGGACATTTTCTCCGACAGCGGCAGGCGGCTGGCGCATTTCCGCAATCGCAGCATCGGTTTTGTGTTTCAGTTTCATCACCTGCTGCCCGAGTTCAGCGCGCTGGAAAACGTAATGATGCCGGCGATAATCGCCGGCCGTGACCGTCGGCAGGCCGCCGAGACAGCCCGCGGCCTGCTGGTCGACATGGGCCTTGAGCACCGCCTTTCGCACCGCCAGGGCGAACTCTCGGGCGGCGAGCAGCAGCGCGTGGCCGTTGCCCGCGCCCTGGTAATGAAACCGGACATCGTGCTTGCCGACGAACCGACCGGCAACCTTGATTCGCACACCGGCGATGAAGTGTTCGGACTGATGACAAAAATGAACCGCGAGCTCGGCATCACGCTTATCGTGGTAACGCATAACAGGGACTGCGCCGCCAGGCTGTCCAGGCGCATCACCCTGGTAGACGGCGCAATAACGGACGATTAACCCCCGGAAAGTGATACTATGAAAAAAAAGACCTGGATGCTTCTTTTCCTGATCATCGCCGCACTCTGTGCGCCCGGCCCGGTCGCGCATGCCGCTGAAGCAGTCAACGTGGCGGTGCTGCCCTTTTTCATATACAGTCAGGAGGATCTGGCCTCCCTGCAAAAGGCCATTCCGGACATGCTGGCGACACGTCTCGAAAAAAAAGGCGAGATCGAAACCGTGCAGAAACCGGTTCTGCGTGATGTGCTGCAGGAGATGCCCTGGGACACATACAGCGAAGAGCAGGCGCGTGCGATCGGCAAACGCCTGGGAGCGGATGTAGTGATAGCGGGCACCCTGACGAAAATCGGCAAAACATACAGCCTTGATACGGCTGTCCTGTTTATCGATGTGTCGCAGCGCGTCAAGAGGCTTTTCCTGACAACCGAAACTACCGACGACATTCCCGCCAGGCTGCAGGATTTTGCGCGGCGCATAAACTTCACCATACTGGACAAGGTGCTGGTCAGCAGCGTCAGCGTGTCGGGCAACCGGTTCATCGAGGAGGATGCGATCCTGTATGCAATCGAGACCAGGCCCGGCGAGGTCCTGTCGCCCGACGTGCTGCAGAAAGATCTCAAGACGATTTACCGTATGGGCTATTTCAAGGACATCCGGATCATCAGCGCCGACTCCGACACCGGGGTGGCGATCACCTTCCAGGTTGCGGAAAAGCCCATGGTTCGCTCGATTCAGATCAAGGGCAACAAAGCGATCAAGCTTGAGGACATCCGCAAGCAAATGGAGGTCAAGCCCCGCACGATACTGGACCTGAACAAAATCAACGGCGACATAGCGCGCATTCGCAAAATATACCGTGACAAGGGCTATTACAACGTCGATGTCACCTATCAGGTCAAGCCCGTAGACGAAAATTACACCTCGGTCGATTTCCTGATCAAGGAAAACGAGGTGGTGAAGGTCAAGAAGGTAACGTTCTCGGGAAACGAGTCGCTCAAGGCCGGAAAGATCAAGCGTATCATGGAAACCCGCGAAAAGCACTGGTTCTGGTCTCTGATCACCGCGCGCGGCGTCTACAAGGACGAGGGCGTCCGGAAGGACCGCGAGCGAATCACCGCCTATTACTACAGCAAGGGATTCCTTGAGGTCAAGGTCGACGAGCCCGAGGTGTCGATCGAGGACAACGGTGTGTTCGTGCATTTCACCGTTACGGAAGGGAATCGCTACACCATCGGCGATATTGCCTTCCAGGGCGACCTTATTTACGACAACGAGACGCTCCACCAGGCGGTCGGCTCGGCTCCCGGCACAACGTTCAACGGCAGAACCCTCAACGACGACCTCATCGCGCTCAAGGCCCTGTACGCTGAAAAGGGCTACGCCTATGCCGACATCTCCCCCCTGACCGACCTGCAGAAAGAGCAGCAGACGGTCGATCTCATGTTCAACATCGAAAAGGGCGACAAAATTTTCATCGAGCAGATAAAAATCACCGGCAATACCAGAACACGGGATAACGTCATCCGGCGCGAGATGCGTCTGAACGAGGGCTCGATCTACAACTCGGAGGAGATCAAGCGCAGCAAGCAGGAAATCAACAACCTGGGATTTTTTGAGGAGGTCAACATCAACACCGAACCCGGCTCCGAGCCCGACAAGGTCAAGCTCGGGGTCGAGGTGAAAGAGCGGCCCACCGGCACCTTCAGTATCGGCGCCGGATACAGCTCCGTCGACAGCGTGGTGGGAATGCTGCAGATATCGCAGAACAACCTGTTCGGCAGGGGGCAGCAGCTGCAGCTTATGGCCCAGCTCGGCGGTCACTCGAATTATTACAACATCTCTTTTACCGAGCCGTGGTTCCGCGACACCCGCACATCGCTGGGGTTCGACCTGTTCAATATCGAGCGCGAATACGAGGAGTTCGACCGCGATTCGACCGGCTTCAACCTGCGCGGCAGCTGGCCCCTCGACAGTTTTAAATACCTCGATTACACCCGCTTTTATCTCACCTACCGCTACGAGCAGATCGATATCGACATCATCGACTGGGATGAAGGGGTCGCCCTTGACATCCAGCGCCAGGAGGGCTCTAACTCGGTCAGCAGTATCATCACCGCCATAGTAAAGGATTCGCGCGACGATCGATGGAAGCCCCGGAGCGGTGTGCGCCACAGCCTGTCCATGGAGGTGTCCGGTCCGGGCGGCTCGAGCAGGTTCATCACCCTGATCGCAAGCATGGGCAAGTGGTTCCCGCTGCCCTGGGATACGGCGTTTGCGGTGCGCGGAACGGTCGGGCAGATTTTCCCCTATTCCGGCAAGGGCGTGCCCATTTCAGAGAAATTTTTCCTCGGCGGCCTCGACTCTCTTCGCGGCTTCGATGTCCGGTCGGTCGGTCCGCGCGAGCGGCGGCCCAAGCGCCCGCAGGAATACTGGATCGCGGGCAGGAAATATACCTACTACCCGAAAGGCTACAGCGACAAGAAGGATGTTGTCGGCGGAAAAAAAGAATTGTACTTTAATTTCGAGTATCTGTTTCCAATCCTCAAGGATTCCGGAGTGCGCGGCCTCGTGTTCTACGACACCGGAAACGCCTACGGCTCGGGGGAAGGGTTTCTGTCCGATTTCCGCCACTGTGTCGGGGTGGGCGTCAACTGGTACTCGCCCTTCGGACCTCTGAAAGTGGTCTGGGGCATCAATCTGTCGCCGCGCGACGATGAGGACAGCAGCAATTTCGAGTTTTCCATGGGTGGCGTATTTTAAGCATGTGTTTACAACCTGAGTGCGTGTGACACCCGATGAGCGGCGTACCGCGCAGAATCCGACAATGAACAACAAACGTAAGATCAAGCGGAGGTTACCTGTTATGAAAAGAAGCATTATTACAGCAGTCCTGTGCGGAGCGGTCCTGGTGGCGGCATCTGTCGTATCTGCGGAAGGTTTGAAACTCGGCTACGTCGACATCCAGAAGGCCGTGACCGACAGCATTGCCGGCAAGGAAGCCATGGAGGAGTTCAAGACGGAAGTCAAAAAAATGGAGGAAGACATCCTTGCCGAAAAAGAGCAGATCGAAAAGCTCGGCGAGGTTCTGGAAAAGCAGAGCATGATGCTCACCGACGATGTGCGGCGCAACAAGGAAAAGGAGCTGATGCGCAAGCAGCGCGACTATGAGCGCCAGGTCAAGGACTCCAAGGCGGAGCTGCAGATCAAGGAGGCCGAATTGACGAACGGCATCCTGGAGGAGGTTCTTCCCATTATCGAAAAATACGGCACGCAGAACGGGTACTCCATCATATTCGAAAAAAGCGAGCGGGTGCTGCTCTTTGCCGACGAGGCCCTTGACCTGACGGAAAAAATAGTCGGCATTTACGACGCCCAGTACAGAAAGGGTAAAAAATAGCGGAGCGGGCTGCAGCGGCAATGGAGATAACACTCAGGGAAATAGCACAGCTGATCGGCGGTGAGGTGCGCGGAGACCCCGGGGCGACCGTCAGCTCTCTGGCCGGCATCGAGGAGGCCGGCCCGGGCGACATATCCTTTATCGCCAATCCCAGGTACGCGCGTCACCTGCAGACAACGCGTGCGACAGCTGTTATCTGCTCGCCCGACCTGCAGGCGGAGGGAAAAAACCTGATCGTGGTCGACAACCCCTACCTTGCCTATGCAAAAACGGTCGGCTGCTTCAACCCGGCCCCGCCCGAGCCGGGCACGGTCGATGAGCGTGCCTTTGTCGGCGAGCGGGTCCGCCTCGGCAACAACGTATCCGTCTACCCGTTTGCCTATATCGAAGCGGGCTGCAGCATCGGAGACAACGCCGTCATCTACCCGCACTGCTTTGTCGGACGCGGTGTGACGATCGGCGATGATACGATCATTCACCCGGGCGTGACCATCCGCCACGGCTGCCGGATAGGGAGCCGCGTTATCGTCAATGCCGGTGCGGTTATCGGCAGCGAGGGCTTCGGGTTTGCCAAAGACGGTGATGCGTATTATAAAATACCCCAGCTCGGCATCGTGCAGATAGACGACGATGTCGAGATCGGCGCAGGCGCGACGATCGACCGGGCGGCGATCGACAGAACCTGGATCAAACGCGGAACAAAAACCGACAACCTCGTTCATATCGCCCACAATGTCACGGTCGGCGAGGATACGGTGCTGGTGGCGCAGGTCGGCATCTCGGGAAGCACCTCGCTCGGCAACCGGGTCACCATGGCGGGACAGTCGGCAACCACCGGTCATCTCACAATCGGCGATGACGTCGTCATCGGCGCCCGGGGTGCCGCCGTCTCGGACATCCCTGCGGGACAGGTCGTGTCGGGTGCCCCGCACATGCCGCACAAAACATGGCTGCGCACCATGAGCACGCTGCCGCGGCTCCCGGAGATGCGCAAAACCCTGATCGCTTTGGAAAAAAAGATCGGCGATCTCGAACAACTGGTAGAAAAAATGTCACGGAGCTCCAAAACAGATGATTGACATCAAGGAAATAATGAACTGCCTCCCCCACCGGTACCCGTTCCTGCTGGTGGACCGGGTGCTGGAGGTCGATGCGGGCAGAAGGATCGTAACCGTAAAAAACGTCACCATCAACGAGCCTTTTTTTCAGGGGCACTTCCCGGGCGAGCCCATTATGCCGGGCGTTCTGATTGTTGAGGCCATGGCGCAGAGCTGGGGCATCCTTGCCATGCTCGGCACCCCGGACTGGAAGAACAAATCGGCCGATGTCCGGTTCCTGGGGATCGACAAGTGCCGGTTCCGCAAGCCCGTCGTGCCGGGAGACCGGATCAGGTTCGAGCTTGAAGGCCTCTCGCACAAACGTTCGATCTGGAAATTCAGCGGTAAAGCCTTTGTCGAAGACGCCCTTGTTGCAGAGGCCGAGCTCATGGCTGCCATGAGCGAATGATTTTCAAGCGGCGCATCTGAAGCTGCTGCTCAACCTGCATCGGAATTCACTGGTATACAAACAAACGGGACATGGTATGATTCACGAAACAGCGATAATAAGTAAACGTGCCGAGCTCGGCACCGACGTAGAAGTCGGCCCCTATACCGTCATAGGAGACGATGTCGTCATCGGCAGCAAAACCGTTATCGGGCCTCATGTCGTTATCGAAGGGCCGACCCGCATCGGCGAGGGCTGTCGCTTTTTTCAGTTCTGCTCGGTCGGCGCCCAGCCGCAGGATCTCAAATATAATAACGAGCCCAGCCGGCTCAGTATCGGCGACAACTGTACGTTCCGGGAGTGTGTGACCCTCAACCGCGGCACAGAGGGCGGCGGCGGCGAAACGGTTCTGGGCGATAACATCTTTCTGATGGCTTACACCCACGTTGCCCACGACTGCCGGATAGAAAACAACGTCATTATGGCCAACAACGCCAGCCTTGCCGGCCATATACACATCCACAAGCATGCTATTATCGGCGGCCTGGTGGGCATTCACCAGTTTGTGCGAATCGGCAGCTATGCCATGATCGGCGGAATTACCGGCGTTTCAAAAGACGTACCGCCCTACACGATGGCGGTCGGCCAGCGCGCCACCCTCCACGGACTGAACCTCAACGGTCTCAAGCGGCACGGCTTCTCACCGGAGGCCCTGCGGCAGGTAAAGGCAGCCTACAAAACCATCTTCCGCTCGGGGCTCACCATCCAGAAGGCCGTCGACCGAATCCGCGATGAAGGGCTCGATTCCCCTGAAGTGACCCATCTGGTGGATTTCATACAACAATCCGAGCGGGGTATCACCAGAGAATGAGTCCGGTCAAAGTTGCCGTCATCGGCGTTGGGTACCTGGGAAAATTCCATGCCGAAAAGTACTCCCGGCTGCCGGAGGCTGAACTTGTTGCGGTCGCCGACACCGGTTCGCCAACAGCCGACGAGGTCTCCCGCAGCCTCAACATACCGCTGGTGAGCGACTACCGCGAACTGCTCGATGCGGTCGATGCGGTCAGCATCGTCGTGCCCACCGACCTGCATCACCCGATCGCGATGGAATGCCTGCGTCGCGGTGTCGATGTGCTGGTTGAAAAGCCAATTACCGTCACACTGCAGGAAGCCGACGAGCTTATCGCGGCCGCCCGGCAGCACGACCGTATTCTGCAGGTCGGCCACCTCGAACGCTTTAATGCAGCGGTGCTCGCACTGCAGGGCATTCTTGAAAAACCGATGTTCATCGAGTCACACCGCCTGGCACCCTTCAAGGACCGGGGCACCGAGGTCGACGTTATTCTGGACATCATGATTCACGATATCGATATCATTCTGAACATCGTCGGATCTCCGGTTACCGCCATACATGCCGTCGGCGTTCCGGTTGTCTCGCCCGAAAGAAACGACATTGCCAATGTTCGTCTGGAATTTGCAACCGGCTGCATTGCAAACGTAACGGCCAGCAGAATCTCGGTCAAGGAGATGCGCAAAATCAGGATATTCCAGCAGGATGCCTACCTGTCGATCGACTATGCGGCACAGCAGGTCGAGGCCTATAGAAAAAACGCACCGGCCGGAGACGGCGGCATGCCGCAGATCACCTATGACGTAATTGAGATCGAGCAGGGTGACTCGCTTATGGAAGAGATAAAATCGTTTCTCGGCGCTGTCCGGTCTCGTTGCGTGCCTGATGTGCCGGGCGAGGCCGGCCGGGACGCCCTCAGCGTAGCCCTTGAAATCGTCAGCCAGTGCGAAGCGAAAAAAGCATCCTTAAACCTGCAGCCCTGATATGTCACTGCAAACCGCACCACAACTGCTTGTTGTCACGGGCGAAGCCTCCGGTGACCATCACGGCGCCATGGTCGTGGAAAAGCTCAAAGAGCTGCTGCCGGAAGTGCGCGTATGCGGCATCGGCGGTGATGCGCTGCAGGCCGCCGGCATGGAAATCCTGTATCACTCCCGCCACATCTCGGTTGTGGGGCTGCTGGAGGTGCTCTCGCATGCACCCGCTGTTCTCAGGGCCTTTAACGTCATCCGGCGTGCGCTGCGCAGCAGCCCGCCGACACTGGTCCTGCTGATCGACTATCCCGATTTCAATGTCCGCATAGCGAAGCTTGCAAAAAAATACGGGCTGCCGGTTCTGTATTACATCAGCCCGCAGCTGTGGGCCTGGCGCCGCGGCCGTGCGAAAAAAATGGCCGGAATCATCGATAAAATGGCGGTCATCTTTCCCTTTGAGGTGCCCTTTTACGAAGACGTGGGGCTCGATGCCGAGTTTGTCGGCCACCCCCTGCTCGACCGGGAGGTCGAGCTTCCGCCGCGAAGTGAAACCCTGCAGGCGTTTTCACTGAGTGACGCGCGTCCCGTCGTCGGTTTGCTGCCCGGAAGCAGAGCCAAGGAAATAGAGCGGCTGCTGCCGGACATGCTCAGGGCGGCCGAACGCATCCTGCAGCGCGTGAACACAGCCCGGTTTGTGCTGCCCATAGCTCCCGGTATCGACGCGGATCAGCTGCGCCGCACAATCGACGCGCACGGAGTCCGCGTGCATACCGTAGAAGACGGCTTTTACCGGGCGCTTGACGTGTGTGATATCGCCGTGGTTGCATCCGGCACCGCCACGCTTCAGACCGCCCTGATGGAAAAGCCCATGGTCATCCTCTACCGGGTCGCTCCGCTGACGTACCACATCGGACGGCTGCTGATTCGTGTCGACTGTATCGGCCTTGCCAATATCGTTGCGGGGAGAAAAATCGTTCCCGAGCTCATTCAAAACGAGGTCACCCCCGAGCGCATAGCCGGGGAGGTGCTCGATATTCTTGAGAGTCCCGGACGCATGCAGCAGATGATCACCGGGCTGAAATCGATCAAAGCATCGCTGGGCTCCGGCGGCGCATCGGAAAAAGTCGCCCGCATCGCCGCCGATATGCTGACAAAAAACGGCTGACGAAAAATATTCTTCAAGTAATCATCCTCGCCCGAAGGACGAGCGAAGCGAGTTTTTGGGCCCGCGGCTGTCCGGGTCTCACGCGGGGGCATCCGCCGAAGGCGGACCGGGCAAACGGGTGTCTTTTCTCTGGCCATACCTTTCTTTGGACAAGCAAAGAAAGGTATGGGATTATTTATTAATCCGTATTGTTTTTTAACCAATAACGACTTTCACTCCCGAATGATGGAAGCGTTTCGGGTCGCACCGCCAGAGGCGGTGATCTCAAACAAAGCAATGATACAAGACAGCATCCGGCTCTACAAACGGCTTCTCCCCTTTATCCTGCCCTACTGGCGGCCGCTTCTCCTGGCATTTATCTGCATGCTGCCGCTGTCGCTGTGCAGCGCGGGCATCGCCTACCTTGTCAAGCCGGCCCTCGATGAAGTGTTCATCAAAAAAGACATGACCATGCTCAAGCTCATCCCCCTGGCAATCGTAACGATGTACTCCGCCAAGGGGCTTCTCGATTTCCTGTACAATTACCTGCTGGGATACACCGGCAACTGCATCATCAACGATCTGCGCAACAGGATTTATGCGCACCTTCAGACGCTTTCCCCCTCGTTCTTTCATAAAAACCCGACCGGTGTGCTGATGTCGCGCATCACCAACGATGTCAGCGCCATCCAGCTGGCGATCAACACCGATGTAACAAACATATTCAAGGAACTGTTAACGACCGTTTGGCTCGTCGGGGTTCTGTTCTATAACGACTACCGGCTCGCCCTGGTATCGCTTTTCATCTTCCCCTGGGCAACGCTGCCGATATTGCGGTTCGGCAAAAAAACCCGCAGGATCAGCACCAAGCGACAGGAGAAAATCGGCAGAATCGCCATGTTCATGCACGAAACGATCACCGGCTGCCGGATCGTTAAAGCGTTCGGCATGGAGGAATATGAAAACAGGCGCTTTGCCGAGGAAAACAACCGGCTGTTCAGGATTACCATGAAGCGCCTGAAGGTGCGGGCACTGTCCTCACCCACCATGGAGTTCATCGGTGGGCTGGCCGGCGCCGCCGTAATTTTCTACGGCGGCTATAACGTTCTGAAAGGCTACGCCACCCCGGGGACCTTTTTTTCATTTGTGACGGCGCTGCTGCTGCTCTACGGGCCGGTGCGCATTATCAGCACCGCCTATCAGGATATTCAGGAAGGACTTGCCGCGGCGCGGCGGGTTCTGTACGTGCTCGATGCAGAGCCCGATGTGCGTGAGGCGCCCCGGGCACGGCCCCTGCCTGCCCTTTCGGGACGGATTGTTTTCAACGGCGTCTGGTTCGCCTACGACAGCGTTTCGATACTGCGCGACATACACCTGACCATACGGCCCGGGGAACTGGTGGCTGTGGTGGGCGCTACCGGGTCCGGCAAAACAACGCTCGTGAACATGATTCCGCGCTTTTTCGACCCCACCAGGGGCTGCATAACCATAGACGGATACGACATTTCGCAGTACACGCTGTACTCCCTGCGCTCGCAGATCGCCCTGGTCAGCCAGTCGGCCTTTCTGTTCAACGATACGGTGCTCAACAATATCGCCTACGGAAATCCGGTCTGCGGCCGCTCCGACATACTGGCAGCGGCACAGGCGGCGTGCGCCGACGAGTTCATCCGCAGGCTTCCCCGCGGATACGAAACGGTGATCGGCGAACACGGTGAAAAGCTTTCCGGCGGACAGCGCCAGCGCATTGCAATCGCACGCGCTGTCCTGAAAGACGCGCCGATTCTGATCCTTGACGAGGCCACATCGTCTCTTGACAGCAGGCTGGAGGACGACATACAGCAATCGATTGCACGGCTTGTCAGGAGCCGCACGACCTGCGTCATCTCCCACCGGCTGTCGACCATCAAAAACGCCGACCGCATTGTCGTCATCTCGGACGGCGTCATCGCCGAGGACGGCAGCCACGAGGAGCTCTTCAAAAAAGGCGGGGCCTATGCCGGCCTGTATTCGGTCTACCTCGAGGGCGCGGATCCCGGCGACGCTGCGGGGGGCCGCTGATGTCCGTCCTGTACAACGCCCTGCTGCTGTCGGCAACCGTTCTCATGCTGCCCGTGCTCTGCCTGCTTCTCGTGTTCCGCCGCAAGTACCGGTCGGGATTTGTGCAAAAATGCGGCAAGCTGCCGAAACAGCTCAGGGATGCCGGCACCCGACCACGGCCCATCTGGGTGCATGCCGTTTCAGTCGGAGAGGTCATGGCCGCCGTCCCGCTCTTGAAGGAAATGAAAAAACGCTTTCCCGAAAGCCCGCTCATGCTGTCGACCGTTACGGAAACCGGTCATTTTACCGCGCTGCAGCATGCCGGTGCGGCGGATACCGTGATGTATTTCCCTTTTGACTTCCCCTTTATCGTACGGCCGGTTGTGCGGCGTGTTATGCCGCGGGCGTTTATAACCCTTGAAACCGAAATCTGGCCCAATTTTCTTTTTGCCCTCCGGCGGCACGCTATTCCGGCCATGATCGTAAGCGGCCGCATATCGCCGAGTTCCTATAAAAGCTACTCGCTGTTCAGGGTCTTTTTCCGGCTGGTTCTGGCCTGTGTCAACTCGTTCTGCATGCAGACCCGTACCGACGCCCGCAGGATCATCGGCATGGGCGCTTTACCGGAACGCGTCCACGTCACCGGCAGCATTAAGTTCGATCAGCAGATACCGGCGATTACGCCGCAGGAAAAACAGGGGCTGTACCGCGACCTGCGTATCGACAGGGAACAGAACGTATTAATCGCCGGCAGCACACATCGCGGCGAGGAAAGCATCGTCCTGGATGTCTTTACGACTTTGAAACAAAGCAATGCCGACCTGGTCCTGATACTGGCACCCCGGCACCCCGAGCGGTTTGCCGAAGCCGAGGACCTGCTGAAGCGGCAGGGCTGCCGGTATGTCAAACGCAGCGCCATCCGGAACGCCGACACACCGTTTGACATTATTTTGCTGGACACCATCGGAGAGCTCTCGAAAATATACAGCCTCGGCACCATTATTTTTATCGGCGGCAGCATGGTTGCCGGAGTGGGCGGTCACAACGTGCTGGAGCCGGCAGTGTTCTGTAAGCCGGTTCTGTTCGGCCCGCACATGACGAACTTTGCTGAGATCGCCTCCGATCTCATACACCGGGACGCGGCCGTGCAGGTAAACAGCCGCGATGAGTTCATCGCAGCCGCCCGGGCCCTGCTCGAGGACCCGCAGCGCTGCCGCAGAATCGGGGAGACGGCCTTCAGTGTGATAGAGCGGAACAGCGGCGCGGTCAAAACCTGTATCGATATGATCGATACCATGCTCAAAAATAATCCACGTTAAACATCCGTAACGGGAAATCTGCCGAACCATGTCATACCGGGCACACATAGAAAGGCTGCTGCACAGCAAACCCTCGGGCCTGCGCAGCCGTGCTCTGCTGCTGCCGCTGGAGATATGCTCGTACCTGTACCGCGCCGGCGCAGCCGGGCATGCGCTGTTCTACCGCAGCGGCCTGGCCCGCGTGCAGCGGCTTCCCTGCCGGGTGGTGTCGATCGGCAATATCACGGTGGGCGGCACCGGCAAAACCCCGCTGGCATGCAGCATTGCGGGCAGGCTGTGCGCCGAAGGGTACCGCGTTGCCGTCCTGAGCAGGGGATATCGCGGCACGGTCTCTGCGGGGCCGCTTGTGGTTTCGGACGGCACCCGCATGTGCTCTGCAGCGGCGGAATCGGGAGATGAGTCCGCCATGCTGGCGCGCAGGCTCGACGGCGTGCCGGTCATCGCCGGGCGCGACCGGGCTGCGTGCGGCAGATATGCCTGCAGGCGCTTCGACACGCAGATCGCCGTACTGGATGACGGCTTTCAGCACCACCGTCTTGCCCGCGATGCAGATATCGTGCTGATAAACGCCCGCAACCCTCTGGGCAACGGGTTTCTGCTTCCCCGCGGTATCCTGCGCGAACATCCCCGGGCTCTCGGGCGCGCGGACGCTGTTGTCCTTACAAAAACAGGCCCGGAAGCGGACATGCCTTCCGCCGTACTGAAACGCATTAACAGCCTGAGTCCCGCCCCGCCCCTGTTCCGCTCCCGCCTCAGGCTCTGCAGCCTGCGACGGCCCTCTGACGGCGCGGTGCTCGATCCGGGTGCGGTTGCTGAAAAAACCGTCGCCGGCGTGTGCGGAATCGGCGATCCGGACAGCTTTTTCAGACTGATCGAAAGCATGTCACCGGCATCGCTGCAGCGGCACGCTTTCCCCGACCACCATATATATTCCGCCGATGATTACACGACGTTACAGTCTGCCGCACAAACAGTCGACATGATTATAACGACCGAAAAAGACATTGCAAAATTTAACAAAAATATGATAAATAATTTTAAATTAATCGTACTGGAAATATCCTCGGAGATCGACCGGGAAGCCGATTTTTTTGCCCTGATCAAAAAACTGTGCCGACTGGAATAGTACCGAACCATAATTACCCGTGTAAAGGAGAAAGGATGAAACGCTGCAGACAACGTCACTACCTCTTTGGTGTTAGCGTCATTTTGTGCATTACCGTGCTGAGCGTTGCAGGCAGTGCAGCATTTGCAGCCGATCTCGGCCCGCTGTCCCACAAAGGCGACAGGCGGTGCGGCATAAACTTCGGCTACGGTTATTCTTTCGAATCCAACCGCGATGTGCGTTTTGCAAGCATATATCCCTACCTCGGCTATACGCTGACCGATCCCGTAGGCAGCGGTATCTTCCGGGGGGCGGCGGAAGCGATCCTGGAGGGCACCTTCAGCTATGTCTTCAAAGACCAGAACAAGTATGCGGCAGGATTCAATGCGGGCATCCGCTACAACTTTCTTCCGGACTCGCAGCACCTCCGCCCCTTCATCCAGGGAGCGCTGGGTATAACGGTCACCAATCTCGACATGCATCATTTCGGTTCGAATTTCAACTTTTCAAGCAATGCATCATGCGGCCTGCAGTACTTTTTCGACGATATCGACGCCATCAGCATCGAATACCGCTTCTTTCATGTTTCAAATGCCGGTATCGACGACGACAACTCCGGGCTTAACATGAGCAACATCTTTATAGGCTTTTCGCGTAAATTTTAAGCGGCGTCAGTGCACTTTTTTTCTTGAACACGCGGGGGATTCAGCAGCTGGATCCCCTTTTTTTCACCGGAGTTCGGGTCGATGACGCGTCACCAGCAGCACATTTCGTTTGAAAGCGAGCTGAATCCCCAGCAGCATGCAGTGGTCACCGCCGGCGCGGGTCCGATGCTGGTCATCGCCGGGGCCGGCAGCGGTAAAACCCGAACCCTGACCTACCGGGTCGCCCACCTCATCGAGCGGGGCGTCGACCCCCACCGCATACTGCTGCTCACGTTCACCAACAAAGCCGCGCGCGAAATGCTGTATCGCGTCGAATCGATTGTCCCCTTCGATGTAAAAAAAATCTGGGGGGGAACGTTTCACCACATCGGCAACCGGATTCTCCGGGCACATATCGAACGGCTGGGATACCGGCCCGCCTATACGATCCTCGACCAGACCGACGCGCGCGACCTCATGGAGCAGTGCATCGAGGAACTGGGGCTTCGCCGCAAAGACGGTCCCATACCCAAAGCCTCGGTTCTGGCAGGCATCGTGAGTCTCTCGCGCAATATTCGCAAATCCCTGGATGAGGTCGTCGACCGGCGCTATCCGTTTCTGGTCGAGTTCGTCGAGGACGTCCGCAGTATCGCGGACCGCTATACAGAGAAAAAAAAAGAGCTGAACGTGCTGGATTTCGACGACCTGCTCTGCCTGTGGCTGCAGCTGCTCGAGTCGCACCCCGACCTCAGGCGGTTCTATACCGATCGCTTCGAGCATATTCTGGTGGATGAGTACCAGGACACCAACAAGCTGCAGGCCGACATTATAGACATGATGGCCTCGACGCACAGAAACATCATGGCGGTCGGCGACGACGCCCAGAGCATTTATGCGTTCCGTGGCGCCAATTTCGCCAACATCATCGAATTTCCCAGGCGCTATCCCGATACGGCCGTCTACAAGCTCGAGCACAATTACCGATCATGCCCCGAAATTCTCAGCCTGGCCAACGAAAGCATCACCAACAACCTCAATCAGTTTCACAAGGTACTGCAGCCGATCAAGGGCAGCGGCTCGATCCCGTACGTAATCCTGCCGTCAAACGTAAACCAGCAGGCCAAATTCGTCGCCACCGGCATACAGGAGCTCATCTACAACGGCGTACCGCCCGATGAGATCGCCGTACTGTATCGCGCCCACTACCACTCTATGGAACTGCAGATGGAGATGACCCGCCGGAAGGTGCCCTTTACCGTCCGCTCCGGAATGCGCTTTTTCGAGATGGCGCACATTAAAGACCTGGTTTCCTATCTGAAAATCAGTGTCAACCCCCATGATGAAACGGCCTGGCGCAGGATTCTGCAGCTCATGCCGGGCGTCGGAAAAAAAACCTGCATGAAAATTATCAACCGGCTGACGCCCGACCCCGACCCGCTTGAAGCCTGCTGCCGTGAGTCGACAACCGCCCTTGTTCCCAGAGCGGGAAAGGCCTCCTGGCCGTCCCTGCAGAGTATTGTCGCTGCCCTGCGCGCCCAGGGGCCCGGCGCCGCTCCGGCAGCGCTCATGAAGGCCGCTCTGGACGCCGGGTATACCTCCTTTTTGCAGAGGCAGTACACCGACGCGCCCAGCCGCGCCGAGGATCTCGAGCAGTTCATCGGCTTTGCCCGTCAATATGTATCGTCCTCCGATTTTCTCGGTGAACTCGCCCTCCTGTCGGGTAATGAAACCGACACGATCGATGACACCGCCCCGGGCGAGACCGTCAAGCTCAGCACCATCCATCAGGCCAAGGGGCTCGAGTGGTCGGTAGTCTTTATACTCTCGCTCATCGAAGGCCGGTTTCCGAATCCGAACAATTTTGAAAGCATCGAAGACGAAGAGGAGGAGCGCCGGCTTTTCTATGTTGCGGTCACCCGTGCCAAGGACCGCCTGTATCTGTGTTCACCGCTGTATGCCAAAGACGCGGGCGGCTACTCGTCCATTTCCACACCGTCACGGTTTTTACGGGAAATAAACGAAGCCTGCTATAAAAAGGTGGACTCCTTTTCCTGTTATGAGGCTTTCTGATGTATACGGGAAAACTGATTGTTTTTTTGGAGCATGATAAAATCATCACCGCTGTATGCCTTCAGCAGGAGGGGGAACGCCTGCGCATCCTGCGTGACAACGGCTCGGAGGAAGCACTCAACGAGCGGCGTGTCGTACATGCATCCCATGAGGTGATCGCTCCGGCCGGCAGCAAAAAAAGTCTTACGGCGCTGCTCACCCGATCGGTCCGCGAGCGCGTACGGCTGCAGAGCACCCTGGACATCACCCGCCTCTGGGAAGCCGCACAGGGCAGGCGCCGCAGCTGCTCCCTGCCCGAGCTTGCCCGTCTCGGCTTCGGCTCCGGGTCGTCGTTTGATCATGAGACCGCTGTCCTGGCGGCTGCAATGACCGACCGTACGCATTTCAGACTGAACGGCACATGCCTTGACGTCCTGACCCCCGAAAAAGTAAGCGGCCTTAAGGAAAAAGCTGCCGCCGAGAAGCAGCGCCGGGAGGACATCCAGTCCTGCACCGACTGGCTCTGCACTGCGCTGCGCAGGAAAAAACCGGCGCCCGGAAGAAACACCCTGTGTGTCGACCTTCTCAAAAGCTATGTCACCTTCGGCAGCGATGCTCCGCGGTTTCAGGATATCAGGGAAATGCTCATCGCCGCGGACATGCTCGATCAAAAGAAATGTTATGACTTTCTGGTAAAAACCGGTGCGTGGCCCCGTGACAAAAACATTCTCCTGGAGCGTCACGGCATCCCGCACGTCTGGCAGGAGGAGGTGCGCAGACAGGCCGAAGCCGCTGCGGCTGCGCAGCCCGCTGAAAAATCCTCACTGCAGCGGGAAGACCTTTGTCATCTTTCCTGCTATACGATCGATGAGCCGTTTACGCGCGACCTCGACGATGCACTCAGCTTCGAGGAAGACGGCCGTGCACGCATAGGCATTCACATTACCGATATATCCTCCTGCATCGACCCCGGCAGCGCGATCGACCGCGAAGCAGCTCAGCGGGGAGCCTCGCTGTATCTGCCCGAGGGGAAAATCCCCATGATACCGCCCGCACTTTCCGAGCATGTCGCCAGTTTGAAAGCGCGCGAGACACGGGCGGCCGTCAGCTTTCTTGTCACGCTCTCCCCTGACGGCGAGATTATCGACTTCCGGGTGTCATTGAGCTGGATCCGGGTGGCGCGCAAGCTGAGCTATCAGGGCGTCGACAGGGAAATAGAGCGAGGCGGCAAGTTCGAGCGCCTGTACGCGCTCGCCCGGCAGTTGCGCAGCCGCCGTCGGGCAAACGGAGCTGCCGGCGTTCTGATACCCGAGCTGCAGGTCCGGGTGGACCGCAGCACCCGTGTTTCACTTAAGATGCGGGAACGGGAATCACCGAGCCAGGTTCTGGTGTCCGAATGCATGATCCTTGCAAATCACTGTGCAGCGATGCTTTTCAAAAAAACACGCTGCCCGGCGCTTTACCGCCGGCAGCCCCCGCCACCCGAGGCACTGCGGCCGCGTGAGCATTCTTCACTGTTCCAGTTTTTTGCGCAGAAAAAGAAGTTCGGCCGCACCGACATCTCGACCGCCGCCGGCACGCATGCGGGGCTGGGGCTTGCATACTACACATCGGTTACCTCTCCCCTGCGCAAATATCTCGACCTTGTCGTACAGCGCCAGCTGGTACACCTCCTGAAGGGGAGCGAGCCCCTGTACAGCGTTCGCGATTTAAAAGAAATTGCGGCCGAGATTCAGCCCGTGCTCGCCCGTGCAGCGCTTGTCGAGCAGGAGCGCAAGCGGTACTGGATTTTGAAGCTTCTGAAAAAACGAACCGGCCGGAACCTCGAGGCCGTCGTTCTTGAAAAAAAATACAGCGCCATCCGCGTGCTGCTGATTGACTACCTGCTGGAGACCACGATCAAAACCCCGAAAAGCCTTACCGCATATCCCGGAGACACCATCCGTGTCATCATAGATAATGTCGATCCGTTCACAGGCCTGCTGAAAGTCCTGCCGGGGTGAGCATCCCCGTGCATATTTCTATTATTATAGCGGGTATCAAAATAATGCAGCCGGGCAGGAGCGGCCTCCGGCCGCGAAAAAAATCGCAGCTAAAGCAGCTCCTGCAGTTTCGCGCACCAGGCGGGCACCGGAAAAAGGCTATGGTATAGTGTGGAGTGCATTGGTGACCGTTTTTATTAAGAAACGGTTAACAAGCTCGCCCCCGCCTGCAGTTTCCCTCAAAAAAAAAACCAATCGCTGAAAGTTAAAATTCAATTATTTTTAACAGATTCTCTACAGTAATTTCACAATTATCCGATACACTTTCATCGCCTTTTGATTTTTCTGTTCATCCGCAAAAGAGGAGCCGCCCCGGTCGATCTTCAACATCCCACGCGACAGAGCGCATGCGTCCGGAGGCATAAAAACTGCCATACCATACACGAGGCCCCTGCTCTGTCGCAACCCACGATCAGGAGACATATTGTGAAAAAAGCAATGGCGGGAAACAAAAATCTGCGCAGCATGCTGCCTGCGTGTGCGTGTCTGCTTGTAGCGGGCTGCGCTCTGTACCTGTACCTGTCAGCTTCCGTAAAATGGGCCGTTCATGAAGCCGCTGCGCTGCAGGCCGCAAAATCCGTCACTGCCGCAACCGTGTCTGAACATATTTCCGCGGGCGACACCATCGACGGCATACTGCAGGCGGCCGCCGTAAAAACGTCCGCCGCAATTGCCGTGACGATCGGCATACTCGCCGTGGTTTTTTTCATCATGCTGCGCACGGCCGTGCGGCCCGTGACGAAAACCGGCTCAAAGCTTGCAAGCGCATCGGCTGGCCTCCATGCTTCAACACACCAGATAGCACGCACAACCGGTGATCTTGTCGAGAGTGCATCCCGACTGTCGGAAACCGTGGGCACCATGACCTCGTCGCTCGAGCACCTGCAGTCCATCATAAAAAACAACACCGTGATTATCCAGGAAGCCGACAGCCTCACGCAGAAAACCAATCAGGGCACGGTCAACGTGGCAAACAAAATGGTCGAGATGGGCATGGCCACGGAGGAAATCAAGCAGAACAGCGAGGAAATCGCCGTTATCATGAAAGTGATCGATGAAATCGCTTTTCAGACCAACCTTCTTGCCCTGAACGCCGCGGTCGAGGCCGCCCGCGCCGGTGAGGCCGGAAAGGGGTTTGCCGTTGTCGCCGAGGAGGTGCGCAACCTTGCGGGACGCAGCGCGGAAGCGGCCCGCAAAACCGCCGACCTGCTGGACAAGGCAATGCAGAGCGTTTCCGAAGGCGCCCGTATCAGCAATGAGGTGCTCAGCATGCAGATGGATGCCAAAAACATGTCCGACGAAGTATCCTCCATACTGGTAGAGGTAAAAGACAAATCGCATGAACAGCTCGAGGCCCTGGACTCTCTTTCCGCTGTTTCCGTCCAGATCAGCGGCATTGTGCAGCGCAACGCGGCTGCCTCAGAGCAGGCGGCTGCTGCAAGCCGTGATTTGCAAACTGAAGCCGACGTGCTCAGCCAGGTTGTCGTCCGCCTGAACAGCATGATCGCCGCCCCGCAAAAAAAGAACGGCTCCGCGCATACAATGCGCACCGGCGGGCAGCTCTCGCTCCGGGCGGGGGTATAAGTGCAGGGTCGACTCGCGCCGGGGTGTCCACCGGTATCCTCTCAGTTCCCGTACAGTTATCATCCGCTCTCAGGAACGATCAAAGACCTCCCGCACCCGTATGCTGAGCTCGAGGCGGTTGTAGGGCTTCATCATCAGGGCACGGACCCCGATACGCTCGCACGCGGCTTCCGATATCAGATCGCTGTAGCCGGTGCACAGGATAACCGGTATGTCGGGACGCAGTTTGAGCACTTCGCGCGCCAGGGTTTTTCCGGTCATGCGCGGCATGGTCATGTCCGTAATCACCAGGTCGTACGTTTGCGGCGACGTCTGAAAGGCTTCCAGCGCCGCCTCGCTGTTTGAAAACGCGCTCACCGCATAGCCCTGCTTTTTCAGCATCCGCTCGGCGATCATCAGCACCGTCTGCTCGTCATCCACCAGCATGATGCGCTCACTGCCGCCCGGCATATCCTGCTTGGACACAGCCCCTTCATCCTTCTCGGCAGAGGCTGCGACCGGCAGCAGCACCCGGAAGGTGGTGCCGGTGCCGATCTCGCTTGCAACCTCGATCGCGCCGCCGTGGTTCTTCACGATCCCGTGCACTACCGACAAGCCCAGGCCCGTACCGCGGTCCACCTCCTTGGTCGTGAAAAACGGGTCGAAGATGCGGTCCATAATCTCGGGCTCTATACCGTGCCCGCTGTCGCTCACCAGCAGCTCCACGTACATGCCCGCACGCAGGTCCTGATGCACCTCGTCCTGTGCGATCTCGCAATTTTTCAGGGTTACCGCCAGCGTGCCGCCGCTTTCATGCATGGCATGCTCGGCATTGACGCACAGGTTCATAAGCACCTGGTGAATCTGCGTTGCATCGCCCACGATGCCGTCCTGCGGACACTCGACCTGCTGCACGATCTCGATTGTCGAAGGTATGGTTGCGCGCAGCATCTTCAGCGCCTCCTTTACCAGCGGGGCCATGCTCAGCGACGTCATGTTCTGCTGCGTTCTGCGGCTGAACGTCAGTATCTGCTTCACCAGGTCCCTGGCTTTCAGGGCCGCCTCCCGTATCTGACCCGCGCTCCAGGATGCCTCGGTGCCGGGGGCGCAGTCCTCGAGCAGCAGCTCGGTGTTGCCCATAATCACGCCCAGCATGTTGTTGAAATCATGCGCGATGCCGCCCGCCAGGGTGCCGATGGCCTCCATCTTCTGGGCCTGCTGCAGCTCCTCTTCAGCCAGCTTTTCCTCGGTGATATTGCGGCCGATCTCTATGGCGCCGACTACCTCCCCCTGCGCGTCTTTCAGGGGTATGCCGGTGGTCTGCCACCAGGACTCCCCTGTCATCCCTTCCGCGCTCTGCTGCTGTATGATGTTTGTCTCAAGTGTGCCGGTCGACAGGCACTTGAACACCGGGCAGTTGAAGCACGGCCGCTCCCGTCCCACGAAGGCCCTGTAGCAGGTTTTTCCGACCGCTTCAGGGTTCATGGCAAGCGCTGCCTTGTTGGCCCACATAATCTGCAGGTTGCGGTCCACCTGCATGATCATTTCCGGAATGTTGTCGAGGATGGCCTGCAGTCGCTGCTGGCTTTCGTGCAGGGCGGTCTGGGCTGCTTTTTTTTCGGTTATATCGCGCGCAACGACAAAATTATAATGGATGTCCCTGAACTGCTGGTTGTGTATGAACAGTTCCACCGGATAGGTCCGGCCGTCTTTCGTTTTATGGAGCGACTCGAACGTCATAAACGAATGCTGCTTCATTGCCTCCCAGTGCGCCGGCCACTTTTCGCGCGGAAACAGCGGGTCGACATCGGCAACATGCATCTCCAGGAGCTCACGGCGGGAATAGCCCAGATTGCTGCAGGCCGATTCATTGAAGTCGATAAAACAGCCGTTGCCGTCGACCCACAGTATAGTATCCTGCACCCTGTTGACCGAATACTGTATGCGCTGCAGAGTATCCTCGGCCTTTTTGCGCTCGCTGATATCCTGTGCGAAAGCGATTTCATATTCTTGTTTTTCAAAACTGATAAAGTTTGACGTGACTTCAACAGGAAACAGCCGGCCGTCTTTTGTGCGGTGCTGCGACTCAAACCGTACAAAGCCCTTTACTTTATAATCGTTCCACCTGTCCCGCCGCATGTCCTGGGAATGGTCGGGATCGATATCCTGAACATGCATGCCGATCAGCTCATCACGGGAATACCCGAGCTTGTTGCAGGCGTGTTCATTGACGTAAATAAATGTACCTTCCGGTGAAATCCAGAAGGTGCTCACTGACGCGTTGTCGAATGCATGCTGGGTAAGTTCCAGCTGCCGGGTCTTCTCGCGCACCCTGACCTTCAGCAGCCGGACCCACAGCAGTACTGCCGCCAGCACGAACAAACACGGACCGAGAATCAGTGCGATAAGCTTGAAGACCTGCTCCCGGGTCATACCGGCAGGCTTCAAGATTCCGAACCACTCTTCATAAAGCTCATGGTAGGTGCCGCTCTGCCTCAGGATCGTCAGGCCCCGGCTGAATTTTGAAAGCAGTTCGCCATCGCCCTGCCGCACCGCGTAGCAGTACCTGGACGACAGAACCGGCGGGCCCACCGTGACCACATTATCAAGTTCCAGCTCCCGTATCCAGTACAGGCCGGGAACTTCCGCGATCAGGGCAAAATCGTGCCTGCCGTCGGCCAGCAGGGCTAACGCGTCGGCGGGTGTCGCGGCGGTAAAAACCTTTCGTGTCAGGCCCTGTTCCCGCACGTAATCGTGCATGATATCGCCCTGCATGACGATGATTTCGGTATCTCGGATATCCTCGAGCGTGGAGACGCCGGGTGCGTCTGTACGGGCGAATACGGCATGGTCGACGACAGTGAACGGCTGGGAAAAGTCGACTGTTTTATCGCGCTCCTCGGAAAAATACATGCCCTGGATGATGTCGACGGAACCGTCTTCGAGCCCCTGCCTGATTTCTGCCCAGGGGCCCAGGCGTATGTCCACCTGCAGGCCCATGACGCGGGCTATCGCCCTGGTCAGTTGGACAGTGAATCCCGCGGGCGTGCCGTCTGAATCCAGAAACGAATAGGGCGGGTAGTCGTACTCGCCGACGACGATGACTGTGTCGCTGCCGCGCGCAGGATTTTGCGCGATCGAGGGGGCCGGATGCAGAAACAGGGCGGCAAGCGCGGCTGTCGCGCAGCAGAAAACAGCCGTCCTTTGTGAAAAGATCTTCATGCCGGACAGTATCCCGCTAACTGTTTACGGACGGTTGGATACGCTTTGCCGATAACGTGCACCGCAGGCAAAACTGTTATAGAATTTACTATACCACAGGATGGTCTGGTTACAAGAAGAGATTGTTGTAACAACCGGTGCTGTTTCCATACGCACCGGTTCTTTTAGAGCAGGTAACGAATGATTATTGCTGCCAGAGTATCCGCGCCGGCGCACAATGCCGCGGCGCTTCTGTCGGCAGACCTCACTTACTTGAACAGTGAATCGATCATTTCCATCTCGCCGGACGGCACATGTACGGGATTGCCGGACAGAATGCCGGTTATGTGCCTGAAGGGCTTGCCGATGTGCATGCCGGACGCGTCGATGGTAAACTCGGTTATTTCCTTGTTGTGCTGTGAGCCGCGCATTTTCAAAACGGTGATTCCCCGTCGCATTTCACCGTACACCTCCACATAGCGCAGCATGATAATCGAATCGGTTATGGTCGAGATGTTGGCTTCCGAAACGGAAGTGCCGCCCATGAGCGTCGGGGTGGTGCTGGTAAAGAGCCCGGTTATGGTCTTCTGCTTGATGTAGGATGTCAGGCTGATGACAAACTCCCGGAAGCCTTTCATGCTGCCGATGCGCTCGAGCGCCGAGAGGCTGTCGATGGCCACCCGCCGGGGCTCGAACCGCTCGATAGTGTCTTTTATCTTTATACTGTGATCCTCAAAGCCGCAGGTTTCCGGATAGATGCACTCGACGTGCAGCATGCCGTCGTGCTCCATCCTGGCAAAATCAACCCCCCAGCCGGTAGCGTTTCTGAAAAGCTGCTCCCTGCTTTCCTCAAAGGCGAGCAGCAGGCACTTGTCGCCCGATTCCACGCCGCCCTTTAAAAACTCGGTCACCATCAGGGTTTTGCCGGTGCCGGTGGCGCCCGAGACCAGAATGATGGAATCTCTGAAAAAGCCGCCGCTGCACATGCCGTCAAGCTCTGCGTTGCCCGAGGTCACGCGGATATCGGTCGACTCCTGGGTGAGTTCGATCGCCGAGAGCGGAATAATGATAATGCCCTTGCCCGGCATGATGGTGAAGGGATACTCGCCTTTCTGGTGAACGGTGCCGCGGAACTTGAGAATTTCGATCGTGCGGCGGCGCTTTTCCTCCTCGAGCACATTGCGCAGCAGAATGACATTGTCCGAAACGAACTCCTCGACGCCGAACCGGGTTACGGTATCGTATTCGGCCGTGCGCTCGGCGGTCAGGACCGCGGTGACGTTGAGTTTTTTAAGGGCCGAGGCAATCCGGAACAGCTCCTGGCGGACCGTTCTGCCGTCCTCGAACTGGTTGAAAATAGCGCCCAGGCTGTCCATGGCGACCCGCAGGGCCCCTGTTTTTCTGACCGCGTGCTCGATGCGCGCCATCAGGGCGCTGAAATCGTAATCGTAGGTCATGACGGTCTCTTCGTTCACCGAAGGCGAAGCATCGACAAAAGCCCAGCGGCCGTCCTGCTCCCATGCTGCAATGTCCCAGCCGAAGCCGTCCATGTTCTTTCTGATATCATCCGGGCTTTCTTCAAAGGATATGAAAACGCCGTTTTCGCCGGCCTGCTGAATGCCCTCGGCCAGGAACTGGCAGGCGAACACGGTCTTGGCGCTGCCGGAGGTACCGGCAACAAGTGTAGTGCGTCCCAGGGGCAGCCCCCCCCGGGAAATCAGATCAAAGCCGTTTATTCCTGTTGAAAGCTTTTGCACCATGTCGTCGCGGCTGGATGCCTGCATGTTCGGCTCCTTTCTTGCGTGGAGGACGTTGGTATGACCGGTAGTTCAAGCAAATGTACTATTTTTTCCTCATCCGACAGCGACCCGATTATCCTGGTGCGCGGGGGCGGCAGCTCCTTGACCAGGGTCGGTGTTGCAAATATTTTCTCCTGCTCGGCGACCTCGGGCGATTCGAGCACATCGATAACCGTCAGCTCGTAGTTGTCGGAGCCCAGCCGTTTTTCGCACAGGCGCCGCATGTCGTTGACCGCCTCGCGCCCGCGCCAGGAGTCCCCGGAAATAAACAGTTTGAACCTGAACTTGTTCATGCCATACTCCCGCACATCAGCCGTGGGATGCTGATCGGTTCTTTTGCGGCCCGGGCACGGCCGTATGATGTTCCCCGGCCGCAAGACGCCGGTAGTGCGACACAAGATAGCCCATAAGCTCCAGCGACCGCACGCGCCCCTCGGTAATATAGGCCTGCCGGACCGCTGTAGTGGCGGCATCCTGCTTTGTTTTCATGGCCTCGGCATGCAAATCGATCACATCGCGCGGCCCGGCCCGCAAAAAGCCCATCTGGTCGCTTATGCGCTTTATCTGATCGGAAACGCTGCCCGCCTGCCGGTAAACCCGCTGCTCGACCGCCTGCTCGATCATATCGGCATAAGCCGTGCACAGCGTCCGGAACACATCCGGCGCGTTTTCGCGCAATGAGCGGGTTCCGTATGCATCGGAGGTGACCGATGTGTCACCCCTGCCGGCAAGAGCATTCAGCGAAGCTGCTTCCTGCTTCAGTTCGTTGAGGTGCAGCCGCTGTTCTTTGAGCAGCTGCAGGTTGCGGCCCTCCGAATCATTCAGACGCTGCTGACTGCCCGTGAGATTCTGCAGCATGCGCTGCACGAGCAGCGCATCCCGGCTGTCAGACAGAAACTCTTCAGGAGGAATAAAATAGAAATTACTGCAGACACAGCCGCCGTAAATGACAGTCGGATGGGTGTAGATAATATCCCGTATGACTTCGTCAGGGAAACGGCTGCGGTTATACTGGCAGATCGCCACGCAGTCGGCCGCGGGCAGAAACCGGTTGAGCTCGTTTTCATACTCTATCAGCCGGTCTGCGCCGGGCGCATCCCCCAGCGCCCAGGTCATCTCACCGGTGACCCGCAGCGCGCTATAGCCGTCATCCCGTGCCTGCCGGGCGGTTTCCTCAAGAAACCCGATCATCCACTCCGGATCGAAATAGCCCTGTTTCAGGTAGGCATCCTGCTTGCTCGCCACAACAAGCGACCCGGCTGCACTCGCCGCATCAACATCAATTCCTGACGCACCCATAGCCTGCAGCACCTGCGCAGCGGTATTGTCATCGGCGATGTAAATGCATTTTTTCCCCCCGCTCCAGGCCGAATTGCATAAAGGGGATCACCGCGTCAAACTGCTCGTCCCGTGTTTCATAAATGAGGCACAGGTGATCGTGCACCTGTATGTTTTGCAGGGTAGCCAGAAGCGTTTGACTGTGCATAAACCTCACATCGGCTCTGCGCCTGACGGCAAAGGATAGTGCGACGACAACTATTATAAAATGATTGTATGTACTACGTTTCGAAACGAATCGATAATACATTACATATTTGTTAATACTATAGAATGTAACGCATACTGCCAGTCGCTGTCAATTGTATATTAATGGGGTATAAGAAAGGCATAATACAACCCATTGTATTTACCCGCATACTGTTTGAGCACCTTCGCCAAACACGCGTGAACGCGAGTCCGGCCGTATAACAGCTCTCATGCACGTGTGAAGACGCAACATGTTGCGTCTCTGCGGTTACACCCGCAACGGATTTCAGGGACGTATTTTATTTAATACTTCTTTCGATACCGGTTCCGACAGCCACCCCGACCCCGATAAAAACCATTCGGACGCGACAGAGCGCGTCCCTCCATTTTTTGTTTGTGCCGCTATTGTTTTTTAATCTTTTGACCCTTGACCTTTCCTGAAAGCTCTAATTAAGGCTCAATAAATACGTCTGGAGGTTCTCCTTCTTGTGCGTCAATCCGAGTTTGCGGCGTATGTTTTTGCGGTATGAATCCAGGGTGTGCTTGGAAAGCCCCATGAGATCTGCAATTTCTTTTGATGTCTTGCCGTCCCGGATATAGTCGGCCAGCCGCAGCTCTGCCGGAGAGAGTTTCGGCACGGCAGCGCTCAGCCTGCGCATGAACGGCGACACGATATCGTCAAGGTTCGACTCTATGATTTCAAGCAGCCCCTGCTGTCTGCCGTCCAGGTGGGTGAGCCTGAGGGTTTCGAGATGCGGCTTTACGAGCTTTGCGATATTGTTGAGGATATTCTGCTGAAAGAGCTTTTTTTCCTCCTCCCGGCTGTCAAGCAGAACCTTGAGTGCCGTGTTGACCTCCTGCATGCTCAGGTTCTTTTCAGCAAGCTCGTGCTCCCTGTCCTTGAGCGCCTGTTCCGTACGTCGGCGGACACAGATTTCTTCCTGCAGCTTTTCATTTGCCTGACGGAGATGCGCGGTGCGCTCAGCGACCTTGCGCTCGAGGCCGGCACGGGCTTCCTGCAGGGCCTGTTCGGCCCTGACAATTCTCATGAAGGCCTTGACCCTGGCGAGCAGTTCGCTGCCGCTCACCGGCAGGCAGATATAGGAGTCGGCCCCGGCATCCACCCCCTGCGCAACGCTGCTGTCGGATGTACTGATAGCCGACATGTGCACGACAAAACAGCTTCCCGGATCAGCCTTGATGTGCCGGCACACCTCGCGGCCGTCCATATCCGGCAGGTTTACGTCCAGCAGAACCAGGCCGGGCAGGTGCTCGCGCGCGCGCTGCAGGCACTCCCCGCCGCCGGCGGCCTCTATGACGCGGTACCCTGCTGAACGCAGCAGCCGCGCATGCCCTTTAAGCATGTGCGGGTCATCATCAACCAGTAGAATTGAAATGTCTTTTTCCACCGCAGCCGATCCGAAAGGAGCTTTTATTTCTTGAGACTCTGCGCCGGCAGCGAAACAAAAAAGGTCGACCCCGTACCGACCCTGCTTTCAACCCACAGCCTGCCCCGGTGCGCCTCGACGATTTTTTTGGAGATAACGAGCCCCAGGCCCGTGTCTTTATACGAGCCGCTGCTGCGCACGCTTGTTCTGCCGTAGGGCTGGAACAGCAGGTTCTGCTCATCCTCGGGAATGCCGGGCCCCTGGTCGCGCACGCTGATGACCACGTCGTCTCCCTCCCGCTGCAGCGTAACCGTTACGGTTGTCGATTCCGGGGCAAACTTGACGGCATTGCAGATAATGTTATCGAGCACCTGGCGCAGCTTGTTCGCATCAAACACCATCTGCGCCGCCTCCCCACGAATCTCGGTCTGAATGCGCATGCCTTTTTTGTCGGCGAAAACCGCATTCAGCCGCACGACATCCCGGACAAGGTCTGCGACATCACCCTGCTGCAGGTCGATATCCAGCCGCCCGGCCTCGATTTTCGAGAAATCCAGGTAGTCGTTTACAAGGCCGAGGGCTGATTTGCCCGTATCCATGATGATGTGCAGAAACTCTTCCTGCTCGGAGGTGATGCGGCCTGCCAGCTCCTTGAGCAGAAACTCGCTGTAGAGCGAAATAACGGACAAAGGCTTGCGGATGTCGTGGGCTGCCATGCCCAGGAACCTGTTTTTCTCCTCGTTCAGTTTTTTCAGCTCGGTGTTTTTTTTGCCGAGCTCGCGGTGCATATCGGCCAGCTGGTTGTTCAGCCCGGACAGCTCCTCGTAGAGCTCGACGCTGAGGCTAGCCTTTGCAGGGTCTGCGTGTTTTTTGTCATCCATCATGGTGTCTGCAGTGCTCCTGATCGCCTGCCGGAACGAATAAAAGGGCTGCGCCGAACCCACGGACCCGCCGGAGTCCCTGAGCCGTACAGGACTATATCCCGGGCGCTGATTTTATGTCTCGCCGCCGGCAGCGTCCTGACCGGCAAACGCCTCAACGATTTCCAGCATGTGCCGGGCATCGCGGGCATAGTAGTCGGCCCCGACGGTTTTCCAGAGTTTCCGGTCGCGATTGAACGCGTAGCCGCCGACCACGATTTTGATCTTCCCTGCAATCGGCGACCGCTTCACTTGCGCAATAATCGATGCAGCCTTGCGGACGCTCGACGACACGGCCGCCGAGATCCCCAGCACATCGGCCCTGTAGTCTGAAACGGTATCGACGATATTCATCGGCGGCACATTTGCCCCCAGAAAAAAGACTTCCCAGCCGTCAAGCTCCAGCAGGTCGGCGACCATGCGCAGGCCGATTTCATGCAGCTCGCCGCTGACGCAGATGGCCGTCATTTTCAAGCCTTTTTTTTCAGACCCGCAGATATGCGGATAGTACAGAAGAGACATAACAAGCTGGGTGACCCCGCTGGTGAAGTGCTCCTGGGCGACCGTGATTTTATTGATCTGCCACAGGCGCCCGATTTCATGCTGCACGGGCTCAAGCACCTGCAGGTACATATCGCGGATGGAGACGCCGCCCTCGAAGGCATCCATGATCATGCGTGTGGCGCGCTGCCGGTCTCCTGCAAGCGCGGCATCGAGATAGCGCCGCGCCAGATCGGCATGCGGTGAAGCGGGGTCGATACAGGAGGGGGTGTCTTCGACCGGCCCGCTCAGCTCTTTGAAACCCTCGTCAAGAAAGCGCGTGACCGTTTCATGGTGTTCAGGAGGCAGTCCCGCAAGAAGCCCTTCGCGCACCTGCTCGAGATTCACACCCAGGATCTCGATTGAAACGCCGCGGGATGCAAGCATCGACTTGACCCAGTCGATATACTCGGCGAACATTCCCGGGTTGTTCTCCCCCATGGCGCTGGCAAGATATGAAACCATGTAGTGACAGTACTCATGCATCTTGTCCCGCTCGACACCTGACTGAACAACCGCGTCAGCCTGGGTGCGCATGGTCCGCTCGACGATGTCTCTGACCAGGGTCTCCTTTGCGGTCTCGATGGCCCGGCCGGCCGGGCCGCTGTGTGAGATCGTTTCTGTGTGCATTATGTCATCCACCATATCCGCAATTCGCAGTATTGCATGATTCTGTAGATCAGTATTTAAAATAATGTCATTTACATAAAAAATCAATCCCTCCTGCGCCTGCCGTTCACATCCAATCCAGTGTCGTTAGGCTCCGGACACAGGATCTTTTTGCTTTAGTCCGCGGTGCAGGGCCCCTGATATTTAATATTGAAATACCGTGCGATTATATGGTAGCTTGAACATTTTGAGATTACTTTACATTTTCCGAACATGGAACAGCGTTTCATATTTAGCGTTGCCGAGCTGACCCGGCATATCAGGGGCTCGCTTGAGCCCATGTACCACGACATCTGGGTCGAAGGTGAAATATCCAACCTTCGGATTCCGGGGTCCGGGCACTGCTACCTGACGCTCAAAGACAGGCAGAGCCAGCTCAGGGTCGTAATGTTCAAAAGCGCCCTGAAGCAGCTGCGCTTTGCGCCGGAGGACGGAATGAACGTCATCTGCCGGGGCAGCATCAGCGTGTACAAGCCCCGCGGCGAGTATCAGCTCGTTGCCGCGGCCATGGAACCTGCCGGTCGGGGCGAGCTGCAGGTCGCGTTTGAGCAGCTCAAGGCCCGGCTCAGTGCCGAAGGGCTGTTTGACGACCGGCACAAGAAACCCCTTCCCGTGCTGCCCGAACGGATCGCCGTCATCACCTCACCGACCGGCGCTGCGGTGCGCGACATACTGAAAGTAATCAAACGGCGCTTTCCCGCTGTGAGCATCACCGTCGTTCCCGTTAGAGTGCAGGGTGAGGATGCCCCCGCAGAGATCGCCGCCGCCTTTGCCGACGTCAATGCCGCGGCCGCGGCGGATGTCATCATTGCGGGACGCGGCGGCGGCTCCATCGAGGACCTGTGGGCGTTCAACACCGAAGAGGTCGCCCGGGCCGTGTTTGCATCCGCCATACCGGTTGTGTCGGCGGTCGGTCATGAAATCGATTTTACCATAGCCGACTTTGTCGCCGACCTGCGGGCCCCGACCCCCTCCGCAGCCGCGGAACTGGTTGTGCCCGACTGTCGCGAAATGGTCCGAAGCATCGCCGGTACCGTTGAGCGCATGCGTACCGCCCTGCGGCACGGCATGGAAACGCGCGGCACGGCTCTTGCCCACCTGCGCACCCGCATGGTTTCACCGCAGCGGCGTATCGCCGATCTGCGGCTCAGAATCGATGACCTTCGGTACGGACTTGCCGACCGCCTTCCGGCAAAAGCCGCCCGCTGCGCCGACACCCACAGAGGCCTTCACCGGGTATTGCTCTCCCGTTCTCCAACCGCGCGCCTGCGGGAGGCCCGCCGGCGGCTCGAATTCGACATCCAGCGGCTCGGCAGCACGTATCTGAACGGCCTCGGTTCCCGCCGCTCGGCTCTGAGCGCGCTTGCCGGAAGGCTGCAGGCGCTGAGCCCTCTGCAGGTTCTGGCACGCGGATTCAGTATCGTGCGCCTGCAGCCCTCGGGACGGATCGTGCGGGACGCCTCAATGCTGGCGCACGGCGACGACCTTGATATCCGGTTTCATGCCGGCCGCGCCCGGTGCAGTGTAACCGGCACAACACAAGGGGATGCTGATGCAGGAAAAAACATTTGAACAGGCTCTCGGAGAGCTCGAAAAAATCGTCGAGCGCATGGAGGAAGCAGACCTTCCGCTCGACGAATCCCTCTTGCTTTTCGAGGAGGGAATCCGGCTTTCGCGCCTGTGTTCGGACAAACTCGATGAAGCTGAAAAAAAAGTTCAGATACTGCTCAAAGACGAAAACGGATCACTTGTCAAAAAAA
>CAZFIB010000019.1:0-57180 GCA_964518865.1 uncultured Thermodesulfobacteriota bacterium
AGAATCGGGCCTCCGGCAGCACAAAAATCCGGGTTTCCGTTCAGACACTAATTATGCTATGAGCGTAGGCATATCCGACATGCAGACGGTGTATCATGAATCTTGCTGAAATTAAAACATCCAGCATACCGAAGCGGAAGCTTTTTCAGATCGAGCGCGCAATCGTACGTGAGTCAGTCAACCTGTGGTTCGATGAAAAGGCATACTTCAGCAGCAATTTCGCGGACGACGTCAACGTAGAGTTCAAGGGGCGCAGAATAGAAGTCACGTTCAGCAACAAGGGCAACATGCACCATGGGGCTCCCGAGGCTACGGTCAATGAAATGATGCGCGGCCTGATACTTACCATGGTGACCAACCAGAAAACCGGCAAGCTCGTCAAAAACCATGAAGCGATCATCGGCAACATCCTGGATGTCTTTGTGCATCGCCTCAAGGAACGGTGGCAGCGAAAGTTCATTTTCAAGCGGCTGCAGTCGCTTGAGCTCGGTTTTGACATCGCCTTCGGTCTCGGCCCTGATTTTTATCCCATAAAAAAAGCCCGCCATTACCTGGAGGAAGCGCTGACCGTTATCAGCCGTTCAACGCCTGAGGAAACCATCGACTCGCTGCTGCATGACATGCTGGAAACCGAAACGCTGGTGGCGCGTGAACGCGGTGTCACGTTTCACATCTTTATGGCAAAGGCGGGCGAGGCCAGCTTTATCAGCCTGCCGCTGGGCGTCGAGCAGTCGGCATATGTTCCGCTGCTGGGCACACACACGCTGCGATGCAATATCATCGCCGAGCTCGAGGGCCGCAGAACCATCAAATCCGGGATTTTAAAGCTCGACGCTCCTTCCGATCCCATAAAATTTATTCGACACAAAGGCATACGTCTCGATCTCGACGTTCAGGCCCTCATGTCCAAGCTGGGGTCGGTGGACAAGCTTTCCCTGAACGATTTTTCAAAAGAAGAAAAAGTGTTCCTGAAGCTGCTGTTCAATGAATATGTCATGCTTGCACATTTTCTGCTTTCAAGCGACAGGGTCGCGCCGGACCTGCGGCTGCTTGTTATTTTCCCGCGCATAAATATTTATCGCATACTGCATGAGGAAAACCCTGATGTCCCGTCTGATGAGCCTATGACGCTCAGCGAGCTTGCTGCGCTGCACAGGCTGCTGTTCAAGGTGAAAAAATCAGCATACCGGAAAAAACAGAAAAAATCGCAACGCATACCGGAAAGCGTCATACAGGGAAAGGTGTACGAAACCATAACCGGCCTGGCGCGGTATACGCTCCAGAACATATACAAGCCCCTGAGCGACATCAAGCGCAACCTGACCTACTACACCCAGAAAAGCTACGATGACCGGAAAACTCTGGAAACGATCAAGACAAAAGTCGATATGGTTTCTCTGTATTTGAAAAAATTCAATTCGATCAAGCGTGTGGTTTTTGAGCGCAACGGACAGGATCTCGACCTTGAGCAAAGCATGACAGAGCCGGATCCCGCTAAAAAGATGGATGCGCTTGAGGAAATCGTGCAGAACATTCAGGCGTCCGAAATAGAGCAGGTAAAAGACGTCATTATCTCAAAAATGCTTGATTATCTTTCATTCATTACGGTGCGCCTTGAGCAGCTCAACCGGGTATCCTCGACCTACATCAAGCAGGAAGTCGTAAAAGAAATGGATTCGTTCACGTCGACGATTCTCCTGCAGGCCCAGTCTTATTACAAGATGGTTCAGGGCGGGGCACGGACCAAGCGCGGTGATCAGGAGCGGTCCGGCGGGTGAAAAAAACCGAAGATCTTTTCAGCCCGTGAGCGGGTAATACCGCTGACAGCCGCGATATCATCGCGGGAGGCCTCCCGAGCGGCCGGGATGCTCCCGAAGTGCCGCACCAGCAGCTTTACCGTCTGCTTTCCTATCCCCGGAAGCGTTTCGAGCACGGACGTCAGGTCCTGCCTGGTCTTGAGCTGCGTATGGTAGCTTACGGCAAAACGGTGGGCTTCATCCCTGATGCGTTGCAGAAGAAACAGCGCCGGTGAATTTTTGGGAAAGGGCACGGGGTTTTTCCTGCCGGGCAGATACACCTTTTCCTCCTGCATTTTTTTGGCACGTTCGCGCTCCGGCCCTTTTGCCAGCGACGCCGCTCCAGTGCCGCCCGCGCCGCACTCCTCCAGAGCCCGACACAAAACCGCCAGCTGGCCTTTACCGCCGTCCACGATCAAAAGATCGGGGCTCTCACCCTCTCTGATGCTGCTGAGCCGCCGCATCAGGACTTCATACATCATGGCGTAGTCATCGGACCCGTGGACGGTTTTGATCCGAAACCGACGGTAGCCTGCCTTGTACGGCTCACCATTACGAAACACCACCATCGAGCCGACGGCAGCCGTCCCCCCGAGGGCGGAAATATCGAAGCACTCGATGCGCTCGGGCAGTGTCTCGAGGCCCAGCCGCTGCTGCAGCTCCATCAGCATATCGTCCCTGAGTGCGCTTTCACCGATTTTTTGCGAAAAGACGGCTTCCGCATTTTTGGCCGCCATCTCGAGCAGATCTTTTTTCATGCCGCGGTGCGGGCGAGTTATGCAGACCCGGCTTTCTTTTTTTTCGCGCAGGCATTCCTCAAGCAGGGCTTTGTCGGAAAACGCAAAAGGAACAACCACCTCTGACGGAATAAAGGCACCCTGGTGATAGTACTGGGAAATACATGAAAAAAGGGTCTCCTCATCTGAAAGCCGAACATTTTTGAAAAACTCGCTCCGTGACCCGACCATGCGTCCGCTTCTGATGAACAGGGCCGTAACGACCATCATGGGCCCCTGCCGACAGAAGGCGAATACATCCCGGTCAATAAAATCAAGGCACACGACGGACTGTCTGGCAAGCGTCCGCTCGATGTCTGCTATCCGGTCGCGGATGAGCGCCGCCTGCTCGAAGTGCAGCTGCCGTGAGGCGTCATCCATCTGCCGGCGCAGGCTTCGCACCACCTCATCGGATCTGCCCTGAAGGAAAAGACGTATGTCGTTAATCATCCGCCGGTACTCACCCGGGTCGACATTGTTGCAGCAGGGGGCGAGGCACCGGCCCATTTCATAGTAAAGGCACGGGCGGGAGCGCTCTGCCGGTTTTCCTCTGCATTTGCGGATTGGAAACAGCTTGTGCAGCACCTTCAGGGTGGCGCGGACAGCCTGGGCAGACGCGAAGGGCCCGTAGTATACCGATCCGTCTTTGCGGGGCTTGCGGATGATTGTAAGATTGGGATAGGATTCATCAACCGGCAGGCGCAGGTAGGGATATTCCTTGTCGTCACGCAGATTGATATTGAAGCGCGGGCGATACTTTTTTATAAGGCTGTTTTCAAGGATCAGCGCGTCTTTTTCTGTGGGTGTTACAATGCTGTCGATATCGGCGATACGCCCGACCATAAGCCGGGTCTTCGGGCTCGCATCCTGCAGACGCTGGAAATATGAACGCACCCTGGCTCTGAGCGACTTGGCCTTGCCGACATAGATAACAGAACCCCGGCGGTCCTTCATCAGGTACACACCGGGGTCCACGGGAAGCTTGGATGCTTTTTCCGCAAGGCTTTCGTCGGTAGGTGTCTCGTGCCGGTCGGTCATCTTCCGCAAAAGGCTTGCGAGGCCGTCTCATGGGCTGACACGCAGGTCAGAGGGACGAAATGATTTCCTTGACGACCTCGTCGCTGCTGAGCGACGTTACTGATTTAAGCATGCCTTTCTGGTCGTAGTAATCAATCAGCGGCGCGGTCTGGCTGTTATAGGTTTCAAGTCTGTTCAGAATCGCCTCCTCTGTTTCATCGCTGCGCTGGATGACAGGCTGCCCGCACTTGTCGCACACGCCGTCTACTTTGGGCGGCATGCTTTTTACATTGTATATCGCCTGGCAGGACGGATTCGAGCAGGTGCGCCTGGTCGTCAGCCGGTCAAGCACGACCTCGCGCCCGATGTCGAGATTTATGACGACATCAAGCCGCATGTCGATCTTTGTCAGCAGCGCGTCAAGCGCTTCCGCCTGAGGTATGGTCCGAGGAAAACCGTCGAAAATAAATCCCTTGCTGCAGTCGGGCTGCGTAAGGCGCTCCTCCATCATGCCCATGATAAGCGAATCGGGAACAAGGTCGCCCCTGTCCATGTATGCCTTGGCTTCCTTGCCGAGCGCGGTTCCCTCCTTGACGGCGTTTCGCAGAATGTCGCCCGTGGAGATATGGACCGATCCGTCATGATTTTTCAGCTGGTTTGCGACAGTTCCTTTTCCTGCTCCGGGAGGGCCAAGCAGTATAATCCTCATGATGTCTCCTTCGTGAAAATGGTACGATTAGTCTGTCTTGCAATGGTTATATAAGCGGATAGAGAGGGTATACAAAAAACGGCATTATTGCAAGTATAATTTTCAGATGAGCGCAAAGCAGGCCAGCAGGCCGGCGCATATCATGACCGCAAAAACCGGCAGTGTATAGCGTGCAAGCCGGGGAGCCCCGCTCAAGGTTATAAGCATTTTAACCGCGGTGTTGGCCAGTGCGGCAAGTGCGATCCCGCGGGCGGCGATCTTGGCTGAGAGTGATTCTTTTGCAAGATTTGAAAGAGAGAGGGTAATGGGGTCGACATCGGTCAAGCCGGTGATGATGCTGGACAGATATATGCCGGATGTGCCGAAATAGGTTTGTGCCGCTTTGGCCACAAGTATGACTATGCCGAACAGCACGCCGAACAGAAGTGCCGACCACAACTCGAACGGGTTGCTTGTTTTTACCTCTTCCTTTCCGCCTGTGCTGCGGGAGCCGCGCGACCGGTTGCGCATCAGTACGGCGCAGCCGAGCAAACCGGCGATTCCTGCGCAGCCTATGGGAACAAGCAGCATGGTTCCGACCTCGGGATTGACCGTGAACGCTTCAATCAGCACCCGGATAAACATTACGGCTGAAGCAAGCACGATACCGAGCGCACACTCAGGCGCGATATCCGGCTCTGTTTTGCTGCGGCGCGTAAACCCTAAGGTCACGGCCATGCTTGAGCCGATTCCGCCGATCAGCCCCGCAAGGCCTATGCCGTGTCGGGAGCCGAGTATCTTGACGAGCACATATCCGATAAAGTTTATACCCGCTATCAGAACGACCATGAGCCATATGGTGTGAGGATTGATCACGTCCAGCGGCCCGAAGGTGCGGTCCGGTAGAATGGGCAGCACTATTAAGGTTATAACGCCGAATTGAAGCGCGGCGGCAATATCGCTTCGGCCGATTTTTTGTGAAAGATTTTCAAGCGGATCCTTGGTTGCAAGCAGCAGGGCCGTTACAAGGGCCAGGGCCGCCGCCAGGGGTGTAAGCTGCCACCACACCAGGGCGCCGAACAGAAACGTCAACAGCGAAGCGATTTCAGTGGTAATGCCGCTGCGCTGCCCGGGGGATACGACTCGTGCGGCGATTACCAGGCCGCCCAGAAGAAAAAACGAAACACCGAGAGCCCAGGATGAGAACAGGTCGTGTATCATGGCTGCCGTGCAGCCCATCAGGCATATCAGGGGAAAGGTCCGGATTCCGGCAAAAGCTTCTCTTTTTTCTTTTTCCCGCTCGATACCGATGATAAGGCCGAGCGCCAGCGCTATACCGTATCGCTGAAACAGCGACGAGAGGGCCGGGATATCGATCATGACGACTGACCCCTGCCCGGATCGGCCGATCGCGGCATCACCTGGTTTCCTTTCGTGCCTGACGGCTCTCGCGCAGGAAAAACTCTGCCAGCATAAAAATAATTCCTGCAAAAATGAACAGCTGAAAGCGCTCTTCCCATCGTTTCCTGCGTGTGGAACGAAGCTCTTTCTGTTCGATGCCGGTTTTTATTTCGCTCCGGTATATGCGCTCGAGATCCATATCGCCGGTAACGGAACGGACATAGATACCGCCGGTTTCGAGCGCTGTTTTTTGAAGCATTGTCTCATTGAGTCTGCTCATGACGACATTTCCGCTTTTATCCTTCAAAAAGCCGCCGGAGCCGTCGCTGAGCGGAATAGGTGAGCCGTCGGGCCTGCCGATGCCGATAGTGTAAATTTTTATGCCCGCTTTTTTCGCATCGCGGGCCGCTTCGAGTGCACCGGCATCGTGCTCCTCGCCGTCGGTGATGAGGATCAGCGCTTTTGACTTTCGATCGCGGGTATTGAACGAGGCGGTAGCCTTGCGGATGGCCGAGCCCACGGCGGTGCCCGGCACGGGCACGAGGTCGGGCGAAAGGTAGTCCAGAAAGATGCTGAACGCACCGTAATCGAGGGTCAGCGGGCACTGGACAAATGCGGTGCCGGCAAAAGCTATGAGGCCCACCCGGTCACCCTCAAGCATGCGGCTCAAATCGTACACCTCGCGCTTGGCGCGCTCGAGCCTGCTGGGACTTACGTCTTCAGCGAGCATGCTTTTGGAAACATCAACCGCCACGATGATATCGACGCCGACCCGCTTGATATCTTCCCAGTGAAACCCCCAGCGCGGCCGGGCAAGGGCTGCAATCAGGCAGGTAACGGCCGCTATAATGAGGAAGGCCTTCAGGCGCTGTCTGGTTTTTCCGGCCGCAGGCACAAGCCGCGCAAGCAGCACCGGGCCGCAAAAGTCTTTGAGCAGCTTTTGTTTTTTCAAAAACGCATATACATATAAAAAAACCAGGGCCGGGATGACCCACAACAGAAAAAGATATGTAATGCTGGCAAAGTGCATGGCGATTGACTGTAATTGCTTTCGGGTCTATGGTATTTTCATGAACCGGGTGTTCGCAAGCACGATCTCGAGCAGCAGCAGGCAGAGCCCGGGCAGCAGAAAATACGGAAACAGTTCTTCGTATTCCATATATTCCTTTATTTTTACCTCTGTTTTTTCCATCTCATCTATGCGGCGGTAAATGTCCTTGAGGGACTCGGTGTCAGTGGCGCGGAAGTAGGTTCCGCCGGTGATATCGGCAATCTGCATGAGCGTTTCCTCATCCAGGTCCACCCGCCGGTATATATACTGCTTGCCGAAAAACGAGTCAACCAGGAACGGCGCCTCGCCCTCGGTTCCGACACCGATTGTATACACCCGGATTCCCAGGGTCTTTGCGATTTCGGCAGCGGTAGCCGGATTCATGCTTCCGGCATTGTTGCGCCCGTCGGTCAGCAGTATGATAACCTTTGACTTCGAAGCAAGATCTTTGAGCCGCTTTACGCAGATACCCAATGCGGATCCGACTGCAGTCGAGTCTCCCGCCATTCCGATTTTGACGCTGTCAAGCAGGCTCAGCAGCACTCCGTAATCAAGCGTCAAAGGGCACTGCGTAAAAGCTTCCTCGCCGAAAACAACCATCCCGATCCTGTCGTTCTTGCGGGCCTGAATAAACTCACCGACGACCCGCCTGACCACGTCGAGGCGGTCGGTTCGCTTCCCCTTGTATTTGAAATCAAGGGCCTGCATGCTGCCCGAGGTGTCCAGGCACAGCATGATATCCACGCCTTCGGTCGTTATCTCGGTTGACTTCATGCCGGACTGCGGACGCGCCAGAGCCATGACGCACAGCGCCAGAGCCAGGCAGCGCAGGACAACAAGCCCGTTTCTGAGTCTGATGCTCAAAGGGGTCTTGAGCCGGGCAAGCACGCTCAGCGATGAAAAACGGATGCGGCTGTTTCCCATGCTCCGCAGGCCGGCATAGGCCACAGCGGGCAGTGCTGCCAGCAGAACAAGAAGCCAGGGATCTTCGAATCGCAGCATAGCAATAACAAACGACAATCAGCCGGCCTGTCGGGTGACGGCTGTTTTTGCAGCCTTTTCCGGCTGCGGTTCTTGTTTTGTTTTATCGATAACCGCTACGACCTGCTCGTAGCTCGAGTCGACTTCTTCTGCGCTGGGAACGAGCCGGGCGAACTTTATCAGGTCGGAATGCAGCAGAAATGTTCGCGAAATATTCCGGGATTCCCGGTCTATGCCGTCCACCGTTGTCAGTACCGGAAGCAGTTCCTGGGTCGTCTGCTCGACAGCCGGAATGTGAAATCTGTTTTCAAGATAGCGCCTGAAAATATCGGAAAGCCTGAAGTAGTGCTCGCTGACGATGCCGCGCCCGACAAGGTCGTCTTTTTTCAGCTGCGCGATTTCTTCCAGAGCCACCTCGTGCGCGGGCCGGGGTGGCGTGAGCCGGGCTGCACTTCTTCTTTTGAGATACATACGTATGCCGGCCGCGAGTCCGGCCAGGGCGATGCCGACCGAGCCCCAGAGAATAGCGGGCCGCAGGTTGCGGCGCGCTTTGTGCAGCGGTTTTATGTCGTGGATATCGGTCATTGCCGGGTCTTCTTTCGAGCCGGAAGAAGCAATTTCCAGAAATATCTGCGGTGTTTGAATCTCCTGCGTCGAACCGCCGGCGTGCGTGACGGTAACGGTGTGTGACGGTATAATATAGGTGCCGGAGATGTCGGCCCGCAGGCGGTACCACCTGCTGTGCTCAAGCCGGGTATCGATTTCACGCGGCCCGTCCTCGCCGAAGTCCACGATTCGAAGGCCTGCAAGCTGGGTGCCGATTTCAGGCATGCTGATCGTGAGCCCCTTGTCGTAAACAGCCTTCAGGGTAAAGGTGATTTCCTCGGAAACGGTTGCGCGGGTGGGGTCTGCAGAAGCGCTGACCGTAACCGGCGGCAGGGGCGTATCGCCGGCGGCGGTATCGGCGCTCCTGCTGCAGCTTCCGCACACCAGCAGCAGGGCTGCTGCAAGCCTACACCAGCGCTTCACCGTCCTCCTCCGTTCAGCGCCTCGGGATACAGCTTGACCTCCGACCCGGCGATTATTCTGTCCAGCAGCTTTGCATAGGCGGTTTTCAGCTTATGCATGTAGTAGTCGTTTTTCACCCGTTCCGCCACCTCGTCGAAGGCGGGCATCCGCTCACCGCGTTTTTTATCGATGCGGAAAACATAATAGTAGCCGCCGGCTTCGACCGGGCCGGCGATTTCTCCTTCGCCGGCTGCAAAAAGGGCTCCCGTCACAGCGGCAACGTTGCCGATGCCCAGATCATCTTCCCCCCGGCGTATCCAGCGGTTGAGCATTCCGCCTGCGGGCGCTGTTTCATTGTCGAGAGATATGCGCCTGGCGAGCTCGTTGAAGTCTTTTCCGGAGCTGAGCTCCTCCATGGTCTTGTCGGCAACCTCCTTGAGCCCCGCCTTGATAAGGCTTACCTTCACCGCTTCCTTGCGGAGGTAGGCGTCACGGTGTGCTGCAAAATAGTTGCGCAGATCATCCTCTTCCATGCTGATCTCGTCCTTCAGCTCGTCTTCGACAACCTTGTTGACAAGAAGCTCGCGTTCGACGGTCCGCAAGCGTTTTTGTATGTCGGCGGACTTCTGATACTCAAGCTTGATCGCCTTGCGGAAAAGCAGCTCATCGGCGACGTATTTTTTCAAAAACTCGCGCTTGCGCCCGGGGCTGTCGAACTGCGAGCGCATCCACTCGGGCATCGCATCAAGAGCTTCATTGATATCTTCGATGTAAATTTTACGCCCGGCAACCTCTGCCACGACGCGCGACCCACCGGGCTCCGGGCCGGTGTCGGCGGACGTGCGCCGGTTCAGCGCATAGTCGGCAGCAGAGTATTTTCCCAGGCGTTCGAGGCAGCTTATGATTTTTGATCCCATTTCCGTTTTCAGCGGGGTGTCCGGATCGGCGATCTCGGCCTCGTAAAACCACCTGAGCGCCTGCTCATAGGCCCCCTGCTCCATAAGCAGCTTGCCCATGGTGTAGGCTATATTTGCGCGGCGTGTGCTGTCAGGATCGGCCAGGCGCATATAGCGCTCGAATGCCGCAACAGCCTCGTTGTGCAGCCCCATGCTTTTCAGCTTACCGGCAAGAGCGCGCTGGTTTTCAGGCGTCCACGAACCGGCCGAGGCCGGTGTGGCGGGACGGTTTTCAAGAAGGCGGAATCCGAAAATCGCCACCGCCGTTGCAAAAACGATACTGATAAAACTCATAATGAGCGCGGTTCTGTTCATAAGCGCTTCTCCCGCATTCTGAAAAATTTCATGATAGGATCGATATAGGAAACGTCGGTGCGTATGTCGATGGTATCGACTCCGGTTGCCCTGAAAAGATCGAACCGTTCCCGCAGGTTTTTTTGAGCAAGCAGCCGATAGCCGGCGCGCACGTTTTTATCGGCCGTATCTACAAGCAGTACATCGCCCGTTTCGGCATCCTGCAGCTCGACAAACCCGGCTGCCGGCAGCTCGAGTTCACGCGGGTCCGTTATTGCGACCGCAACAAGGTCATGTTTCCTGTTCGTCACCCGAAGCGCCTGCTCATACTGCTGTGCAATAAAGTCCGATATGCAGAAGGCCACCGCCTTTCTGCGGCACACCCGGTTGAGAAAGGTGAGCGCTCCCGAAATATCTGTCTGTGCCGCTGCCGGGCGGTGCTGCAGGACCTCGCCGATAACGCGCCATACATGGTTTTTCCCTTTTTTCGGCGGGATGAACTTTTCAACGTGATCGCTGAACACGATGAGACCCACCTTGTCGTTGCTTTTCGTCGCGGCGAAGGCCAGCACCGAGGCGATCTCGGCAGCCAGCTCCTGTTTGAGCTGCCGCTGTGTCCCGAACAGGCACGACGAGCTCACATCCACCAGCAGCATGATCGTCAATTCGCGCTCCTCGCGATACACCTTGACAAAGGGGTGTCCGAACCGCGCCGTCACGTTCCAGTCGATATCGCGCACATCATCGCCGGGGCTGTATTCGCGCACTTCCTCGAACTCCATGCCCCGGCCGCGAAATGCGCTTTCATACTCACCGGCGAACATATCATTCACGACATGGTTGGTGCGGATATGTATTGCACGAATTTTTTTTATAATATCCTTGGGGATCATCGCAGTGTGCACCCAGCCTCTGTCAGGGCACTTCGATATTTTCGAAAATTTTGGTTATGATATCGTCGGGCGTCAAATCCTCGGCCTCGGCTTCGTAGCTCAGAATAATCCGGTGCCGCAGGACATCGAAGCCGATTGACTTGATGTCCTGCGGTATGACATAGCCTCTGCCCTGGAGAAACGCATAGGCTTTTGCCGCCTGGCTCAGACAAATGGACGCCCGCGGCGAGGCTCCGAAATGAATCAGTCCATCGATATCGATACCGAACACGTTCGGCTCGCGGGTTGCAAAAACGATTTCCACAATGTAGTCCAGCAGCTTTTCATCGAGATATATTTTTTCGGCAATCTGCCTGGCTTTGAGCAGTTCATCCGGCTGGGCCGCCGCCGAGATCTGCGCTGCGGGGCCGGCCGTAATGCGCTTTATGATTTCTTTTTCCTCGACTTTGTCGGGGTAGCCGATCCTGAGCTTCAGCATGAAGCGGTCGACCTGTGCCTCGGGAAGCGGGTAGGTGCCTTCCTGCTCGATGGGGTTCTGCGTGGCCATAACCAGAAACGGCTGCGGCAGGGTAAAGGTTTCCTCGCCGATAGTGACCTGCCGCTCCTGCATTGCTTCGAGCAGGGCGCTCTGCACTTTAGCGGGTGCCCGGTTGATTTCGTCTGCCAGAATAATGTTTGCAAACACGGGCCCCTTTTTAATGGAAAAATCACCTGAGCGGGGCTCGTAAATCTGCGTTCCGATAAGGTCCGCCGGCAGCAGGTCGGGGGTGAACTGTATCCGCTGAAAGCTTGTTCCAAGGGAGCCGGCAAGCGTTTTGACGGCAGTTGTTTTGGCGAGCCCCGGAACCCCCTCGACAAGAATGTGGCCGTCGGCAAGCAGGCCGACGAGCAGACGCTCGATAAGATAGTCCTGACCGACAATGGCCCTTTTTACCTCATCGGTTATCTTTCGTGTGACCTGGCCGGCGCTTTCGACTTCATGTGTTATTTCCTTGATAGCTGACTGCATTATGCATTGCCCTCCACGTTCATTCTTGCGGTTGTGTGCTTTTCAGATACGTTTTTTACCGCATGCGCTCCCGTCCGTCACCTGCGGGGACTACGCCTGCTTGATATATTTTCGGTAATCCTCTTCATGTTCCTGCGCTTTTTTCAAAAACGGCGCGGCCGCTTTCTCCAGAAGCCGCAGTATGCGGTCACGTTCATCGGATGGAGGTGCGGCACCGCCGAACCTTACCTGTTCAAGGCCGCGCTCGAGCTGTTTTGCCGTATCCCCGTCGGCATCCGGAAGCAGGCGGCACAGATCAAGGGCTGTCGCGTAAAATGCATCCGCATCGCCGCTCATTTTTGCCTGCCTGCAGCAGCCACACCCTCGCCGTCGTTTTTGTGCCCTTCTGCCGCCTTTCGGGTTTTGCTGCCGGTGTGGCGTCGTAGCAAAAAAACCACTGCAGCAAGCAGCGCGAAACCTCCGGCAAGGCCCGCTGCCAGCTGTTTTATAAACGAGCGCCCCCCCAGCCCGAACCACGCTGCCCTGAGGACGGTTTCATTGCTTATCAGCGTACTCTGCGTCTGACTGCCTGCCGCCCAGTAGGCGATCGATGCCGGCGGGATCGTATAGCTGCCCGGTTTTTCAGCCACAAGCTCGAAGGTGTACAGCAGTTCACGGCGATCAGCCAGTGCAGTGGACGAAAAGGAAGATGCCGTTATGCGCAGCGCTTCCGGCGGCTCCAGCGTGGGCTGCGCAACGGTATAGGCATCCGCACTGCCTTTCCAGGAAATGCGGACATGGTAGCTGAACGGTTTTCTGACGGAAACGGTCGCCGCGTCGGTAAACGCCTCGACAGAAAGCGCTGCACCTGCAGAAGCGCTGCCCAGGAGACAGGCGCCTGCAAGCAGGCTAATTGAAAATACTTTTAAAAAATCCGGCGTTCTTTTCCTGTTCATGTTCAGCTTCTGCCAACTGCCTGAAAATCTCTTCCTGATGCCTGGACAGCTTCTGCGGTGTTTTCACAACCACCTGAACGATCTGATCGCCCCGGCCGTGTCCGTTGAGATAGGGTATGCCCGCACCGCGAATCGTCAGCAGGTCACCGGACTGTATGCCTCGCGGTATTTTGAGCTTTTCTTCCTTTTCAAGTGTCGGAACGGTGATTTCCGACCCGAGGGCAGCCTGAGAAAAAGAAATCGGGACCTGGCAGACAGTATCGTTATTATGCCGCTTAAAGAACTCGTCTTCAGCCACATGCAGGAAAACATACAAGTCGCCCGGGGGCCCGCCGCGTTCGCCCGGCTCCCCCTCACTGCTGAGCTTGAGCTGCATGCCGCTTTCGACCCCGGCCGGAACTTTGATTTTCAGATTTTTTGTCTGCCGTATTTTACCCGTCCCGCTGCATTCCGGACAGGGCGTTTTGATAACCGAGCCCAGGCCGCGACAGACCGGGCATGTCGTGGCGATGCTGAAGAAGCCCTGCTGCTGGGTGACGCGTCCGCCGCCCTGGCAGCGCGAGCAGGTTTCGGGGCTTGTACCGGGTGCTGCCCCGGCTCCTTCGCAGCCGGCACACTGCACGGGCTTTGTCACTTCAATTGTTTTCTCAATACCGAATGCGGCCTCCCGCAGAGCTATCTCAAGATCGTAGCGCAAATCCGCTCCGCGTCTGACCGATGACCTGTTGCGCCGGCGTCCGCCGAAGCCGCCGAGCCCGAAAAAATCCTCAAATATGTCCCCGAACGAGGAAAAAATATCATCAAACCCCGAAAAGCCTGAAAAGCCTGAATTTTTCAGACCGTCGTGACCGAACCGGTCATACAGACTGCGCTTTTCAGGGTCGCGCAGCACTTCGTACGCTTCACTGGCCTCCTTGAATCGCTCTTCGGCTTCATGATCGCCGGGATTTCTGTCGGGGTGAAATTTCAGCGCCAGCTTGCGGTAGGCTTTTTTTATGTCATCGTCGCCTGCCTGCCGCGCGATTCCCAGTATTTCATAATAGTCGCGCTTTGTCATAGCATAGAAAACCTATATAGTGAAGAGCGGTAGGCCCAGAATCCATTCGACATCAAAAAGTTCGCCGATCACCCCCATACCGAGAAGCAGCACGTACAGATACAGCAGAATAAGAACGAAGGTATCTGTCTTGTTTTCGATGGCTTTTGTCATTGCTGTATGCGACTCCGGATCGAAAATTAATAATAATCACTGATCGTTATCTGTCAAGACATCCGGGGCAAAATAAAATACCGCAGATCCCGACACTACCGGTGGTGAAAACGCCGGGCTTACCGTGCTTTCTGCAGAATGCATCGGCACCGGTTCAGTCACCGCTTTTTTGGGTGAACGAAAGCTCGATCTGTTTGAAATCAGGAAGCTGCTCTTCCATATACTGACGGATTTTGTTTTTCAATCTGTTTTCAAGCTGCCTGACACGCTCTTTTGTAATGCCGAACCTGTCGCCGATATCCTGCAGGGTCAGGGGCGAATCGGAAAGCAGGCGGTTTTCAAGAATAGTCCGCTCTTTTTCATCCAGTGCGGCAGTAAAGCCGGAAAGCTTTTCATTGAAAATCTTCTGCAGCTCCACATCGGCGATCGCCTGATCAAAGTGCCGCTCGCCGCCGGACAGCAGGTCGCCGCGTGTCTCCTTCCAGTCATCGCCCACCGGCTGGTCAAGTGACGGCTCCCAGTCTCCCAGGCGCTGTTCCATTTCTATAATTTTTTCCTCATCGGTATCGAGCGCTTCGGCAAGCCGGGCCGGGCCGGGATAAAAGCCCATTTTTTCAAGGCGGTTTTTTTCTTTCTGCAGGTTGTAGAACAGTTTGCGCTGAACCTGCGTCGTCCCGATTTTAACAAGTCGCCAGTTGTCCATGATAAACTTAAGAATATATGCTTTTATCCAGTACGATGAGTAGTAGGAAAGCTTAACGCCGCGGTACGGGTCATAATTTTTAACCGCCTGCAGCAGGCCGAGATTGCCCTCCTGAATAAGATCCATGAGGTTGAACATCCACTGGCGGTGATACTCGAGTGCAATTTTCACAACCAGGCGCAGGTTGGCCGTTACCAGCCGGTAGGCCGACTGCATATCGCCTCCCTCGCGGTATTTTACGGCCAGGGCCTTTTCCTCTTCCTGCGTCAGGAGGGGAATTCTGCGTATTTCGGCAAGATACATCTGAAGCGGGTCCGCGGTTGCCGGAAGCTGCGATCGGGACGGCACCGCCGTATCCTCGTGATGCACAAGTGATTTTACTGTTTTTTGCAGATCGTCATTCATGGTGTACTCAAAAACCTCTACCCTCTGGAAAACAATACCGGTCCGCCGGCTGCATGCCGAAACGGCATTGCTCGCCGACAGACTACATACCTAACAACAAATCCCTATAAAGTAAAGCCTGCACACAGCCCCCGTTCCGACCCCGCCGCCCTGATCAGCCGATTTCCAGGTCGCGCCGCTCAAGCTCGAAGATGCGGTCGCGCAGCTCAGCCGCCCGTTCGAAATCGAGGTTTTGTGCTGCTGCGGTCATCTGCTTCTTCAGCTTTTTTATAAGCCTGCCGATATCCTCCGTCACGGCATACTGCGCCGGTGGCTCGGCAGCCATCGGTACGGAGATATAGTCTTTTTCATATACTGTTTCGAGAATATTGGAAATATTCTTTTTTATGGAAACGGGCGTTATGCCGTGCTCCGCGTTGAATGCCTTCTGAATCTTTCTGCGACGCTTCGTTTCCCCGACCGCGGCAGTAATGCTGCGGGTAAGCGTGTCCGCATACAGTATGACACGTCCGTCGACATTTCGGGCCGTGCGCCCGAAGGTCTGTATAAGCGAACGCTCCGACCGCAGAAAGCCCTCCTTGTCCGCGTCCAGAATGGCCACCAGAGAAACCTCCGGCAGGTCGAGGCCCTCCCGGAGCAGGTTGATGCCGATCAGCACGTCAAATGTTCCCATTCTGAGGTTCCGGATGATTTCAACCCGTTCGAGCGTATCCACTTCGGAATGCAGATACTCGACGCGCACCCCGGTCTCGCGATAGTGCTCGGTCAGGTCCTCAGCCATGCGTTTGGTCAGTGTCGTCACCAGCGTGCGGTCTCCCTTGTTTGCCTGCGAGCGTATCTCACCCAGGAGATCCTCCACCTGGCCGGCCACCGGCCGGACTTCAACGGCGGGATCGATAAGTCCGGTCGGCCGGATGATCTGCTCGACCACCGCACCGCCGGCGTGATCGAGTTCATAGTCGGCCGGGGTCGCCGAGACATACACGATCTGATGTATTTTTTGCGCAAACTCATCGAACTGCAGCGGACGGTTATCCAGCGCCGAGGGGAGCCGGAATCCGTACTCGACAAGCGTACTCTTGCGCGAGCGGTCACCATTGTACATGCCGCGGATCTGGGGGATGGAAATATGGCTCTCGTCGACTATGAGCAGAAAATCTTCGGGAAAATAGTCGATCAGCACCCAGGGCGGCTCTCCGGCTTGGCGGCCGTCCAAATGACGCGAGTAGTTTTCTATACCGTTACAGTATCCCATCGATTCGATCATCTCGAGGTCAAGCAGGGTGCGCTCCCTGATGCGCTGAACTTCCAGAAGCTTGTTCTCTGCGGTAAAGTGTTCGATGCGTTCCGAGAGCTCCTCCCTGATGCTGCGCGCAGCCCGCTTGAGGTTTTCACGCGAGGTCACGTAATGGCTGTTGGGGTAAATGTGCATGTGGCCTGTTTGCCGCAGCACCTTTCCGGTCAGCGCATCGATTTCGCTGATGGTTTCGATTGTATCCCCGAAAAACTCAACTCTGACGGCCCGGGACTCTTCATATGAAGGAAAGATTTCGACGATATCACCGCGTACCCTGAAGGTGCCGCGATGGAAATCAAGATCGTTGCGCTCGTACTGAATATCGACAAGTCCGGCCAGAAACTCATCCCGCGGTATGTCGGCATGATTTCTGACAAGCAGCAGCATGCCCTCGTATTCCTGCGGTGACCCGAGGGCATAGATACAGGAAACACTTGCAACGACAATGACATCCCTGCGCTGCAGCAGCGATGCCGTGGCCGAGTGGCGCATGCGATCGATTTCCTCGTTGATTGAGGAGTCTTTTTCAATATAGGTGTCGGAGGCGGGAAGGTAGGCCTCCGGCTGATAATAGTCGTAATAGCTGACAAAATACTCAACGGCGTTTTCGGGAAAAAGATCGCGGAATTCGCTGTAGAGCTGTGCGGCGAGGGTCTTGTTGGGGGCGATGATCAGGGTCGGCTTCTGCAGTTGCTGGATCACATTGGCCATCGTGAAGGTTTTTCCCGATCCGGTTACCCCCAGAAGAACCTGGTGCCGGGCACCGCGCATAATGCCGTCGGTGAGTTTCTCTATGGCCCGGGGCTGGTCGCCCTGCGGTATGAATTCTGACGTCAGGTTAAACTGCATAGGTTCTCGTGCGGACCGTCCGTTCCGGTGGAGACAGCCGGCCTCCTCCGCAGCGACGGCCGCAGGCAAGCGCTTTGATACCGAAGGTCGTGTGGCACGACTGAGCGGACGGAATCTTTTTTCAGGTGCCTTTGACGCTCCACTCCGTGCCCTGGGGCGTGTCTTTGAGCATTATGCCTTTTTCTGCAAGGCTGTCGCGGATCGCATCGGCGCGGGGCCAGTCTTTGTCCTTTTTTGCTTCGAGGCGCTCGGCAACCAGGTCTTCTATTTCATTTCTGGTCAGGCCGGAAGCCGAAAGCCCGTCTTGTGCCTGCCGCTCAAAATAGGCATCCGGCGCTTCAGCGAACAGCCCGAGCACGCGCTTGCATTCAAAAAATGCATCAAGGGCTTTTTCGACAACAAGCGCAGGTATGCGGTAGCCGGGATCTTTGGTGCAGCGGTCGACAAGACCGTTCACGGTCCGTGTCAGCGAGTGCAGATGTCCCAGGGCGGCTGCTGTATTGAAGTCATCATCCATGGATTCCCGCAGCTTTGCGGGAAACGACTTTATCTCCCGCAAGGCATTTCGCGCCGAACCGTCCGTTTCAAGCGGCGCGTCGCTGCCGCGCTGCTTTAACTCCTGCAAACTTTTCAGCAGCGTATAAAAGCGGTCGAGCCCGGCGCGGGCCTCCAGCAGGTTCTGCTCGGAAAAATCGACCGGGCTGCGGTAGTGATGAGAAAGCAGGAAAAGGCGGATTACTTCCGGATGGTACGCCTGCAGCACTTCGCGTATTGTCAGGAAGTTCTTGAGCGACTTGGACATTTTTTCCTTGTTGATGTTGACAAATCCGTTATGCAGCCAGTAGCGGGCAAAATCCCTGCCCGAGGCGCACTCGGACTGAGCGATTTCATTTTCATGATGCGGAAAAATCAGATCCATGCCCCCGCCGTGTATGTCAAAGGTGTCCCCGAGGATGCGTCTGCTCATGGCTGAGCACTCGATGTGCCAGCCCGGACGTCCGGGACCCCAGGGGCTCGGCCAGGACGGTTCACCTTCTTTTGTTTTTTTCCAGAGGGCAAAGTCCAGAGGGCTTCGCTTGCGCTCATCCACATCGACACGCGCTCCCGCGAGCAGGCTTTCAGTATCTTTTCCCGACAGCTTACCGTACTCGTCGAAGCTGGCAACGTCGAAATATACGTCACCGTCGACCTCATAGGCATGGTCTTTGTCGATAAGCATGGCGACCATGTCGACCATATCCGGGATGTAGTCGGTCGCCCGCGGCGTGTGGGTGGGGTTCTCGACACCCAGGGCGCGCATGTCGTCATCGAACTCCCGAATAAAGCGTTCGGAGATTTCACGAAACGAAACCCCCTCATCGTTTGCGCGCCGGATTATTTTATCATCGACATCAGTGTAGTTTCTGACAAAGGTAACAGCATAGCCGCAATAGGAAAGGTAGCGCTGAACGACATCGAACACGACCATTGCCCGGGCATGGCCGATATGTGAAAAATCATACACTGTCACTCCGCAGGCATACATGCCGACCCTTCCGTCATGCTGCGGTATGAATTCCTCTTTTTTGTTTGTCAGGGTATTGTATACTTTCAAAGCCATGCGGTGGTCCTCAGCGTCATGATGCCGGTTCAGTGTCGTTCATGTTTTGGCTGCAGCTTCGGCCTGTAATGCATTTTACTGTACTTTTTTGAGCAGAACAACCGCCTGAGACGATATGCCCTCTCGTCGGCCTTCAAAGCCCATGGTTTCTGTCGTGGTTGCCTTGATGTTGACCAGCTCTCGTTCAATATGCAGAGCGGTGGCGATGTTGCCGCACATGTCTTCCAGAAACGGTGCGAGCTTGGGCTGCTGTGCAACAATCACCGCATCGACGTTGCCGCAGCGATACCCGTTACGCTCGACCATTTCGCGGACGCGCTCAAGCAGCTTCAGGCTTGAGACGCCCGTGAAGGCGGGATCGCTGTCGGGAAAGTGACGGCCGATGTCCCCGCAGCCCAGAGCCCCCAGCACGGCATCGCACACAGCGTGAACGAGCACATCGGCATCGGAGTGCCCCAGCAGTCCCGTGTCATGGGGGACTGTTACGCCGCCCAGAATCAGGGAGCGTCCCGCAACCAGCCGGTGCGCATCGTATCCGATTCCGATTTTCAAAGCCCGTTTCCTTTCGCTGCCAGTGCTTCGCCGAAAATCAGGTCTTCCCGGGTGGTAATTTTAATATTTATATACGATCCGTCAACAATGAAAACCGGTTTGCCGAGGCGCATGACCAGTGAAGCATCATCAGTACCGCTGAACCCGTCGTCACGCGCCCGTCGGTGGGCTTCCATAATGAGTGCGCGCGAAAAAACCTGCGGAGTCTGTACGGCAACAAGTGTATCGCGCCTCAGGTTTTCCTGCAGTGTTCCATCCGCGGGCGAAATACGGGATATCGTATCCTTTACCGGCACACCCGCCAGGACGGCTCCCTTTTGCCGGGCAGCCTCGAGGCTGTTTCTGATTGTTTCCGGTGTGATAAAGGGGCGTGCACCGTCGTGCACCATAACCGGGTCGCAGTCTTCCGGAACATGCTGCAGTCCGAGCCACACCGACTCCTGGCGGGTCGCACCGCCGGCGATTACCGTTACGGTCGCCTGCAGCGAAACACGGCTCACGATTTCTTCCCGGCAGCGATTTTCCTCACCCGGAAACACGGGAATGATGATGTGCGCTATTTCAGCAACGGCACCCAGCGCTTTCAGGGTATGGGTAAGCAGGGGGCGACCGAGCAGTTCGATATAGGGTTTTTTATGTGAACAATGCATTCGCTCGCCGGTACCGGCCGACGGTATGATGGCACAAACCTTCATAACAGCTCTCACTATGCCTGCAGGGAAATACTGAACGGGTTACGGTGATTCTTCACTGCTGCATCCGGGGTACAAAGCCGGCGTCGGCTGACGGTAAGCACCGGCTTTGCATCAGGCGGGAACTCAGTTGTTGAATATTGCTTCAATATTTTTTTCTACGCGGTCTTCGGTTGTTTTCTGGGCTATTGAAAGCTCTTTGACCAGCAGCGTTTTGGCTATATCCATCATCCTGCGCTCGCCGAACGAGAGGTCTTTGCCGACCTTCAAGAGGCACAGGTCCCGCAGAACCGTTGCGACTTCGAATACGGAACCGGTTTTTATTCGATCCATATATTCCCGGTAGCGCCTGTTCCAGGTCTGTGAGTCGACACAGACCTTCTTCTTGTCTTTCAATATTCTATAGACCTTGGTGGCTTCCTTGTTGGTGATTACGCCCCGCAGTCCTACCTGATCGACATTGTCGGTCGGAATCATGATCGTCATGCTGTTTACCAGGATGCGCATGACATAGAACGTCTGATCTTTCTCCCCGATTGTTTTTTCTTCGATTTTTTCAATGACACCAACTCCATGGGTAGGATATACTGCCAAATCGCCTTTTTTAAAATTCATATTTCCTCCCCTGTTAAAAGTTTTAGCCGTGGTGTGCATGTGGTGTGGAGCCCCCGCATGTTGATTTTTTTCGGGAAATATGGGAATGAATAGTCATTGTAGCAGATCAGCAACAAAAAGACAATGCTTTTGATAAGCAGAAGAAAAAAATAAACACTATAAAATACTTATAATAAGTAAATATTATAATGTATTTTTAAAATAATATCAATATAACTTTTTTGTTAAATCGTTAACACTTCTGCCTGCATGTATGTTATGCTGTACCGCAGTAGTATCCTGTCGCAGCCCGTAAAACAACCGGGTAACCGCGGTAACATTTCGGTTTCCGTAAGGCTGCAGGCAGGCATACCGAAAAATGAAACCATAAAAAAAGATATACAATAGTATAATTAATTTTCGATAAAGGATTCGACATAAAAAGTGTTTTTTTTATAACCACAGGCAGGGAGGCGGTATGAAAGGAATTATCCTCGCAGGCGGTTCAGGTACACGGCTTTATCCGGTAACCCGTACCGTCAGCAAGCAGCTGTTGCCGGTCTATGACAAACCGCTGATATACTACCCGCTTTCCATTCTCATGCTTGCGGGCATTCGTGATGTGCTTATCATCTCGACGCCTCATGACCTGCCCAAATTCAAAGAGCTGTTCGGTTCCGGGTCGCACCTTGGCATGCGCCTCGACTATGCCGAGCAGCCCCGTCCCGAAGGAATCGCACAGGCTTTTATTATCGGCAAGCAGTTTATCGGCGATGCGTCGGTGTGCCTTATCCTGGGGGACAATATATTTTACGGACACGGATTCCCGGATACGCTGAGAAGTGCCGCCGCTCTCAAGCAGGGCGGGCTGGTGTTCGGCTATCCTGTCAAGGATCCCGAGCGCTACGGCGTGGTTGCTTTCGATAAAAACGGCAGGGTTACCAGCATAGAGGAAAAACCCCGCAACCCCAGGTCACGTTATGCCGTTCCCGGCATTTATTTTTACGACACCGATGTGGTTTCGATCGCTGAAGGAATTACGCCTTCGGCCCGCGGTGAGCTCGAAATCACGGACGTCAACCTGGAGTACCTTCGCAGGGGACGGCTCCGGGTCGAACTGATCGGCAGAGGCGTGTCCTGGCTTGATACGGGTACGCATGAGGCGCTGCAACAGGCGGCAAGCTTTGTGGAGGCTCTCGAAGCGCGACAGGGACTCAAAATTTCGTGTATCGAGGAAATCGCCTATCGTATGGACTACATTTCGCTTGCGCAGCTCAGCGAACTGGGACACGAGATGGCAGCCAGCTCCTACGGGCAGTACCTGCTTGAGCTCGTCAGGGAAAACGAACAGGAAAACACCGATGGTGAATGTTAGACCAACGCCGCTTGCGGGAGTTCTTGTTTTCGAACCGCGCGCTTTCAGCGATGAGCGCGGTTTTTTCATGGAAACCTATAATCAGAAAGTATATGCTTCGGCAGGCCTTGACAGGGTATTTGTGCAGGACAATTTCTCCCGCTCAAAGAAGGGTGTGCTCCGCGGCCTGCACTACCAGCAGCCGTTTCCACAGGCAAAGTTTGTATATGTCATAAGCGGTGAAGTGTTTGATGTTGCGGTGGACATCCGCCGGGGATCCCCGACATACGGGCAGTGGCACGGCGAAATCCTCTCCTCCGACAACCGCCGGCAGATGTATATACCCGAGGGCTTTGCTCACGGGTTTTGCGTTTTGAGCGAACAGGCCGACTTCGTTTACAAGTGCACCGACGTGTACCACCCTGAAACGGACCGGGGAATCAACTGGTCCGACAGCGATATCGGAATTTCATGGCCGGTTACACACCCGATCCTCTCGGCCAAGGACAGCGGTCTGCCCCCTCTGTGCGACCTGTCCCACGACAGTCTGCCTTCTTTTCACACCCTTAAGCGTTGACTTTTTTTTAATTAGTTAGTAAGCTTAATATTTTATTTCATACAACTATATACATTCATCTATGAAACAGCTCAACTATCTAATTGGAGGTTCAGTATGGATACAATGAAACCGGGACCGCTTGACGGAGTGACGATTCTTGATTTCACCTGGGTGCTTGCCGGACCGTTTGCCACCAGAACGCTTGCCGATATGGGGGCCTATGTCATCAAAGTCGAGCGCTACAAAGACGGCACCAACGAACGCCACTTGCCGCTTCGCGTGGAAAACGACGGCGTTATGCAGAGCTCCTACAATATCAACTGCAACAGGGGCAAAAAAAGTATCTGCATCAACCTTAAAACTCCGCGCGGCAAAGAGCTGATTCACGAACTGATAAAAGAAAGTGATGTCTTAATCGAGAATTTTGCACCGGGCGTCATGGACCGCCTGGAGCTCGATTATGACGCCGTCAAAAAGATAAACGATAAAATAATCTACTGTTCAATTTCGTGTTTCGGTCACTGGGGACCGTACTGCCAGAAGCCGGGCTACGACATGATCGCCCAGGGGGCCAGCGGCTGGACCGACCAGAATGAAAGTCCGCAGATCGCACCGGTTTCAATCGGTGACATGACGGCCTCCATACATGCCTGTGTTGCCATTAACGGTGCCCTGTACAGCCGGGAAAAAACCGGCAAGGGGCAGAACATCGACATATCCATGATGGACTGCCTGTTTTCGCTGCACGAGAACACGCTTCCCTGGTACCTTCTTTCCGATGCGGTCGGCAAACCCGTCGAGCCGCCCAGAATCGGGCGCCTGCATCCCGGTTATGCACCCTACGGCATATACAAGGGCAAGAACGGCTACATCACCATTGCATCGCTTACCCAGCCCCGGTGGATTTCTATTGTGGAAACCATGGGCGATGACTACAAATGGCTGCTGGATGATCCCCGCGCGGCAACGGTTTCAACCCGCTGCACTGAAGAAAATGCTCCGTTCATCCACAAGGTTGTGGAGGAATGGGTCATGGCCCAGGACTCGGTCGAGGAGGCCGAGCGCCTGATGGAGGCCAACGGCGTTCCCTGCATGCGCGCCCGTTCGATCAAAGAGCTTGCCAACGATGACCCCCATATCAAAGAGCGCGAGATGATGGTGGAGGTCGACCAGCCGTTTGTCGGAAAAATGAAGATGTACGGCAGCCCCCTTAAAATGTCCGAAACCCCCTGCGGTGTTCGGGGAACCGCACCCCTGCTCGGCGAGCACACCTATGAAATTCTTGACCGGACGCTGGGGTACTCTGAAAATCAGGTGGGTGAGCTGTTTTCTCAGGAAGTGCTGTTCGAGGAGTCGGCTGTCGAGCGGCTCAAGCAGCAGAGCTGATCGGATTTTTGTAGCGCTGAAAAAGGGAGCGGTCGTTGCCGCTCCTTTTTTTTGGGCTGTTTTTCTGTTTCAGCAAAGGGCTCTGCGATAGGGTATAATGCTCCACGGCATTTATCAAAATATTGTAGCCGGGGAGCGGCCTCCGGCCGCGAAAAAAATCGCAGCTGAAGCGGCTCCTGCGGTTTCGCACCGCCAGGCGGGTACCGGAAAAAGGCTATGGAATAGTGCGAACTGTTCTAAAAGGGCTCTTCCTGGTCGCTTCCCGTCCGGTCGGCAATGAATTTCCGCAAGACATAGGACTGCTTCGACAGCCTGCGCAGGTTTTCCTCGAGCATCTCGAGATCGTCGGTGGACAGTCCCTCGGCCAGCGCCTTGATGCTGTTGAGCTCGTTTTCGATTTCCTCGTACTCCGGCTCGACATAGTGGCCGCGGTAAAAATAGTCCATGAGCGAAACAAGATCGGGAGCATGCTTGGCTGCACAGCGACGGCAGACGATCTGTGACGTGCTGTCCAGATACAGATCGAACGGCTTTTGGGGTTCGGTGTCGCTTCCGCACACGGCACACAGTTCAGGTGCCTCGTGTGTGCTGGGCTTGATCGCGATTCTGATGTGCTTGACGGTGTCCATTATTCCCTCCTGTTGCTGAACCAACCTCTGTTTTTCTTTAAATATAGCATACTTTCTGATGGTCGAGCGGCATGCCCGGCAGGACAGCATCGCCGTCATTTTCATCGTCCGGAGGAGGTCGGCGTGCCGTTTTTCATTGAGCCGCAGCGGGCGGTGAGGCTTCGCGGCTCGAGCGTTTCAGCAGCGCGCCGCCGATGATGAAAAAGACCAGGATCGATGCAATGCCGATGCGCGGGCTGCCGGTCATGTGGGCGGTTACGCCCATGAGCGCCGGGCCGAGTACTGCGGCGTACTTTCCCACCATGTTGTAAAGTCCGAAGTACTGAGCCTCTTTGCCCGGCGGCACCATGCGCGCAAAGCAGGAGCGGCTCAAAGCCTGAATGCCGCCCTGTGCCATTCCCACAAGCCCTGCCAGCACATAAAACTCCTCCCTGCTGCGCATGGTCATTCCCCACAGCACGATTCCGCAGTAGCAGGCTATGGCAAGATAGAGCGCCCGTCGTGTTCCCCAGCGCTGTCCCAGGCGCCCGAACAGCAGGGCACAGGGGAATCCCACAACCTGGGTTATGAGCAGCGCCGCCATAAGATCGTTTGCAGAGAATCCCAGCGACATGCCGTAGTCCACGGCCATGCGGATGATGGTGTCCACCCCGTCGATATAAAACCAGTAGGCAAGCAGGAACAGCCGCACGTTTCGGGAGCGCAGCACGCTGCGGACGGTTTCGGCCAGCTGGCGCATGCCGTTTCGTATCGGCTGAACAGCGCCGGTTCCGGGTGCGGGTTCGCGTACCAGCAGCATAACCGGAACGGTAAAAACCGACCACCAGGCTGCGGTCAGAAGAAACGACACCCGCACCGCGCCCGTTCGGGTGCCGCCCGTCAGCAGCGGCGCACTTTCGGGGTACAGCGTCAAAAGGACACATGCAGCGAAAAGCAGCCCGCCCCCGAGATAGCCGAGCGCAAAGCCCAGCGATGAAACCCGGTCAACAAAACTGTCGGAAGCAACAGACGGCAGCAGGGCATCATAGAAAACCACCGCACCGGAAAATCCGATAGTGCCGGCGACAAAGAGTGCAGCAGCCTGGGCCCAGTGCCCGCTGCCGGTAAAAAACAGGGCTGCCGTAGCAGCTGTTCCGACGGCCGTGAACGCCAGCAGAAATTTCTTTTTTGCGCATCTGCAGTCTGCAACAGCACCCAGAAGCGGTGCACACAGAGCCAGCAGCATACCGGCTGCGGCATTGGCAAGACCCAGGCGCGCTGTTGTCAGTGTCGAAGCGGCCCCGGCGCTCCAGAACGTTTTGAAAAACACCGGAAAGAAACCGGCCATAACAACTGTTGCGAATGCACTGTTGCCTGCATCATACAGGGCCCAGGCCCAGATCGGCTTTGCCTGTCGTGCCATGATGTATGATATGCCTCCCTCACGTTACTTGTACGCCTTGCCCTCAGTCGGGTGTAAAAAAATGCCATTACCTGAATATTTACTTGAAGAATGTGTTTATAACACCACATGTAGTGGCTGTTTTTTATTGACATACCACAAATTTTGCTATAGTGTTTCTGTCAAAAATACAGTATTTTGAATATAAAAAAAGCTTTTTTCCTGCTCCTCATCATATGGGAAAGCTGAAAAGAAGAGATTTTCTGAAAACTGTTTTTGTCGGTGCCGCAACTGCAGGCATATCCCCGGCCGCTTTCTGTGCTGAACTTGCAAAGCTCAGTCCCGTTGCCCAGCCTGCATCGCTTGATGATCATATCAAAGACTATCTGCTCAAAATGCGTGATTTCAACAATCACCACAAGGGAGATGTGTGCATCGCGCCGAAGGAGATGTCGCTGCTGCGCACCTCGGTCAAGCGGCTCTACCGGGTGCAGAGAACGGTCGGCCACGGCAACTTTCACCTGTTGAGTTTCGACGGCATGCTGCGCATAGCCCGCAATTATTCGCGGGTGGGCTGCTTCAGACACGCTGAGATCGATTTCCTGGAAAAAATATTTTATGAGGATGCCAAAAGATACGGCTTTTTCGGCAAGAAGCCTCTGAAGAACATTACGGAGGGCATCAGCCGCAAGGAAGTCGTCAAGGTGCCCTATACGGGACATTATCTGTATAAGGGGCTGCCGTATGAAACATATCTTGAAATAAAAAAACAGCTCGGAGATCAGGTTGTTCTGACCTCCGGCGTCAGAAGCGTAACAAAGCAGTTCCTGCTGTTTCTCAACAAGGCCTATCGCAACAAGGGCAACCTTTCCATGGCCTCCCGGCAGCTGGCGCCCCCGGGATATTCCTATCACGGGATCGGCGATTTCGATGTCGGGCAGGTGGGATTCGGTGCCGCCAACTTCACCGAGAAATTCATCTCAACGCCGGTGTATGAAAAACTCAAACAGCAGGGCTACCTGACGCTTCGCTATCCGCGGGACAATATGCTGGGGGTGCGTTTCGAGCCCTGGCACATCAGGGTTAATTTGCAGGCATGAAAAAGCTCGCTCTCACCGTCATGCTGCTGTGTGTCGCGGCAGGGTCCGCCCGTGCCGGCGACCAGCTTGATTTTACACTGCACAAGCTCGATTCCGGCAGGCCGGGCAATACGGTTCTGATCGTGGGAGGCATTCAGGGCGACGAGCCCGGAGGTTTTAATGCGGCGGCGCTGCTGGTAACCCACTACCGGATCACAAAGGGCAGCGTCTGGGTTGTCCCCAATCTCAACTTCATAAGCATAATAAACAGGTGCCGCGGTCTGTACGGCGACCTCAACCGCAAGTTTGCCGCCATAACCCCGAGCGACCCCGAATACGCGACCATAAAAAAGATCAAGTCCATTATCGTCGACGATCAGGTCAATGTGGTTTTGAATCTGCATGACGGAAGCGGATTCTACCGGCCTGACTACATCGACCGCATGCACAACCCGCACCGCTGGGGTCAGTGCATTATTGTCGATCAGGAGCGCATCGACGCCGAGCACTTCGGCGAGCTCGGCGAAACGGCCCGCCGGGTCGTTGCCGACGTCAACAATCACCTTCTCGCTCCCCGGCACATCTATCATGTCAAGAACACGCACACCCGTCAGGGAAACGCCGAGATGGAAAAGACGCTGACCTACTTCGCCATCCAAAACGGCAAATCGGCCTTCGGCCTGGAAGTCAGCAAGTCGTTCGGAACGCACAAGCGTTCGTACTATCATCTCAGGGCGATCGAGTCGTTTCTGAACCTCATGGGAATCGAATTCGAGCGCCGCTTCGAGCTGACCTCGCGCGGAGTCTGGAACGCGATCAACAGCAACCTCAATGTCGCCATGTACGACAACCGCATCTTTCTCGACGTGGGCAATGTCCGCAATCGTCTCGGCTATGTGCCGCTCAAAAAAAACGCGGACATCGTCTTTACGCCGAGCAACCCGCTGGTTACCATTGTGAACAGCGGCTCGGGGTATCGCGTTTTTTACGGCAACCGGAGCCTCACCAGAATTCACCCGCAGCATTTCGAATACGATACCAGCTTTCATACCATAACCATGCTGGTCGACGGGTATGAACAGGATGTCGGCTTCGGTAAGGTCGTGGATGTGAATGAGACGTTTGCCGTTAAGCCGCAAAGCGGCTGTCGCGTGAATGTTATCGGGTTTACCCGCCCCGGCATGACCAATGAGTCGGGCGTCAGCATTTGCCGCAACGATATTCTCAAGCGCTTTTCCGTCGACCGCAACGGCAACCAGTTCCGGGTCGAGGTGTATCGCCAGAAACGATTTGCGGGCATGGTACTGGTGAATTTCGGCACCCGAACGGCGACCGCCCGATCTCACCGGCCGGCAGAACTGTCCCTTGCCGATATCGAACCTTCCACCAGAATCCGCTGACAGCGGCCGCAGCCCTGCGATTGTTTTACCGCAGGGCTTGTGATATCATGTCCGGCATGTCCCCCGAATTTTTCCGCAAGGAGGCCTGCTGACCGCAGCATGTATTCAGACGTAGAGTACCGCACCATTTTTGAAAACACCGGCACCGCAACCGTCATCATGGAGGAGGACATGACGCTCGGTCTGGTCAACGGTGAGTTTGAACGGCTTTCCGGTTATTCGCGGACGGAAATCGAAGGCATAAAAAAACTCGGTACGTTTATCGTTGAGGGGGATATGGCCCGCATGAGCGCTTATCACTATGCCCGGCGCCGGAATCCCTCTTCGGCTCCACGCAACTATGAATGCCGTTTCATCGACAGAGCCGGAATCGTCAAGAACATCTACATGACGGTTGCGCTCATCCCGGACACCCTGCGCAGCGTCGGTTCGTTCCTGGACATTACCGAACACAAGCAGGCCCTGCACGCCCTGCGTGAAAGCGAGCAGCGCTTCCGCAGCCTGGTGGAAAACTCACATACCGGTGTCTTCATCATACAGGCTGATGAAATCGTGTACAAAAATCCCGAGCAGGAGCGCCTGTTCGGCCCGCCTCCCCAGGGATCGAAAATTACCAATATCGAGAACATTCATCCGGACGACCTGGAAAAGGTTAAAAATTTTCATCAGCATATTCGCTCATCGGATTTTCAAACGCTCGACATCCAGTATCGCTTTTACTCGCACAAACACCATCCGAATCCGCGCCTGCACTGGGTACACTGCCGGGCGAGTCTGATAGAGTACATGGGCAGAAAGGCAACCCTGGTGAACATGATGGACATCACCAAAACACGGGAGCTCGAAAACCTTCTGCAGATCAAGGACAAGATGGTTTCACTGGGGCACGTGGCGGCCGGCATCGCCCATGAAATCAGAAATCCGCTGTCAGGCATAAATGTGTTTCTGGATGCAATTCGTGAGAACTATCAGGATCCCGACAGTGCCGGTGATATCGTCGAACTGGTCGACCAGGCCAAATCGGCAACAGGAAAAATTGAGTCGGTGATCAAGCGCGTTCTCGATTTTGTGCGTCCCGGCCCGCCCCGCCTGCAGGTCGCCGATATCAACGGCCCGATCAACGATGCCCTGCTGCTTGCCAACACATCCATGCGAAAAGCCGGGGTCACCGTCGAGATGAGGCTTGCCCGTGATCTTCCCTGCTGTACCATAGATGTTCAGCTTATCGAGCAGCTGATTTTGAATCTTGTCAACAATGCGTTCGAGGCCATCATGGAAGCGGCCGTCGGCAAAAAACGTATTATCGTCGGCTCGCACGCCGAAGGGGATGCCGTCGTCATCAGCGTCGCCGACTCGGGGCCCGGCATACCGCCTGCCGACCGGCGAAAAATTTTCGATCCGTTTTTCACGACAAAACAGGAGGGCTCCGGCATCGGCCTCAGCATCTGCCAGCGGATCATCACCGAACACCGCGGCACGATTTCTGTGGCTGAAGCTGAAATCGGCGGCGCGGAAATAACAATCAGAATACCGCTGTCTCCCGAGGTGCAACCGGTATGATTCAGTATTCTCTGTATATTGTTGACGACGAAAAGAGCATTCGCGACTCGGTGCTGTTCGGACTGAAAAAAAACTACGATACCTCGGCTTTCGAGTCGGCCGAAGACGCCCTCGCTGCGATGGAAGACCGGCCGCCGGATATGGTGCTGCTTGATATCGGCCTGCCCGGCATGAGCGGCCTCGATGCCCTGCGGGAAATAAAAACCCGCCGGCCGGACATGCTGGTGATAATGATCACCGCCTACGAGGACATTTCCACGGTCATAGCGGCAATGAAAGCCGGTGCCCATGACTATGTCGTTAAGCCGCTGCATCTGGACACCCTCAGGATGACGGTGGGCAACGCGCTTGAAACCATCAGGCTGCGCAAGGAAATACAGCTGCTGCAGGAGCAGCGCCTCAGAGAGCAGGTGCCCTGCTTTGTCGGTGAAAGCGATGCCATTCAGGATGTCATGCAGTTTGTCGAAAAGGTAGCCAAAAGCCCGGATACCCCCATCCTGATTATCGGAGAAACCGGCACCGGCAAAGAGCTGATTGCCAGCGCCGTGCACTACAAGAGCCCGAACTTTGCCGGCCCGTTCGTATCGATCAACTGCGCCGCCATTCCCCGCGACCTGATCGAAAGCGAGCTGTTCGGCTATGAGAAGGGCGCATTCAGCGGTGCCCTGGCGTCCGGCAAAAAGGGGCTGGTAGAGGAGGCTGAAGGAGGCACCCTGTTTCTCGACGAGGTTGGCGACCTGAGCGACGCGGCTCAGGCCAAGCTGCTGCGATTCCTCGAGGAGGGTGAGTACTATCGTGTCGGCGGTTCCCGTAAGCTGACGGTACGGACACGGGTGGTATCTGCAACCAACAAGAATATCGAACAGATGCTGGAACAGGGTCTCTTCAGGGAGGACCTCTACTACCGCCTGGCAGTCATCCGCATCGAGATTCCTTCGCTCAGTGAACGGCGGGAAGATATCCTGCCGATCGCACGCTACTTCCTGGTCGAGTTCGTTAAAAAGCACGGCAGGGATATCACCGGGCTTTCACCCGAGGCCGAGACCTTTCTTGAACAGCTTACGTGGAAGGGCAATATCCGCGAGCTGCGCAATCTCATCGAGCGCGGCGTGCTGGTTGCGGGCGGCACACACATTACGGTGAACGACCTGGGTTTCGAGCAGCTGCAAGCCGTGCATCCCGGTAAACCCGTTCCGGCAACCGATTTCCCGGAGCTGCCCCCGAGCGGTATCGACCTTCAGGAGCTCGAGGACCATTATGTGCGCGAGGCTTTCAGAATGGCAGGCGGCAATGAAACAAAGGCCGCCAAACTCCTGGGGCTCAGCTATTACTCCTACCGCTACAAAAGAAAGAAAATCGGGGTCAAAGATACTGATACAGCATAAGCAACTGCTTTCATCTTCTGCTTTTTCCTTAAAGCATTTTTGATAATAGGGCACTTCACACTATTCTATAGCGTTTTTCCGGCGCCCGCCTGGTGGTGTGAAACTGTAGGAGCTGCTTTAGCTGCGATTTTTTTTCGCGGCCATAGGCCGCTTTTTCTACCCGGCTACACAACAGAGCTACATGCCATAGCCGTATTATTACTGTCATTGCGAGTCACACCCTGGCGTGACGAAGCAATTTCCCTGCACATGGCACCATATCTGTTGACATTGCCTCCACCCTCCGTAGCAAAGCTACTGCGCAGGACGGGGCGTCATCCCGCATCCGCGGGCCTCCTCCAATGACAGATCAATCAGCCGTATGCGTACTATCGTTTTGCCGGTTACGGTAATTTCCATTGCTGCAGCACGCCTGCCTTTTGCAATCCTTATGCTTTTCCTTTGGTTTTTTTGCATTTTGGTTTTTGTCAAATAACCAACACAAAGCATTCAGACGGGCTGCCGCAGAGAGTTTACATCATAACATACTGAAATAACTTTTTAATTTATAGTTCATCTCTTGGTATTAATCATGCATTTTACTGCCTGCAGAACAAAGGCGGTTTTCTGTCTGCGGATATGGATTGAGGCGTATTCTATTATAGGCTTGAACGGCGTTATGCATGCAAACCTGAAAGAAAAAAAAATTCTTGTTGTCGATAATGACCGGTGGATTCGCAGCTCGCTTTCGTATTATTTCAGGAAAAAGGCCGGTGCGTGCGTGGCGGTTGAAACTGCGGAAGAAGCGCTCGAGCGCATCACGGCAGAACCCTTCGATATAATACTGTGCGATTACAAGCTTCCCGGCATGAGCGGCATCGAACTTTTACGGCGAGTTCACAGCATCAATCCGGCGATGTGCCGGATACTCATTACGGCATATGCCGGCGATGAGGTCGCGGAAAGCGCCAGCGCGTGCGCAATCGATGACTGTATCGCAAAGCCGTTCTCCTCACTCGACATTGAGCGCTCACTGGAAAAACACTGCCTGAAGTGAAAATCGTATCATGAAATCAATGGCAACACGGTATCCATGCTATGTCAAATACATATTCCCTAAAGGAAAGGACGACATGATTTAAAATAAGTCAATATTTCAAATACGTACCCCTCCTGCCGCCCTTTTACTGATGGGCCGTATATTCATCCAAAAGTCTGCGAATCATTTTTTGATATTGGGTGTTATATTTTTTTGCCTCTTTTTTAAAAAAGTCCACGCTTGTTTTGCTTAGCGCAATTGTAACCTTTACGGTTTCGTCCTTCAGAGCAAGTTCTTCTGGGGATGGGAGAAAATCGGGAATAACTTTGACCTTCCCGATGGGCTCATCCGTGTATTTGATTTTCCCTTTCATATATTCTCTTTCCTTTCCGCCAATATCCGGCGCCAAAAATTCTGATTTTGTTCTTTGTGTATGTAAATCGAGCAGTCATTATTCCATCAGCGACCCTGCCAAGACAGTAATAGCGTTTCTCTTCAATACTGTGCTCAAGATCTTCGAGGATAACACGGTCAGGATCCAGAAACGCGAGTTGTGCCAGGGCAAAAGAAACGCAATGTTTTTCCTGATTGAGTCTGTCTTTGTTGGCGTCCCAATCAAAATCAGATTGTTTACTCATGTTTTATAGTAGGTCGGAAAAAAAGTATGTCAATATAATTATATGGCTATTTATATGGCTTTTTTTGATCCATAACGTCAACGCCGGAGTTCTAGTAATCGTTCGGGATTTTCAACAGCTTATTGATCCTGTCAACTCGTCTTCCGTTCGCGAGTGGATCACCATCGTGAGTTGAGTTCGATAAACCGATGCGTTGCTTGCGGACGTCGTTGACCGCGTCCACACGCGGGAACACGGCAGTGCGGGAAAAAATGGGGTAGAGCGGAATGCGATAGCAGGATGCGATCAAGTCGGAAGCGATGCGACGCGTCGCTTCTGATGCCTCATGTTTCTTATCTTCCTTTCCTGCATCCGGCATCTCCTCATGGCACAACGCGCGGCTGTTTGCGGTCTGCTGAATGCCCTGGTTAGCCATTTACTTGTTTTTCGGAAAATATTTTACTTTTTTCAAATTTTTGAAATCTGAATTTTGAGTCCATATAGTTGCTTCATATTCTTTTGCAGTCGCTATGATAATGCTATCAGCCATCGGGATGCCATTCTCCAGGCTTATTTTTGAGGATGCAACAGCCAATGAACTCGTCAAGTCCACGACAGTTCCTTTTCGCATCGCAACGGCTGCCTGTAAGGCTTCATTCTCTCCGGATTCTCGAAGGACTACCTTAAAGACCTCATAAATAGTGACCGTCGGGACAACAAGTGCCGCACTGTCTTTTAAGGGGGGGAGAAAGTGTCGCGCGTTTGGCTCATCAGCAAAATATGCAAGCCAACCTGAAGAATCGACAATATTCATACTCTGTCTTCCTCTCGTTCGAATTCCGTGTTTATCCCCTTGATAAACCCACGCAGTTCTTTAATGTCTTTTTCTGGAATAAGTTCAATTCGGCCATTGTATTCTACTACCTGCATTTTTTGGCCTGGACGAATACGCAGAGCTTGCCTGACTGCTTTGGGTATAACAACTTGAAATTTCGGTGATACAGTTACAGTTTGCATAACAAAAACTCCATCGATATTATTTTGTAATACGATAGCCTTATCGATAAGGCTTGTCAAATTCTTTTTGATGGCCTCGGGGACACCCGAGGGAGATAGTGTCAAATCTTTATCTTGACAAGGACTCGGGGACGCCCTTAAGTAAGTAAATAACGCATTCTAAAAAACTGATGCCGCTCCTGCCGGCTTATTCTGCTCGATACCGCACCGAAACTTAAGAGGTTGCCGCGCATCGCCCGTAATGACGGATAAAACGAGACCACATAGAACAACAACGTCATCGCGAAGGCCGTGGCGATCTCTCTGCACACCGCATCAAAGTTAGTAACATTGCCGCGTTGCTCCGCTTTTCGCAACGACGGATTTTTTCATGTACTGAATAAGCAGAGGTCAGGTGCAGAAAATTATTTTTCTTGCAACAGCAGCATTATGAAGGATCGTGCAGGGAATGTTCCGCATCAGGCACCCCTGGAGTTTTTAAATCTCTGCCCGCAGTAAGATAGTATCTGCTTTACCGCACAATACATAAAACGGCACTGTGTTTTTAATGTAAAAAGCGGGCTCTTTTTTCACCACCGAATCTTGGGGGCCTTGTCCGGCCGCCGTGAATGATTTTTTTTTATTATGTAATCTTCCGGCCTCTCTGCTTTTTATTTTGTATCCAGAACCTCGCGGACGGTTTTGGCGATCTGCAGCCGGTCGATCGGCTTGTAGACAAACCCTTTAATACCGACAGCCTGTGCCCTTTCGCTGTCTTTGCGCTCGCCGTAGCCGGTGCAGAGAATAATGGGGATATCGGGTTTTATTTTTTGTATCGCCTGTGCAAGCTCGAAGCCGGTCATGGCGGACATGGTTTTATCGGTGATGACCAGGTCGATACTGTTCTGCAGGGACGGAAAATCCTTCAGGACTTGCCCGGGATCCGTGTATCCGGTTACGGTATACCCCTGTTTTTTAAATATCTTCGTGCCGATATCCACAATCGCGGCCTCGTCGTCGACAAATAAAATATGTTCTTTGCCGTATGGGATCTCTTCCGGCGATACGGGAGCTTCCTCAGCGGCAGCTCCCGACACAAGCGGAAAGTAAACATGAAACGATGTGCCGCTGCCTGCCCGGCTGTATACCTTGATATCACCGCCGTGGTCCCTGACAATACCGTGCACCACTGCAAGCCCGAGCCCGGTTCCCTCGCCCTGCGGTTTTGTCGTAAAGTAGGGCTCGAAAATCCGCTCTAAATGCTCCTGCGGGATGCCGCAGCCGCTGTCGCTGACAGTAAGCTTGAGGTAGGAACCGGGCGACAGGGCCCGATACTGCGCCAGATCTTCTTCACCGATGGTGACATTGGAGAGCTGCAGCCGCAGCTCTCCGCCGGTATCCTTCATTGCCTGACCGGCATTGGTGCAAAGGTTCATGATGACCTGGTGAACCTGTGTGGCGTCGGCAAATATGGTATCCTCCCGCGCCTCACACTCCTGCTCAATCGCAATGGTTGCCGGCAGCGAGGCCCTGAGAAACTTGGCAACCTCCTTTACCAGCGGCGAGACCTGCAGGGGCCCCTTTTCCTGCTCGGTCTGCCGGCTGAAGGCGAGAATCTGGCCGACAAGATCTTTTGCGCGAATGGCGGCATGAAAAACATGCTGCAGATTGGCCTGAGATCCGGGGCTGTTCGCAAGGTCGTCAAGAGTGAGCTGCGTGTAACCGATAATAACGCCGAGAATATTATTGAAATCATGGGCAATACCGCCGGCAAGGGTTCCGATTGCTTCCATCTTCTGGGACTGCCGCAGCTGCAGTTCTGCGGTTTTTCGCTCGCTGATATCGCGCATGATAGTGAAGAACAGCAGGCCCTTTTCGGTCTGCCGCGGGCTGATCGAGCCTTCAGCCGGAAATTCCGAGCCGTCTTTTCTAAGCAGCGGAAAATCCGTCAGCACAAGCGATTTTTCGAGCCCCTTTGCTTCGGACCCCTTTGAAAAATCCGTGAATTCGTTTTCCCTGAAGCGCTCCGGCATCAGCCTGCTGAACGGCGTGCCGATAATCTCGTCCTCGCTGTAGCCGAAAATATCCTGAGCGCCCGTGTTCCAGGAAATGATGTGTTGCGCGCTGTTGACAAGTATTATTGCTTCACGTGCAGTTTCGACAACCGTGCGGTAGCGCGCCTCGCTCTCCTGCAGGCTTTTCTGGCTGGCGATGAGCTGCTGGTTGGATGCCAAAAGTTCCTGGTTGACGGCTTTTATTTCCCGGTCGCGCTCTTTCAGCCTGGCGATAGAGTCGGTCAACTCGGCTGTTTTTTCGGCTACCATGTGCTCCAGCCGGTCGCGGTATGCTTCAAGCTCTGCTTCGGCTGTTCTGCGCCGCTCAAGTTCCTGCTTCAGTTTTCCGCTGACATCGCGGACATAACCCGCAATACAGCCTACGGCAAGCAGGAAGACATAGCCGAGGATTCCCGCAGCGCCCAACATCGTTGTGCCGGTATCCAGGTTGAGCAGCAGGCTGAGAAATACAGCTGCCGGAAAAAGTAAAATTCCGACAATAAGGGTGGAGCGAAAACCGAAAAGAATTCCGGATGCAATAATGGGAATTGCAAGGGCCTCTCCCCGCCATGTGTCGAAAAAACAGCCGGCGGGAAGGATTATTGCAAGGCATCCGCCAAATGAAGCAGCAAACAGGAGCAGTCTCCTGCGGGAGGGCGTTTGTGCGGTACCGTTTTTCGAAGCAAGCTGTTTGAACTTGACCATGGCGCCCACGATACATATATCAAAAAATGTTTATCGTTTTTCCCGGCAGGCATGCGGCAAACACTCGTGCAGGCGGTCTTCTTTTCCTGCCGCTTTCCACAGGGCCCGGGTCGCGCAGATTTTGAAAAGGCGGGTCGAGCCGGTCGCCCCGCTGACCGCATCGATCCGGGGGGCGACTGCTCCTTCAGAAGGCGAAGCGGGGCATGTTCGAAAAAATCATCTTTGAGCCCCGGGTCCTCTATGTATTTTGATATCACCAGAAAGTCGATCGTGCAATCAATAATTCGATCGCCGAGCACCGTCAGGGGTACTCTGCCCTGATCGATTCCGCACAGAATACCGCCGCGGGAGGTTCCGCTGTGCAGAAACCCCGGCTCGTCCCGGTCGGGTAAGGAACAGGTAAGACAGCCCGGCTGCTCGCTCAGTTCAAGATTGTCGGGCTCACAGATAAGCTCCGTCGCAGCCCGGCAGTACGGCAATAAAAATAACGGCGGCAAATACTGCTGAAAGCATTTTTGTTTTTATCAGACGTTCTCCCCTATATTATCCAGCAGCTTGACCAGCTCTGCATTGAGCACACGGTATCCGGCTTCATTCAGGTGCAGGAAGTCGCTGCCGAACGCAGGGCTGAGCCTGCCGTCGCTGCCGGCAAGCAGGGAAAATGCATCGAGCACCTGCACCCCACCTCCCGCAAGGGACAGTATATCCTTGTTCACCGTTAAAACCGCTTCATACACGGCAAAGGGCCAGGTAACGGCCGCGGGCAGCGGCGGGTCGCCGATCGGGAAAACCGTTGTCAGCACCACAGCGGCACCGCACGTCAGGGCAGCCTCGGTAATCTCACGGATGTTCTCGCTGCAGGAAGCGACAATCGCGTTTTTACTTTCCGGCAGCAGGCCGATGATGCGCAAATCGTTTACTCCCGCCTGCAGTATGACAATGTCCGGACGGTTGTCGCGCAGGATATGTTCAAAGCGGTAAAGAATCTGGGCGGTTGTCTGGCCGCCGATGCCGAGGTTTATGTGCCGGCAGCCGTGCCGGTCCGGTATGGTCCACTGCTGTGCCCGCGAGTCCCCCACCATGAAAATGCTGCAGCCCGGCTCGTGTACCGGCTTGCGATGCCGCTGAAGGTCCAGGGGATCGAGACGCAGTGTCTGATACTGTTCAATGCTGTGCTGAAGCTGTTTCAGAAGAACGGCATTCAGCACCAGCGATACCGCAAGCAGGCAGCCCGCCGCAATGAAAACGCAGTTCCGGAATGGTCTTTTCAGCATACTGTAACCGGGTTCAGTCGGAATTATACATCTCACCACCTCCAGCGCTCGGGATACGGAACACAAAAAAGAAGGGAGCTTTTTCATCACCCTACCTGACGCTGTGGTGAATCGGACCTTACTTCTTCGTCTGTCGCTTCCAGGTACCTTTTTCGTACCCTTCGGTGGGATGCATATACAGAAAGGTTATCTCATCGGGTTCGATCTGAATCAGGTTGAACCACCCGAGCATCTTTTCACGATGTGCCCCGGCGTCGGGTGCGGAGAGATTCTTCTGCCGTGTATGCCGTTTAATCGATTGCTCCAGGATGTCAAGCAGGCCGATCTTTCGAATGCGGTTCAGAAAGGTGCGCCGGTGCTCGCGATAGTTGATAAGGCGGGCGCTGCCCTGCACCTGCAGACTGCGGTTCAGCTCACCCGTTACCAGCGGGTGATATATGCCCACGGCAACGCGGGGGTTAGAGCGGATGTTGGCGATCTTCCTTCCCGGGTCTCCTGCAATATAGATGGTAAGGCCGTCACTGAAAAAATCAACCGGTGTGGCGCGCGGCCTGCGGCCGCCGGCCGTGGCCAGCACGCAGCCCAGCCCGTGCTTGAGCTCGGCCGTGCCCCGTTTCAGCACCACCTGTGAAGCGGCATCGTTCAAAAATTCTATGATTCGTTTCCTGAGGCGGGCGTTCTGCTGCTTTTTCACTGAGAGCTCCTGTTGTTTCAGCCGCTTCGTTTCATGCGCTTGTGCTGGAAGGTCATACCCTGACCGAGGATCACGACACCGTACTGCCCGCTGTTGGCCGGACCGGGATTAAACAGCACGGGACAGCCCTTTTGAAGAAATTTTCTATGGGTGTGGCCGAAAAAAACGATTTCCACCTGCTCTTCGTCGGCTTTCTGAATCAGCGCCTGCATATCGCCGTCGACCCTGAAGCGGTCGCCGTGAGTAACCATGATTCGCCGGCCGGCAAGCTCGGTAATGACCGTCTGCTCTATCATAGAACCCCGGCCGCGGTCCATGTTGCCTGATACGCGAATGAGCTGAATCTCCGGCGGAACCCGGACGTCAAACAGATCATCCGCACCGTCACCGCAGTGCACAATCACATCCAACGGCAGCTCACCCCTGATAATCGATGCCAGCTGTCCCCGGCTGCCGTGGCTGTCCGATACGACGACGATTTTTACCTGGCTTGAAAGAGTCGGCTTTACGGTCACGCTTTTGTCTTACTCTAAAATACCGGTCAAGGCAACCGCCGAAAAATCCCCGGCCGGGGAGACAAACGGTTGTCTGTCTGAACGTCTTTCGCTGAACAGCTACTGCTTCTTTTCTTCCTGCTGTTCTTCAACGGCTCCTTCCGAAGTAGGAATCTCTTCATCCTCTTCCTCATCATAGGTGCCGGCCGAAAAATCTTTTTCAACGGTTGTCTTTCCACCGGGCATATGGGTCTTGCGCAGCATGAGCTTGTCGTTCTCATAAAATTTCTCTGTGAGAAGCTTGCCCATGGGGTTGTACTTTTTCGTGACGCCGTGCTTTAGGTCATCCTTGTACATGACCGACTTCTGCAGCTTGCCGCCGACAAAGAAAAACTGTGCCTCACCGTTTTTCTTTCCGCCACTGTAGAGAATCGTATGCTTGGGAATGCCTGTTTTATAATAGTAGGTGGTCAGGCCATCCCGCTTTCCGTCTTTATACTCGATCTGCTCTTTCAGCCTGCCGGTTTCATAAAAGTACTTTACCGTACCCTCTTTTTTGCCGAGATTGTAGGGTATTTCCGCGGTCAGCTTGCCGAAACGGTTGTACTCCTTTGCAATACCGTCTTTTTTACCGTCTACATAGGTTGTTTCAGACCTTACTTTCTTGTTCGGAAAATATTCCCGTTCAACGGTTTTTTCTGCCCGGACCGGTACCGATATACAAAAAAAGCTCACCACGATTGCTGCAGCTGTTAATGCTTTCATCTTATCGTCCCCCGTGTTGTGATAATAATGGTTTCCGTACACTCCGACAGATCAAAACATGATATAAATAATTCGATCGATTTGTGCAATACAATATTCAGCGTATCTGCAGATATCTTTTTCAGACAGTTTGGACGCAAAGCATTCCGTTTGTTCAGCAGGTGTCTTACGTTGTTTTTGTAACCGGTTGAAGAAACTTTCATATAGCGTCGAGCCGGTGAAGGACCTGCCCTGCAGAATATTTTCAGCGCATTTGAAACGGATTCGGTACGGAGAATTAATTCTTCAAAACACACCTGGAAGGGATTGACAAGCCGGCGACCGTGTCTATACTTTTAAGCAGAAAGAGCAAAGGGTCTGGGATGTGCGATACCCGTCAGTATTGTCAAAATCTATCACTTTCAGGTGCGGTCCTTTGGCAGGATAGGCCGATGAAAGGATCAAGTCCGCTGCTTGGGAATGTGTGCAGGGGCTACTATTGAGAAAAGGGTTTTTTGCCAAACGACGGAACGGCATCCCGGATTTTAAAGCCCTCATTTTTATGAGGGCTTTTTTATTTTAGTATTTTAAATCGTTACTTTAACTAACCCGTCGGCAGGCCTGCAGGGTGTGGTAACTATTTTACACAGTATGCTCATTAACTGTTTTCTTTTTTTTGCCACTGCCGGCCGGTTCCGGCGCTCTGATGCCGAGGGATTTTATTTTTCTGTACAGCGTGCTGGTATGTATGCCGAGCGTTCGAGCCGCTTGTGAGCGGTTTCCGTTATGCCGGCGCAAGGCTTCCTCGATGAGCACTTTTTCCATGGTCATGAGCGTCATCGGTCCGCCGGTATCCCCGCCCAGGGTTAATCCGGCGGGGCGCAGTTCCGGCGGCAGATGGTGAAGTTCGATTATACCGCTTCGGCAGAGGACGAATGCCTGCTCGATAATATTTTCAAGCTCCCGCACATTGCCCGGGAAAGTGTGTTCCATCAGCCGCATAACAACCTCATCGGAAACCCCGGCAATATCCCTGTTTTGTACATGATTGAACTTTGCGATCAAATGATCTATCAGAAGCGGTATGTCCTCGCGGCGCTGGCGAAGCCTGGGAATCTTGAGGCTTATGACTTTGATCCGGTAGAACAGGTCCTGGCGGAACCGGCCGGCCCGCACCAGCTTTTCAAGAGGCTTGTTGGTGGCTGCCACAACTCTGACATCGACGCACAGCGGACGGATTGTGCCAAGCGGTTCGATGCACTGGTCCTGGAGAACCCTCAGCAGCTTCACCTGCATGGCCGGCGATATGTCGCCGATTTCATCCAGAAAAAGTGTGCCGCCGTCTGCTGTTTCAAAACGGCCGGGCTTGTCTTTCCTGGCATCGGTGAAAGCCCCTGCCATATACCCGAACAGTTCCGATTCCAGCAGCGTATCCGGAAGGGCCGCGCAGTTTACGGCAACAAACGGTTTGTGCTTTCTCGGCGAGAGGTTGTGAATGGCACGCGCGAAAAGCTCTTTGCCGGTTCCGCTGGCACCTTCGATGAGTACCGTGCTGGTGCTTTCCGCTATCTGCGGAACAGTCTGAAAAAGATTCATCATTACCGGGCTGCGCCCGATTATGTCCTCGAACGTGTAGCTCGACTCAAGCTTCTTTCGCAGCTGCTCGACTTGTGTAAGATCCTGAAAGGTTTCCACCCCGCCGATAATCGTTCCGTTATCGTCTTTAAGCAGTGCAGTTGACAGTCGAATGGGTATGCGCCGGCCGGCACTGCTGATAATGCAGGCTGTCACATTTACCATGGACCTTCCCGTTGCCATGGTCTTTCTGAGGGCGCAGTCATTTTCACAAATGGTGGCGCGAAAGACATCATGACACGGCTTTCCGATCGCGCTCTCGGCGGATATACCCGTTATGCGCTCGGCAGCCCTGTTGAACGAGCAGATTTTCCAGCCGGAATCGACCGTAAAGACCCCTTCGTTAATAGAATCCAGAATCGTTTCATGATGGCCGGCACAGTCTTTCGGTATCATGCCCTGTTTTCCCGTCAGCGGGATATCTCTCGTTACGGCAGCTCGACGAACCCGCAGCGCATCGAGGCGGCCAGGCGTGTACATTCATCTGAATGATAGACAGATATATCGCATTTTGCAATGTAATATTTATTTTATAATTGCAAAATGCGATATATTTATTCGGCTGATATTTATTAAAGAAGTAATATCAAATATTTATAAAGTATAAAAAGTTGGTATCTTATTTGCGTATAGAAAGAAGGCAGTAGCGTTGTGATCCGGTTTGTCGGTGTGCGGATTCAATCGTATGGTTTCCAAAGTATCCGGTTTATGAGCAGCGTGCAGCGCCTGTCCTGCGGCAGATACAAAAAGCATGTAATGAAAGGAGGTGTTTGCATATGAAGAGGTTACTTTTTATCGTTTTTTTGCTCTTCGCAGGTCTATGCTTAAGTGCATCTGTCTGCGCTCAGGAGGAGAGGGAAAATCTCCGTGCCGGAACAAATGCAGCATCGTCGGAAAACAAAAGCTCTCGGGAGTATCGGAAAGCCGACGCACCGGAAGTGTCGAACGCCGAACAGCAGCCCGGCGAAAAAAAGCTCAGGGGAGACTGGTGGGAAGAGTCGATTCACGATTATTAATACCCCTGCAGCGCCTGTGCTGAAGCTTGATGAAGCGATATGATTTTTCTGTCTTAAAATATCTGACGACGTGCTGTGAGAATGGTTTTTTACATAAGCGGCAGAACAACGTGGCATAACCGATGAAGGTAGCTGTTCCCTGCTGGGAAAATCGCGTTTCTCCCGTGTTTGACACTGCCTGCAATATGCTGCTTATCGATATACAGAACGGAAATGAGCTGAAGCGGGAAAAAAAATTTCTGAGTCACAGCGATCCCCTGTCCCGCTCCCGGCATATTGCACTACTCGGCACCGACGTACTGGTGTGCGGCGCAATATCAAGAAAGCTCGAGTTTACGCTTCAGTCGGCGGGTGTTCGCGTTATATCCAACATCTGCGGTCCGGTGGAGTCGGTTATACAAGCCTTTCTGAGCGGAAGGCTTTGCAGCAGACAGTTTCACATGCCGGGCTGCAGCATGCATGGTGCCGACGGCTCAGACAAGGGCCGGGAAAAGTGAGCGGCAATGTTTAATCTGAAAGAGCTCGAAGCACTTACCGACAGTCAGTGGACCGGAGTTCGATTTTCAGGCAGTACCGCACCCGAAAGCAGCCGGGGGTACCGCCTGTGCGAGGCAATAACCTGTTCTTTCAAGCGAAGCATCTCCCTGTCACTGAAAAATATTGTCTGCCCGGGAGCCCTTCGCAGCCTCGGCTGCCTTGAAAGAGACGAGGCGCTGACACGGCGCATATCAGATGAATCCGGTGTTGCTCTTGCTCACGTCAGTCGCATCATATCGAATACACCTTTTCTGGAAAAAGGTATCAGCTCGGTTGAGCTGGGCAGAATAGAGTCTCCGCATGTATACACCGGGCATGTCAGTCCCGAAGGGGCCATGCGCCTGCTGCGCCTCTGGCAGTCGCTGCACGGCGACATGTTAAGCCTGCAATTAACCTCTTTTATGTCTGTTTGCAGTGCCGTCGTGGCAGCCTTTCAAAACAGCAGGCCGGTTTATTCTTTCGGCTGCCCCGATTCACGTCGCTGTGCCGGAATAGAAGCAGGTATGCTCGTTGCGGTGCTGCCGCGCAGCGCTGCGGCTCATGCCGTCAAGGACGTATCATCGTGCGGGCGAATGAAGATACCTGCAGTTCGTACAGCCGCTACGGGGAACGACTGTAGAGTATGACCGCAAAAAAATACGGTGCCGCGGCGCCATCATATCCATGAGATCGGTTTCTTGCCGCCGGGTATGCACCAAAACCCTGCAAGGTTATATAAAATGTGTACTTCTTTTGAAGCCGTAAACAAAAAACGGGAACTTTTTATCTTCGGACCCGTTCCCTCACGAAGGCTCGGCCGATCGCTGGGGATTGACCTTGTCCCCTTTAAGACGTGTACCTATGACTGCCTTTACTGTCAGCTGGGACGCACGACGCATAAAACGGTCAGCTTGACGGGAGGTTTTGATTCAGGTTGGGTTATATCGCAACTTCAGGAAAAGCTGCCTGCCCGGCCTGATTATATCACTCTCAGCGGGTCCGGCGAACCGACACTCTGTGCCGGGATCGGAGACCTTATACGCCGCATTCGCGATATAACGGACATTCCCGTTGCCGTTTTGACAAACGGATCGCTGCTCTGTCGGGCGAACATCAGACGGCAGCTCGCAGAAGCGCATCTTGTAATTCCCTCGCTCGATGCCGGTGATGCCGCGATGTTCGACATCGTCAACCGGCCGCATCCTTCACTGTCATTCGAAGGAATGCTTGAGGGCCTTATTCGCTTCAGACAGGAATACACTGGAAAGTACTGGCTTGAAACGGTTCTGCTGAGAGGATATACGGCGCTGCCTGCGGAGGTCGCAAAGATTGCGGCATGTGTCGAAAAAATCAAGCCGGACAGGCTGCAGCTCAATACGGCAACGCGCCCCCCCGCAGAAGCCTGTGCCGTTCCCGTCGAGGCCGAACGGCTACATGCGCTTGCAGAATACTTCAACCCTCCGGCGGAGGTGGTGGCCGATTTTCGCAGTGTGCACAGCGCAGCCGAATTTCAGGCAGGCGCCCGGGAGATTTTCGAGATGCTCCGGCGGCGTCCCTGCACAGCCGATGATATAGCCGCCGGGCTGAACATACATCGCAATGAAGTAGCCAAATATCTGGAAGAGCTTACAGCGCTAAATAAAATTGAACTATGCCCGGTTGACGGCAGAACATATTACCAGGCGTTGAAAACACAAGACCGGGATGCGGGCGTGTGATGCGCTCCTGCCAACAAAAAACGTGCAGAAAAAAAGGTTGAAAAAGGCCGCGGTATGAGCAGAAGCCCGGCCTTCACCGTAATTTTTTAATTGCGGTTTTTTGTTCTTCACAGGAGGAGTCGTCAATGAAAAAAGAAAGCGTGCAGACAACGAAAAACAGTGTGTGCCTACAGGACTGTTATTCATGCGCCCTGTCGTCTATACAGGAAACTGCCTATGAATGGGATATCGTATCCGATACTCTTCAGTGGTACGGCGGAATTCATGAAAAGCTGGGCTATACAAAAAACGAGTTTCCCTGTAAAAAAAGAAACTGGAATGCATTTATCCATCCGGATGACCGCGAGCCGGTAAGAAAAGCGATTTACCGGCACTTGAAAACCGGCAACCCCTATCACATACGCTACAGAGTCAGGTGCAAAGAAAACAGGTTTACCTGTGTCTCGGATTCGGGCACGGCAGTAAAAAACGATTTTGATACACCCTTTAAATTCGCCGGAGTGATACAAATTTTAAATTAGCCTTCACTACAAGAGTCAATAGCGTTCGGTAACACACGTCGTTCTGAAAACGAAAACAGGAAAGGAGGTATATCATGCCGAGAGGTGACGGAACAGGGCCTGCCGGGAAAGGCCCCGGTACGGGCAGAGGAATGGGCCGCGGCAGCGGCCAGGGGAGAATGAGCGGGAATCGATCCGGGGCCGGACCCGGAGGTTCATGCCGATGTCCCAGCTGCGGCGCCAGTGCACCACATCAGCCGGGCACCCCCTGCTATCGGGTTGTGTGCCCGCAATGCGGATCAAACATGATACGGGAGTAATGCTATATGACTAAAATTAACGATGAGATGAAAAACCTGCTCAATGTTGCTGACATCTGGGTTCTGGCAACAACCGACAAAAAAAATGTGCCGAATGCGGTGCCGATATATTATACTGACGTGCTTGACAATGACCGGCTGCTGCTCGTGGACAACTATATGAAAAAAACCGTTGAAAACATCACCGACAACAGCACGGTCTCCGTATCGGTCTGGAACGAAAAAACAGGCTATCAGTTCAAAGGAACGGCAACGATCGAAACCGACGGCCCGCGGCTTGAAGCTGCAAAAAAAAAGGTGCGGAACCGCGAACCGAAAGGCGTTATTGTTGTCGACGTCGATTCTGTCTACAGCACCAGTCCGGGGCCGCAGGCGGGAAGCAGGCTGGCGTAGCCGGCAGCAGCGGCGTATACCGGGCTGAAAGAGCCTGCGCAGCGTTGTACGGTACACAGGACCGGAGGTCATGCCCATCAAGAGCGAGACGACAGCACGCAAAAGATCCGCTGCAGTAAAAATAGCCGTGTTGTCGGCTGCCCATTTGTTTCACGACATCTATACGAGCTTCCTGTCGCCGATCCTTCCGCTTTTAATAGAAAAGCTTGCTCTTTCATATGCCGCAGCCGGCTGCATATCCGTAATTATACGGGTGCCGTCGCTGTTCAGCCCGCTGGTCGGTGCTGTTTTGAGCCGCCGCACCATGAAAGCCGCCGTTATTGTAAGTCCGGCCGTAACCGCGGCGGCGATGTGTCTCATGGGCACGGCAACAAGTTATTATCTTGTTGCCGTGCTTGCCCTTGTCGCCGGAATCAGCTCGACCTGCTTTCACGTACCGTCCCCCGTACTGATACATGAATCCGCGGGAAGCCGGACCGGTTCGGCCATGAGCGCGTTTCAGATCGGGGGCGAACTTTCCCGGACTGTCGGGCCGATAGTGGTTCTGGCTGCGGTATCCGTCTGGTCGCTTGATGGCCTGTACCGGCTGATCCCCTTCGGTCTTGCCGCGTCGGTGTTTCTGTATGTTTCGCTTGGCGGCTTTCAGCCGCATGAAATAAAAGGAAAAAGCAAGGCCCGCGGCCGGGTGATCGATACCTTCCGCAGCGCGCGGTTTCTTTTCGCTGCACTTTTCGGTATACTGTTGTGCAAGTCATTTTCCGCATCAGTCCTCGCCGCATATCTGCCCACCTACTTGAAGATGCACACGGGCAAAAGCCTCTGGGTTTCAGGAAGCGCACTGGCGCTTCTGCAGGGGGCCGGCATGGCCGGCGTATTTTTGTCCGGTACGCTGTCGGACAAACTCGGCTGCGAGCGGATTCTGCTGATACTGACCTGCTCCGCTCCGGCAGGCATGCTGCTGTTCGTTTTTACTACCGGCTGGGCTACCGTCTTCTGTCTCGTGCTTCTGGGGCTTACCGCTTTTTCCAGCACTCCGGTGCTGCTCTCACTGATTCAAAAAAAACGGTTTTCTTCTCCCGCAACCGCCAACGGTATATACATGACCATGAATTTTCTCCTTGGTGCGCTGACGGTTATGTTCGCCGGTTTTCTCTCGGATACAATCGGCATTGCAGCAACCTTCAGGCTGAGCGCTTACGCCTCCTGGATAGGCGTGCCGTTCGTCGTGCTGCTGTATTATAAAAACCGCTCTGCAGGAATCCGGCCCAAGATGTCCGCAAAGCCCTGCAGTTGTTTGGAAGGTCTGCCGCTCGACAAGGAAGAGTAAGTGCTCAGTAGGCTTTGATTGTCCGGTACTGCGTGGTGCGCTGCGCGGGGATCTTGCCGGCACGCCGGATAAGATCGACCATTTCCTCCTCCGTGATACGCGCCGTGACGCCTGCGGCCCGCACGACGTTTTCCTCCAGCATGATGCTGCCCAGGTCATCCGCCCCGAAATGCAGGCTTACCTGTCCGATGTCGCGGCCCTGGGTCACCCACGAGCCCTGGATGTGGGTGATGTTGTCGAGAAAAATGCGCGCAACCGCCAGGGTGCGCAGGTACTCCAACGATGAAACCTCCTGCCCCCCGAGCTCCGTGTTGCCCGGCTTGAAGGTCCAGGGAATAAAAGCCCGGAAGCCGCCGGTGCGGTCCTGCAGGGTCCTTATTTTTTCCATGTGCGCGATGCGCTCCTGCCGGGTCTCGACGGTCCCCATCATCATGGTCGCCGTACTCATGATGCCCAGGCTGTGCGCCGTCTCCATGACGTTCAGCCACTCACCCGCACGCACCTTGTGCGGGCTGACCGCCTCCCGCACGCGGTCGGCAAGAATTTCAGCCCCGCCGCCGGGCAGGCTGTCAAGCCCGGCATCCCGCAGCCGCCCCAGAACCTCCGCGAGCGACCGGCCGCTTTTTTTCGAGAGGTGATGTATCTCCGGCGGAGAAAGGCTGTGAAGAGTTAGGTTTGGAAACTGTTTTTTTACGGCCCTGAACAGGTTTTCAAAATACTCCAACTGCAGATCGGGGTGCAGTCCGCCCTGCAGCATTATCTGTGTGGCTCCTGCGGCCGCAGCATCCTGCACCTTTGCAATTACCTCATCCGCGCTCAGAAGATATGCGTCCGGGGATGCCGCATCGCGGTAAAAGGCGCAGAATCGGCACCTGCTCTCGCAGATATTGGTGTAGTTGATGTTGCGGTCGATTATAAACGTCACCTGCCCGGCGGGATGAAAACGAAGCCGGCACAGGTTTGCCAGCCGCCCCAGCTCGAGAAAATCGGCCTCCCCCAAAAGCTGCCGGGCATCTTCAGGCGATATCCGCCTGCCGCTCTCAACCGCAGCCGTTATATCTTTAACCGCCATGATGCTCCCCGCAGCCCTTCCCGGCATCGATAAATCTCAGCGCGGGAACGCCGTCAATTTCACCCAGCTCGCGCGCCTTGTGATAATACGTCAGAAGCCCGCGCTGACAGCCCTCATCCAGTGAAAACTTCAGGGTTTTAAAATACCCCTCCAGAAACGTCTCGGAAAACGGCTCCCAGCGGGCGATATCGCGGGCAATATCGCTCACGGCGTCCCTGCTCATGGCGGCCGAGCGCTGAAACATCTCCTGGACGGCTGCAGCCTTTTCAGGGTGCTGCCGCTCATAATCCTTTCGCACCGCCCAGACCGCGTAAACCATCTTCTCGCCCGTCAGGGCTTTCCAGGCCTCTCCCAGATCATAGATGGTATAGGGCCCGGGGCAGGCATAGACGCGCAGCGCATCATCGCCGATAAGCAGCGCCGCATCAGCCTCTCTGAACATTTCAGGCAGGTCGGGCGGGCAGGCAAAAAACCGGGGCCGGATGCCGAAGTGTTCCCGCATGATTATTTTGGTCAGCACCTGGGAAGTTCGGGAGGTATTGGTGAGCGCAAACGGTTTGCCGTCAAGGCGCTCGAGCGGAGCCTTGCAGACGACCACGATGCTCTTGACCGGTCCGTCCGATGCGATCGCGATATCGGGCAGCAGCAGCAGCTCGTCGGCGTGACGGGCATACTCTATTGCCGGCACCGGGCTGATATCGAGCTTTCCTGCCAGCAGGCGGTTGCACAGCTCGACCGGCGTATCTTTGCACAGGTCGATGTCAAGCACCGTTCCGTTTTTTACAAGCATGTGGTACAGCGGCAGAGAGTTCAGAAACTGAATATGTCCGACGCGCGGTCGCATAGTGCACCTTACTGCATTACGTGTTTATCTATTTCATTGTACAGCGTGTCGCGCTGAACCGGCACATAGCCCGCACTGCGGATAAGACCGACAAGATCATTCTCGGAAACACCGACTGCGGTCTGCGCTCCGGCAGCATGTGTTATGCGCTCTTCGGTAACCGTGCCGTCCACATCATCGGCCCCGAAATACAGCGCAAGCTGGGCGGTCGTGAGGCCGGTCATTATCCAGTAGGCCTTGATGTGATCGAATGTGTCGAGCATGAGACGTGCCAGGCAGAACATTCGCAGCATTTCAACCGCCGTCGGCCGCACGAGGTGCTGCAGCCCGGTATTGTCGGGATGAAACGGCAGGGGAATAAAGGCCTGAAAGCCTCCGGTTTCATCCTGCAGCTGCCTCACCTGCAGCAGATGGTCGATGATTTCTTCAGGGGTTTCGATGTGACCGTACAGCAGGGTCGCATTCGACTTGAGGCCCAGGCGGTGCGCCGTCCGCATAATGCCGAGCCACTGCTCGGATGATGCCTTTTTGGGACAAAGCTGCTTTCTGACCCGCGCGCTCAGCACTTCCGCTCCTCCGCCGGGCAGGGAGCCAACCCCGGCCCGCATCAGCCGTTCGAGCACCTGCTCGATACTTAGATCTGAAATATCTGAAAAATACTGCAGCTCGACAGCGGTAAAGGCCTTGATGTGAAGCTGCGGAAACGACTGCTTGATAAGCCGGACAGCATCGATATAATAGGAAAACGGCTTGTCGGGATGCAGGCCGCTGACCATGTGCACTTCCGTTATGCCGGCGGCAAGCGAAGCCCTGACACGCTCGCAGACCTCGTCCGGGGTCATGCAGTAGGCCCGGGGATCGCCTGCGTCACAGCTGAACGCGCAGAATGAGCAGCGGGATGCACAGATGTTGGTAAGGTTGATATGACAGTTGCGATTGTAGTAAACTCTGTCACCGGTTTTCTGAAGCTTCACCGCCCGGGCCAGGGCGCCGAGCGCCGGCAGATCGCCGCATCTGATGAGCGCCAGCCCGTCCTGACGGGACAGGCGCTTGTCGTTCTTTGTTTTTTCAGCGATGGTATCAAGTATTACCACAGTAGCATTACCGGAAGAATTCGTGGTGATGGCCGGCATGTTTGAATTCAGCACTATATGTCATTAGAATACCGCAAAGCGGGCTTCAAGAAAACAGATATCTGACGCAAAGCAGAGGGGTTTCAGTGGTTAAATCAATATTTATGCAGTTTTTCACTAAAATTAACAACCCTGCGCTATCTGTCTACCCGGACCTGCGAACATGAATCGCGAGACATCCCTTTCGCCGAAAGCCGCAGCCGTGCGGGGCTACTTCGACGCTATAGCGGTGCGCTATGACCTCATGAACACCCTGCTGAGCTTCGGGCAGCATCATCTGTGGAAGCGTGCCGCCGTCAAAGCCGCGGGAATCAAAGAAGGTGCCGCAATAATCGATGTCTGCGGCGGCACCGCCGATCTGGCGGTTCTGGCCGCAGCAGAGGCAGGTCCGTCGGGAACACTGCTCGTGTATGATTTCAGCCGGGAAATGCTGCGGGCGGGAGCTGCAAAATGCGCTGCGCGGAACGCAGGTGCATGCATCCATCCGGTGTGCGGCGATGCGCAGGCAATTGCCTGCCCCGCCGGGCTGTTCGACATCGCTCTGATCGGTTTCGGCCTGCGCAACCTGCAGGACATCGAAAAGGGCCTCCAGGAGCTGTACCGGGTTCTGAAGCCCGGCGGCAGGCTGGTGTGCCTTGAATTTTCTCAGCCGGTCTCTGCCTGGTTTAAAAAGCTGTATGATTTGTATTCATTCTATGTTATACCGGCCGCGGGAAAGCTCGCGGCCGGCTCGCACGAAGCCTATGCGTATCTGCCGGCTTCAATCCGCGCATTTCCCCCGCCGCAAAAGCTGGCGGCACAGATGGAGACGGCGGGATTTTTATCTGTATCATACCGGCTGCTCTTTAACGGCATCGCCGCGCTGCACACCGGGCAGAAACACTGAGCCGCCGTCACGTACCGGCAACGGGTTTTCCGTGTACCCCGTGCGTGCAGCAGAAAAACACATCATCTGGACAACGGAGGAGAAAAGCAGATGGCTGATGTGATCGATTACAAGGTTTTCGGAGATGACATGCAGATTGTCGAAATCGAGCTCGACCCCGGTGAGGGCGTCAGGGCCGAGGCCGGAGCCATGATGTACATGGAGGACCACATCGAGATGCAGACCTCGACCGGCGGCGGCCTGTTTAAAGGATTCAAGCGTATGCTCACCGGTGAAAGTTTTTTTATCACGACCTTTCTTTTCAACGGCAAGGGCACGGGACATGTAGCCTTCGGAGCGCCCTATCCGGGGAAAATAATCCCGCTTGATCTCGGCTCGCTCGGCGGCGGGTTCCTGTGCCAGAAAGACGCCTTCCTGTGCGCTGCCCGGGGCGTGGATATAGAAATCGCTTTCACGAAAAAAATAGGGGCTGGCCTGTTCGGCGGCGAAGGATTTATCCTGCAGCGCCTGTCGGGCAGCGGCCTGGCCTTCATCCATGCCGGCGGTACAATCATAAAAAAAGAGCTCGGCCCGGGCGAGCACCTGAGCGTGGATACCGGCTGCCTGGTGGCCTTCGCTCCTTCGGTGGGCTATGACATCAGGTTCGTCGGCGGCTTTAAAAACGCCCTGTTCGGCGGCGAGGGCATGTTCCTTGCCGGCCTTTCGGGACCCGGCACCGTCTATCTGCAGAGCCTGCCGTTTTCCCGGCTCGCCGACCGCATCTTTGCCGCTTCCCGCTTCCGGCAGCGGGGCGAGCAGAAGGGAGTCGCCGGCATCGGCGGCGACCTGCTGGGCGGAATTCTCGGCGGGGACAGAAACTATTGACCGGCGGCTGTACATAATTTTCAACTGGACTTTTTCTACAAAACCGCGTTAGTTTTTAACCATGAAAACCTCCATAGACTGCATACCCTGCTTCATCCGGCAAACGCTTGATGCCATCAGAATGCTCACCGATGATGCGTCCGTTCATGAAATTGTGGTTCGCGACATGCTGACACGGGCAAGCGCGCTTGATTTTTCAAGCCCGCCGCCGCTGATGGGCCGCACAATCCACCGCCTTATCCGGGATGCCAGCGGCAACCGGGATCCCTACCGGGAGATAAAGCACCAGTCGAACCTGCTCGCCCTGAACCTGTATCCCGGGCTGAAGCGCACCATCGAGGATGCAAAAAATCCGTTCGAAACCGCGGTTCGCCTGGCCATTGCCGGCAATATCATCGATTTCGGGGCCGGAACCGGCGTGACGCCCGAGCTCGTGAGCCGGACGGTCGAGGCCTCTTTGACCCAGACCATCGACGAGGCAGCCGTCATCGGGCTGCACAATGAGATCCGGAATGCCCGCAGCATTCTGTATCTCGGCGACAACGCCGGAGAGATAGTCTTTGACCGTCTGCTCATAGAGCTGCTGCCCGTGGAAAAAGTACTCTTCGCGGTTCGGGGGCTGCCGATAATAAATGATGCGACCCGGGAAGATGCTGCCGAGGCCGGGATAGCAGGATGGGTGCCGGTTATCGACAACGGCACCGATGTGCCGGGCACGGTTCCGGAACTGTGTTCCGATCAGTTTCGCGAGGCATTTCAGGCCGCCGATCTCATCGTTGCAAAAGGACAGGGCAATTATGAAACGCTCAGCGATACGGATAAAAACATCTTTTTTCTTTTCAAAGTCAAATGTCCGGTCATTGCGCGCCACAGCGGGCACAAGCTGGGAGATATCGTTATCACCAGGGCACCGCAGGAAAACACTGTGAGGAGTAAAGCATCATGAACATACGCCATGCCGCCTGTCGGACGCTGCCGCTTCTGCTGTGTGCCGTGTTTTTCTGCACCGCCGTCATCGGCTGCGCTTCGACGCAGAAAAAGAACATCACCACGACCGCATACTGCGGCTGCGGAACCTGCTGCGGCTGGACGCGCGGCAGCTGGAAGTACCTGAAACTTGATTTCTGGAACCGCTATTACAAATCAAACGGCAGGCCGTATCGCGGAAAAACCGCCTCCGGCACTGAGCCGCGCGAGGCGCGCCCGGGCCTGTTCTCGCTTGACAGCGTCACGCACCCCTGGATGATCCCGATCCGCATACTGCTGCCCTGGCGGATATTTCCCCAAACCGGCACGATCGCCGCCGACACAAAGCACTATCCGTTCGGTACCGTTATGCAGGTTCCGGGATACGGCAGGGGAGTTGTTGAGGACCGCGGCTCAGCCATCAAGGGCCCGGCACGTATCGATTTGTACATGGAATCGCACGGCCGCGCTCGCCAGTGGGGCAGAAAAACGCTGCCCGTCAAAGTGGATAAAAAGTAAGGATTGCTTTTCAGGGTTTCAGCGATTCAATACCGTGCTGCGCAATCAGTCGCGACATGGTAAACACCCTGACCGGCTCCTGCATGTGGCGGCGTATCATTCCGACGGTTTTTTCCAGAATCCCTAGCACGCCGTCCAGGTCCGTCATCTCGGTAACCGTTGCGGCAATGTTCGGATGCCGCGCCCCCTTGCCGCCAACAACGACCTTGTACCCCATGTCACGGACACGCACAGCCGTCTCGGGACAAAACTCCTCGCAGCCCGCACAGCGTATGCAGACTGTTTTGTCAAAGTGCGGCAGGCCGTCGCGCATGGTAATGGCCCTGAGCGTGCAGTATTCCTCGCAGCGGCCGCAGCCCGTGCATGCCTCGGGGTCCACTGAAACATCATAAACGCCCAGAATGCCGAAATCCGAAAAATAGGGGGACAGGCACGCATTGGTGCAGCCCGTGACCGTAACGCGGAACTCGTGATGGGGCATCAGGGCGGTCTCGGTAAGATCCATCATGAGCGGGGTAATATCGAGCTCTTTGAGCCTGGCCCGCAGCGCCGGCATCAGCCGCCGCATGTTTTCGATTTTTATATCGGATGCCGCCCCGTACTGGCTGGGGCACATCTGTATGCTGTAAAGCTCGCGCGAATCGTCATCGAAAAATTCCTCGGGCACCAGCGGCTCGGCAAGCTCTCCGCGTGCCATGGCGCGCAGCTTGCGCATAACATCGCGCCCGATGGCAAGATCGTAGCGCCGGTCCGCCTCAGCGACAATATCAGCGGTTACCGTGTCGGTATTCTTCCGGCGGGCGATGCGCTCGCACTCCATGCGCGCATAGGGCTGCAGCATGGGCGGCAGCGGCAGGAGCTCAACCGCTGCTTCGGCTTCGGGCGTCCAGGAAATAATCATAGGATTCTCCTTAAAGATGCTCTGAAACGGCCACGACAGCGCGCAGCCCTTCTGTAATCACCTCCGCCCAGAGGGTGAGGCTTTAGGATGGCCCCAGTGGGGGCCATCCTGTCATTTGTTCCCATTTTGACCGCGCCGAGTCTGAGTCACGTGCTGCGGAAACAAGGGCCGAACTGTCTGAGCGAAGCGATTTTTTGGCCCGCCGCTGCACGGGGCTCAGGCGAGGGTACCCGCCGAAGGCGGGCCGGGCAAACGGGTGTCGTTTCTTTGGCCATACCTTTCTTTGGACAAACAAAGAAAGGTATGAACCTTGTGCTCCGAGTCTTTTTAAAATGTGTCTGTGGTGATTCCTGCAATACAAAAACACTATCACACTTTTTCAACCCTGCACAGCGAGGACTTCAATCCCGGAAATCCGGATATGGGGTCGCGTGCCGTGTCGTCGATAAGCACGTTGCAGTTGACCTCATCCCAGCCGTGGGGCAGGTGAACCACACCCGGCAGAATACCCTCGGTGCAGGCTGCCCTGAGCTCGATGCTGCCGCGCAGCGATGAAACCCGCACCGTGTCCCCGCCGGCAATACCGAGCGGCCGTGCCGTATCGGGATGCATTTCGCAGAGCGGCTCCGGGGCATGGCAACGCAGTTTTTCAATTGTCCGGTGCTGCGAGTGTACGAAACAGGGGTATCTCCCGCCGGTTGTCAGCACAAGCGGATAATCGTGCGCCGTTTCAGGTGCGCTCACCGGGCTTTCCGCCGGCTCGTGAAAGTCCGGCAGCGGATCATAGCCGCTTGATTCAAGCGAGCTCGAGCACAGCTCGATCTTTCCGGAGGCGGTATACAGGCCCTCCCGCAGGGCTTTCCCCGTCTCCTGCGTTATGGGGATGCCGCCCGGCGCCTGTCGGACCTGCGCCAGCGTAAAGCCGGTCGGCTCCAGAAGATGCTCAATTACCTCATCCGCTGTCTTCCAGGGGAAGTGCTCTGCAAAGCCGCACCGCAGAGCCAGCTCGCGCCAGATGTCGGCATCCGCGAGCGGGCCGTCCGGCTCCAGCACTTTTCGCTGCAGGGCGAGCGGACTGATTATCAGCTCGTCGCGCTCGAGAAACGTCGCTGCGGGGAGAACGAGGTCCGCACGGGCGGCGGTCCTGTTCATAAACTGGTCGATCACTATGCTGAACTCCATCCTGTCCATGATGCGGGCCGCCTTTTCAGCGCCCGCAAGCACGGTAAGCGGAGCGCCGCCGGCAACGATCATCCCCCGCACGGGGTAGGGCTTGTCCTGCAGCAGCTGTTCAAGGGCTGCTACGGCCTGTGCCTGGCTCACCATGCCGGTGAACATCGGGTGCTCTGCAGCGGTCAGCCGCTGCGGGCGCTCACCGAAATCGAGCTCGGCCGGGGCAAGGGGCGCCTGTCCGAAAAAGGTGTTGCCCCCGGCAACGTCGACATTGCCGGTTATGGAAAGCAGAATGTTTGTCGCGCGGATTGTCTGCACGCCGTTTGTGTGGTGCTCCAGGCCGCTGCCGACTTTAAGGCATGCGGGCCTGCTGCGGGCAAACAGGCTGGCAGCCTCTGCGATCCGCTCCCGGTCGATGCCGGTTATGCGCTCAACGCGCTCGAGCGGATAGGCATCTGCAAGCGCCCGAACCCTGTCGAACCCGGTTGTGTGCTTCTCTATGTAGCTGACGTCTTCCAGTCCCGCATCGAGTATGGCCCGGATAAAACCCAGGGCCAGCGCGCCGTCGGTGCCGGGCCGCGGCCTGAGATGCAGGTCTGCGAATTTTGATGCTGCGGTTGTGCGCGGGTCAATGACGATCATCGCTGCGCCGCGGTCCCTGCTCTCCCTGAAAAGCTGCGTCATCTGCGGATAGCTCCTGCCGATCCCGCCGCTCGCGCAGGGGTTTGCCCCCCACAGCAGGATACAGCGGCTGTTTTCGTAATCGGGAAACGGCAAATTGCCGAACGTTGTAAAATGGGCAAGCAGTGTGCTTATAAAGCACTCGCTTCCGGCGGATGTCACGTTCACCGCTCCGAAAAGATTAAGAAAGCGCTTCATCATGAACATGGCAATCCTGTTTTTCAAAAAGCTCTGCCCGTGATAGACAAGCAGCGATTCGGCTCCGTAGCGCTTCTTCAGCGTTGAGAGGTTATAAACGCACATGTCGAGCGCCTCATCCCAGGATATTTCCTTCCACCCGCCGCCGGTCATTTTCATCGGCTTTTTGAGGCGGTCCGGCGCCTGCGTGATATCCTTTGCCGACAGGCCCTTGGGGCACAGAAATCCCCGGCTCAGCGGATGCTCCTTAAGGCCGCTGATTTCGGCAATTTCACCGTCCTGCACGCGTACCTTCATGCCGCAGGAGTGCTCGCACACCCCGCAGCAGGTTGAAACGGTTCGAGTCGTCTCCATCGCGGGATTACCTTTCTGAAACGTGTCGATCAGTCAGGGGGCTTACGTCATACGCGGGACACAACTGTCGCGCCGTAGTGAATTACCCCGCCTACAAGGCGGGGCTTCAAAAACATTAAAAAATCTTT
>CAZFIB010000020.1:0-52225 GCA_964518865.1 uncultured Thermodesulfobacteriota bacterium
ATCCGAAAGGATACACCGCTTTTTCTCTCAAACACAACTTTCAGTTATAACTCCACAGGCTTATGTACCCCGCAGCCGACATTCCGCAAACGTTTACCCGCCAGAGGAATGTAGCCCGCTGTGCCGCCGCCCTTCCCGCAGAACGTGTCTATGTTATGGACAGCGGGATGGCGGCAATTGTGGGCGCCTGTCAGGATCGGCGGGCGCGGATGAAAAGCAATCTGATCGTTATGGATATTGCAACCTCCCATACCCTGGCAGCAGCAGTTCAGGACGGAGAGCTGTTCGGTTTTTTTGAATATCACACCCGTGATGTTTCCCGCGAAAAACTGGAAAAACAGATAAAAAGGCTTGCAGACGGAGACATCGATCATGCCACTGTATTGCGTGAGGGTGGACACGGTGCATACCTTCGCAAGCATTTCGGCTTCAAACACACCGATATCATTTTGGCAACAGGGCCCAAGAGAAGCATGATGGACAAAAGTCGGTTGCCGGTTGTCTTTGGTGCACCCCTGGGTGACACGATGCTTACCGGTGCCGCCGGCCTGCTTAAATCACTGAGAATACAACCGGGTCAGAAAAACTGAGAAGAAAAGCGAGCCGTTCTTTCTGTGAGAAAAAGGAATATAGTTTTCGACATAGCATCACTTCGTGCACTGAATCATTCCTGCCGGGGCTGTAGAACAATTAAAGGCTGCTGCTGCGCATCGTTTGAGGTCTGCATAACACAACAGGAGATGGCGGCTATTATCGGTGTCGTGCCGGAAGCAGCCCGCTTTGCACCGCATCTTGCCGGTCCCGAAGGATATAAAAATGTTTTCGATGAAACAGAGGACGACCTGCTGTGTATAGATACCACCGAGCGCGGCCTGTGCGTGTTTGCCTATATGAATAAAGGCATCATCTGCTGTTCGCTCCACAGTGCAGCGGAAACGCTCAACCTGCCGGTAAACAAAGTAAAACCGGCATCGTGCCGTTTATGGCCGCTTGCTGTTTCGGACAGCATGCCCGCGGTGGTCTCGGTTTGTGAAGATGCCGGATCGTTTGTCTGCAACAGGCGGCAAACGGGACCGGACAGGTATATTCTTCCGGAGGTGCTTGATGCCATTGAAAGCGTTTTCGGCTCAGAAACACGCAGCAGCGTGGCAGCCGCCGCGGCTAACGGATATGACAGGTTAAGCGTCTAGAATTTAAGACGGCTACAGGGTACGCCTAAACATGGAAAACCAGGGTATGAGCAGAGCTGATACCGTGCCGGTTGTCGGCGTCATGGGATCAGGAACCCGACCGCATACAGAACGAGCTGAAGCTGTCGGACGGTTTCTGGCACAGGAAGGCGTTCATCTTATCACCGGGGGCGGGGGGGGCGTGATGGAGGCGGTCAGCCGCGCTTTTTACACTGTTTCTCCCCGCCGGGGCTGCGTGCTTGGGATTCTGCCGGGAAGGGTTACGCAGGAGGGCTATGCATCCCTTCCTGGATATCCGAATCCGTGGGTGGAAATTCCCATTAGAACACACCTGCCCCTGAGCGGCACACAGGGACAGGAACCCTGGTCGAGAAACCATATAAACATTTTGAGCGCCTGCGTGATTATTGCGCTTCCCGGATCGTACGGCACGTCAAGTGAGGTAGCCCTGGCCCTGAAATATGATCGTCCGGTTATCGCCTATATTGACGATCGAAACCAGATACCGGACCTTCCCGAATCCGTTCACGTGGAAGGTGGTTTTGAGGAGCTGGTGGATTTTGTGCGCAAAATCATTGCGCGCGGATGAAGGCGGCCAGACAGACAAAAAAGCCGGGGACAAGTATTCCCCGGCTTTTTTGTCTGTGAATCGGTATAAACGCTTAGACTATTCAAGAATGCTTGTCAGATCGCTGGCGGGAGGACTGTATTTTCCGCCCGGGTTGAGCTCGTGAGCGAACCCGTCGATACCGTACAGCAGGCTCTTGGCGTCATAGCCCAGCATGCGAAGATATGCAGCGACCTGAGCAGATGTCTGACCCGTGTAGCAGTATACAACGACCGTTTTGTCGGTAGGTATCAGATTCAGCTTGGCAGCGCTTGCAAGGTCGGCTTTCGGTGTAAACTGGACAGCTCCCTGGATGTGGCCGGGATCGAGGTACTGGTCTTGCGGCCAGTAATTAATAATGAAATAGCTGTCCGGGCTGCCGAAAACATCAGCCGCGGAGATGGACCAGCCATCGGATGCACCGTCAACAGCGCCAACGATGATTTCCTGCAGCGTTGTCATGCCGGTTCCGGGGTCCGGCTCCTCATAGGTTTCGGTTGCCTCGTTGACCGTTGATTCGAGACGGTCCGCGAACTCGTCTGTTTCGATAGCATTTTGCCACCTGGTGCTCTTGGGAACAATCGATTCGTCAGCCACGATACTGCACATGCCGAACAGGAGGTTGGAGGCATCCAGACCATAGAGGCGCATGACAGCAGTTGCAAAGCTTGCGTTCTGCCCGGTATAGCAGATGTTGACGATTTTTTTATCGGTCGGCAGGGTCGGCAGAATGGTGTCGATATCGCTCAGGGCTGCATTAATGGCGCCAATAACATGTGCGGCAGCATAGTCTTCAGCCGAGCGCCAGTCGTACAGAACGACATCCTCGTTGCCGGCGATTTTTTCAAAAAGCGTCTCAGCCGACCAGTTGACATCGGAATAGGATGAAAAGTATGTATCGCCTGCCGCTGCAAGCAGGTCATACTCGCTTGTCTGCGGCTCAGGGGTGTCGCAGCCGGCAAAAGCAATGCAGCACGTGCCGAGGATCAGAATCAAACCTAATAGTTTTTTTGCTCTCATGTTTCCCTCCTTTTTAGTTCTTGAGATCCTTGTGTTCCAGCTTTCATAAGATAATACTTTATAGCAAGGTAAAAACATCTGATCGTTTCGACAGAGCTTGTTACCGTTATACAGAAAATAGATCTGCAGCCTAATACGGAATTATGACCTCGCTGTTGGCTTCCCGCTCGCGATCAATATCATCATAGCCGTAACCGCTTTCGCCTGTTGCGGCGTTGTAATTCGCGTCTTGATATTCATCGATATCGTCGGTCCGCAGATAAAAATCCGTATTATGACAACTGCTGCTGCAGGTTTGACCCTCCTCAGGCGCTGTCTGCGGTGTCCAGCGCTTGATGTTGTGAGGGGTTGTAATCTTCCAGGTCGGTTCACTTGTTTCAAATTGAGCCAGATCATCAAAACCCCACGGCTCAAACGTGTTCGGCGCGATCGGTATATGACGAACGGTTATGTAGTCGTAATCATTATAGCGTGCGTTGTCCTTCAGATAATTTCTACCTATTTCAAACGAAAGGTAGGAGGATCCGGTGATACCGCCGCCGGCCACGTGACAGCCGTTGCAGTTTTTGTATGCCTGGGAATGACAGACCTGACAGGAAAGCGTTACGCCGGAGTCTCCGGACCAGTGTTCCTGGTGATACTGATTGGTGTCGGCGGCATCGTGACAGTCCTCGCAGCGCGGCATGGCATCGTTGTTTTCGTCGTAACGATAGGTGAGCACCGTGCCGTCTCCGCCGTGCATCTCGTAATCCCCGTGGCAGGCTTCACACTTCATCAGAGTGGGAATGTAGTGAACATCTGCAGAAAGGCCGTCATGATCGCCCAAATACTCTTCACCGATGCGGGAGCCGTGGCAGGCGGTGCAGTTGGTTTTCAAATCCGGTGTTTTGGTAAACGTGTGTGCATTGTTGAGTCCGCTGCCGACAGAAACCGGGCGGCTGACGTGGCACTGCCCGCAGGTTGCGTGACACTCTCCGCACTCACCCCTGAATTCCTCCAGGGCATGATCGTATCCGCCGTCGCGCAGGTCAAAACCGGCCCGCACCGTGAACCGTTCGTAATATCCCTCCTGGGTGATGTGTATGCTGGTGTCGTAATGCTCTGTCTGATCGGGGTGGCAGAACCGGCAGTTATATTCAGCCTCATCGCTGGGATATGCCAGCAGGCCTTCATGCGCTTCCTGCTTTGTGTTTTTTTCAGGATCTCCGAAATGACACCAGGTACATTCAACCAGTCCGTGAACAGTATCAAAATAGTCCTCGGCAATAAAAACGCGTTCCCATGGATCCAACGGATCCACAGAGCCGCCTCAGCCCTCTCCTGAAGATTCGCTCGTTTCAATGGGGTCGGCTATCTCCTTCAGCAGCTCCTCATCGGTGTGGCACCCGACACAGCTGTCTCCATCAAAGACAGGGCCTCCGACCTGTTCACAACCGGCAGCAAGCAGGGCAACGGCTGCAGTGAACAGGACAACCACCGCTACACGCTCATACGTCTGATTCATCATAGTTCCCGGTATTTAATAAATATTACTATTACTGGCTAAATATAAAATCTATGATTCAATTTGTCAATAGTCTTGCCCCAAAAGGCTTCTGCTTCATGCGAGCGATTAAAGGGTTGTAGCAAAAAGCAGTATTTGCTATTTTTGCGTAACAGCCCAAAACTGAAAGAGAGAAGGACATCTTTTAAGAACAAAACCGGAGCGAGCTGAAAAACCTGCTCGGCAACAGTATAAGAATAAACGGGACGGGTTGTTTCTTAAAAAATGTTATCATGGGAATGCCGAAGCACGCTGTGCGGCACGAGTAATACCTATACTAAGTATATATCGGAAACACAAGCGTTGACTGCTGACACTACAGTGCAATGACCGGAAAAAAGATTGGATCATACCTGATTGAGCAGAATGCCTGTGATGAAAAGAACCTATCACAGGCGCTTGAAATACAGGCCGGCAGTGCCAGCCGTGGAGTATACAAACCGCTGGGTGAAATACTGCGCGACGCAGCCGACGGGGCGACCCGGGAGATCGTGGATCGCTGTCTTCATTTCCAGCGCATAGATATTCTTTTAGCTGTGCCGCTTTTTGAAAATCTCCCGCGCGAGGCGGTTGTTAAGATCGCCGGCGTCGCAGAAACCTATGCGCTGCCGGCCAACCTTACCGTTTTTCGTGAAGGCGATCCGGGAGACACCTTCAACGTCATTATTTCCGGCAGAGTGCGGGTGTTCCGAAACACAGAAGATGACATTCGGAATACCATAACGGTTCTCGATCCCGGCAGCGGCTTCGGTGAAATGGCACTGCTGACCGGAGAGCCGCGTTCTGCCTCCGTGGAAACGCTGGAGCCCACAAGCCTTCTCACCATACCCAAAAATGCGTTCGACCGTGTGCTTGCCGAAAATCCCGAACTCACAAAAAACTTTCTGAACATACTTGCCCAGCGCCTGACGCAGGCCAATGAAAGCGTTGTCAGCGCTTCGGTTACCGAGCGCGCGTACCAGCGTTTCGTTTCCGAACAGACCGCAATGGAAGAGCCCTTCCTGGTCGGAAAAAGCAGAGCCGCCGTCAAACTGTTACAACAGATACAGGCAGCCGGAGAGAATGACCGGCCGGTACTGATAACCGGCGAGCCCGGCACCGAGAAGCGTGATGCGGCCTGTCTTGTTCATCGCACCGGGAACCGCGATCGACCGTTTCTTCTTTTTGATGCTCAGAACGTAACCATGATTTCCTCCGAAAAAAGCATTACCCGCAAGGACTCGGTTCATCTTGAGCTGTCGCAGGGGTGTGCTTTGTTCGGGCATGAACAGGGAGCGTTCTCTTTTGCAAAAACACGTCGCATGGGGCTGCTCGAGGTCTGCAACGGAGGATCGCTCGTTATCGAGCATGTCGAGTACCTGGCCCAGGGGATTCAGGAAAAGCTTGCAGACTTCATACGCTGCGGACAGTTTCAGAAGCACGGCGCCAGAACGCTGAGTACGTCAGCGGTCAGAATCATTGCGACCACCGACCATGATCCGGCAGAGCAGGTGCTGACGGGAAAGCTTGACCGGCAGCTTTACGAACAGCTTTCCGCACAGACGCTCAAGATCGAACCGTTGCGGGAGCGGCGCAAAGATCTGCGCATGATCGTAGAGCATCTGATAGAGCGCTATAGTGAGCGTTTTGAAAAACCGGTACGCGGCATCGATATCGAGGGCTACAACCAGATCATGAAATATCACTGGCCCGGCAACACGGACGAACTCGATCTGGTTGTGCGGCGGGCGGTGAACATAACCCAGACAGAAGCGCTGACAGCTGAAGATCTTTTTATCGGGGCAGATCCGCAGGAAAGCACCGTCACGTATAACCTGCTCAAGATTGAAAAAGTGAGAGCGTTTTTACAGAATCGGCATTTTCCCGAAACCATGCAGTATATCGGGGCCGTCGCTCTGGTTGCCGTTATCCTGCTGGGGCTGTTCGGCAGCCAGGCTGCCGACCGCAACGTTGCCCTGGCGCTGGTGTGGGGCATCGGAGAACCCGTTGTGGTGCTGAGCTGGCTTTTTATAGGCAGGTCTTTTTGCGCGGTGTGCCCGATGGGAGCGCTGACCGAGCGGGCCGGACGTTTTTTCTGTACACGGCTGAAAGTGCCGCAGTTTCTCAGGCAGTATGGTTTTTATCTCAGCGGACTCGGGCTGGTGCTTGTTATTCTGGCTGAGGTCGGTGTCCACATGCATGAGTCCCCGCGCCTGACAGCTTATCTGCTCATCGGGGTCACCCTGTGCGCTCTTGTGTCCGGTCTGCTATATCAGCGTCGCGTCTGGTGCCGCTACCTGTGCCCGTTCGGCAGATGGGCGGGAATTATGGCCAGCCTCTCACTGACAGAGCTGCGCTCAAACCGAAGCATTTGCAACAGCGACTGTAAAACGCACAGCTGCTATGTCGGGGACGACCAGGTGTCCGGCTGCCCCATGTATGAAGGGACCTTCGCAATACAAAACAATCAGAATTGTATTTTATGCGGAAACTGTATTAAGCTGTGTGCCAATCAGTCGCCCAAAATAAACATTCGGATTCCCGGATCCGAGCTTCTGGCGGCCGTGACTCCCGACCGGGCCGTTACAACAATTATTCTGTTTCTCATAGGAACACAGCTTTTTCGGGGCCTGACCATGCTTGGCCTCACCGACTCGGCGGAGACAATGTTCGGCAGCCGGCTTATGGGCGCCGCCGTGCTCATGGCTGTTGCAACCGCGCTTTCATTCATGCTCGTTTCGGCTCTGGGCCGGAGTGCGTTCGGCTTTTTGACGGCGGGCACATACCGGAGGGCGGAACTTATGTGCTACGGTCTGCTTCCCGCTGTTTTTTCTTTTGAGATTGCCTATCAGGTCGAACTGCTGCTGACAAAAGGAGGATCGTTTTTTGCCGTTTTCGGAAGGCAGACCGGTTTTTCGGGCGAATTATTTGTGCCGGCCGTCGGATCGGGCGGCATTAAGTTGCTGCAGGTTGCCGCGCTTGTGCTGGGAAGTCTGGCTGCTCTTTTATTAACGAACAGGCTCCAGCGGAAACATGCTCCGGAGGCCGGGCCGTCGACCGGGGGCCAGCATAAATGGCCGGTTGTGCTGTTTACGGTTATCTGTCTTGTTTTTTTTGTCGGGAGCTGAAAAGCAGGCAGCGCTGTCCGGCTCACGGATATGCGCAGACCGTACCGGCATATACCACCTAATAAAGAAACGGAGTCACAATGGTGAATACAGAAAAAAAGGGTTCACCGGCAGACCGTATTATGGCAGACTTGTGCCGGGCCTGTCCGGTCTGCAGACATGCCCGCAACAGGCAGAAGGGGCTTGCGTATTCGTTCGTAAAAACCGTGGAGAATAATCTGTGTCCGTTGTGCCGGGCATATGAAAGGGTTTACGGGCGCAAGGCCCACGAGCCGGCAAGGAAAGACTAATTATTGAGACCGCGGAGATTTCTTCAATGAAAAAGAAAGCGTGCCGTGTGCTGATGTTTTTTAGCTTGGGCCTGTTTCTTTCTCCTCTGTGCATACAGGCTGCAGGTGAGCCGCGCCTTCCCCTTCCGACAGATTCGGCGCAGAAGGACTATCTGGGCCTTGCAGCCGGTGAGTCATTCAGCCTGACGGATATTGATTCAGAGTATATCATCGTTGAGGTTTTTTCATATTACTGCTCGCTCTGCCGAAAAGAAGCGGCGGACGTTAACCGTGTTTTCAGCATGATCGGAAAAAATCCGAACCTTAAAAACCGTCTTAAGATCATAGGCGTCGGAATCGGCAGCGATGCAGACGAGGTTCTTGACTTCAGAAAAAAGCATTCCGTGCTGATGCCGCTGTTTCCGGACAAAAAACTCAGAATAATGAAAGAGCTCAATGCCCGGGTAACGCCAACCTTTGTGCTTTTGAAAAAAGGGCCTGATAACGCCCTGGAGAAGGTCTGGTCTAAAACCGGTTCGCTCGGAACTCCTGAGAAATTCCTGGCAGAGGTTGAAAAGCAGGCAGGTTTTTAGCAAAACAATCCTGGGGAAGAGGAATGACCGGTGGCAGAAAGTATTCTTTTTGACATTGTGTGTCTGTGTCTTTCAGTTGATACAGCGGCACGTGAAATATATGCTCGTCTTCGTGCCAGGACGGCCGATCAGGAGCTTGCGGACTTCTGGGGCGCAATGGCAGACGATGAAGAAAAGCACATCCTTTTCTGGCAGCAGCTTCTCGAAAGCATTGAGAACAGCCGGATACCGAATATTTTCGACAACCCGGAAAAAACAAGAAATGAGCTCTACAAGCTGAAAACCGATACGGAGGCCCTGCTGAAAAGCCTGGATACGGTCAGCGGAGCAGCGGCTGCCTTTCTGGTCGCGTACCGGCTGGAGTTCTATATGACGCACCCGGCGTTTCCGGCACTTTTTCATTTTATGCGAAAGCTTACCGGCGATGTGTCACCGGAGGACAATTATGACGACCATATAAACAAGCTGGTTGACATGTGCAGCAGGCAAAAGAACTCTCAGCCGGAATTTTCTCTGTTTTCTGATATTATTCAGGCGGTGTGGCGTTCGAACAGGGAAACCGCAGTACAGATTGCACAGATAAAGACCGTGGAATACCTTATACCCATCTGCACCCAGTGCAGAAAAGTCGTCAATATTAAGGGCCGCTGGGAGCCGGTTGAATATTTTCTGCAAAAAAAGCAGGACGGCTCTTTCACCCACTGGATTTGCCCGCAATGCATGAAAGAGCTGTATCCCGAACAGCAATAAAAAACACCGCCCCCATGAAACCCCCCGGCAGGCTGTAACGCTAACCGGTGCCGTGAGCATCCGGCCGGTTCCGGGCTGCAAGGTACAGCGTGTAGGTCACATGCGTAGCGTCAGACCAGCGGCGTTTGTAGTCAACATCCATTCCAAGATCATACCGGCGGCAGCCGTTCTCGGTCATCCAGTCGAGCATGTGATACTGCAGGACGTTTCCGAGTGAGAAGTCGCGGAAGCGCTCATCAAAGCTGAACTGAAGGCCGCGAAAATGATCACCGATTCGGGCGCCGTAAATATAGCCCACAGCGTCACCTCCGTGCTCGGCAGTCAGCAGGCGAAGATATCCCGCCGGTGCGATGCGATCGAGTATACACCGGTAAAACTCTCTCATGGGCGGCTGATCGGCACCTTCGCCGGCCCGGCCCTTCCAGCTTCTGGCCTCCACTGCAAGAATCCGGCGGTAGGCATCATCAAGCGCGGCTCCCCGCAGGATGTCATCACAGCGAAGCACAATTCCGTGACGCTCTGCCCGGCGAACCGCCTGCTTAAGCGAACGACGAAATCGTGCGGACCGTCGGCCGAGATAGCCGTCAAGACCGTCCCGGCAGGATACCGTGCGGCGGATTGTCGGCACGGCGCTCAGAACGCGGTGGGTTCCTTTAACAGATTCGGCGACCTGCCGCAGGAACCCGGCATCGCCGGGAAGCCCGGAAAGCGCGAGCAGGGAATCGATATATATTTCTTTTGTCGTACCCGAGAAGAGCTCGGCGAGCATGCGGGGTGCGTCTCTGCCGATAAGGGCGCTGGCAAATCCCCAGAGCGATTCAGCAGAACACAGAATGCGCCGGCCGCTGTCTGTGCGGCTTTCGGCAAGCACCAGAAAGCTGTCGTCCTTTTTCCAGACAGCAAGAGAGCGTTCAGGCTGAAATGCTTCGTGAAAGGGCAGGATCCAGTCCAGACGGCAGCAGAAGGCATCCAGTCCCGGAACATGCGAGATCGAATCGTGATAACTGTCGGCGCACAGTTCGAGGTCATCGACTGAAATACGCTTCATGGCGGAAACACTCAGGAGCCGTCCTTAAAAAACCGGCGATAGTGTCGGTAGGTACGCAGAACGTTCGCAACATACCCGACCGGTTCATGCCCCCGGCAGTAGCCGTATTCGACGACATCGTCAGAGTAATATTTTTCGAGAGCTTTTTTCAAAAGATACTCTGCCGTATGATCTTCCCAGATGTCGGGGTTTTTACCGTATTTTTTTGCAAGCCTGCGTGCATCCTGCACGTGACCGTGTCCGGTGTTATATGAGGCGACAACAAACTTGAGACGTTCGTCCCGGTTCGGAATGTCCTGCCAGTAATCCTGCAGCCAGGCAATCTGGGCGGTTCCGGCCTGCAGGTTCTTTTCCGGGTCAAACAGGTCTTTGATACCGAAGGCTGCCGCTGTTTTGGGCATTACCTGCATGAGACCCCGGGCGCCGGCCCAGGATTTTTCACGGGGGCTGAATCGGGATTCGTGATAAATCAGCGCGGCCAGAAGCTTCCAGTCCCAGCCGATCCTGCCGGCAGCTTTTTTTATGAGATTGTCAAATGGGGAAAGTTTTCCGGTCGACAGGGAGTAGAACTCACCCTGCATTCTTTTATTAAAAAAACGATTGTTTTTATAATATTTATTATAAATAACATAATAATCTGGTTTTTCAGCCTTTTTCATAGTATCAATCCAGGTATTGACTGCCGCCAGAAGCGCAGGGGCATTGGGACGAACTGCCCAGGCGATTCTCTGCGGAAAGCTTATCGGTGTCGTGATATCGATATCCGGGAAATAAGCCTTGTTGATGCGGGCTATGTTTTCATCAGCAACCGTATAGTCGATGCTTCCTTCTGCAACCTGTCGAATGAGCTGTTCGGTTTCCATGTCACCGGACACGGCAACGATATCTATGCGGCCGCCTATTTCTTGAGACAGGTTCTGGAGCCTTCGCTCATAGGGGGAACCTTTGCGCACATGAACTTTTTTACCGATAAGATCCAGCTGGCTTCGAACAAGGCTGCGGCGCAGCGCCTTCTGCGAAAGCTGCCGCCAGTTGTCGGGTTTGCGCTGCACCAGCACCTGCCGCGTGGTGGTGTGATGGTCGGTAAAGCTCATCCTGCGGGCCCGCTCAAGGGTGACGGTCATGTTTGCGGCGATAATATCGCCTTCGCCGCGGTACAGCATGGGAATGAGATCGTCCCACTTTTTCGGCACCCGGATTTCGAGCTCAAGTCCGAGGTGCCCGGCAAGGCGTGAGAGCAGCTCAAATTCATATCCCATCGGCTGCCCGCGATACAGAAAATAGCTGTTGGCATTGAAGCGCGTAAGAGCAATGAGGCGGCCTCGGGCGCGTATCTGCGGCAGGTCTTTCTCGACAGCCTGCCCGGGGCTGTCCGCTGAAATATCAGTATCATCACGCTGTCGATGCGTATCGGGAGAGCAGGCCGCAACGGCAATAAAAAGAACGGCCGTGATTAAATAACTGTTTCGGATGAAAGTCTTGATCATTATGAAGATGTCTGCGCTGCCGGCAGATACAGGTGAAATGATGTTCCGCGGCCGAATTCGGATTCAACGGTGATAAGGCCGCCGTGATTTTTTATTATCGTATACGCTGTTGCAAGACCGATACCGCTGCCCCGCTGCCGGCTGGTAAAGTATGGGTCGAAAAGGTTTTGAACATGCTCGTTGAGAATACCGATACTCTGATCGCTGATAATGATTTTAATATATCCGCCGTTTTGAAGCGGAAGATTATCACCGGGACTGACGGTAATGTTTTCACCGGAAATAATTATCGTTCCTCCCTCCGGCATGGCATAGTCGGCATTGTTTAAAATTGTGGTGAAAACCTGTACTATCTGCTCAGGGTCAATATAACAGAGCCGGAGAGTATCTGGGAGACGGACATCGCACTGAATGCCTGAACGTGTTGAAAGGCGGGAGACGGCAACATGTATCACATCACCCACGGCAACGGTTTTTTTGACAGCCTCGGCACCGCGGGAAAACAGCAACAGCTGATCGGTCAGGTCTTTTGCGCGAAGCGTGTTCTTTTCTGCAAGGTCCAGCTGTTCGGATATTTTATCTCCCGGCAGTGAATAATGCTGAGCGATATTTATACTGCCCAGAACAGCAGAAATGATTGCATTGAAATCCTGCGCAAGACCGCCGGCAAGCGCGGCAATCGACTCGAGGCGACGCATTTTCAGAAGCTCATCTTCAAGGTTTTTACGCTCTGTTATATCTATCAGGATGCCAAGCATTTCCGCTGTCCCGGTTTTCTGAAATTCCGGTGACGCGTGGATGATGCAGGGGAAGGTTGTGCTGTCTTTGCGAAGCGCTGTGTACTCATGATTGCCGGGACGTTCACCGCGCAAGACACTGCTCAGACTTTGCTGCAGACGGAGGCGTTCCTCGGGGCTGATAAGCTGATGAATAGTCAGACCGCGATCAAAGTCGGCCTGGCTGTAACCGAGTGAATCGAGGCCGAAACGATTAATGAACGTAATGGTTCCTTCGCGATCGACTTCAAAAACAGTTTGCGGCAGAGAATCCGCCAAATTTTTGAAACGCAGTTCACTTTCCCGCAGGCTGTCGATGGTTTTTATGTGTTCGGTTATGTCGCGAATGATACCGACCGAACCGACCATTGTATTGTCAGTATCGTACAAAACAACGATGTTTTCTTCGACAGGAACTGCATGACCGTCTTTTCTGATTAGATAAGACATCAGGCTGCATATTTTACCTTCGTCCTGCAGCGTGCTCATCTTTTCTACAAGGGTCTCGTATTCAACGGTCTTCCTGACAAACGTTGTTCCCGTAACCGAGGGGTACTCTGTTTCAGGGTGAGGAGAAAACCAGGCCATGGTTTTACCAAGCACCTCATCCATGTCGTAACCGAGCAGCTGCAGAAAGGCGCTGTTGACACTGGTTAATCTGCCGGTGTGATCGGACGTGACAATACAGTCGATAGAGTTTTCGAAAATGTTTTCGAGAAACTCTTTTGTCGTACAAAAGCCAGAATCATTCCCGCAGACACGGGGCCGCACAGAAGCGGCATGCTCATCGTTTACGGCAGGGCGAATCACGGCAACCGCGCCGGATATGCCGCCGGCGGTGTCCGGAACGAGGGTAACCGTGGCGTTTGCCGGCACAACCGAACCGTTTTTAGTTTTAATGCGGCAGATATAGTTCTTAACGCAGCCGGTGTACAGGAGTCTTTCAAGCAGCGGCGGCGGGTGAACACCGTCAGGAAGCAGTGTTTCAGCGGACTGCCCGCACAGTTCATCCCAACCGTATCCGAGCAAACGCAAACAGGCAGGGTTTGCCTGCATAATGCGACCCCGGCGGTTACAGACAAGAACAGGATCACCTGCAAAGCAAAAAGCTGATTCAATAAAATCGGCAGAGGCTGCCGGCGCGTTGTTTTTCATAAGCAGAAAAATCGACAACCAAAAAGACGTCCATTCATTACGAACTGAGCCGGATATACGGTTAATTTAATTGTAGCAGCATATGATGAAAATTGCAGCACCGGCTACGGTCGGTTCGGGCAGTACTACATTGTACGGCAGTAAAACGTAACTGTATAGCAGGAGGGAGGTAAATAGCAACAAAGAATGTGCCGCACGACGAAAAACAGCTGACACATGACACATAAAAACAGATGTTAATACTTGTATAAGTACAGTACAATAGCTCAATGAACCGGGAAGAGATAAATAAAAAAGACGCACTAAAAAAACTATGTGATACCATTGCGGAGTGTCCTTTCAAAGTAAGCGATACACAGGCCGAAAGATTGGTGCAGTATGTTTTTGAGCTCGAGGAATGGAACAGAAAAATAAACCTGACAGCAATACGGGACAGACAGGATATAGTCATAAAGCATCTCATTGATTCTCTGTTTGTTCCTCACCTGATTGATCTGAGCGGGAGAATCATTGATGTCGGATCAGGGGGCGGATTTCCGGGAATCCCGATAAAAATTGCCTGCCCCGGCAGCACCGTTGTTCTGGTTGAATCAAACAGAAAAAAAGCTAATTTTCAAAAGCATGTCATTAGAACGCTTAACCTGCAGAAAATTGAGGTCATCAACCAGCGGGCGCAAACACTGTATGAAAAAGAGTATGCAGATATCTGCATCGCACGCGCTTTTGCCGAGGTAAAAACCTTTGTTTCAACGGCACGCTCTCTGACGCGGCCCGGCGGGCGCATGGTCTATATGGGTGGGGCCCGCTCGGGCGGGTCGGATCTGCCGTCCGCAACAGGGCATTCGGGCATCCGCCCGGAGCAAACCGTTTCTTATTCACTTCCCGGCGGCCGGGGCCTGCGATACCTGCTGGTGTTCAGGAATGTTTCACGTGAAACATGAGCGGACAGCGGTATCGATTGTATATTTCTTGCTTTTTATGGTTCTCTGAAACGGGTGCGGGCCGGACGGGAGGCCGCTGCTCAGCGGCGATGAAAAAATCATCTAAATTGCAGAATTTTCTTTATAAAAATCATTTTTTATGGTATTGTTTCTGCGGTTTTGTTAACCGGTTTTTTTGCTTTCCGTTTAGAACGCTATTCATGCCGGCTTCAGGCCTGTCGACACACACAGACAGCGTAAAAAGCTTCGCTCCGGGTTTGGTGCTGAATACATACTGCCGGCGTCCGACGGCGTGTGCGCGCATTTAGCGGGACCGTCTTTGGGCGCTGCACTGCTTTGAGAACAGGCCTGCTCATGCGGGTGCGGGTTGGTTTAAAAAGGTGCTATATGCCGGGAAAGACCATTTGTATCGCAAACCAGAAGGGCGGGGTCGGGAAAACCACAACAGCAATAAACCTGGGAGCGTCGCTTGCCGTAAAAGGTAAAAAAACGCTGCTGGTGGATATCGATCCGCAGGGCAATGCAGGCAGCGGGTTAGGCAGGTCAACCGATGACGGCAACAGTATTTATCAAACCCTTGTGCTGGAACAGCCGATAGAAAAACTTGTTCAGAAGACAGATGTCAGCGGCTTTGACCTTGTCGCATCGAACATAGATCTTACCGGGGCTGAAATAGAAATGGTATCGATGGCACAGCGCGAATACCGGCTTCGCCACAGCCTTGCCAGGATAAAAAACGAATATGAGTATATTTTTATCGACTGTCCGCCCTCGCTGGGTCTGCTGACAATAAACTCACTTGTAGCGGCTGATTCGGTTTTGATACCGCTGCAATGTGAATATTATGCGCTTGAGGGACTCAGTCAGCTGCTTTCAACCATAAAGCTTGTAAAATCAAGCCTCAATCCTGTACTGAGCCTCGAGGGAATTCTGCTGACCATGTTTGACCGGCGAAACAATCTTTCCTTTCAGGTTGCCGATGAGGTCAAGAATCATTTTTCAGCCAAGGTTTTTCCGGTTGTTGTTCCGCGGTCGGTGCGCCTTGCAGAATGCCCGAGCCATGCTCTGCCGATTTACCTGTATGATAAAAGTTCGGTCGGCGCCCAGAGCTATCTCAGCCTTGCTGATTATATTCTGGCGCAGGAGGGTATCTCGTAATGGCGAAGAAACGTGGACTGGGCAAGGGAATCGGCGCCCTTATACCGGTAGTTGAAAATGGGGACCCGTCCTCGGGGCAGGATAATCTTTTTCAGGTTGCAGCGCATGAAATACGCAGCAATCCGCTTCAGCCGCGCAAGGTTTTTAAAGAAGAAGAAATCAATGAGCTAGCCGCATCAATCCGGGAGCGCGGCATTTTACAGCCCCTTCTGGTTTCCAGAGACGGTAGCGGCTATGTGCTGATAGCCGGTGAGCGGCGGCTGCGGGCAGCGCTGAAAGCGGGTATCGACCGCGTTCCGGTGATTCTGAAGGATGTAGATGATCGTTCACGACAGGAAATTGCCCTTATCGAAAACATACAGCGGCAGGACCTGAATATTGTTGAAGAGGCGCAGGCCTATGAAGATTTGATCAGCACGTATGGCTACACCCAGGATGAGGTTGCCGGAAAAGTCGGAAAAACACGTTCGGTGATCACCAATGCCCTGCGTATTCTCAGGCTGCCGCAAAGCATTAGAACGGATTTGCTTGAGAATCGAATAACCATGGGGCATGCCCGCGCATATCTGGGCGTTGAAAAGGTCTCGCTTCAGGAAGAAGCACATAAAAAGGTAAAGAAAAAGGGTCTTTCCGTTCGTCAGACCGAAGCGCTGATAAACAGCCTTAAAACCCCGAAGCGCACGAAGCGGCAGAAAACACAGGAAGCGGATGTCCAGCTTCAGCTCATTCAGGATGAGCTGAGGAAGCGGCTCGCCACAAAGGTCAGCATAACCGGGAAAAACGAAAAGGGGAAAATCGTCATAGAGTATTATTCACTCGATGATTTTCAAAGAATATATGAACTGCTGAGAGGGTAACTGCATGTCAAAGAAACACGGCAAAGGTGACAACGCGCAACAGTATATGGCCGACAGCATAAAGGTCCTGGAGGGCCTTGAAGCGGTCAGGAAGCGCCCGGCAATGTATATCGGCTCAACAGACGCGCGCGGTCTGCATCATCTGGTGTATGAGGTTGTCGATAATTCGATTGACGAAGCCATGGCCGGTTACTGTGATGCCATACATGTAACCATTCACCTGGATTGCAGCGTTTCTGTCGTCGATAACGGCAGAGGCATTCCGGTCGACATGCATCCCACGGAAAAAAAGCCGGCGGCAGAGGTCGTTATGACCAAGCTGCATGCCGGTGGAAAGTTCGACAATAATGCCTACAAGGTGTCCGGCGGCCTGCACGGTGTCGGCGTTTCGGTTGTCAACGGTCTTTCAGAACATCTCGAGCTTGAAATCTGGCGCGACAAAAAAGTTTACTTTCAGGCCTATGAACGCGGTGTTCCGCAGGGCCCGCTTGAGGTAACCGGCAATACGCGAAAAAAGGGCACCAAAGTCGTCTTTAAGCCTGACCCGGAAATTTTTGATTCTACTGATTTCAACTTCGATCTGCTTTCCACGCGGCTCAGGGAGATCGCGTTTCTCAACAAGGGGCTCAAAATAGTAATCGAGGATGAGCGCTCTGAAAAAAAACACGAGTTCTGCTACCGGGGCGGGATCAATTCTTTTGTCGAATACCTTAATAAAAACAGAAACACCCTGTATCCCAAGCCGATCTACATCAACGGAGAAAAGGACTCCATCATCGTGGAGATATCTTTTCAGCACAATGACGGCTACTCGGAAAACACCTTCAGCTTTGCCAACAATATCAACACCTACGAGGGCGGCAGTCATCTTTCCGGGTTCAAATCAGCGCTGACCCGAACGGTCAATGCGTATGCGCAAAGCTCACGCCTGGCGAAAAACCTCAAGAGTTCGCTGGATGGTGATGATATTCGCGAGGGCATGTCCTGTGTTATCAGCATAAAAATTCCAAGTCCGCAATTCGAAGGGCAGACGAAAACAAAGCTCGGTAACAGTGAAGTGAAGGGTATTATCGAAATGCTGGTCAATGACAAGCTTTCGACCTATTTCGAGGAACACCCGACGGTTGTCAATAAAATTCTGGGAAAGGCAATCGATGCCGCCCGGGCGCGCGAGGCGGCCCGGCGTGCCAAAGACCTGACCCGGCGCAAGTCGGCGCTCGACAGCGGCTTCCTGCCCGGCAAGCTTGCCGACTGTCAGGAAAAGGACCCGGCCTTTGCCGAACTGTACCTGGTGGAGGGCGATTCGGCGGGTGGATCGGCCAAGCAGGGCAGGAACCGACAGAACCAGGCCATCCTGCCGCTGAAGGGCAAGATCCTGAATGTTGAAAAAGCACGTTATGACAAGATGCTGCAAAATGAGGAAATCAAAACAATCATTACCGCACTCGGCACCGGTATCGGAAAAGATGACTTTGACGTTTCCAGGCTTCGTTATCACAAGATTATTATCATGACGGATGCCGATGTGGACGGTTCGCACATCCGGACCCTGCTGCTCACGTTTTTTTTCCGGCAGATGCCGCAGCTCATCGAGCGGGGCCATCTGTATATAGCTCAGCCGCCGCTGTTTCGCGTCAAGCGGGGCAAGAAGAAAGCCGAATACATTCAGGATGAACCGTCGCTGGCAAACTATCTGCTCGAGTGCGGAGCAGAGTCGGTGCGGGTTTCCTCGAAAGACGGCTCGACGCGAACGACCGGCCAGCGGCTGCTGCAGCTTACCGGCCGCTCCATACAGTTTGAAGATATTCTTTCCAAGCTCTCGAGGAAGGGACTGGATAAAAATATCCTTTCCGCCCTGGCCCTGGAAGGAACCTTTGATAAGGATACGCTGAAAGACAAGAAAGAAATTAAAAAACTGCTGACACTGCTGCGCAAGCATGCAAGCTATTTTTACAGCTATGTAACTCCGGCAAGTTTTGAGCTTGAAGAGGATGCCGAGCACAACTGTTATCTTCTGCGATGCACATCAAAGACAAACGGTCAGGCCCATACCATGACCATCGATTTTGAGCTGCTGATCTCGCCCGATATGACGGAACTGAAAAAAATAGCTGCTTCGCTCAAGCAGTTCGGAACCCCGCCGTTTGTTATCGACGATAACGGCAATGAGCATGAAGTGCAGACGATTTCAGAAGTGCTGCATTATATACTGGAGCGCGGCCGCAAAGCACAGGAAATACAGCGCTACAAAGGTCTCGGAGAAATGAACCCGGAGCAGCTCTGGGAAACCACCATGGAGCCGGAAAACCGCAGGATGGTACAGGTGCGCATTGAGGACGGGGTAGAGGCTGATGAAGTCTTCACAATCCTCATGGGTGACCAGGTTGAGCCGCGGCGTGACTTTATTTATACCAACGCGCTTCATGTTCAGAATCTTGATGTTTAAGCCGACAGGGACGTAATATATTGATTTAACTTCTTTTTTTGGTATCCTATGAACACCTCATCGTACAATGTCAATATTGAAGATGAAATGAAAAAATCATACCTCGATTATGCCATGAGCGTAATCGTAGGACGGGCCCTTCCTGATGCCCGCGACGGATTGAAGCCCGTACACCGCAGGGTTTTATATGCAATGCATGATATGGGTCTGCAGTACAACAAGGCCTATAAAAAGTCGGCCCGTGTAGTCGGCGATGTTATCGGCAAGTATCACCCGCACGGGGATGCGGCCGTGTATGATACGATCGTGCGCATGGCTCAGGAGTTTTCGTTGCGAACCCCGCTGGTGGACGGTCAGGGTAATTTCGGTTCCATGGACGGTGACCCCCCGGCAGCCATGCGGTATACGGAGGTCCGCATGGCGCGCATCGCATCGGAGCTTCTGGCTGATCTTGACAGAGACACGGTCGACTTTTCGCCCAACTATGACGAGACACTGGAAGAGCCTTCAGTGCTTCCGACAAAAGTTCCCAACCTGCTGCTGAACGGCTCAGCCGGGATCGCCGTGGGCATGGCCACCAACATCCCGCCCCACAACCTGAACGAGCTTGTGGACGGGCTTACCGCCATTATTGAAAATCCTGCTATACCGGTTCAGGAGCTGATGAAGCGCATACCCGGCCCCGATTTTCCGACCGGCGGATTTATCGACGGCAAAGAGGGGATCGTCTCCGCTTACAAAACCGGACGCGGCATTCTCAAGCTTCGCGCTCGCGCGATTATCGAGAAAAAAAACAAGGGAGACCGCGAAAGCATCGTCGTATCGGAAATACCCTATCAGGTCAACAAGGCCCGGATGATCGAAAAGATTGCCGAGCTGGTGCAGAATAAAAAGATCGAGGGAGTTTCAGACATACGCGATGAATCCGACCGTGAAGGCGTGCGGGTTGTCGTTGATCTGAAAAAAGATGCGGTGGCCAGGGTCGTGCTCAATCAGCTGTATAAGTATACGCAGATGCAGATTGCCTTCGGCATTATCTTCCTTGCCATTGTGGACGGGCGCCCCCGCGTTCTGAATCTCAAAGAGCTGCTTGAGTACTTCATCGCCTTTCGCAAGGAGGTTGTCACCCGCCGGACGCTTTTTGATCTGAACCGTGCCGAGCACCGGGCCCATATCCTAGAAGGCCTCAAGGTTGCCCTCGACAATCTCGACGCGATCATTTCGCTTATTCGTCAATCGGCCTCGCCTGCCGAAGCCAAGGCGGGCCTCATGAAAAAATTCAAACTCTCCGAGCTTCAGTCTCAGGCAATTCTGGACATGCGTCTGCAGCGCCTCACACAGCTCGAGCGTGATAAAATAAATCAGGAATATGCCGAAACCCTCAAGCTCATAGAAAAGCTTCGCCGCATTCTTGAAAACGAGAGCCTGGTGCTGGAAATCATTGTGGAAGAGCTCCGGGAGATAAAGGAAAAGTTCGGGGACGAGCGCCGAACGGAAATCGTCGACCGGACCGAAGACATAAACATCGAGGATATGATCGCAGAAGAACAGATGGTCATTACGGTTTCCAAGAGCGGCTACATCAAGCGCAACCCGGTTTCACTGTATCGCACGCAGCAGCGGGGCGGCAAAGGCGTTACCGGCATGGTGACCAAGGAGGAGGATTTTGTCGAAACCCTTTTTGTTGCCTCTACCCATGACCATGTACTGGTTTTTACCGACAAGGGCAAGGTCTACCGGATCAAAGCCTACGAGATCCCCCAGGCCGGCCGCACCGCGCGCGGCAAGGCGATCGTGAACCTGCTCAACATTGCCCAGGGTGAAAACGTCTCGGCGGTTCTGCCGGTCAGCGGCTTTGAGGATGGGCACTATGTCGTTATGGCAACCCGCAACGGGTATATCAAGAAGACAGACCTGACCGCTTTCAGCAGGCCGCGTGCAAACGGCATCGCGGCCGTTACCATAGATCCCGATGATGCCCTTATCGGGGTCGACATTACCGACGGCTCGCGCGATATTTTTCTCGGCTCCCGCAAGGGACTTGCCATCCGCTTCAGCGAGCAGGACGTTCGACAGATGGGCCGCACCGCGCGCGGCGTCCGCGGCATAACCCTTTCGAAAGACGATATGGTAGTCGGCATGGAAGTTCTGCGCGGCGAATCGACCCTGCTGACCATAACGGAACGCGGGTTCGGCAAGCGCAGCAATGTTTCGGATTACCGCAAGCAGGGACGCGGCGGCAAGGGAATTATTACGATTAAAACCGATGAGCGCAACGGCAGGGTCGTGGGTGTCAAGCAGGTTACCGAGGAGGACAACCTGATGATCATTACCAGCAAGGGTAAAATAATCCGCATTGCCGTTCACAACATTTCCGTGATCGGCAGAAACACCAAGGGTGTCCGCCTTATCAGCGTTGATGCGGATGAGCGTGTTGTGGGTGTGACCGAACTTGCCGAATAAAGGAACAAAGAAGACACATACCCGGTAGTGCGGCAGCTAAAACGCGCTGAACAGTTGAGAGACATGAAAAGCGTTCAGGGTGCCGAACACCGTTTTTAGACAGCCAGTTTAGTAAGCTTATGACACCGTCTGACTACAGCATTGGCGTTGTGGGTGCGGGAAGCTGGGGAACGACCCTTGCCGACCTTCTGGCCGCCAAGGGGTTTGCCGTTACGCTCTGGGTCTATGAGCGGGAGCTGCTGGACATTCTCAACGCCGGCCGCCGAAACACCTGGTATCTGCCCGACAAAGAGCTGCATCCGTCCATACGCTACACCGCGGACCTTGAGGAGGCGCTTCAGGCCAGACAGATTGTGCTCTGGGTTACGCCGGTAAAGGTTTTTCGAGCGATGTATGCCGAGGGAATCGCACTGTGTGAGCCGTCGGCGATTCATATCAGCGCATCGAAGGGTATTGAAAACAGCACCCTCAAAACCGTCTCTCAAATTGCCGCCGAGTACGACCGCAGCGGAAGAGCGGAAAGATTTACGGCGCTTTCAGGCCCCAGCTTCGCTCTTGACGTAAGCCGTGCCATGCCCACCGCGGTTGTTGCGGCGTCCGCGGACAAGGGTGTGGCTGCAACGGTTCAGCGCATAATGGCAACGGAGTATTTCAGAACCTATACCAGTACCGATATCACGGGCGTTGAGCTCGGCGGCGCACTGAAAAATGTCATGGCGATCGCCTCCGGTGCGATTGAGGGTCTTGGCTTCGGTCACAATACCAGAGCGGCACTCATCACCAGGGGTCTGGCTGAAATAATTCGCCTCGGCAACGAGCTCGGTGCCGACCCGAGAACCTTCAGCGGGCTGTCGGGTATCGGTGACCTGGTGCTGACCTGCACCAGCAGCCAGAGCAGAAACTACCGGGTGGGTCTGGAGCTGGGCCGGGGCCGGGTTCTGGACGACATTCTGAACGGCATGAAAATGGTTGCCGAAGGCGTGTACACCGCGCGCTCCGCACAGGCGCTTTCAGCCCGGCGAGGGATCGACATGCCGATTGTCAATGAAATCTACAAAGTGCTGTTTGAAGAAAAAACCGCCCGTGATGCAGTGCGCGATCTTATGGGGCGGACGCTGAAGGAAGAGCATACATAGGGTGTAACGATAAACCAGGGAAGACGGAGAACGGCAGGCTGCGTGATCAAGCAACGAGTATTATTCAAATATATTCTTTTTGAACTTATGGGCCCCTTTTTTCTGGGGCTTTTCGTTTTTACGTTCATTCTGCTCATGAATAAAATTCTCGAGCTGATGGATATGGTCATCAACAAGGGGATAGGAATCGGTGAGGTTTTTTTACTTGTTGTGTATCTGATGCCGTCTTTTTGCGTTTTGACGATTCCCATGTCGATTCTGCTGGCGATGCTCATTTGTCTGGGCCGGCTTTCGGCTGACTCAGAGATTATCGCCATGCGAACCGCCGGCGTAAGCCTCTATCAGATGCTGCCGCCCTTTGCAGCTTTTTGTGCAGCGGGTTTTTTTCTTACCGGCCTCACGACCCTTGTTCTGCTGCCAGCGGGAAATTACGCTTTTCGCAGCAAGGTGGTTGATATTGCAAAGAAGCACTCCGGCGCCGGCCTGGAAGAAGGAGTGTTCAGTGAAGCCTTTGAAGACATGGTCGTCTATATCAACCGGTTCGATCAGCTGGACATGAAAATTCACGGCATCATGATAGCCGACAGCCGTGAGGAAGACGCCGAGACACTCATTATCGCTCAGCACGGAGAGCTGTTTTCCAACCGTGAGTCTGAAGCGCTTGTTTTCAGGCTTTACGACGGTAGCCTGCACATGCAGGGCCGCAAAGGCGAGGCCTACCAGTTCGCCGTCTTCGATACCTATGAGATGAACCTTTCGCTTTCAGAAATGGAGAAAAAAGCGCGGGAGATTAAGTTCCGGGAGATGGATCTGGACGGGCTGAAGCAGGAGGCCGACCGTCTCAGGGCTGATGGAAAGTCGGCCAAAAAGGTCAATCTCGAAATCCATCGACGCTTTGCCTTTCCCTTTGCCTGCCTTGTGTTCGGTCTTATCGGCCTGCCGCTGGGTGTTTCCTGGAGGAAAGGGGGCCGGTCGTTCGGGTTTGTCGTCAGCATCGGTGTCGTATTCATTTACTACCTTTTGATAAACATCGGGGACAGCCTTGCTAAAAGCGGCTACCTGTATGCTTTTATGGGAATGTGGATGCCCAATTTCCTGTATGCGCTGGCTGGTCTGTATCTCTTCAGAAAAGCAATACATGAAAAACCGTTTTTACCGCGCTTCTTCGCATCTCAGAATGCAGAAGAGGCTTTTGAGCGGCTGGCCGCAAAAGTGACTTCCCGGCGGAAGTGGTAACAGCAGGAGCAGGACAGAGTTGTGCTAATAGTAACGCGTTATTTTACCCGTGAATTTTTGAGAAACTTTCTGCTGTGTATGGCGAGCTTTGTCGCACTGTATCTGCTTGTCGACCTGTTCGACCGCATGGACGACATGATAAAGCGTCAGGTTTCACCGGGGCTGATGATTCAGTACGCCGTGTGTCTGGTGCCGATGATTCTTCATCAGGTATGCCCGCTTGGTGTGCTGCTGTGTACCTTCATAACTCTGGGTACATTTGTCAGAAACCATGAAATAACCGCCCTCAAGGCGGGCGGCGTCAGCCTGTTCAGAGTGCTGATAGTCTTTGTGCTGGCTGCCTGCACGTTGAGTCTGCTTTCGCTGTGGATGCAGGAGTACGTGCTGCCCCATACGAATTCGCGAGCGAAACTCATCAAAACCGTTCATATAAAGGGCAAGCGCCTCACCCGGCTGTATAAGAAGCATCAATACTGGTACCGGGTCAAAAACAAGATATTTCATGTTGAGTTTTTCAATCCTGAAAAAAACGAACTGCAGAACGTATCCGTTCTGTTTGTCAACGACGATCTGTTTCTAAAAAAGAGGGTGGATGCCGAACGGGCGCAGTGGGAAGACGGTATGTGGATTCTTACCAATGGTTCGGTCAGGGAGTTCTTCCCTGACGGCAGAATGGAAGCAGAGGCCTTTACGAGCAGACGCCTGAATATACAGCACACGCCGGATGATTTCAGGATGTCCAGGAAAGAGGGCGATGAAATGAGCTTTTCGGAGCTGCGCCGGTTTATTGCGAAAATTAAAAAAGCAGGGTATCCTTCAACAGGTTTTGTCGTTGATCTGCATGCCAAAGTCTCCTATTCCTTTATAAATATCATCATGGCGATTCTGGGGATCCCCTTTGCCCTGCGCATCGGCCGCAGCGGCGGCATGGCGGTGGGCATCGGTCTGAGCGTAGTGCTGGGGCTGGTATACTGGACCTTTTTCGGCTTCTGTCTCTCGCTGGGCAAGGGAGGCGCGATTTCGCCGTTTGTTTCAGCCTGGATCGCCAATATCGCGTTTGGCGCGCTGGGCCTCTATCTGTTTCTGCATGTGCGGCAGTAGTTCTTGCGCGATATCCTGTGGCACAGGGCCATACCTGAGCAGGTACCCGCTAGCTAACAGCTAGCTTTATTGCAATTATTTAATATGCCATCGAGCTTTACCGTCTGCAGGGCATCGACAACCGGAGCATAGTTCAGCTCCGGGAATTCCGGAGCGAAGAAGTACAGATTTTCAAGCTGAAAAAATTCGCCTGCAAAGCCCTCAAGTGAACGGGTGTGCAAAGCGGGTTGCGTGTGATATATGCATACCATGAAGATCGTAACCGGGTGGAATTCATCGAGATGTACTACAAGGGTGATAAGGCAAACGAAGAGAGGGGAAGGATAAATACCTCCATCGCTCAATGTAAAATAACCTGTAGTACTTGACCCGCCGCTAAAACACCTTATTTTTTTATCAGATTCCTGAAACAAAGCGATACGGAACATTGTTTTCCGATATGCTGGATTATAAGTCAGAGAGAAGCAATATACCTGTTTGATACAAAAAGCAGGTATGGATTTTTTCACGGTGCATAGCGGAACGCACAAAGGAGGACGACACAATGGGTAATCAGCTTAAAACAGCACTGCTGCTGGGAGTACTGACGTGTTGTATCATCCTGTTCGGCAACATGCTGGGCGGCGGCAGCGGCATGGCCATAGCGTTTGTGCTGGCGCTGGGACTGAATTTTTTCAGCTACTGGTACAGCGACCGGCTAGTGCTTAAAATGTACCGGGCCCGCGAGGTTACCGAGCACGAAGCCCCCGATCTGTACCGCAGTGTGCACCGGCTGTGCAGCGCTGCCGGGCTGCCGATGCCCCGGGTTTACGTGATTCCGTCGGAGGCCCCCAACGCTTTTGCAACAGGGCGCAATCCCGAGCATGCGGCGGTTGCGGTGACGGAGGGCATTCTGCGTCTGCTCAGCCCGCAGGAACTCGAAGGCGTGATCGCCCATGAGCTGTCCCACATCAAAAACAGGGATATCCTGATCGGCACGGTGGCGGCTGTACTGGCTGGCGTGATCACCTATACCGCCAACATGATACAGTGGGCAGCCATGTTCGGCGGGTTTGCCGGAGGAGATGATGAGGAAGGGGGCGGCATTATAGGGATGCTGGTGATGGCGTTTCTGGCACCGATCGCCGCCCTGATCATTCAGCTTGCCATATCCCGCTCGCGGGAGTATCTCGCGGATGCCACCGGCGCGCACATTGCCGGATCCGGCGAAGGCCTTGCCGGCGCACTCGCAAAGCTCGAGCAGGCGGCAGAGCGCCGCCCGCTTAAAGCGGATCCCGCGACAGCTCACATGTTTATCGTGAAGCCGCTTTCCGGCGGCGGGCTGACGAATCTTTTCAGCACGCATCCGCCGGTCCGGGAACGCATCCGGCGCCTGCGTACGGCAGCGGTGTAGACAGCAGGCGGCATATCAGAGGCTATGGCATTTATCAAAATAGTGTAGCTGGCTGGGAGCGGCAGCCGGCCGCTAAAAAAAACCGCAGCTGAAGCAGCTCCTGCATTTTCGTACCGCCCGGCGGGCGGGTTTTCTAAAAGAAGCCTTTTTTCTTTTTTTGTTCGTCTGGTTCCGCACCGGCCTGCTGCTGGGCTGACTGGGCAAGCTTCATTTTATGCAGCTGCAGGCCGAGGTTTTTGAGCTGTTCGTCCTTTTCGGCAAGCTTCTGGTTGAGCTCCTGTATTTTCTGTTCCTGCGCTTTTATATATTCGTTGCGCTTGGCCACTTCCTGCTGCAGCGAAGATGCCTGATGCTTTATTTTGTTTTCAGCGTCGCGCTTGCTTTCGGTGAATTTTTTCAGCTCTTCATCGTATTTGTCGCGCAGCTCAATATATTTTTTTATTATTGAAAAATCAGAATATGATTCCTTCATCTTTGATAGCTCCCTTTCGCAGGATGTCGCCGTTTTCATCAATGCCCAGCCGGTCCATGGTAAGTTTCATCTCACTGGGCTGTATGGCATAGTTCATTGATTCCTTGTAGGAAATAAGCTTGTTTGTAACCAGGGCAATGAGCGACTGCTCGAAACTCTGCATTCTGTCGACATTGACCGAGCGCTCCATCTCTTCCCGAATGGAACCGAGCTCGTTTTTTTCGATAAGATCCTTGATGCGGGAGCTTTTTATGAGAATTTCCATGGCAGCTACCCGGCCCTCGAAGTCAAGGCGCGGGACAAGGCGCTGAAAAACGGAGGCAATAAGCACCTCTGAGAGCTGCTTGCGCACCATGGGTCGCGCATCAACAGGAAAGGAATCCATGATGCGCGATATGGCATCATATGAACTGTTGGAATGCACGGTCGTAAAAACCAGATGACCGGTTTCAGCTGCGCTCAGGGCGGTCTGCATGGTTTCCATGCTGCGCATTTCGCCGATCAGGATGACGTCCGGATCCTGTCTCAGGGCGTTTTTAAGCGCTGTTTCATAATCGGGAGTGTCGACGCCTATTTCACGCTGCGTCATGAACGACTTGTCGTCCCGAAACAGAAACTCGATGGGATCCTCGATGGTGACGATGTGGACGCCACGCGTCAAGTTGATATGCTGCAGCATGGCTGCAAGGGTCGAGGACTTGCCGGAGCCTGTGGGCCCGCACACCAGAATGAGGCCCTGCGGGCGTTCGCACAGCTTGGCAAGCACCAGGGGGAGCTCCAGCGATTCTATGGTCGGAACGCTGGTAAAAATATTTCTGAAAGCCATCGATACGGTGCCGCGCTGGTAAAACACGTTGAGGCGAAAGCGGGTAAAGCTCTCGATTGAATAGGAAGAATCAACGGCAAGCTCCTCATACAGTTTCTCCTTCTGCTTGTCGGACAAAATGCTCTCGGCGGTTTCCCTGAGCCAGTCGACATTCAGACGCTCATCGGAAAAGGTCTGCAGTTCGCCGTCGACGCGATAGAGCGGTGGGGCGCCGACCCGCAGGTGGAGGTCGGATGCTTTTCTATCGACCATTACGCGAAGCAGTTCATCGATATCCATAATAGGGTGCTTTCGGCAGAGAGATTTTTCTTTGTAAAGAAGTATCGGTAATAAAAATCATTTTATTGAATAAAAATAATCGTTTATGTAGTCATCTTTATTTTTTACACATTTGACATTATATAAGAAATAATAGAAAATTTGCTATATTTTCTTATTGTTCAATTCCGGAGCAGACAAAATGGCCGCCGGAGCCCCTTCGGGCAGGCTCCAGGAGGAAAGTCCGGGCTCCACAGGGCAGGATGGTCGCTAACAGCGACTGGGGGTGACCCTAAGGAAAGTGCCACAGAAAGCAGACCGCCATGATATCATGGTAAGGGTGAAACGGTGAGGTAAGAGCTCACCAGTGTCCCGGGTGACCGGGGCAGCTCGGTAAACCCCATCCGGAGCAAGACCAAATAGGAGAGTTCGGGGTGTCTGAACCCCGGGAGGTTGCCCGCCTTTCATGCTCTCGGGTAGGTCGCTCGAGTCGCCTGGCAACAGGCGATCAAGATGAATGGCCATTGCCTGGCCGCGCGTCAGGTACAGAACCCGGCTTACTGTCTGCTCCGGTTTTTTTGTTTCGCAGAAGCGATACCGCAAAATACTTTTTTATCCCGCTCACGAAAAAGGAGTGTTCCGGACATGGACCGGGTATCGGAAAAATGCGGCATCAGCAGAGAGGCGGCGCTGCAGCTCATGAAGGAGCATTTGCCGCAGGAGAACCTGCAGAAGCACTGCCTGGCAACGGAGGTTATCCTGCGGGCCCTGGCGCGCAAGCTGGGATATGATGAAGATGTGTGGGGCCTTGCCGGCCTGCTGCACGATCTCGACTATGCCGAGACCAGGGAAAGCATGGAGCGGCACGGACTGGTGACCGAGGAGCTGCTGAAACAGCGCGGCGTGGTAAGCGAGATTACCGATATGATCAAGAGCCATAACGCCGACAACCTCGGGTTTTCACGTTCGGAAATACCCCAGCACGCCATCACCGCGGCGGAGTGCATAACCGGTTTGATTGTTGCCACAGCACTTGTCTATCCGGACAAGAAAATTGCCAGCGTCAAGCCCAAATCCGTCATCAAGCGCATGAAGCAGAAAGAGTTCGCCCGCAGCGTCAACCGCGACTATATCAGAGAGTGCGAGGCCATCGGCATTCCGCTGCAGGAGTTTGCAGAGCTGAGCCTTGCGGCCATGTGCACGATCAGCGACGATCTGGGGCTGTAAGCGAGTGGTTCCGGAATCGGCCCTTGCCGGAAATCTGATAGATTTCGAAGATGCCGTACTCCACGAAGCAGGACGATATGCAGGTGCTGACGGTATTGTAACCCGCAATACCCGCAACTTCAATAAAGCATACTTCACCATGTATACGCCGGCAAAGGTATCGGCGGTTTTAACGGCGCAGGCTGAGTGAATGAACGGAGAGCAGCATGACTGAGTGCCGCCTGACGCAGGAACGGGGAGTCCACTGGCTTGAGATTGCAGGGCGTATTGACAGCATGAGCGCGCCGGATATCCGGAAGACAATCGATGATGCGGTCATGGGCGGCGCGCGCACCCTTGTCGCCGACCTCCGGCAGGTTCCCTATCTCAGCAGTGCGGGCCTGCGCGTTTTTATTCAGGCCCAGAAGCAGCTGCGGGCGGTAAGCGGCGAGCTGGCAGTCCTCGGCATGACAGAGCCGGTTGCCGCAGTGTTCGGCATGGGGGGCCTGAACAGCCTGTTCAGGATATTTTCAGACCGGAGCGAGCTCGAGCAGGCGTTTCACGTCACGGCTGCTGCGGAAAAAATCGTCTCAAAAGACATAGCCGGAGCCTCGTTTTCCTGTATCGAGCGGCCCGCTTCCGCTGGTATCTTTTGTACAATCGGCTCGCAGGAAAAACTGCCGCATGCCGCGTTCTCCTTTGCAGATGTCGTCAGGGTCAGTGCCGGAGAAGTACAGTACGGTACCGGGCTTGCCGCAATCGGCGGAGATGAAGAGTCACTGCAGTATGCCGGCGAGGCAGTGCTGCTCGACAGAAGCCTGTTTACCTATCCGGCTGTCGATCGGCCGGCAGCCGATTATCTGCTATGCGCGGATGAGGCGGAGGTGACGTATTCGTTTTTGCACGGGTTCGGGTTCAGCGGCGACTTTTGCCGGATTGTATCCTTTGAAAGCCGGAGCGGTTCTGTCTGCGTTCCGGATCTTGTGGAGGGCCTGCTGGATCTTTCAGGCGGCAGGTGTATCGGGATTGTTCTGCTGGCGGAAAGCAGGGGCCTCTGGGGGATGAATTTAAAAAAGGTTCCGACCGATGACAACACGCCGGCAAACGGTAAAGTCATATTCGATCAGGAAAATTTCTCTTCCTGGATGAACTTCCCGGTCGAAGCAACCGATTCACAGCACATCGTCGCAGCTGCAGGCATTGCCGCAGCACAGGACGCAGCAGGCCCGGAGATTCGCGCGGTTCTGCCGGAGGACGGCAGGTTTCACCTGCACGGGGCGGTTTTCGAGCGCCGGCCGCTCAGCCGGGACATCGAAGCCTTTGAGCAGGAGCTGCACCGCGTGCTGACCGGGCTCGAGGTGCAGCGCGTTCAGCACCTGCTTGCAAAAAGCAGTTTCAGCAGCGGCCTCGCGGGAATAATTGATCTTGAAGGATTTGCAATCGCAAAGTGATTTTTAATTACGGTACCTGTGTGGCGGCTCTGCGCGCATGCGGATGCCCACCAATACATTGAGTCAACACTAAACAGGATCTTCAATGGAACTGTGGATCGGCGCGCTGAATCTCGGGTTTCTCTATGCCTTCATGACCATGGGCATATTCATAACCTTCCGCATCCATGACTTCCCCGACATAACCGTTGACGGCAGTTTTACCTCCGGTGCGGCGGCAGCTGCCGTCCTGCTCAGCGCGGGCGTTCACCCGCTTCCGGCGCTTTGTGCATCGTTCTGCATCGGCTGCTGCGCCGGAAGCATTACCGCCCTGATCCATACCCGCTTCAACGTCAACGGCCTGCTTGCGGGCATCCTGGTCATGACCGGCCTGTACTCTATCAACCTGCACATCATGGGCCGCTCAAACATACCGCTGCTGAACCAGGCAACCTTTATCACCTTTCTCGAGCGGATAAATCCCGGCCTGCCGGCGGAAGCCCGGCTGTGCCTGTTTCTGCTGGTGCTGATGGCCGTGTTCTGGCTCGGAGTTTCACTGTTTTTCAAAACCGACACGGGTATTGCCATGCGCATCACCGGCAACAACCCGGTCATGGCAGCCGCCAACGGCATCCATGTCGAGCGCATGACCGTGTTCGGAGTGGCGCTGGCAAACGGTCTTGTGGGCGTTTCCGGCGGCCTTGTCGCCCAGTATCAGGGGTTTGCCGATATCGGCATGGGCATCGGCACCATCGTTGTCGGCCTTGCCGGTGTCATCATCGGTGAATCGCTTCTCAAGGCCCGCTCCATGTTTGCCAAAATCCTCTGCGTCATCATCGGCTCGGTTATCTTCAGGCTTATGATCGCGGTGGCGCTTTTTGCGGGCATGAACCCCATTGACCTGAAGCTGCTGACAGCGGTGTTCGTGTTCCTGACCCTGATCGTTTCAAAAGCCCTTACCGGCAGCGAGACGGCAAAACATGCCGTGCTCGCCGGTCTCGGCCGGCTGCTCACGCCGCAGCGGCTGGTCCCGGCGCTGGTGCTGGTGTGCGCGCTGGGCGCAGCGGCCGTGGTTGCCTACCGGCAGACGGCAACAACAGAGTACCCTGCGAAAAAGACAAAGATCGGCTTTATCCAGCTTGTCGACCACGGCCTTCTCAACATTACCCGGGACGCCTTCATCGCCGAGATGCAGCGGCTCGGCTACGGCGAGGGAACCTGCACGATAATCCTCAAAAACGCCAACGGCGATATGCCCACGGTAAACACGATTCTTGACAGCTTCGTGCAGCAGGATGTCGATATCGTGGTTCCGGTTTCAACGCCCTGCACCCAGGCGGCGGTCAACAAAATCACGGACCGGCCGGTGGTGTTCGCAACCGTTGCCAATCCCTTTATCATCGGGGCCGGTACCTCGGAGAACGACCACCTGCCCAATGTGACCGGCGTGTACGGGTGGGTGCCCATGGATGAAACCATTGACATGGTAAGGACCGTTCTGCCCGGGCCGCTGAAAGTCGGGGCGGTGTGGGACCCGGCGCATGCCAATTCGGTGTTCAATATGGAAAACCTGAAAAAGGCCGTCGAGGCCCAGGACGGGCTGTCCTTTTTCGGGGCGACCATCACCGGCTCCTCTGAGGTGTACCAGGCCGCGCAGTCGCTTGTACAGCGCGGCATCGACGTGTTTGTGCTCAGCCCCGACAATATCGTGTATTCGGCTTTCGAGTCGGTGGTAAAGGCAGCCCGCAGCAGGCACATCCCCATTTTCATGAGCGATGTGGAGCGACTCGGCGACGGGGCCCTGGGCGTGCTGGGGTATGACTACACGGCAAGCGGCATTCAGGCCGCCCGTCTCGTGCACCGGATTCTGAACGGCGAGGACCCGGCAGGCATACCGATCGAGCGCTATAAAAAACGAACGATCGGATTCAACCTGAACGTTGCCCGACAGCTCGGCATCGACCTGCCCCGTGAGCTGCTGGCAAAGGCGACCAGGGTTGTGGGCGGAGCAAACCGGAAACCGGCCGCTGGCGTATCCGATAAAAAATCCTCTGCGACCCAACGGCGGCTGGTACTGTTTCTGTTCAGCGAGCATTCGATCATCCATCAGGCTGAAAAAGGCATTCTCGACGAGCTCAGGCAGAGCGGCATTATCGATAGGTACAACATCACCATCGATACGAAAAACGCCCAGAACGAATTTTTCCTGGCCCAGTCCATCGTGCAGGACATCGTGCGCAGCCGGTATGACTATATCATCACCCTGTCGACGCCGGCCCTGCAGGTCACCGCCCAGGGCAACAAGACCATACCGCACATTTTCGGAGCGGTAACCGACCCGTTCAGGATGGGTGTGGCGGAAGGCCCGGAAAAACATCTGCCCCAGCTCACGGGCATTGCAACGCTGCAGCCGGTGGAAGCGACCATACAGGTAATGCGGGAAGTCTTCCCGGATGCGCGGTGTATCGGCATGGTGTGGAACCCTGCGGAGGCCTGCTCGGAAGCCTGCACGCTGGAAGCGCGGGAGGCTGCAGCGCGCTACGGGTTCGAGCTGCTGGAGGCGACCGTGAGCAGTACGGCTGAAGTGCTCGAGGCGGTAAAGTCCCTGAGCGCGCGCCGGATCGACTGCTTTCTGACCGCCGGAGACAATACCGTTCTTATGGCTCTTGAAAGCATCGCAGATATCATGACACAGCACAAAATTCCCTATTTTACCAACGGCCCTTCGGATGTCGAGCGCGGATCGTTCATATCGATCGGGGCCGACTACTATGAGGTGGGCCGCCGGACTGCCCGGGTTGCAGCGCGGGTGATCCGGGGCGAGAAGCCGGCGGATATTCCGATCGAAAACTGCGTGCCGGAAAAAATGTACGTCAACCGCGGCCTCGCCCGCAGGTACGGCATCACCATTCCCGAGGCGGTGCTGGAGCGGGCCGCAAACGTGTATGATTGATATTGAAAAATTCTGTTTTATAAAACGATGATCGAAATTCAGAATCTCAACAAGACATTCAACCGGGGAACCGTCAACGAGACCCGTGCGCTCAGGGACATCAGCCTGCACATCGACGACGGCGATTTTGTAACCATTATCGGTACCAACGGCTCGGGCAAATCCACCCTGCTGAACGCGATCGCCGGTACGTTCGTACCCGATTCGGGCACCGTCAAAATCGCCGGCGAGGATGTCACCCGAAAGAAAGATTTCCAGCGGGCGAAACACCTTTCACGGGTGTTTCAAAATCCCTTTTCCGGCACAGCAGCGGAGATGACCATAGCCGAAAACCTGCACATGGCGTTCCTGCGCGGCACGGCAGCCGTCCCGCTCATCGGGTTGTCCGCTGCGCGGCGCCGGGACTACCGCGAAGAGCTGCGCCGGCTCGAGATGCAGCTCGAAGACCGGCTGGACGTGCTGATCGGATCGCTCTCCGGCGGGCAGCGCCAGGCCGTGACCCTGCTCATGGCGGTCATCAACCGCCCCCGGGTGCTGCTGCTCGATGAGCACACTGCCGCGCTCGATCCGAAATCGGCCGCCCAGGTCATAAAGCTGACCCGCATGTTTATCGAGCGCGACAACCTCACGGCGTTCATGGTGACGCACAGCATGCAGCAGGCCCTGGAGCTGGGCAACCGGACCGTCATGATGCACAAAGGTGAGATTATCGACGCGCTTTCCCCGCACGACAGGCAGCACCTGACCGTCGGCGACCTTCTCGACAAGTTCGCCGAGCTGCGAAAATCCGAGCAGCTGACCGATGACATGCTGAACGAGCTGCGGCGGGAGTATGCGTGAGCTTATTTGCAGGTTAAAAGTTTAAGAGTTACAAACACGGTATTTTGTGAAAAATAAAAAGTGGACAGATTTCTTTTTCGGCCCGGCAGCGGCGCTTGTTTTTTATAGGTTGACAGCGCACCGTATATCCTTACAATTAAGTAAGGATATAAGTTAAAGTAAGGAGAGCTCGTAATGTCCCAGGCAACCGTTACCAGCAAAGGACAGATCACCATTCCGAAACCGATCCGGGATACCCTCCATCTGCGGGAGGGGGACAAGGTTGACTTTATCATTTCGGAAAAAGGTGATGCCATTATGCGTGCGGTATCAAAATGTCCCGATGAAGTCTTTGGAATGCTTGCCTCGCCCAGACGCAAGCCGCTGCCGGTTGATGAAATAAACAAACGCCTGAAAAAATCCTTCCGCAAAAAATACAAATGAAGGCTGTCGATACGAATATTCTTGTTCGTTTTCTGGTTAAAGACGATGATGCACAGGCTCGCAAAGTGCTTGGGCTTTTTAAACAGGCCGAAGCACGTAAAGAAACGTTTTTTGTCCCCCTCCTTGTTGTGCTGGAGCTTGTATGGGTCCTGGAATCCGTATACAACTGCACTCGTACCGAAATAATCGATGCCGTTGAAACGCTGGCAATGATGCCCGTTATCAGATTCGAGGATGTCCGTATAGTCCACGCGGTTATCGAATACGGGCGGTCATCCGGGGTCGATCTTGCAGATCTTCTTATCGGGCTTGTCGCACGGCGCAAGGGCTGCGATACGGTTTTGTCGTTTGACAAACATGCTGCACAATCGGACCTTTTTGTTTTAGTGTAGCAGAAGCCCGGAACGTGAAAAATATATTCTGCCGACGACGATGTCGGGACAGCCTGCGCGTGTCCGGTGTTTTTTCCGGAGGCTGAATCGCCCGACCATTTTAGGATGGCGGGCATTTTTATTATGTATTCTGTCCTCGGAATTCATGTTCATCAATAAAAAAACATTTTTTGCAATTCTCTTGTTTTCTCCACGATGGGATTTATTACTACGAGCAGGAGAAAGAATGTTTGAAAAGCTGGAGAAGATTAACGAACGTCCGGAACCTTTCCGGTTTTATACCGCACGCGATCTTTGGACCGATGACCACACCTCACGGCAGATGCTTTCATTTCACCTCGATGCGTCCAGTGACGTTTCTTCGCGAAACGCGGACTTCATCAGGCGATCGGTGGAATGGATCGCGCGAGAGTTCACTGTCGGCAGAGAAACCTCGATAGCGGATTTCGGCTGTGGGCCCGGACTGTACGCAGCACCCTTGGCACAATGCGGAGCAGCCGTAACGGGCATCGATTTTTCGAAGCGGTCAATCGACTGCGCACGGGAAGTTGCCGCCCGCGAGCAGGTGCCTGTCAGCTATGTAAATCAGGACTATCTGGAACTTGAAACAGAAGACCGGTTCGACCTCGTGCTGCTGATTATGTGCGACTTCTGCGCCCTCAGCCCTGCTCAAAGAAAAAGGCTGCTGAACATATTTCATACGATACTGACGCCGGGCGGTTCGGTCCTTCTCGATGTGTATTCCCTGTCGGCGTTCGAACAGAGGACGGAATCCGCAACATATGAAAAGAACCTGCTCAACGGTTTCTGGTCACCGAATACATACTATGGTTTTCTGAATATCTTCAAATACGAAGAAGAGAAGGTTGTGCTGGACAAGTATACAATTGTTGACTCTGAGCGGACCAGGCAGGTGTACAACTGGCTGCAGTGTTTTGCACCCGGGGACCTTGAGAAAGAACTTGCTGAGGAAGGCTTTCGAGTAAGGGGGCTCTATTCAGATGTTGCGGGAAAAGAATACAACCCAAAATCGACCGAATTTGCCGTCATTGCCGAAAAAGCGTAAATTGGGTCGGGGATATTTCGAAAAACGGGGAGCCTCCGGGAAAAACATACTGATTATAAACACACGCCATTGCCGAAGGATCGGTAAGAAATGCTTTCGCTAACGCACCCGGCGTATCTCTTTTTCGGCCCAGACAACAACACATGCAGCACGGTTTATCGCTTCCTCATATTCCTCTTCAGTAACAGGCTCTGTTAATCCTGGATAACGCGATTCCCACGCAAAACCGGTCAAAACAACAGCTCCGGCGGAATTAGAATGCCTTGTGTTAGTAAACCATTGATTAGCTCATCAAGGTCGTGTGTATATTTGAATTGCAATCCGTGTAACTGATAGACCGCCTTAATTGCTTTCTCAGCAGCCTGCTGAGCATGGAAGCATAAATCTTCATAAAACACACCTTCCGGCAGAGGCATTCGTGCTAAAGATAAATCACTTTTCGCACGGGTAATCCAATCCTGGGGAGAGCCTGGTGTCGGCCTAATCGGCGGCATGATAAATCTCCTGCCCCTGAGTAATGGCCGGATATATAATGAGCGAAGGGTTGTCTTTATATCTGTGCATATCGCTTTCGGTAACTACTATGATATCTTTTGAAAAGCCCAGGCCACGAAGATTTTTATAAATCTTCTGCGCTGTCTTCCGGCGGTGGGCACCATCAGGAACGACAATCAGCAGATCCAGATCGCTGTCAGGACCCATTGTGCCTTGTCCGGCTGAACCGAAAAGTATAATTTGGAGCGGCTGTACAATCCTGACGGTACGCTGAACAAGTTCATCCAAAATCTGCCGGTCAGGTTTAGAAGTATCAATTTTAGTTGCAGCCACCGTACGGCTCCTTTTTGTCTTCAGACTTAAAACAAAGTTGAATAGAATAAAGCTTATCAAATAATTATCTGATTTGTAAAATGCCTTTTTTATCAAAAGTCTGCGCTTTGAGCTGCAGCAAGACGGCTCTGTACCGGTGCCTTCGCGAGACAAACCCGGCGGCATTTTTACAGCGGATCAAAGCGGATGCGGTGGGCTTTCAGGGCAATCCGGAAATTTTCCCGCAGGGTATGCTTGTTGCGCTTCATGGCATCGATCAGCTCGAGACGCTCCCGGTGATCGTCCAGCCACCGTTCATATGATGAGGGCCCCTTTACGGCGTTTTGTGCCTCTGCAAGCTTTTGGGTGATTTCAGCATCACACGAACCCGAACACATGTGACTGAGCATGAACACAAAGTCGGGGTCTGCTGCGTGGCGGTCGAGCAGCGCAACGATGGCCCGGTGTACGGCAGAGGTAACGTCTTTATTGATCAGAAACCTGTCGAGCGCTTCAAGGGTTTCAGCGCGCAGGTCGAGCAGCGGTTGAGAACGGCTCATTATGTAAAGGGCGGCATTGTAATCGTCATAGGGCGTTTTGGCAAAAACAGGTCTGCGGTAGAGAACATAGGGAAAGGGGGCCCGTTTTTCATGACCGGGATAGCCCCGTTTTTCAAGCCGCAGACGCGCCACGACCGGATCGGTTATACCATAGTCATCTATAATCGTTACCGAGGGGCCGGCGAAATAGCCCCGGTATCCTGCGCTTCCGACAACAGCGGCAACCCGGATATCGGAGGAGCGGGCTATGTTTCTGTAGCGCTTTCCACGCCGGATCAGGGAATTGTCGAGCCTGGCGTTCCAGGTGCTCAGATAGCCGAAATTCATGCTCTCATGCATTTTGCGAATATCCTCGATGCCGTAACTTCTCCGGATACCCTGCTGCACAGACTCGAAGGATGAAAACACGACAAACACCAGAAGCATGACGACAAAGCCGGCTGCGCTGCGCTCCAGGGCATTCAGCTTGGCGCTGGTTGAGAGCAGCACCGGCTCGAGCAGGCCTGCTGTGGCCATGTAGAGAAACACCAGCACCGGGAGAAAAAAGCGGCCGTGCATAAAATCGCCCCCGACAGCCACCACATACAGCCCGTAGACCAGCATGACCAGCAGCAAAAAAATGCGGTTCGGAAACAGCCGGCGGGTTGCCGCCCCCATGGCCGTAAATCTGAAAACAAGAATAAGCAGCAGCAGACTCAGCAGCACTATATCGCTGTGATAGGCCCGGTTCAGGTCGTGCAGATACTTCAGGCCCTGTGACAGGTACAGGCCGCTGCCCGCCTTGGCATAATAGGTGTTCGGCAGCAGGGCCGCATAGTACCAGATTCTGAGGAGCAGCGCACACAGGTTCGTGACGGCAAACAGCGCGGCTATCTTCAGCAGCCGTACGCCGGAGCCGATAAACAGCAGGTAATGCAGCATGAGCATGCCCGATACCAGCAGGCATTCCGGCCGCACAAGCGGACCGAGCGCGCACAGGGCGCCGACGCGCCACACATTTTTTTTCGGCAGCAGAATCTGATCGGCCGTAAAAGCTGCAAAGAGCATCAACAGCGGGGTTTCAAGGCCGGAGGTAAAAAAGTCGGTTATAACTGCCGTTGAGATTGACAAAACAAGGGGCAGAGAAAAGTCGAACAACGTATCGAACGACTCTGGACAACTGTATTGCAGAACAGCCCGGTTTGTTCGTATCATGAGCAAAAACGCAGCAAGCGCCGCAATCATACCGACAATCGAGATGATCTGATTCAGCGAGGCAGACTGAAACACGTAGCGGAGGCCGGACAGAAACAGCACCCACAGCGGTCCGGTAAAGCCCTCTACTTTTTCACCGGCATTGAAGACCAGTCCGATTTTGTGCAGGGCAAAATTGTCGATATAGCGAAAATAAATATAGCCGTCATCGGTGACGAACTTTTTTTGCCATACGGATATCAGGCCCACTGCCGCAAAAGAAAGCGCAGGGATGCAGCTCTGAATGGTTTTGAACGCAACGGTTCTTTGCATAAAAACGGTCTGATGAATTTTCGGTCGGTTTCTTTCAGAAAGTAGACATCAAAAAAGATTGGAAATCAAGTGCATCGCCGTGTCCGGATATAAAAAAGAGCCCGCTGCGGCAGGGCTCTTTTTTATGTAATATTAGAGCAATTTTCATTTTTTGTCATTTCAACCGAAGGGAGAAATCTCTTCAGGGGCGTGAGATTTCTCAGGCGCTGTGCTCCCTGGAAATGACAGAATGGCTGGAGTAGTGTGAAAAAGAGCCTAGCGATTGAGGCCGACAAAATAGGCCATGGCTTCATCCTCTTTGTCGAAATCGATGATATCCCACTCGTAGTAGTCGATATCGACGGTGCCGATGATTATCTGCCCGGCAAGAACGTAGCCCTGGATGTCGAATTTATATTTCTCGATCAGGTCATCGGTAATGACCTCGTAGTCGGCGCTGAACACCAGGCCGCCGTCATTGTAATCACCTTCGCCGCCGTAGCCGAACAGCTCGTCCTCAAAGCTTTTGATGATGAAGTCGCTGCCGTCGAACTCGAATTCGTCGTTTCTGATATCGCCGCTGTCGCAGTAGTCACCGGCCTCGTCCGTACAGTACAAAACGACCTGAAATTCTTTGCCATTGAGCGTCATGGCATCAAATGCCTGTACGGCCGGGATAATGATAAAACTCAGAACCGCTACGACGATACCTGCTGTGAGCTTCTTGTTCATTTTTTTCTCCCTTTACGTAAATTAATTCTGGTGTTGTTCCGGAAAGAATCGACCTGCTGTCATTTTGTCCGAAGCGGACAGAAAGTAATGCTTTACCGAATATGTATCGCTGCGCTATAGTTGTTACAAAAAAAACGAAGAGTTACTATGTTAAAACCTCCGGTGTTTAAATAGTTTCAGTTAAATACTTACCGAATGAAGCGGCTCTACGATCTGCATGTTCATACCAACCGTTCCGGCTGTGCCCTGATGAGCACCGCGTCACTGCTTCGCGCAGCCCGGCGGCGCGGCCTGCACGGCATTGCCGTAACCGATCACAATACCATGCAGGGTGTGGCTGATACGGCTGCGCAGGCCGGGGACCTCAGAATCATTCCGGCCGAGGAGATAAAAACAAACCGCGGCGAACTGGTCGGCTACTTTTTAACCGAAGCCATACCGCCCGGCTTGAGCCCCGCAGATACTATAGCTGCCATTCGACAGCAGGGAGGTCTGGTGTCGGTTCCGCATCCGTTCGATCGTCTGCGGTCATCTCGTCTTGCTGCAGATGCCCTGCTCGCGGTTATCCGCGACATCGACCTTATCGAAACGTTCAATGCCCGCGATATTCTATGCCGGCCGGATCCTGATCTGATCGCGAAGGCAACTGCTGCCGGTGTTGTAAAAATAGCCTGCAGCGATGCGCATACGCCTTTGGAGGTGGGCCGGGCCTGTATGGAAATCGAGGACTTTGAAACGCCCCGGGAGTTTTTGTCCGCCCTGCGCAACGGTCGCATGATAGCCCGTAAAAGCCCCTTCCGGGTGCACATCATCACCAAAATCGCCCGGCTGCTAAAAAAAAGGCGGTAGCACAAAACGCGCTACCGCCGGACAACGCTGTATCGAAGCATACACTAGCTGGTTTTAAGCGGCTCGATGCTTTTCATTGCCATGCCGATAAACGGCTTCGGCGTCACTTCCTGCACCGCCTGGATAACCATGTCTTCGGTTACCGCTCCGTCACCGGCCTTGCCGGTAATAGCCTCCATCAGTTTTTTCTCGGTCATTGCGCGAAACGGTTTGGGCGATGATTCTACGAGCTTATCGAACATCTGCTTGCTGTTGCCTTCCCAGGTTAAGTCTGCCATGCAATCCCCCTTTCTTATTGTTAGTTACAAACCCTACCTTAATTTATAAAGCCAGTAATAGCAAGTCCATTAAATCATACATTTTCATTTTTTCATTGTTGCGCTCGAGCGGATCGCGCAGGTTCTGCTCGCAGTACGGGCAGCAGGTGGCGATAGCCTCGGCACCGGTGGCCTTGGCCTCTTCGATTCGCTCGGATGAAACCCGGAAAGCATGATCCGGGTAGGCAAGCCGCACGCCCGCGCCTGCACCGCAGCACCAGGCCTGGTCCTTGATGCGCTCCATCTCGATGAGCCGCAATCCCGGTATTGCTTTCAGGATGGTGCGCGGCTCCTCATAGATGCCGCAGTGGCGTCCGATATGACAGGGATCGTGCCAGGTCACCGACAGCGGCACCTCTTTGGTGAACCGTATTTTCCCCTGCTGCACAAGCTCGGCCAGAACTTCGGTTATATGTACGACCTGGATGTCGTAAGCCGGCATGCCCGGCACTTCCGGGTAATCGTACTTGAGCACATGATGACACCCGGCGCAGTGCGTGACGATTTTCTTCACGCCGGCTTTTTTGAACAGCTCGATGTTGCGCTTGACCAGATCGAAAAAGGTTTCACGCTCGCCGATGCGGATCGCAGGGCTGCCGCAGCAGATCTCCTGCTCTCCGAAAATTCCGACCGAAATCCCGCACTGGGAAAACACTTTGACCGCATTCTGGATTTCATGCTGAATCAAAGGGTCAAAAGCAGGTGTGCAGCCGACAAAAAACAGATACTCGCACTGCTCTGAGGTAAAGTTCTTTACATCGAGGCCTTTCGTCCAGTCGGTGCGCTTTGCGCGCGGCTGCATCCAGGGATTGTCGTAATTTTTTATGCTTTTCAGAAGCTCCCGGTGAGCGGGAAGCGGTGCAATACCGAGTTCGATCAGCCGTGTCTTGAGGGCCTCGGCTGCCTTGAGGGGCTCTTTTTCATTAAGCCTGAGACAGTTCATCTCGCAGGCGCCGCAGGATGTACAGGTGTAGCAGATGTCCAGCAGCTCGTCGGTATCGGTATGGTCGAAATCACCTTCGAGCAGGGCCCTGATAATGTGAAACTTGCCCATGGCGCTGTAAGCGAAAAACCTCTTGTAGCGGAACTCCGGGCATATCTCGTTGTACCTGGAGCTTTTCACGTTCCAGCCCCACTGGTTCATGCACCAGTTGCAGCGGGCATCGCCCCAGGCCATCTCCCGGTAGTCTTCAAGCGAGCGCTCATACACTTTTTTGTCGATTTTCGGGTACATTGCAGCTTCTCCCTTAACGTGTTACAGCAGCGCGTCAGGCGTTGCTTTTTTGTATCAGCTCGCCGGTGATGCGCTGAAGCTCTTCCAGGCTGAAGTCGTCCCACTCGGCGCAGGTCTTGACAAGCTCGACCACTTTTTCCTCTGTTATTTCAGGGGTCATCAGAGCGATGACCGGGTCAAGCCCCAGAACCGCTGCCAGCGCCTGGCGTTTAATCCACCATTCAGGGCCCTCGCCCTGGTTGGCAAAGATGCCCCTGGGCGGAACAGCTGTAGAGAACGCCTTTGATGCATTCAGAATCGCCGCATCCGGTGCGCCGTCAAGAGGCCAGGGAGCCGGTGCGTCGATCGAGCCGCTGTCGGCAAGGCCGTCAAGCGCATTTATGTCGGATGCCGACTGCGCCGCGGCAGCCGGACACAGGCCCAGGCGATAGCATTTTTCAATAGCCTCAGCCGGCTCCATGCCGGCCTTGTGAAGGGCGGCAAAACCCGCGATATCCGATACCAGGCAACCCGGCTCGGCCTCGCCCTTCATGTCCACGGCGCTCGGCGCCTCGCGGTATTTCAGAAACGTGTAATAGGGGTACGGGCAGTTGTAGGCTGCATCGTTTCTGTGGGTGGCGGCGCTCAGCTTTTCTATGGCAGCAGCGTCGATACCCAGGTCCGCAGCGATGTCTTTGAGGCCTGCCTTGCCGCTGGTCGTACCGCCGACTATTTCATTTTTCAGATCCATACACTGCTGGAAGAACCCCTCGGCGACTTCCAGAGCGCCCAGGCCGCGCATGGCAACGGCCTTGAGGTTCTTCAGGCCGAATACGGCGCCCAGTCCGAAACAGTCCCTGCTGCCCCAGTAGTTTTCAGATACCTGGGCCAGCGGTACTTTGTTCTCACCGGCCCTGCCGATAACGAACAGCTGGATCATTTCATCTCCGTAGGCTTCACGGATTTTGTCGGTCGACTGCCACACATCCATGCCCCAGATATCGGAAGAGTCGTCGATATCGGAAAGACCGTCGTGCAGCCACAGGCGAACCGGTGCATCGGCAGCGCCCAGTATCACGACAAAATCGAATCCGGTGAGCTTCAGCTCGACACCCGTCTGCCAGCCGAACGGCACATGGCATACCCGGCCGGTTACCGGGCTTTTGCCGGTCATGATCCCGCCGCAGGCAGCCGGCATAAACGTTGCAGTAAAAAAGCCCGAGCCCAGAATCAGCGGATCGCGGTCCTTATAGCGCTCATAGAGCTCCATGTTGAGCGCGGCGCCGCCCAGGGCCTTTTCTATAAGCTCTTCCCCCAGCTCTTCCGTTTCGCACTCCTTGGCTTCAAGATCGACAATCAGAATAACATCGTTATAATTGTTCATCGTTTCCATGGTTATTCATCCTCCATGCTCAAAACACCGTAAGGACAGGCCTGAATGCATACCGGTCCATTATCCTCTTCTTCACACCTGTCGCATGCAATTCTCAGGAGAATGGGCTTTGCGCTTGCCCCCGCCCCTTCGATCTGCTCACCGGGAAGCAGGGTTTGTTCGCCTTCGGGCCGCCCCAGCAGAAGTGATTTTTCGCGCTTTACCATCATGCCGTAATAGTTTTTCTTTTCCTCAAAGTAGAACATCAGGCTCGAGCCGATCGGCGATATGCTGTCATCGTGATGATAGTTGCAGGCAAACTCGCAAATCCGGCAGCCTGTGCATTTGAGGGAATCAACCTTTAGTGCCATGGACCTACTCCTTGTGGTGGATGTTGATATTCGTTCCTGTCCGTATCGGCTCCGAAATTATTCCTCGATGGGTATATTGTGAGGAGGATTGGAAACAAGGTTCGGGTCGATCGCCTTTTTTATGCCCTTGAGCAGCTTATCGTACTTGAACACCTGTCCGGCCATGCCATGATACGGACCGCCCAGGAAGGGGCCAACGCCGTTTTCGATGCCGTTCTGCAGGTTTTCCTTGGTCATGCCGAGCAGCTTGTTCATAAGGTCCCCGAGATCCCCCTTGGTTTTTTCAACCGGGAAGTCGGTTTCGGCAAAGCCGAAGTGCCCGAAGTCGTATCCGCCGATCCAGTCCGGACCGTCGGAATCGAGAATAGGCGGCGAGAACTTCTCAACCCAGGTATAGCCGTCGCGGGCAACCGGAATGGAGCTCTTGAGTGTATCTGTCGGCAGCTTAAGTGCCAGGAACGTTCCTGACGGCCGCATCATGCGCGAGCCGTTGGTATCCCTGATCCAGTTGTTGGCGGTGCGGGGCACCCACTGATCGAAGACCTCCTGCTTAATGCGCCGGCCGCCTGTCTCCTCGATAATATCCTCAAGTACGCGCTTTTCATACTCGAGCTGCTTGTCCGAGGTAAATCCCCACAGGCAGATACCCACGGCGTTTTTCACATTGTCCTGGAACGTGCGCTTCTGCCACTCGGTCCAGTACTCCTCATTGGAGTTGGCCCACCACCAGATGTAATAGACTGTCGGCCACTTCTGCACGACACCGCCGATCTCGGCCCGGCCGACTTCATACATGAAGTTTACCGCGCCTTCCAGGTCGTCATACTTGATGATCTCCCAGTGGAAGCGGTCTTCGGGAAGCGTTGAGGTCATGTTGGGAATGTGACCCTCGGCGGGCCATACCTTGGGACCCGGATAGGGGTGCAGCTTGACCGCCATGCGGGTGACCATACCGGCGCCGCCCTGCGCGCCTGCATAGCCGCGCAGCATACCGCGCAGATCGGGACCCGGTCCCTCAGCCCAGAACCCGCAGGTCGCATCCTGTGAGAATGCGCCCGTGCGCAGGATTTCGCCGTTCGGGAGCACCCACTCCATGCCGAGGATATTTCGGTAGGCAACGCCGAGCCGGTACCCCACGCCCCACATCCCCTGGAACACGTGACCGGCGATTGCCGACGACTGGGCGCTGGCCTCGGGCGAGCCGATGTAGAGGCCGCGCTTGTTGGCTTCGGCATGCAGCTGGGCCAGCGTGACATAGGGCTCGATGACGGCGTACATGTTCTTTTCATCGATCTCTACAATGTCGGCCATCCGCTTGGTATCGATAATAACGGTGTGCGGGCGGTTCGGGGCGCTGGTGAGCGACCACTGGTTGGACCCGACCGGAATAAACGGAATTTTAAATCTGTTGCACAGCTTGACGATTTCCTGCACTTCTTTGGTCGAGGACGGCATGACGACAAACTCCGGCCACGTTGACTGCTCCAGGGTCCTGGGCGGCAGCCAGTCGCCCCAGTATGCGTTTACGGTGGCGGGGTTGTCCTTGACGTTTGCCTCACCAATGGCAGCCTGAAAGCTTTTCAGAATCTGTTGGTGCTGCTCGCTTGTTCTATCTATTTTTTCCATGGTGGCTGTCTCCTCCCTACAGGGCTTCCATCATTAGGTCAAAAAGATCGACGATTTCCATCTTTTCATCCATGCCGGTCGCTCCGGCGCGCAGATTTGTCTCACACCAGGGGCAGCTGGTCACGAGTATGTCTGCGCCGGTGTCTTTGGCCTCCTGCATGCGCTGGTGAGCGGTCCACTGGGCAAAGTCCTTAAAGCCGGTGAACGCGCCGCCGCCGCCGCCGCAGCACCACGCATATTCCTTGATGCGTTCCATTTCAAGAAGCTCGACACCGGGAATCGAACGCAGAATGTTGCGCGGTTCTTCATAGACACCCTCCAGGTCCTTTCCCGGAACATACGGCCTGCCGAGACGGCCCATGTGACAGGGGTCGTGCCAGGTTACCGATTTAACCACCTCTTTTTTATAATCGAGCTTCTTGTCTTCCGACAAGCGCTCGAGGTATTCGGTTACATGCAGAACCTCGAAGTTTTTCTTTTCCTCAAGCTCGTCGTACTCGACGCGCAGGGTGCCGTAGCAGCCCGCGCACGGTGTCAACACCGTTGTTACCCCGAGCTCATTAAATTTCTTTATATTGGCCGTGCCCAGGCGCTCGAACTCGTCCAGAATGCCGGTCTTTGACGGCGGACTGCCGCAGCACATTTCCTGGTCTCCCAGGGTGCCGAAATCAACACCGGCTTTCTTCAAAACTCTGGCGATATTGACGACCGTTCCCTTCAGCTCTTCGGAGAGGCCGTAGGTACAGCCGGCAAACAGCAGCACGTCCGCTTTTTCCTTGTTCAGGTCTTTAATGCCGAGGTCGGCAAGGTCTTTGGCCCAGCTGTTGCGCTTCATGCGCGGCTGCAGCCACACGTTGTCGTATTGCTTCAGGCTGTCAAGCATTGCCTTGTGCTCGGGCAGCGGGCCGTTGCGCTTGATGTATTCACTTCTGAGCCAGCGGTACATCTTGATAAGCTCGGCATCACGGATGCTCTTGTCCATCGCATCGCAGCCGCCGCACATGGTACACTGGAACAGAATGTCGCGTATCTCAGGGTCCTCGTCCCAGCTCACCTTGCCTTCGATCAGCGAGCGGGCCAGGTCGCACTTGCCCTGTGCCGAGTGAGAGTCGAACATATATCTTGTGTGCTGTGGGCAAATGCGGGCGTACTTGGCGCTCTTCACCCGCCAGGAGTCAACAAACTTGCACACCGAGCAGCGCGAACAGTTAAAGGCGGTCCAGTATGCCTTTTCCTCATCAAAGGGCCCTTCCAGGGGATACTTATGATACCGCGGATCTTTGGGTAGTAGCATATCACCAGCCATGAAATCCTCCATCTATAGTAAAAAGTTTTAGAAGCACAGTTTTCCGGGATTTAATATATTGTTCGGGTCAAACACCTGCTTGAGCTCCTTGAGCGTTGCCGTGTAGGTGGCTGCGCGTCGGTAGACCATGTCAGCCCAGGGGCCGTAGGGACGGGTAAAGTAAGCCCCCTCGTCGATAAGCTTTTCGCTCAGGTCCACGAAAAGCTCCCGAACAAGCTCGACCTCTTTTTCATCAGCGGTGTCACAGGGCAGCGAAAAACTCAGGTGACATGCGCGGCCGCGCTCAAGCGGCTGCAGGTACACGCCGACCTCACTGAGGTTCAGTCCGTAGCTGGCGGCATACCCGAGGGCCGTGTCGGCATAATCCTGTGCACGGTCCATGGTGGTGATAAAAAAGATATCCTGCGTGGTGTTCTTGTAGCGCGTTTTCCAGTAGTCGCCGTCTGCCGGCAGGTTCCTGAGCATATCGATCATGGTCGTGCCGAGCCCGGCGATGCCGCCGGCCGTTTTCTGCGGCTGAATCTGCAGCTGGGCGGCGATCTCCATGAGCGCCTCTTCCTCGTAAGCAATACGCTCCTGCGGTCTGCGCGGTGCACCGGCAATTACCAGCACCAGTGTGTAGGGCGGCAGGGCTCCCATGAGTTTTTCGAAGTCTTTGGGGAAATCCGTACTCAGAAGCTGTGCCAGCAGGAACCTGCTCAGCACAAAGCACTCATTGCCTACATGGCGGCGCTGCAGCTGATAGATCGGCTCGGCAGCCTCGTCAAGATCATCAAATTCGAAAAAGTAGGCTTTTTGCTCTTTGGGGCGGTATTCGGTTTTTATGTTCTGCCAGCACACAATGCCCAGTGTGCCCTGGGCTCCCTGGAAAAAGCGGAAGAAGTCGATGCCGGGGCCTTCCGGGTAGACCCCCTGCGTCTGCGCGGCTGAAGCCATACCGGTATGGAACATATCGCCGTTACCCAGAACGATTTCACTGGTCAGGACCGGATCGCCATACTCATACTTGGGTATCAGCATGGGCTCGCGCTCGAGCGAGCTGGTGAGAGCGGAAACCTCCGGATGCGGAAACAGCGGATTAAGCGGCATCTGATCGTGCTCTTTGAGGGCTTCCTGCAGCTGGTGCCAGGTAACCCCCGGCTCGATTTTTACGCGACGGTTCTGGACGTCGATTTCCAGGATTTTGTTCATCTCCGAGAGATCCACAATCACGCCGCCCTGCACGGCAAGGCTTGCCCCCCAGAAGTGAATGCCGGAACTTGACGGCACCAGGGGCGTCCCGGTTTTGTTGGCGAACTGCACAAGCGCCTGAACCTGTTCCGTGCTTCTGGGCTTTACGACAGCGGCAGGTTTCTTCGGGGGAGTCAGGCTCTGGTCGGTAGAATAGGCATCCAGGACGTCTTCTGCATCCAGGACGCTGTCCGCCCCCGCGATATCCCGTAGCTCATTAATCATAACTGCCTCCTACAATGGGTTCGTTGAATAATATTTTCAGCTTTATTATTTAAGTAGTTACTATCGAATTAGTTAGCAGACAAATTATTTGAAAGTAAGGTTTAACATATAACATAAAAGCACGGCGCATTCCAATAAATTTTTCCCTGAAAACAATGCATTGGACCCGCTTTGCCGCCTCGCGGGACCAGGTGCGGCCCTGCGCTCTCCTTTATCCGGCCGCCGGGGTTTATCCTTGACCTTTGTGCTGAAATTTCCTATGCTTTTTTCGCTTGGGCAGTAACCGGCTGGCCGAATCCGTCGGTATGTTCCGTGAGGCAGTATTTCATGAAACGCCTTCCCGCAAAAATCAGAAAACGAAACGGGTCGATCGTTGCGTTCGAGCCCGAAAAAATCAGACGGGCTCTGCTCAAGGCATGCCTGAGTACGCTCGAAAACGAGAACGAGGCTGCCCGCATTGCCTCCCGCAGTGCCGAGGAGGTGCTCTCCCGCATAAAACCGCCGGGACGGAAGCATCCCACCATAGAAGACATTCAGGACCTCGTCGAAGATGTGCTGATTTCAGGCGGAAACGGCCTGATTGCAAAAAGCTATATTCTGTACCGCAAGGAACACCAGGACCTGCGCGATACCAAAGCGATTATCGGCATTGCCGACGACCTGAAGCTGCCGGTAAACTCCCTGCTCGTTCTGAAAAACCGTTATCTGCTCAAGAATGATCAGGGCCGGGTCATCGAGACGCCCGGAGAGCTTTTTCAGCGGGTGGCGCGGACGGTGTCCAGGGCAGAGCTGAACTACGGCGGCGCGGGTGAGCGCCGCAGCATGCAGGAAGCCTTTTACCGGATGATGGCTGGCCGGGAGTTTCTGCCGAATTCCCCCACCCTTATGAATGCCGGCACCGCCATCGGCCAGCTGTCGGCATGCTTTGTTCTGCCGGTCGAGGACAGTCTGGAATCGATTTTCGAAACAGTCAAGAACATGGCTCTTATACACCGGACCGGCGGGGGAACGGGGTTTGATTTTTCCCGCATCCGCGCCCGCGGCGAGCTGGTCTCAACGACCAAGGGCCGCGCCTCAGGCCCCATTTCCTTTATGAGCATTTTCAACCAGACCACCGATGTTATCATACAGGGCGGAAGGCGGCGCGGGGCCAATATGGGCATCCTTCGCTGCGACCACCCGGACGTGTTCGAGTTTGTCGAGGCCAAGCTTTCCGAGGGTGTCTTTTCAAACTTCAACCTGTCCGTTGCGGTAACCGACCGTTTTATCAATGCCGTGAAGAAAAACGGCATGTTCGACCTTCTTTCCCCGCACACCAAAAAGAAAGTCCGCTCCGTAAAGGCGCGGGCCCTGTTCGACCTTATCTGCTTTTCTGCGTGGCGCTCAGGTGATCCCGGCCTTATCTTTATCGATGAAATAAACCGACGCAATGTCACCCCGCAGCTGGGAAACATCGAGGCGACCAACCCCTGCTCCGAGGTACTGCTGCTGCCCTATGAAAGCTGCAACCTGGGATCGATAAATCTGGCGGCCATGGTGCACAACGGAAAACTGAGCTGGGAAAAGATCCGGCATTCCGTTCACCTCGGCGTGCGTTTTCTCGACAACGTTATCGATGTTACACGCTATCCGCTGCCCTGCATTAAGCGGATAACCGGCGCAAACCGCAAAATCGGCCTGGGTGTCATGGGCTTTGCCGACGCGCTTGTCAAGCTGGGCATTTCCTATGCCGAACCCCGGGCCGAGGCCCTGGCACGCAAAATAATGAAGTTCGTTCAAGCGGAGTCCCGGGCAGCCTCCGCGGAACTGGCCGGCCGGCGCGGCCCGTTTCCGAACATTGCAAAAAGCCTGTATCATGACCGGGGCGTTTCAGTCCGAAACGCTACCATGAATGCCATTGCCCCCACCGGCACCATCAGCATTATCGCCGGATGCTCGAGCGGTATCGAGCCTCTTTTTTCGCTCAGCTATACCCGCACGGTTATGGACGGCACAAAGCTGTTCGAGGTGCATCCCGAGTTCAAGGCTGAGCTCAAACGCCGGAACCTGTATTCCCAGGAGCTGATGTCCCGTGTCACGCAGGGGAGCGGCATCCAGGGCATAGCCCGCATTCCACGTGAGCTGCGCAGGCTGTTCGTCACGTCGTTTGATGTAGCTCCGCAGCAGCACCTGCGTATTCAGGCTGCGTTTCAAAAGCATACGGACAACTCCGTGTCGAAAACCATCAACCTGCCCGTTGCAGCGACCGTGGAGGATGTGCGCGAGATTTACCTGAGCGCATACGCGCTCAAGTGCAAAGGCATTACCGTGTATCGCTACGGAAGCAGGCAGGAGCAGGTTCTGAGCTTCGGCGCGGAGCAGCCGAACGAGCCGGGGGATGCGGGCACGCCCGCAGATCCTTCGTGCCCCACCGGGCAGTGTGAGTTTTAGGGTGGCAGGCAGCGTCCGGCCGGCACGAAGCGAAACAACAGCGCGGGCGCGGCGTATTCTTCGGTCGCTCAGAGCGGCCTACGGCCGACCGCGAACGTTTTTGAAGCATTCCTCTCCGGTTGAGCTTCTGGTGGCGACCATCCTGTCGGCGCAGTGCACGGACAGAAAAGTAAATGAAATAACAGCGGCGCTTTTCAAAAAATACCGATCTGCTGCAGACTTTGCCGTGGCCGACCGCCCGGCGCTTGAACGAGCCATCCGGCAGACGGGCTTTTTCAGAAACAAGGCAAAGCACATTATCGCTGCTGCGCGCATTATCTGCGCAGAGCACGGCGGGCAGGTTCCCGATACCATGGAGCAGCTTGTAAAGCTGCCGGGCGTTGCGCGCAAAACAGCCAACATCGTGCTTTCAAGTGCATTCGGCAAAGCAGAGGGCATCGCGGTCGACACACATGTCAAGCGCCTGTCAGAGAAGCTGGGACTCAGCAGCGAGAAAAATCCGGACAGGATAGAGCGAGAGCTTATGCAGCTTTTCAGCCGCAGGGACTGGATGGATATTAATTATCTGCTGGTACGGCACGGTCGCTCCGTGTGCATCGCGCGCAGGCCCCGCTGCACTGACTGTGTGCTTTTGAAGGAGTGTCCCTCATCAGCTGTTGCGAAACGGCATGCGCCAACCGACGCGCCTGCCGGCCGCTGAGTGCTGCTTGTACACCGGGCCGCGGAAGCACGGATTTACGTTTTATGGAGACAGACCTGCAGGGATTTGTGCAACAAATTTCTAATGCTGTCCCGTAAATGTGCGATATATGCTATATTAATAAAAAAAAAGCAAACCCATACTCATTAATTGAAAACAGCGGGCCATGCGTATGTATTGTAAACAGTGCGATCTTGAAATCAAAGGCGAAGAGCAGGATTCCTGTCCGATCTGCGGCGGTCGGCTGTCTGTCGATCCCGACCAGCCTCAGGCTGAAGAGGCGCAAGAAGACGGGGACCGGTTGAAAAATCTTTTGCAGGATGTCAAAAAAGATCTTGATGAAACCTTTGATGAACCCGTTCTAAAGCTTGATGATCAGGAAAAGTTCGAACTCGAGCAGGCACCCCATACCCCGGATGAGCCGGAAGCATCAGACCGGCAGGGAGACGATGCTCTGAAGGCGTTTGATCTGGATATGTCCGCCGGTACCGAGGCCGGTTTCGCCTCTGATGACACGCAGGCTCCGGCAGGCGATGACCCGGACGAAGCAGCCTTCACGCTGGAGGACTCGACGCCGCCGGAAGATGTTCCATCATTTGAGCTGGAGGGGGCGGGCGCAGAGGAACCGGCCGGGCTTCAGCCGGAGGAACCACCTGCGGCAGAGGAGCCGTCCGGTCCTGATGCGTTTCAGCTTGAGGATGCATCCCCGCAGGAACAGGAGACTCCCTCGTTTCAGACAGAGGAGCCCCCTGCAGAGCCGGAGGCTTTGCCGGAAGATGTTCCGTCATTTGAGCTGGAGGGAGCAGGCGCAGAGGAACCGGCCGGGCTTCAGCCGGAGGAACCACCTGCGGCAGAGGAGC
>CAZFIB010000020.1:52325-56168 GCA_964518865.1 uncultured Thermodesulfobacteriota bacterium
CGTCCGGTCCTGATGCGTTTCAGCTTGATGAAACAGATGTCCTGAAAGCGGGGCCTGAAACGTTTGAAAGCAGCCTGACTGATGCAGCCGCTCCGCCGCTCGACAGCCATGATACGGCTGAACCCGCCGAAGAACAGCAGCCCCCGGTGGAAGATACTGCCGGAATACTTTCTCGGGAGGAGCCGGAAGACAGGGATCACTTCATGCCGGATACGGTTCTGCTCGGTGCTGACGAGCACAAAGAAGATACGGAGGAATCGACGCAGGACGTGCTTGACCGCGCCCTTGATCAGCTCGGCGGAGAACAGGAGGTTATTACGCCGAAAAAACAGAAACCGAAAAAAACAGGCGGCCGCTCTTCGCGGCGGGCGGCCTTGATGTTTCTACTGCTGCTGTGTCTTGCCGGTGGGGGAGCGTATTATTATCTTTCTTCAGGCTCCGCTCCGGCAACCGAGGTTTTTCAAAAGCAGTATGAAAATCTGAAACAGACTGTTGAACAGTACCTGCCTGTAGTTGCAGAATTTCTGGGAGACAAAGAGCCTGCAGAACCCGAACCACAGCAGGTGGTAAAAAAACAACCATCGCCGAAAAAGAAAACGGAGGCTGCGTCGCCCGCGAAAACGGTTTCGAAGCAAAAACCGGCACCGGCTGCAGTGCCTGCCGAGAAGCCTGCAGCACCGGCTGAAAAGCCTGTACCGCCGGCAGAGAAACCAACCGCTCCCCCGAAGGCTGATGCTGCACCGGCCGATAAAGTTCAGAAACCGGCGGCTGTTTCAAAGGAGCCGCCCGACACACCGCCGGCACAGAAAAAAGAGCAGGTCCCGGCAGTGTACTATTCCGTGCACACCGATTCATACAAAAACAAAAACAATGCGCTCAATGAAATACAGCGGCTGCAGGGCCTGGGGTTTGAACCGTTCCTGGAGACGGTTGACCTGCCGGGCCGTGGAACCTGGCACCGGGTCAAGGTAGGGAAACTTCCCTCTCTGGCAGATGCCAAAAAGCTGCGCACAGAGCTGAAAACACGGGCAGATAAAAACGACGCGATTATAACCAGAAAAAAACAGCAGTGAAAAATATTGCAGAACATAAATACTGCTCATACTGCCCGACCTGCGATCTCGAACTGCGCGGTCCCCAGCTGCGTCTGTGCCCGCTGTGTAACGACAGGCTTATCATGCTGCAGCATCTGGTGGTGACCGACGAGAAGCCAGCTGAGACCATAGTCGGCCGTAATGATTCGCACGCCTCGAGTGCAGCCTGCGCACACCATGCCGCACACCGAAACCATGCCGTTGCAGCACCTGAAGAGCTGGTGCGGTTTCAGCCGCATCAGCGGGAACCGGTATCCGGGGCAGCCAAGCATGATGACGGCAGGTGCACCGCACTGATCCCCGAGTTTGCGCTGCCGGATATCCGCACTGATGACGAACTGCCGCAGCGTGAGGACTGAGCGCACGACCGTGTTGCAGCTTGCGGCAGAACGTTTTTCGCCATCCGCGGTACACCCGGACCCGGGACTTCCGCCCACACAGATCTTATGAGCTCATATAATCTGATCAGCTTCTGCGGGATTTTTGCTGTTCTCGGCCTTGCCTGGATTTTTTCTCCGAACAAACGTACCGTCAACTGGCGGCTGATAGCCGGCGGCCTCGGCCTGCAGATGCTGTTTGCAGTGTTCATTTTTATTATACCGGCCGGGTCGGGCGTTTTTCTGGCTGTCAACGACATCGTTATTACGGTTCTTGACTCTGCATCGGCAGGCACCCGTTTTGTCTTCGGCAGACTTGCCCTGCCCCCCGGAACCGTCAGCGATACCGGTGAGCCCTCGCTCGGCTTTATTCTGGCCTTTCAGGCGTTTCCGACCATTGTCTTTTTTTCAGCACTCATGTCCGTTCTGTATCATCTTAAAATAATGCCGCGTATCATAAAATACTGCGCTGCGCTGTTTACGCGTCTGCTGAACATATCAGGTGCGGAATCGCTGTGTGCGGCCAGCAACATTTTTGTGGGCGTCGAGTCCTCGCTGACCGTGCGGCCGTATCTGGCCGCAATGACACGCTCCGAGCTGTGCACGGTTTTGACCGCCGGCATGGCGACCGTGGCCTCGAACGTGCTTGCCCTGTATGTATTTACGCTGCAGCAGCAGTTCCCGACCATCGCGGCACACCTGGTGTCAGCCTCCATTCTGGCGGCGCCGTCTGCGCTGATCGTTTCCAAGCTGGTCATGCCGGAAACCGATCAGCCCCGGACGCTCGGCACAGTCATGGATCCCTGCTATGATCGTCAGCAGAATATTTTTGAAGCAATCATCAGCGGGGCAAATGCCGGAGTTCGCGTGATTGTCGGTATCGTGGCGCTGCTGCTGGCGGTGCTGGGCCTGGTGGCCCTGCTCGATGCGGCTCTGTCCGGTGCGGGTGCGGCGCTGAACAGCGCAGCCGGGTTCTCTGTCGACTGGAGCCTGAAGGGCATAACCGGGCTGCTGTTTTATCCCCTTACGCTCATAATCGGGGTGCCGCCTGCAGATGCAGGCGTTGTTTCTCAGATTATCGGTGAGCGGCTTATTGTGACCGAAGTGGCGGCCTACCAGGATCTGGCGAAGGCTCTGGCTGACGGTGTGCTGCAGTATCCCCGCTCCGCGGTCATTACAACCTATGCCCTGTGCGGATTCGCCCACATAGCGTCAATGGCGATTTTTGTCGGTGCGGTTGCCGCCATCGTGCCCGAAAAAACAGGTGTGCTGACAGCCATCGGGCCGCGGGCGCTGCTGTCGGCAAATCTCGCCTGCCTGCTGACAGCCTGTATAGCGGGAACGTTTTTTACGGACGGGTCGTTGTTGCTGGGGTGATCGCAGGCTGTCTTGTCGTTATACTTATCGTTTAGTCTGACATACGTGCTTTATAGTGTTATGTCCCGGAAACAACAGACATAAACACAATGCTTATTTGCAGGGGGGTGCAACGAAGCGGAACCCGCCACTGCACAGCTTGTTTTAACGCATCCTATTGCGGACACAGGCATTGAATCGAATCGGTTAACAAATTTTTTATGGTGGGTTGCACCCAAGGTCTGCGATTTTAAGTAAGACACAATTTAATTTCTTTTCGAAACCACTGAAGAAACCGCTGGCTGGGTTGAGGCACGAAACCCAGCGATTATTTATGCACCGCCGATATCAACCGGAAGCATTATCTTGAATGCGACCGGACCGATGTCGGGTTTCAAGTTATTAAACACAACCGGCAGGCTGTCTAATTGAATCCCTGCAAAAACACCTTGTTGAAAAGATCACGGCAGAAGGAGCCCTCGGGGAGCACATTCAGGCAGCAGGCTTTGATTTTCGGCAGAAACTCGGCTATGTACAGCGCCTGTAAATACTGCATGGCCGCCTCGTTAGAGGTGAACCAGGAGCAGTTTTTCTGCACGCACGGCATGTCGTTTTCCGCACAGCCGGCGGTGCACTTCTGGGCTTCGGCCCGAATCCACGCGAAAGGATCGGCGGGCGTATTGTTTTCCTGGCATGCCGTTATCGCCGCATTGTACTGGCTGCAGTTGTTCATCCATGTTATGTGGCCGGAAAAATCGATGCCGGTTATGCCGGAGCCGTGCTTGGCAAAGCACTGTATATTGCATTCCGAGGTTAAGTCAAGACCGTGGGGGCATGAGTTTATGCAGGCCTGCAATTCAAGCCTGGCCGTCTCCCTCTGGGCATGTGCAACATGCGGCATGAGAGCCGTCACAACGATCAGCGAAAAACAGTAGCGGATGATTGTTTTCATGAAAGTTTTCCTTAGGGCTGGCGAAAAAATAAATTCACATAAATTTTGGCTAATACAACCATAA
>CAZFIB010000021.1:0-53927 GCA_964518865.1 uncultured Thermodesulfobacteriota bacterium
ACTGTAAAAAAATCGGCATCAGGGCTTTCATCATGAAGCCCTTTAAAAAGCAGGAAATCGCAAAAACGGTTCACGATGTGCTGCAAAAATGATGCTTTCCCCCTGCGAGGCGGGGACATTTCGGCAAATGCGCATCTGGTAGTACTAACTGTTTTTTGCGAGGCCGTGGTTATTCATGCAATGAACAGATGTGTACAGGCAACCCGTCCTTGCGCGTCACGCCCTGGCGTGCTGACGCCCCGTCCTCCGCAGTAGCTTTGCTGCGGAGGGTGGCGGCACTCTCAACAGGAATGGTGCTGTGTTCATGGAGAGGGCTTCGCCTGAGGCCCGCAATGGCAGCAGAAACATGACTTATGAAAATAAATATTTTACTTTATGTTCACTGGGATGAGTCCCGCGAATGCGGGATGACGCGTCAGTCTCAAGAAATTAAACACTTATTACGCAGCACGAACCAACCAACTCAAGGAGGAAACCATGCAGGCTGGCTGGAAAATTACGTGCGCGGCACTTTTCATTCTGATGCTGGCTTCGGATACCGTCACCGGCTGCAACAGCCTGGATGCCGGAACGCCCCTTGCATGTGACCCGGAACCCGAGATCATGACCACCGCGGACGGGCACTACACCTATTTGCAGGCCTTCGACAGGGAATTCCTGAATGTGGTAAAGCTCATTTCAGCTGGCCAGCCCGTGGACGATCAGGAGCTGATCCGCAGAACCGAACTTGAGAAGCACCACCTTCTGACCTATGCTGCGGGCAGCACGGTGAACATTCTCCATAATCCCGCTGGAGAACGGTTCATCGGTGTGAGCAGAAGCGCTGACCGGACTTCGGATACATTCACCTTGCCTGAAGGGTGGACCCTTACCTCGCACGTAGTATCAGCAGAGCTCCCGGTTGAGCTGTCGGGAAACGTGAGCGTCCTTCGAACCGATAATGAGGATTCCTTCCAGGGACCGATTTCTGACGATATCAGCTTTTGAGCCTGGAACATTACTTGCCGGAGCCTGAAAGGGGCACAATGATTAAGCATCAGCATGTAGAAATAAATGGAATACGCATGCATTACGCTGCTGCAGGCTCAGGGCCGGTGTTGTTATTTTTACACGGGTTCCCGGAATATTGGGGTGTTTGGAAAAAGCATCTCATGAAATTCCAAAAAGACTTTCGCTGTATTGCACCTGACATGCGCGGGTATAATCTTACCGACAAACCTTCTGAGCTGAGCAAATACCATATTCGCTATCTTGTCGAAGACATTCGTCTGCTTATACAGCACCTTGAAGCAGAAAACATATTTCTCGTGGCTCAGGACTGGGGTGCACAGGTAGCATGGTCTTTTGTATTGCGGCATCCCGAATACGTTACTAAATTTGTCACCATCAATGCCACGCACCCTGCACTTTTCAACCAGGTGCTTCAATCCGATCCCGATCAGCAGGAGGCCAGTCAGTACATGCTGCAGCTTCGCAGCCCGGAGGCAGAGAAGCTGCTTTCCCGTAATAACTTCGAATGGCTCAAAAAAGAAATACTGGAACTTTTAGAAAACAGGGGAGTATTGAGTAAAGAGGATAAAGAAGCGTGGATCGCAGCCTGGCGCCGGCCGGGGGCGCTTACCGGCGGGTTGAACTATTATCGTGCGTCGGAAGAAGGGCCTCCAGACGGCACGGGCCATCCAGGAGGCAGCAATTTAATCGACGACCTGGATCAGAAACAGCTCTATGTTGAAGTACCTACACTGCTCATATATTGCGAGAAAGAAAAATACCGCAGACCGAGCAGTCTCACCGGCATAGAAAACTATGTTTCCGACCTCCGCATTGTTCGTGTGCCTGACGCCACCCACTGGTTCACTATAGAAAACCCTGATTTGCTCACAAGGTATATACGGGAATTCATATAATACCGAATCGGGGATAAAATGCGACAATCGCTGATTCTAGCTGAAGAATACCAAACATACAGGGGACATGAATATATTAAGATATTCTGTTTTATCGGGCGTAGATACTATAAAACAGCCTGAGCGCCTCGGAATGGATTGTTCCCATGCCAGACGTTATCTGAAGAAGCGTGGCATCAAGACGCAGAAGCGGCGCACCGCAGGCTCTGGCAGTCAGCTTTGCCTGACCGTCACCGAAGAACAATTCGAGAATGTCCTCGCACAACGTCGGGATGAGGGCTTCCTCGGCTCCGGCAACACGCTGCTTTATGGTATATACAATCAGCGCGCTACATAAAACCGCAACTGCAAAAAGGAGGAATATGACATGGGTATTTTTTTGAGATTTCTCGACTGGCTGATTCTGTGGTCGCTTCTGTATTTCACGGTACTTGATTTCATGGGCCTTGGTCCGGGACAGGACCCCATACTGGTTAGCGGCGCGGTGCTTCTGCTGTCGTTTCCTGTCTGGTGGTTTACCTGGAAAAAGTTTGAAAGTGCGTTCTGGGCCCGTAGCCCGAAGGAACTCGGCGAAGGGAAGACGGCATACTTTTTTTCACTTCGGAACCCGCCGCTCATGTACTACCTGATGGTTCTGAAGCTTTTTCTTCTTGCCATGGGCGCAAACGGCCTTATCATGCTTGAGCACCATGAAGGTATAGTGCGCACGTTTTACATCTGGAACTTTATCATTCTCTATATATATGCCATTCCTTTTTTTGTTATAAAGTTTATAAAGCTCAAAAAAGCGCTTGCCTGCACGCTGGTTGTTGATGACACGAAGCTGTCGCTGCAGAAAAACGGTGAAACCCTTACTGAGATACCGCTCGGGTCAATTGAGCGCGTTCTTGCCCAGGAGCAGGCTCCCGGCATGCTCATTGAGGCAGGCGCTGAAAAACTCTATATCGGCGGCCGTGAGGCAAAGGGATCGGCATTTTACACCGAAGGCGCCCAGGATATATTCAAAAAAGTAAAGGAAGCTGCAGGAGAAAAGCTGCAAACCGTTGATTCTATCAAGCAGGCCCTCAAACAGGAATCCTTTAAACCTGCAGTGTAGTATTCTTAAAAAACAAAGGCGCAAACCACCAATGGCACAGAGGATACAGGGGACATCCATGATGAATAGAAAAAAAGCAGGGTGGGTTAAACCAGCCAGTCTGTGATTTTGAATAACCAAACGTCTGTCCTTATCCTGTTCACCTGAAAAGCACCTGGCTAAACGGTCAGTTCGAACACAATGGTCAACTGTACCGGTACCGCTCCCGTGAAAAACCGCGGCGGGGGGCGGTGAAACGGGGCTGCCTCCTCGACCGCTTTCAGGGCGGCCCTGTCCAGCACCTGGTGGCGCGAGGTCTTGAGAATGACGACATCCTCGACGCTGCCGTCGGCAAGGATGACGAACCTGACGGTTGCGCGCCCCTCGATCCGGCGGGACCGCGCCTGAAAGGGATAGTCTTTGTGGCGCTCGATGGTAATCTTTACCATTTCAAGGTAGTCGCGGGGGGATGAATATTCGACTGCCTGTGCCGGCAGAGAGCCGTATCCGCCCGGAACGCCGGGTATTTCGGGCATTGCGAGGTTTTCAACCAGACTGTCGGGAAGATCGCTGTCGGCGGGATCCAGCTTGAGCGGCTTGAATGCCGGCACGGGTTTGGGAACCTTCGGCGTTTGGGCTTCCACGGGCTCGGGCGGCTTTTCAGGGCGGAAGCGCGGCCGGGGTATGGTGCGCGCGAACGGCCTGGAAATATCGCGCAGGGCAAGTTCGAGATAGGTCATCTGTCTGGAGTTGTAGATACCCGCGATATAGCCAAGCAGAAAAAGATGGATGATAAAGGACCCCAGCAGGAGCCAGCGGAAAAGCGAGTTTTGCCGACCGGAAGCGTTGTTTATCTTTGTTTTCATGATGCGGGACATTACCCTGAAAGCATAAACAGTTTCTTTTCGATCCCGATAGCGATACCGTCCCCGACATGACCCGTACCTGTCGACGCCCTCCCCTGCTGAAGCCGTCCAGCCTGTTACAGGTCTTTCTCCGTTGCCAGACAAAGCCGTGCCGCACCGGCCGCCTTGGCGAGATCCATAACCTTGACCGCCTTGTTGAGCACGATGCCCCGGTCGGCGCGTATGACCACCAGCTTGTCTTTTTTGTCGCCGATCATTTCTTTCAGCCGCGCAAACAGCTTCGAAATGGGGACTTCCTCGTCTCCGATATAGGCCCTGCCCGCCCTGTCGACAAACACGGTTATCTCCCGCTCTGTCTGGGGGGCCGAGGCCGTTGCCTGGGGCAGCTTGATTTTAATGCCCTCATCGACGATAAAGTTGGTCGTCAGCAGAAAGTATATGAGCAGGAGAAAAACGATATCGATCAGCCCCGTGATGGGGGTTTTTATTTCATAGCGTTTTTTCGGTTTTTTCCTTCCGAGCATGTCGTCGACCTTTCATCAGCCGTTACCGTTGATTCTGCGGATGCTGAGCGCCTTGATAAGCTGCACGGCTCCGTCCTGCAGGCGGGCCTCGTACCTGTCGACCCGTCCGGCAAGATAGCTGTGCGCCACCAGGGTCGGAAGCGCAACCGCCAGGCCCAGGGCCGTCGTCAGCATTGCCTCCCAGATACCGCCCGCCAGCACCGAGGCGTTCACTTTGCCGCCCATCTGCTGGATTACCATGAAGGCCTTGATCATGCCGATGACCGTCCCGAGCAGACCCAGAATCGGCGTAATAGTGCCGATGGTGGCAAGGGCCTGCAGATACCGTGAAAAGCCGCGCACCTCCTCGTCCGCCGCATGCACGAGCACGGTTTCAAGGGTGTCGAGATCAGCCTCCTTTACGTCCAGACCGTGCAGAAGCACCCGGCCCATGGGCGTTTCGCTGACACCGGCAAGCTCGCGCGCCTGCTCGTCCTCACCGCGGGCAACATGGCCGGACATCACCGTCACGAGATCGTCACCCTCGAGTTTCATCTGCGAAAATCGTATGATGCGCTCCAGGAATATCGCAAGCGCTATCATGGAACACAGCAGGATCGGCCCGACCAGAATGCCGCCTTTTGCAAGAAAATCAATCATAGCCTCTCTCCCCTAAAAGCCAGTAACACTGTTATTTTTGTTGCGGCTCACTTTATGGCATGTATCACAATAATGTAGCCGGGCAGGAGCGGCCGCCGGCCGCGAAAAAAAATCGCAGCTGAAGCAGCTCCTGCAGTTTCACACAATCAGGGAGGCACCGGAAAGAGGCTATGGGATAGTGTGAAATGCACTTGTGCAATTTTCACTTTATAACTTTTTATCCTCTTCAGTGCTCCTTGACCACATCCGGCACGCCGTCAAAATCAAGATCCTTCGATCGTTTCACGAGCGCCTCGCCGGCATCATAGTCTTCCCACACATCGGGGCGACTGTCCCCGTTGGTGTCCTCCTCAACATGGGTGACGCTGCCGCCGCTGTAGACGAACCAGACATCGGTGCTGCCGTCATTGTTCTTGTCCTGCTCGGCGCGGACCGCCTGGCCGCTCTCATCGAAAAACCAGGTGATATCGAGCCTGCCCGTGCCGCCGCTGTCCTCCCGGCTTTTGACGAGCCTGCCTTCCGGGCTGTAAAATTCGAGCAGGTCGGGGCTGCCGTCGCTGTCCTGGTCGAGCTCTTTTTTGCGCAGCAGCTCTCCGGAATAAAACAGGCGCTGCTCCGGGTTCTTGTCGTTGTCAACATCGATTTCCGTGACCATGCTCCACTTGCGGCGGTCAAAGCGCTGCACGGTCTCGAAATGCCCGTCGCCGTCCCGGTCACTCAGCAGCCTGCTGCGGACGCCTTTTTTGTAGTACACAACTACATCGACCGTTCCGCTGCCGGAGGTATCCTGCTCGACCCGCTTCAGTTTGCCGTCCCGGAAAAACTGCCAGGTATCGAACGATCCGTTGAGGTCGGAATCGGTCTCCACCTTCTTTTTCTCATCGCGGTTGTTGAAGTACATTCTGGTATCGGGCGTGCCGTCGCGGTTCTCATCGCGCGTCTGCAGAACGCGCCGGCCGTTCCGATACTCGGTCACCGTTTCCATAAAGCCGTCACGGTCGTCGTCGTATTCCACCCGAAAGGGAATACCCTTTTCATATAAACGAATGCGGTCGATTACGGCGGAATAGCGCGTATCCTCCTCACAGCGCTCGACGACACCCTCGGCGTTGAAATACGTGAACACGTCGTTTTTACCGTCGAAGTTCGCGTCCTTTTCCTGGCAGGAGGGTTTTCCGTTTTTGAACGTGGTGACGACATCGCAGGCGCCGTCATGATTGGTGTCCTTCTTCTGCTCATGGGGCAGCCCGTCACGGTAAACGGTGACCGCCTCATACCGGCCGTCATGGTCGGCATCCCTGCGCTGCAGCGTGATCTTTCCGCCCGCGTACGTGCGGTACTCATCCATGCTTCCGTCATAGTCGGTATCGTGCTCGCTGGTCGCCGGCAGCCCTTCCGCATCGTAGCGAACCACGTGGTCCGCCGATCCGTCGCCGTTGCTGTCCACGCTGCGCTCGAGAGGCGTGCCGTTGCGATAGGTCTGGCGTATGTTTATTTTACCGTCGTCATCGCTGTCTCTGGTCAGCAGGTGCGGTTTGCCATCCCGGTACTCATAGAGCGTCTCGAAGGTGCCGTTGCGGTCGGTGTCCTGCTCGATACGTGCCGGGCGCTCACGGTCGTCGAAATGTATCCTGCGGTCGACTCCGCCCCCGGGAAGAATGCGCTCGTTCCTGACACGCTTCTGCTGCTCGAAATAATCACGAAGGTCGATCGTGCCGTCGGCATCGGTGTCTCGCTCGATCCGCACGACACGACCGCCCGTATCATAATATACAATCCGGTCGGTCCTTCCGTCATTGTCGGTGTCCATCTTTTCAGGGGCCCGTGCCGCCAGGGCATCGAGCGGAAAACGGGCCGTGGCAAGCAGAAGCATGATGACAAGCATTGTTTTCATCCTGGGGCCGGCACAAAGCATACTGTTGCGAATCAAAGTATTCATAGCAGCAAAGCGGGCCGGCACAAAGAGTGCCGGCCCTGATTGCATTTACGTCAAACCGCCTACCCTTTTCTGCAGTGAAAGACAGGCGGCTTTCGCCGCCCGCCCTGTCGGCTGCAGGCCGTGGCATCTGCTGTAGGAGCACTGCAGCTTGGGGCAGTATATACAGTACATAAATAGTTACAGAATACCAGTATAGCCGGGCCGAGGCAAGAGCTTTTGTCTGCCGTCATGCCGGACACCGGCTGTCGCGGCTGCAATAAAAAACCGTTTCGCTTCTGCTGCTCGATGCCGCCGATAACACGCTGTCATTTCTTGAAAATCACGATCCCGGCGGGTAAAAAGAATACTTGAAAAAAACGTATTAATTTTGTATTGTTTTTTCTTTAAATTACGGAAAACAGTGGTTCTTAACCATAAACTGTACAGAGATTCAGCGGAAGGTGAAAGGAGGACGCATGGGCAGAAAACAAAATAGGGACTATAGCGAGATGGTCGGCAAGCAGTACCATCAGCTGATGGAGCACTGCAAGTCTCATCTGGACAAAATGGACCGGGAGCTGCCGCCTGCCGGAGAGGACTTTGCCGAAACCCTTAAAGATGCAGGATTCAGCCGCAGGGATTTTCTCAAATGGTCCTCCATAATGACGGGCGCCCTGATGCTGCCGCCGATGTTCAAGCCCATGGTGGCCCGTGCCGCTGAAAACTTCAGCCGCCTGCCGGTCGTATGGCTGCACTTTGCCGAGTGTACCGGCTGCAGCGAGGCCCTGCTGCGCACCTCGTATCCCAATATCGACGATATCCTGCTCGACACCATTTCTCTTGAATACCACGAGACCCTTATGGCTGCTGCCGGCCACCAGGCCGAGCAGAACCTGGAAAAGGCCCTGCACGACTTTCCCGGCAAGTTCGTCTGCGTTATCGAGGGCGCGCTGCCCACCGGGCTCGACGGTCGCTATCTGACCCTGGGCGCCAAAGGCAAAACCGGCATTGAGGTGGCAAAAGAGGTGACGGCCAAAGCGGCGGCAACCATCTGCATCGGCAGCTGCTCGAGTTTCGGCAATGTTCAGGCCGCACGCCCCAATCCCACCGACGCCAAAGGCATCAGCGACGCGCTGGGCATTCAGACCGTCAACATCTCCGGCTGCCCCCCCAGTGCCGCGAATTTTGTGGGCTCCGTGCTGCACTTCCTGCTGTTCGGCCAGCTGCCCCCCTGCGACCCGCTCGGCCGGCCGGTCTGGGCCTACGGCAAGCGTATTCACGACTTCTGCGAGCGCCGGCCGCATTACGATGCAGGCGAGTTCGTGGAGGAGTGGGGCGATGAGGCCGCCCGGAAAGCCTGGTGCCTTTACAAAATGGGATGCAAGGGACCCTACACCTATGCCAACTGCAGCAGGGTCCGCTTCAACGACGGCGTCTCCTGGCCCGTTATGGCCGGGCACGGCTGCATGGGCTGCACCGAGCCCGGGTTCTGGGATACCATGGCGCCGCTGGAAAAACCGATTTCGGAAAAAACCATCGGCGGCGGCGAAAAAACAGTGGACCAGATCGGGGCCGCTCTTCTGGGCGTCACCGCAGCCGGCATGGCGGCGCACGGCATCATATCGGCCGTCAAAGGGCACAAACCGAAAGACAACGGCGACAAACATTAAGCTCTCGGGCTTTCAAGGAGGTAAGAAAATATGGGACAGAGAATTGTCGTAGATCCGATCACCCGCATTGAAGGTCATTTAAGAATAGAAGTAGAAGTCGACGACAACAGCGTGATTCAGGATGCCTGGAGCTCAATAACCCTGTGGCGGGGCATCGAGCAGATACTCAAAGGCCGCGACCCGCGCGATGCCGGTCTGATGGTTCAGCGCTTCTGCGGCGTGTGCACCTACTCCCACTACGAGGCCAGCATCCTTGCCTGCGAAGACGCCTTCGGCGTCACGGCCCCGCGCAACGCCCGCCTGGTGCGCAACCTTATCAAGGCCTCGCAGTACATGGTCGACCACGTGATGCACTTTTATCACCTGCACGGCCTCGACTGGGTCGACATTGTCAGCGCGCTGTCGGCCAATCCCCGCAAGGCGGTCGAACTCGCCAAAAGCTATCACGAAAACCCCTACAACTGCTCGGAAACCCACTACCGCGCCGTGCAGAAGCGCCTGACCAAGTTCGTCAAGTCCGGCAGGCTGGGACCGTTTGCCAATGCCTACTGGGGCAACCCCTCCTACAAGGCACCGCCCGAGGCCAATCTGGTGATTGTGTCGCACTATCTGGATGCGCTGCACGTATCCAAAATCGGCGCCCAGATGATGGCCATTTTCGGCGGCAAAAATCCGCATCCGCAAAGCCTGGTCGTGGGCGGCGTGACCTGCGTCAACGACCTGAACGCTCACCGCATCGGCGAATACCTGTTCCGCTTCAAAGAACTGCAGAAATTCATAGAAACAGCCTATATTCCCGACGTGCTTATCGCGGCCCCCTGCTACAAGGATGAGGGCATCGAGGGTATCGGTGCCGGCACCAGGAACTACCTGGCCTATGGCGGGTTCCCGCTCGATGACGACTGGAACGAAACCCTGCTGCCCAAAGGCGTGATCATGGACGGCGACATTGCCAACCCGATCGAGCTCGATGAGACAAAAATCACCGAGGAAACCGTGCACTCCTGGTACAAGGGAGCCGACGCCCTGCATCCCTACGAGGGCAGGACCGACCCCGAGTATACCGGGTTCGACGCCAACGGCAACGTCAAGGGCGACGAAAAGTACACCTGGGGCAAAGCCCCCCGCTACGACGGCCGCGCCTGCGAGGTCGGCCCCCTGGCCAGGTTCATCATCGGCTACGCCCAGGGTCACAAGGAAATCAAGGCCCTCGTTGACGGCACCCTGGAAGCAACCGGCCTGCCGGTCGGTGTGCTGTTTTCGACGCTGGGCAGAACAGCCGCGCGCGCGCTTGAGACCAAGCTGGTATCCGACCGCACCGAAGGCTGGGTAAATGAGCTTATCGCCAACATCCAGTCGGGCGACATGCGCACCTGGACGCGCTGCGATGTTCCGGACGAGGCGCAGGGCCGCGGCCTCGATGAAGTGCCGCGCGGAGCGCTGGGCCACTGGATTAAAATAAAAAACAAAGTTATCGACAACTATCAGGCTATCGTTCCTTCCACCTGGAACAGCTCGCCGCGCGACAAGGCCGGAATGCGGGGGCCCTATGAGGAGTCGCTCATCGGCACCAGAATGGCCAACATCGAGCAGCCTCTTGAAATCCTGAGAACGATTCACTCCTTTGATCCCTGCATGGCCTGTGCGGTCCATATTATCGATCCCGGAACGGACACGGTCAGGAAGTTCAAGGTGCTTTAATCCCAAGAAAGGAGATCGCAGTGGAGGACAAAAGAATAGCCAATAAAGAATGGTCCGTCGGCCTGCGTATCAATCACTGGGCCATGGTCGTTTCCATATTCGTGCTGATTTTTACGGGCTTTTATACCGCCCTGCCGTTTACGGTTGCGCCCGGAGAAACAACCTCCAAATTTCTTATGGGCGATATGCGCTTCTTTCACATTCTCTTCGGCGTGTTTCTGGTGTATATTTTTATCTGGAGAATATACCTGATGTTTTTCTCCCGGTTTCATGCCGACTGGAAGGACTTTTTCGCCTGGTTCGACCTGAAAAACTTTTTTCAGCAGATCAAATTCTATACGCTGACATCCAGCAGGCCTCCGGTGTACAAATACTATTACGGGCCGCTGCAGTCGATTGCCTACACCGGATGCATGCTCATGCTGCTGGTCATCGTGGTGACCGGCATCATACTGACCGGGGCGGGCTATGGCGCAGGCATCACCCACTGGGCCTACAATGTGCTCAGGCCGGTCGAGACCATGCTCGGCGGCCTGGCGGGAACCCGCTTTATTCACCATATCTGCTCGTGGCTGTTTATTCTGTTTTTCGTCGTGCACCTGTACATGGCTTTCTGGTACGACTGCGTGTTCGGCGAGGGAACCGTTTCGTCGATGATCGGCGGTAAAATTTTCAAAAAGGCAAAAAGCTGAGACGGTCGATCAACAGGCCTGTAATAATGCGGGGGGCCGAGGCCCCCCGCTTTTTTTCGCATTTTCTGTATGGCTGAATCTTCGCGTATTACCGTTCTGGGGCTGGGAAACATTCTTCTGGGAGACGAGGGTTTCGGGGTTCACTTTGCCCGGTGGTTTTCCGGGCGGTACCGGCTGCCCGACAGCGTTTCCTGCCTTGACGGCGGCACTCTGGGCTACGGGCTTCTCGACATTGTATCGTCCTGCGACTGCCTGATGGTTATCGATGTCATCAGGGCCGACGGCGATCCCGGCTCCCTGTTCAGGTTCACCTGCGACGAGATGCAGCGTCGCCGTCCGCCGGCCGCGTCGGCTCACGAGGTCGAGTTCTTCGACGTGCTGACCAAGGCTGAAATGATGGATGAGCGGCCCGAGACCGTTTTTCTCTGCATCGTTCCGCAGCGCATCGGCGAAATGCTCACTGAAATGACGCCCGTCATGCATGAGCGGTTTCCGGACATGGAGCGCCTGCTCCTGCGCGAGCTTGCAGAGCGCGGCGTCAGGCCTGAAAGGACGAGCGGTGCATGAGCTCTCGCTGACGCAGTCGATTCTGGCTCTTGTCGAGGAATACGGCGCGCAGCACGGCTTTGAAAAAGTGAACTGCCTGTACCTGCGTTTCGGGCGCCTTTCGTGCATAGATGCCGGGGCCCTGCAGTTTGCCTTCGATGTGCAGTCCCGCGGCACGAAAGCCGAAGGGGCGCGGCTTGAGTTCGACATACGCCCGGTCGTTGTTTACTGTTTTTCCTGCGAGCGGGAATATGCGCAGGACACGTTCACCGGATCCTGCCCGGCCTGCTCGGGGCATGAGGTCGCCGTGACGGCCGGCAACGAGGATTTGCAGCTTGTGGAAATGGATGTAGACTGAGTTCACCACAGAGGCACGGAGGGCACAGACAGAGATGACGGCTGAAGGCAGGGAGGTACGTGAATGTGCATAGGGTTTCCGGGTAAGATTCTTTCGATAAACGAAGAGAATATCGCTGTGATCGACGTCGGCGGAACGCAGCGCGAAGCCAGCCTCGACCTGGTCGATGAAGATGTCGCTGTCGGGGACTATGTAATATGCCACGCGGGATTCGCCATTCACCGGGTCGACGAAGATGCGGCCCGTGATAAACTGTCCATGCTGCAGGAAATTATCGACAGGGAAATCTACTGAATCCGGCTGCCTGCCGTTTGTTCTGACGGGCGGCGGCAGAGAGCAGCCGGCTACCGCAACCAATGAAACATATCGACGAATACAGGGACCCCGCTCTTGTCAAAGGGCTGCTGCAGGGCATCGAGCGGCGTGCGGGCTCTCTGGACGGCCCGGTCACGGTCATGGAAGTCTGCGGCACCCACACCAATGCCATCGGGAAATACGGCATTCGCGACATGCTCCCCGCCTCCATCCGCCTCATATCGGGTCCCGGCTGTCCGGTGTGTGTTACCGCCGTAGAGGACGTCGACGCCGCCATACACCTGGCAGGCCTCCCGGATGTTGTTTTTGCGACCTTCGGCGACATGCTGCGCGTACCGGGTACCGGCGGCGGATCGCTGCAGCAGTGCCGCGCCGAAGGGGCCGACATCCGGGTCGTATCATCGGCAGCCGACTGCCGGGCACTTGCAGAGCACAACCCCGATCGCGAAATAGTCTTTATGGGAATCGGCTTCGAGACGACCTCTCCCACGGTGGCTGCCGTGCTGCAGGCCGGCAAACGCCACAAAACGGCGAACCTCTCTGTTTTTTCCGTCCACAAAGTCATTCCGCCTGCCGTAGCTGCCCTGATTGCGGACCCCGACCTCTCGGTCGACGGATTTCTGTGCCCGGGCCATGTCAGCACGATTATCGGGGCTGATGCCTACCGCCCCATCCCGGCTGCCGGCCGTGCAGCGGTTATCACGGGATTCGAACCGGTCGACATTCTGGAGGGCATCTATATGCTGCTGGGCCAGATTGCCGCGAAAAAGTATCACGTCGATATTCAGTACACCCGCGGTGTCAGTCAGGAGGGCAACACCCGGGCGCGCATGATACTTGCCGAGGTCTTCTCCGCGGCAGACGCCCGCTGGCGCGGGCTCGGCGTGATTCCCGGCAGCGGCCTCGCGCTGCGCGAAACCTACCGCGAATTTGACGCAGCCCGCCGTTTTCCGCTTCCCCGGTTCTCCTCACAGGACCCCGAGGGGTGCTGCTGCGGCGAGATCCTGCGCGGCCTGCGGCTGCCCTCCGAATGCCCCCTGTTTGGAAAGGCCTGCAGGCCCGAACGGCCCGTGGGCCCCTGCATGGTTTCCGCTGAAGGAACCTGTGCCGCATATTATAAATATCACTGATGGAGCTTGTTATGAAAATTCAGGTAGTACGAAACGTCCTTGACGCCAACAACCGCATAGCAGATGAGAACAGAGCCCTGTTCGATGAAAAAGGGATTTACGTCGTCAATCTTATGAGTTCGCCCGGTGCGGGCAAAACAACCCTGGTCGAGAAAACCATCGAAGCCCTCAAAGACCGCTACCGCATCGCCGTCATCGAGGGAGACATCCAGGACACCCACGATGCCGACCGCATCGCGCAGCACGGTGTTCCGGTGGTTCAGATCAACACGGGCGGCTCGTGTCATATCGACGGCAACATGGTGCGTGAAACCCTGCCATCGTTCGATCTCGACGGTATCGATCTGATTATCAATGAAAACGTCGGCAACCTCGTCTGCCCGGCGGAATTCAGAATCGGGGAAAACGACAAGGTGATGCTGCTGAGCGTCCCCGAGGGGGCCGACAAGCCCTCGAAGTACCCGCTCATGTTCAGGGAGTCGGCGGTCATGATCATCAACAAGACGGACCTGCTGCCCTATGTCGATTTCGACGGTGAAAAAGCACGGCGCGATGCGCAATCGCTCAACCCCGGCCTGAGCATATTCGAGGTCTCGTGCAAAACAGCCGCGGGGCTCGACGGTTGGTTTGACTGGCTCAGCACCCGGGTCGATGAGTTCAGACAGACGCGTGCATGAAAAAACGTATCCGCTACACATTCGACGGCACGGTCCAGGGCGTCGGGTTCAGGCCGTTCGTCTTCAGGGTTGCAAGCGGTCTCGGACTGACCGGCTTTGTGCAGAATACGCCCGCCGGAGTTGTGGCTGAAGTCGAGGGTCCGCCTGATAAAGCAGAGGGCTTTCTGGCACACATACGAGGCAGCCTCCCCCCCCTGGCGGTGCTGCACGATGTGCGGGCGCGTGAAGTCGATCCGCTGGATGATACGGCTTTCAGCATCAGGCACAGCCTGGCGAGCGGCGTGCCCGATGTCCCCATACCGCCCGACACGGCGACCTGTGAGGCATGCCGCGGCGAGCTGTTCGATCCCGCTGACCGCCGCTTCCGCTACCCCTTCATCAACTGCACCGACTGCGGGCCGCGCCTGACCATCGTCAGTCGCATTCCCTACGACCGGCCCAACACCTCCATGGCCGGCTTTGCGCTGTGTGCGGACTGCCGCCGCGAGTATGAAGACCCCCGGGACCGCCGCTTTCATGCAGAGCCCAATGCCTGCCCCGTGTGCGGCCCCCGGCTCGAACTCCGTGATGCCGGCGGTCGTGCGGTAGAAACCGCTGATCCGCTGGCAGAAGCGGTTGAAGCGCTCGCACGCGGTAAAATTGTAGCGGTCAAAAGCCTCGGCGGTTTTCACCTGTGTGCCGACGCTGCAAGCGATGCCGCTCTGAAGACGCTGCGGCTGCGCAAGTTCCGCGAAGAAAAGCCCTTCGCGATCATGGCCGCCGGCATTGAAACCGCCCGGCGGCTCGCCTGCACGTGCCCTGACGAGGAGGAGCTTTTGTGCTCGCCGCAGCGTCCGATCGTACTTGTGCGGCGTAAAAACGACGCGGAAATTTCCTGCGAAGTGGCGCCGGGCATGCCACGGCTTGGCATCATGCTGCCCGCCACGCCGCTGCACCACCTGCTGCTGGAGCATTTCAGCGCTCTTGTGATGACCAGTGCCAACAAAAAAGACGAGCCGATCTGCATCGACAACCGGGAGGCTGTCGAAAGGCTGCGCGGCACAGCCGACCTGTTCCTGATGCATGATCGCGACATCCTGGTCCGCTGCGATGACTCCATCGCGGTTTTTGCCGGCAATGCGCCGCGTATCCTGCGCCGGGCCCGCGGATTTGTGCCGGCCGCCGTGCGGCTTGACAGCGAGTATCCCGAGGTTATCGCCCTCGGTCCGCACTTGAAATCAACGGTCTGCATTGTGCGGGGGCGGCATGCGTACCTGAGCTCGCATATCGGCGACATGGAGACGCCCCTGGCCCGCGATTTTCTGCATGAGTCGATCGAGCGGCTGCAGCACATCACCGCCTGCTCGCCGCGCGCGGCTGCCTGCGATCTGCATCCCGGCTATTATGCCACCCGCGCCGCGGGCGAAAACGCCACGCGCGTGCAGCATCATCATGCCCACATCGTCAGCTGCATGGCGGAGAACCGTGCAGCCGGCCCCGTGATCGGGCTTGCAATGGACGGGACAGGCTTCGGACCCGACGGCTGTATCTGGGGCGGCGAATTTCTGATTGCCGGCTACACCGGCTGCCGGCGCGCCGGCCACATACGATACTTTCCCCTGCCCGGGGGCGAGCAGGCTGTCAGGGAGCCCTGGCGCATTGCAGCTTCTCTTCTGAAACACGCTTTCGGCAACTCGTGGCAGGGCTATGCCGAAAGGCTGCGCCTTGCCGACAGAGACGAGATGCTGCAGCACATCGACATGATGATCGAGCGGGGGATCAACTGCCCGCAGACCTCGAGCCTGGGAAGGCTTTTTGACGGCATGGCATCGCTGCTCGGCATTCGAAGCCATGTCGGTTTCGAGGGACAGGCGGCCATGGAGCTTGAGGGACGGGCTGCCGCTGCAAGGGGCCCGGTGCTGCCCTATTCCATCCAGGAATCCGACGGCCTTCTGCTTGACACCGGCCCGCTTGTCAGGGATATTGTTGAAAAGCGCTGTGCGGGAGCGGACATCGCATGCCTGGCCGCTTCGTTTCACGCTACCCTGTGCGATGCCTTTGCCGAAGCAGCCGAACGCCTGCGTTCGCTGCACAGCATATCCCGTGTCGCATTGAGCGGTGGCTGTTTCCAGAATGTTGTGCTGCTCGAGGGCTGCATAAACGCACTGGAGCAGCGCGGGTTCGAGGTGCTCACCCACCGGCTGGTCCCGGCAAACGACGGCGGGATCGCACTCGGGCAGGCGGTGATCGCTGCAGCGCAGCTGCGCGACGGCGAAGATGTTGATTTACCACCTTTAGAAAAGGACGCAGCCCACCATGGCGGATAAAATTCTTCTTGAGCACGGCGACGGCGGCCTGCTGACAAACAGGCTTATCACCGAAACGTTTCTGCCGCTGCTGAAAAACGATGTTCTGGAGCGCATGGATGACAGCGCCGTTCTTAAGAGTCCCGGGGCGTGGCTCTGCTTTACCACCGATTCCTACGTGGTGCAGCCCTGCTTCTTTCCCGGAGGCGATATCGGCTCTCTTGCCGTTCACGGCACGGTCAACGATCTTGCTGTGTGCGGCGGTACGCCCCTGCACCTGAGTGCCGCGCTCATTATTGAAGAGGGTTTTGCCATGGACGACCTCAGGGTGATAATCGCCTCCATGGCTGAAGCTGCCCGCAGCGCAGGCGTCGGCATAGTAACCGGCGATACCAAAGTCGTGCCCCGGGGTGCGGCAGACGGTATATTCATCACAACCGCCGGCATCGGAGCGGTTTCATACAGCGGCACCATATCTGCCGAATCCGTGCGGCCCGGCGATGCCGTCATCCTGAACGGCCCGATCGGCAACCACGGCGCCGCAATACTCAGCAAACGCGAAAACCTGCAGTTCAGCTCGGATATCCGCTCGGATTCCGCCCCGCTGAACGGGCTTGTCAATGAAATCCTTGCTGCCTGCCCGCGCATACACTGCATGCGGGACGCCACCCGCGGCGGCCTTGGTGCGGTTCTGGCTGAAATCGCGCATCAGTCCGGCCTGCGCCTGACCGTTTCAGAGAAAAGCATACCCGTCGATGAGGCGGTTCGCGGTGCCTGTGAAATACTGGGGCTCGATCCGCTGTTCCTGGCAAACGAAGGTAAAATGGCTGTGTTCTGTCCGGCAGACGATGCCGGGGCTGTCCTCGCTGCCATGCAGTCGCATGAATACGGACGTGCGGCCGCCGTTATCGGTCATGTTGCCGCGAGCGAGCGCGGCTGTTTCGTCATGGATACCGTTATCGGGGGACAGAGAGAAATCGATCTGCCGAGCGGGGAACTCGTTCCGCGGATTTGTTAACTCAGGCAGAAAGGTATCCGGCGGTTATGGATCGAAAAACACTGTTCGTATCAGTACTGCTTTCAGCCCTTTTCTTCCTGAGCTGCGGCTGTCAAACGCGCTCGGACCTCATCGATCTCAAGTGCGGGACATGTCATGATGTTTCGATCGTGTATGAAAAAAAGCGCAGCCCTGAGGAGTGGGACAGGCTGCTGTTCGGCATGAAAGCCCGGGGCATGAAAACAACCGAACGGGAAGAAGAAGAAATCCGGCGGTTTCTCGAGCGTTACCTGGCCCCGTAGTGCATTCCGCGTTAATCGATGAATCGAACCCGCCGGCTTAATCGCGGGACAGGCGCTCACGCTGAAGAAGGCTGAGGCGCGCCCGTATGTCCGAGGTTATATCCGAGGCCTCCTGCACGCTCCTGACAACGTGAGGGGTTATCAGAATAACCAGCTCGGTCTTTGCCGATGAATCGGTCGTGCTGCTGAAGGCGGCGCCCAGCAACGGTATGCTGCTCAGGACGGGTATGCCGGTCTTTGTCTTGTTTTTCTGCTGGCCGATCATGCCTCCCAGAACAACCGTCTCCCCGTCCTGCACGGATATCGCGCCCCGGGTCTTGCGGCTGGAAATAACCGGCGATTGCACCCCGCCGGAAGTCAGCGCCTGTGCTTCGCTCAATTCCTGACGAATCTCCAAAGTCACAAAACCGTTTGCGGCAATCCGCGGCTCGACGTACAGCAGTATCCCGGTTGAGCGATACTCTATCGAGCGCGACGTCGCCGTGTCGGTTTCCTTCTCGGGAGGAACGTACTCGCTGGTAACGATCGGCACCTCGTTGCCGATCTCGATGCGCGCCTGGCTGCCATCGGCCGCCATGATGCGCGGAGCGGAAAGCAGGGAAAGCTTGTTGCGGCTCGCCTGAGCGCGCAGAAACGCCTGCAGCCGGTCGGAATCGAAGCGATACACAAAGCCGCTTGAACCGTCATCAGAAAGGTTTTCATAGTCGACGCCTGCGTGGTCCGTGCCGGTGTATCCCCCGATGCCGGCCGCATCGCCCAGAAGCGCCCACTCGATGCCAAGCTCCGTATCGCCGCTGAGCGACACCTCGGCAACCAGTACCTCTATCAGTACCTGACGCGGAAACACATCGATCCGCTCAATACTTTTCTTCAACTCGGCATACACGAGGGGGGCGGCGCGTACGATGATCGAGTTCGTCCGCTCATCAACCGTGAGGTCGTAACGGCCCTGAGACTGCAGTATGGGTGACCTGCGTTTTGAGGCCCGGGCGGGTCGTCCTGCGATGCTGCCGCGGTACAGGCTGTTCAGCATCCCGGCTATCGCCTCCGCCCTGCCGAACGATACCTTATAAATAAATATCTGCTGCTCTGTTTCTCCGGTCCGCTGGTCCAGCCGCTCGATCCACCGTGAAACCTCCTCTATGCCACCCGGCACCGAGCTTACTACCGCCAGTGTGCTGATGCGCTCAAGCGGCACAAGGGCGATGCCCGGCTGACGACCCCGCTTCGAGCGCATGTCCAGCGCCCTGACAATCCGCTGCAGGTCACGGGTCATGTCTTTGACCGGAGCGTGTTCAATTTTAAAAAACGCCACCCGGCTGCTCTGAAAGACATCGACGTCCATGACGCGCAGCATGCTGAGCATTTTACGAACGATGCCTGCCGTGTCGAATACGGTGAGCATGTTTCTCTTTTTATAGTACCTGATCCTGCCGTACCTGCTTTTAAAACGCCTGAGCACTTTGTAGGCGTCACGGACCGGCAGGTATTCAAGCGGAATTATCTGAATGATGCGTCTGTCGGATGCGCGAACCGCCGTGTCGCATGATTTTCCGACATGCACTTCGCAGGACTGCCTGCGGGCGTTCCTGCTTCTGACTATCTTGTGTATTTCCCCGCATTCGATCAGGGAAAAGCCGCTTACTTCAAGAATGGTGTGGAGAAGGGGAAGAAGACGGTCATGCGCGATTGCGCTGCCCATGTGCAGCCTGATTTCGCTTCTGCGGATTTTTTTTCCCGCCCGGGGGCCGAAAACACAGGAGAGACCTGCAAGGTCGGCAATCGCCTCCACAACCCGTTCCAGAGAGGCGTCGTACAGATTGAGGGAAACCGTTTCAGGACTCCCGGGTACGGGACCGGGTTCTTGCAAACGGCTGTTCTGCAGACCGGCGCGTGCTGCGCTGCAGCACAACAGCCACAGAAAGGCCGCCGTCAGCACTGCGGGGGCAGTCGGTTTCATGCTCAGTTCAGTCGCTCATCTTTTTTCATATAACCGCAAATCACCATAGCCGCCCGGATGCCGCGCTGGGGACGCCTGCGGTTTCGTACCCTGATCCGCATATCGGTTATCGTCAGCAGCTTCCTGTGTGTCTCTATTGCCTGTATAAACTGCACAACTTTTTTTATTCTGCTGTAAAAGCGTACTTTCAGTGGCACGGCGACAAGCTTTTCACCCGGCTGCGCATCCTGCACTTTCAGGCTTTTGATGGTAATGCCTGCGGTCTGGGCACAGTCCCGTATAACCTTTTGAATATCGGCAGCCGCAATCGCGGGCGTAAGGCCTGAAAAAACGCTTTGCTGAACCTTGCGCTGCTTGCTCCGGGCGCGGGCCAGCGTGCGTTCAACCGTTTCGGCTCCTTCGAGAACATGCAGGTATGCATCAAGCAGCTGCTCCTGCATTTCAATTTCTTTTCGTTTTTCCTCATAGTACTCAGTAAGGGGAAAAACAAACCATTTCAAAACGGCGAAACAAAAAAATGCGCCTATGAAAAGCCGAATGTATTTTTTTTCCCTTTCTGAAATTTTTTTCATGCTTGAAGCCGTTTCATCACCTGCATAGCGGATCAGTGCAGGTAGCGCCTGACGGTCTCTCCTTCAAAATCCAGAACAATATGGTCTTTTTCGATCGCTCTGAGATAAAAGGCGCCGACCCGGTCACCGATTTCAAACAGGCCCTGTGTCCGTTTGCCGCGTTTTTTTTTCCTGCTTGTCTTGAAGGGCCGGTACCTGACAAGGGCCAGGGCTTTACCGTTGTCGAAAACCGTGCCGCACAAATCGGGCCAGTACCGTTTGCGCGGCTTTTTCCGCACCGGCGCCGGCGGTTTCTTCGGCGGCCGGTATTCCCTGCGCGCAGGGCTGAACACATTTTTTGTATATATAGCGCTGTGGTTTTTGTCCGCGGCCGAACCGTTTACGGCACACAGGCAACAACCGAGCAGACACAGAACAGCTGCCGGGAGTGCGGCACCACCCTGCTTCAATTTCCCCTTACGATACCGGTTTGTGCACATCCTGCAGCGCCTCGCTTATGTCGGTGACGGAAACCTTTGTTTCCACGGGAAGACAGTAACCGAAAAGCTCGGAAAGACCGGGCTGACGGCCACTATGCTCATCGCGGTTATCGATGATTATGACTGGCGCCGGCACCCCCAGGTCTTTAAGGTTCATTACAAACTCGACTAAATCCATTTGCGTCATGACCGACGGAGCAATAACCACATCCACCTTATGGTGCCTGACCTGCTCTAATGCAGCGAGAGCACTCTCCGTCTCGATGATGGAGTAGAAGCCGCAGCTGATAGTGTCCAGCAGTTTAAGTATTTTTGGTGAATCCGTTACTGCAAGAATAGTAACCATGATGCCCGAACGCCTGATCGAAATCCCGCTGTGCCGTCACTGCCGCGTGATCCCGGGAATCTTCTGGAGCCGTCTGCAGGCGGGTCTCAAAGCAGGTATCGACACTGATCTACAGTATGCCGCTTTTGGAAGGACATCGCTGTCGCGCCTCTCCATGGAAGCCGTGACAGCCTCTCTGTCCCTGTATTCGGTTACCCGAAAAAGGCAAGTACAATACCAAAAGGACTGGAACGATGAAAAAAATAGTGAAGCAAATCTAATGGATTACAATCGAGCGGCCGCAAGGTTCCTGCACGGTGAACGGAAAGCACGATTAGAGCTGTAAACAAACTACACAGGAAAAAATGTGCGTGCTGTAAACATTGCACACAGGTCAGAGATTGTACTCTTCTATCTTGTTGTACAAGGCCCGGCGGCTTATGGAAAGGGCCTTGGCTGCTTTGACTTTGTTGCCGTTGACCCACCACAGAGTGCGTTCTATATATTTTTTTTCTATTTCCTGCAGCGGCAATCCGATCTCAAGTTCGATGCAGTTGCTTCTGCTGATGGCCGAAACAATGCGCTCGGGCAGGTGCTCCGGAGTCAGTTCACCGCTGTCGCACAGAAGAATCGCCCGCTGGATAACGTTTTTCAGTTCCCGGACGTTTCCCGGCCAGTCATATTTCATCAGATAATCCATGGCCTCTTTGGATATCTTTTTTATTTTCTTTTCCAGTTCCGCGTTGAAAATCTTGACGAATTCTCTGGCGAGCAGCGGGATATCCTCCCAGCGTTTGCGCAATGCCGGGACATGTATGGTAAACACCTCAAGCCGATAATATAAATCTTTCCGGAATTTCCCCTCTTTTATGAGATCACGCAGGTTTCTGTTGGTCGCGGCTACGATCCGCGCATTTGTTTTTTTGGTGTTTTTACCGCCGACACGCCGGTATTCGCGGTTTTCCAGAATGCGTAAAAGGCTTGTCTGGGTTTTATAGTCCATGCTGCTTATTTCATCCAGAAACAGCGTCCCGTTGTTTGCGCTTTCAAATACTCCGTCCTTCAGTTCCGTGGCACCGGTAAAGGCGCCCTTTTCATGCCCGAAAAGCTCGCTTGTAATCAGCTCCCGCGTCATGGCACCCGTGTTCAGGGCAAGGAACGGGCCTGATGAGCGGGGGCTGCGGCTGTGAATGGAACGTGCCACCAGCTCTTTACCCGTTCCGGACTCACCGGTTATGAGAACGGTTACGTCGTTTTCGGCAGCAAGATCGATCTTCCAGAAAACCTCCCGCATGTGTTTGCCGCGTGCGATGATACCGTCGAAAGAATGTAGTTTCTGCTGGTCTACGTTGAGTTCCTGCATATATGGTATACCTTTTCAGTGTGCATTTTTTTTACAAAAAACATAATACGCCAATCACCGGACAGTGTCAAACAATAGAATGAAATTTTTTTAAGTAAAATTAACAACTTTTCCTTTCAGAGGTGAAGCTTAGGGAAAATTGTGCACTTGCTGCACAAGGTGCCGTCCCTTTTCAAGCATATGTAAATTATTTTTACAAAACAACAGAATTCTGCACCACCCTGCCGCAATGACAGTAAAAAAACCGGGGCCCTATATCAATCACAATAATTTGATTTAGCTTTACTTTTCAGATTTCCGCACATATTTTCACCAAATTTCCCCACAAGCGGCACTTAACATGCAGAAATCATTATAAGTTTAATTAATCGAAGACGGAGGAACAAAAAAAACAATGTGTGGTATAGCCGGAATTATTTATGATGAAACATCGGCAGAGCTTGGCAGCTCGCTCCAGGCAATGCTTGAAACCATGCAGCACCGCGGACCGGACGGAGCCGGATTTGCCGTCGGTACCGAAGTACAACGCAAAGAGCATCTGACTGATCTTCGCCTTTCCGAAAAAAAGGGCCGTATCGGCCTGGGACATATTCGCCTGGCAATAACCGGCGGTATCACCGGCATGCAGCCGTTCCAGTCCGACAACAAGAAGCTGGTGCTGCTGCATAACGGTGAAATCTACAACTATCGTGAGCTCAGAAAATCGCTTCAGGAAAACGTACGGTTCGCGACCGATACCGACAGCGAAGTCATTCTCAAGCTGGTTGAGCAGCATTACAGCGGCAACCTTCATGAAGCGGTTAAAAAAGTGCTGCCCATGCTCGACGGTGTGTATGCGCTTGCCATAACCGACAACAAGCAGACCATCATAGCGCGGGATAAAATCGGAGTGCGCCAGCTGTATTACTGCAGATGCAACAGCTTCACGGCGTTTGCTTCGGAAAAAAAGCCGCTGATCGCACTTACCAACAACGAAGCCCGTATTCACCGCCTTCTGCCCGCACATGTCGCGGTTCTGGACGGCAATGACATCAATGAAATACCTTTCTGGGAGCCCGACATACTTAAAGAGGGTCACCGGGTCAGCGGCCGCGAGGAAGCCCTGCAGCTGTATGACAAGGCCATACGCCGGGCGGTGGCAAAGCGTGTGGCAGGTCGCGATCGGGTCGGCGTTATCTTCTCCGGCGGCATCGACAGCATGCTGATCGCCTATCTCGTAAAGGAGGCCGGAGTCCCCTTTACCTGCTATACTGCAGGCCGCGCGGAAGCTGAAGACGTGCAGTGGGCGGAAATGCTTGCCGAGGCGTTTGAGTTTCCGCTGCAGGTCAAAAGACTCTCACTCGAGGAAATCGAGGAAATGATTCCCCAGATGATTTTCGATATCGAGGACTACAGCCTCAACCAGGTGGAAGTGGCCGTACCGATATACGCCTCCGTTCGCATGGCACAGGAGCAGGGGGAGCGGGTGCTGCTGACCGGCCAGGGCGCTGACGAGCTGTTCGGCGGGTATCCGTGGTACCCCAAAATCGTCGCCCGGGAGGGCTATCAATCTTTTGAAAGCTATTCCTGGGAAGACGCATTTTTGCTGTACAAGGAGTGCCTCGAGCGCGAGGACAAAATTGCTATGGCGCACAGCATCGAGCTGCGCGTACCGTTCCTCGACCCCGAGGTAATTCAGGTTGCGTTTCGCATAGCACCTGAACTGAAAATCCATTCCGGCGACGACAGCCTGATAAAAAGAATTCATCGCGAATACTGCCAGATGCTGTGCATACCCCAAAACATTGCGTTCAGAAAAAAAGAGGCGGCCCAGCACGGGGCCGACGTGCACAGCGCGTTCGAGCAGCTTGCGCAAAAAAACAATATTTCAAAAGCACTGCTGACGCTTGCGGGGTATGATCAGCAAAAAACCGTCACGGAAACGCTCGGCAGCTCATCCCGCTACGGGTATCGCTACGGCGACCGGCATCTGTGGAAGCCGCTTCCCGAGGTTCAGTTCTATCTCGACTCGATCGCATCGAAAATGAGCATCATGCCGCGTGAAATCAAACAGTACGTGGCACAGACCAGCGAGCGGATTCAGGAACTGAAAAAACACAGAGAAAGGAAAACCTCATGCGTATAGAAATACCCCGGGAAGTTGAGCGGTTCGGGGCCGTTCGGTTCGGCGGACTGCAAAAGGTCTTCGAGCTGGACTCGGGTCTTGCAAACGGCGACACCCTGCACATCAAGGGCTCCGCCATCCGGCAGATTCCCTATGAATCGCTCTACGGGATTATGGAAAACATGGCGGTGGTCGTACCGGTTAAAAACGAGCGCCTCAAACTTATTGAAGGCGTTCTGAGCGGCATTCCGCACCCCTGCCTCATAATCATCGTTTCGAACAGTCCGCGCGAGCCGGTCGACCGTTTTAAAATGGAACAGGATGCCCTGCGTGACTTCTGTATTTTCACCAACAAGAACGCCCTCATTATCCATCAGAAAGACCCGCTGGTGGCCAAAGCATTCGAAAAAGCCGACTACAAAAGCATTTTGAACGACAAGGGTGAGGTTCGGGACGGAAAGGCCGAAGGCATGCTGATTGCCAAAATGCTTGCCTGGATCACCGGTAAAAAATATATCGGCTTTGTTGATGCGGACAACTATTTTCCGGGTTCGGTCGAGGAGTATATCAGGGAGTACGCTGCGGGCTTTTATCTGAGCCAGTCGCCGTATGCGATGGTGCGTATCGCCTGGCACAGCAAGCCGAAAATCGCCGAATCAAAGCTTTTTTTCAAGAAATGGGGCCGCACATCCGAAAACACCAACCGTGTTCTCAACCAGCTTATTGCCTCATATACCGGCTACGACACAGAAATCATCAAAACGGGCAATGCAGGCGAGCACGCGCTTTCCATGGAGCTCGCCACCTGCCTCGATTACTCCGCCGGATACTCGATTGAGCCCTATCACATAATAAACCTTATTGAAAAGTTCGGCTGCGTCAAGGGGCCGCCGCCGGAAAGTTTCAATAAACACTATGTCGATGTTTTTCAGATCGAATCTAAAAACCCCCACTTCCATGAAGCCGGCGACAAGGAGCATGTCGACCAAATGATACAAATGGCCCTTCAGGTCATCTATCACTCCGAGGTCTGTCCGGAAGACTTGAAACGGTCGATCGCCGGTGACATGAGCCGCCGAAAAATGATTGCAAAGAACCATGAACCACCCAAGCCGCACTATTTTCCGGCGATTTCTACGATTAATCCCAAAACGTTTTTGCGCGACCTGAAATCAGCGCCCTATGCCGAGCTTATAAAGGAAGGAAATCTGTGACGGCCGCAGCCCAGACTTTTTCCTGTCCGCGGGTCGATTATACACCTTCACTATCGAAAGTGCCGGCAGGCGTGACCGCTGAGATGGTATGAACATTTTCGACTGGACCGTAATATGCGCCTATCTGTGTGCTCTGATCGCCATCGCCGGCTCCTGTCACCGGCGGCAGGACAGCATTGCCGACTACTACCTTGCCGGCAAAAACATGCGGTGGTGGCAGTCGGGGCTGTCGGTTATGGCCACCCAGCTCGGCGCCATCAGTTTTGTCTCAGCCCCGGCCTTTGTTGCGGTCAAGCAGGGAGGCGGGCTTCAGTGGCTCTGCTATGAGTTCGGCGTCCCTATCGGCCTGCTGTTCGTAATGGCGGTCATTGTTCCCGCTGTTGCCGCCGGACGGCACATCAGCATGTACGAATATCTCGAAGAGAGGTTCGACGCACAGACCAGAAGCCTCGTAAGTTTTCTGTTTCAGATAGGCAGAGGCCTTGCTACGGCCGTTTCCATGCTTGCCGGCGGCCTGATCCTGTCAACCTGTATGGGCATCTCCACATCGTGGGCGATACTGGTTGTGGGCGCCGCTACAATTACCTATGACGCCCTGGGAGGCATCCGGGCCGTGATAATCAGCGATGTGCTGCAGATGATGCTGATAGTCGCCGGGATCGTGATTTGCGGCGCTACCGGTCTCTGGCTCACGGGCTGGAGCGATGCATGGGCCGTGCTGTCGCCCGCAAGAATGGACATCGTCGATTTCAAACGATTCGGCCTGACATCCGCGGGGGAGTATTCATTCTGGCCGATGTGTATCGGCGGCATATTCCTCTACGCCTCGTATTACGGCTGCGATCAGAGCCAGATGCAGCGCCAGATGGCGACACGCAGCATCCAATCTGCCAGAGGTTCGCTGCTTTTGAATGCCCTGGGGAGATTTCCCCTCGTAGCCGTCTACTGCCTGCTGGGTGTTATCGTGGGCTCAGCTGTTCTGAGACCGGAGTTCGGCGTACGGGCTGCAGGCCTGCTGCCTGAGGGCACCGCCGTGGCGGACCTGCTGGCACGGGACCCCGACCGCATGCTGCCGCTGTTTATTCTCGCCTATCTGCCGCACGGGGTTATCGGTTTTCTGTTTGCTGCCATACTGTCGGCACTCATGTCGAGCCTTGACTCGGCGCTCAATTCGCTCAGCGCGGTTACGGTCAGGGATTTCTACCAAAAATATATCACGGCAAACGCAAGCACTGATCACTATCTCAGGGTTTCGAAAATATGCACCCTTGTGTGGGGCATTTTCTGTGTCGGCGCAGCGCTGGCGTTCGCAAACAGCCCGGACGCAACACGGCAGACAACCATAGTGCTCATCAACGCTGTGGGAAGCCTGCTGTACGGACCGGTCCTTGCAGCCTTTGCACTGGGCATAGCAACCAGGTGGGCAACCGCTGCATCGGTAAAAGCCGGGGCCCTGGCAGGGATCATCTGCAACTGCGCGCTGTGGCTGCTGACGGACATATCGTGGCTGTGGTGGAATGCGGCAGGATTCATGGCTGCTGTCGCAACGGCAGGCATGATATGCCTGGCCGGCGGCAGTGTCAAAAGAGCGGAACTGCCGCTCATAACGCTTCCGGAGACGTGCAGGCAGGCGCACTCCAGAGGCTGGCGCCTGATGTATGCCGCTCTGCTCCTGTATACAGTGCTGATAATCGGGATGTGCGTTGCCTTCCAGAAAAGCGTGTGATCACCGATCGAATGCAACGACGATAACAGAGCTGAACTACTACCCCGACGCGTCGGGACAGATGCACCCCCGACTGCACGTCGGCTGAAGAAAAACACCACGGCACCGAAATTTTCGCGAGGGGTTACATGGCCGGTAAACTGCACTGATCGTGCATACTGACGTATTCGCCTGTCGAAGATATTGACCGGTTCTCGCGGAAGGTGCGGGTTTTGATTCGCACGCCGATACTGCGTGCCTCCCCGGGTGAGACAGTGGCGTGGAGAGCGAAAATACTGGCATATGAATCGCAAACACTATATTATTTTTACCGATCTGGACGGCTCGCTGCTTGACCTGCACTCCTATTCGTGGCGGGAAGCAGAAAACGCGCTGAAGCTCATCCGTGCAAAAAATATCCCGCTCGTTTTCTGCTCGTCAAAAACCTGCTCCGAACAGCAGTACTACCGGCAAGCTCTGAACATCCGTGATCCGTTCATCATCGAGAACGGCGGTGCCGTTCTTATTCCACAGGGATATTTCACGGTCGAATATAAAAAAACCCGCAGCATCGACGGGTTTGATATACTGGAGCTCGGCCTGCCTGCACCCGAGATTGCACAACGGCTGAAGGCGATCAGATCCCGCAGCGGCATGGCGTTCAGCGGATACGGTGACATGTGCACCGAAGACGTCGCGCGAATAACAGGCCTCGATCTCGACGCAGCCCGGCGTGCCATGCAGCGCAACTACAGCGAAACACTGGTTGACATCGGCGGTTCGCAGCAGGCTGCCGACCGGCTTGACGAGGCGCTTCGCGCCGAGGGGCTGCAGATGGTATCGGGCGGCCGGTTTCACAGTGTTATGGGAGGCAACGACAAAGGCACGGCCGTTAGAATTCTTTCAGGCCTCTACAGCGCTGAAAAAAACGGCAGCATTATCAGCATCGGTATCGGCGACAGCAGCAATGACGAGCCGCTGCTCAACGCCGTTGACATACCGGTGCTGGTTCAGAAGCCCGACCGCACCTGGGAGGACAGCGCGGTGCGGAACCTCTGCAGGGTTCCGCATGTCGGCCCCCGGGGCTGGAATGCAGCCATACTCGATTTTTTCGGCACAGAGCCGATGCCCGCTTTTGCTGAATAGATAATTTTATTACCTTGGAAAGGAGCAGCCCGCTATGTATTGTGTCATCATGGCAGGAGGAAAAGGAACCCGGTTCTGGCCCCGAAGCAGAACAGCCCGGCCGAAACAGCTCATCAGCATTGTAAGCGAACGCACGATGATACAAAAAACGATCGACAGGATTGCCGACCTCGTGCCGCATGAGCGCATTCTGATCGTGACCGGACAGGACCAGGCTGCCGAGCTGAAAAAACAGGTGCCGGAGATTCCGGAGGCAAACATCCTGGTCGAGCCCTTCGGGAGGAACACCGCTCCGTGCATCTGCATCGCAGCTCTGAAAATAAGTCAGATCGACCCCGGGGAGAGCATGCTTGTGCTGCCGGCCGATCACTACATCGAAAACACGGCGGCGTTCTGCGACTGTCTCAGGGCCGCGGATGAGGCCGCCCGCGCAACCGGCAGCCTGATAACCATAGGCATCAAACCGTCGCGCCCCGAAATCGGATACGGCTACATACAGGCCGGCGAGCCGGCCGGCACGTTCCACGATCATCAGTTTTACACCGTCAACAGGTTTCACGAAAAACCCGACAGCGAAACAGCGCAGCGGTTTGTCGGCGACGAGGCGTTTTTGTGGAACAGCGGCATGTTCGCCTGGACGGTCTCGGCGATTCTGCGTGAGCTCAGGCGATTCCTGCCCGACATGTGCGGCCACATGGAAGCTATTGCACCGTTTCTCGACTCTACGGTGGAAAACGCTTCGATCAGTGTCGCCTATAAAAAAATAGATTCCGTTTCCATAGATTACGGCGTCATGGAAAAAGCCGATACCGTGCTTACGGTCAAAGGCGATTTCGGCTGGAATGATATCGGCAGCTGGTCGGCGCTGTATGATGTGCTGGCCTGCGACGGCAGCGGTAACGCTTTCCAGGGGAACATCATCAGCGAGGATTCTGAAAACAACCTGGTCCTTGCATCGCAAAAACTGATAGCACTTGTCGGCGTGGAAAACCTGATTGTTGTCGACACCGAGGACGCCCTGCTGGTGTGCGCGCGCGACAGGGCGCAGGACGTGAGAAAAATCGTCGCTACCCTTGAAAAAAACAGGCTCGAATCGCTTTTGTAGCCCTGCCGGGCCGGACATGTACAGGAAACGTACTGATGCACTGCGCGTCAAAAAGCAAACAGCAGACAGGAAAGGCGTCATGAAGAAAATATTTCTGGTTCCCCACTTTCACTACGATGTGGCCTGGGCTTTTACCAAGGAGGATTACCTGTACATTGCGGAACTGATCCTCAAAAAAAGCCTGGATATGATAAAGAAATCGGACTTTCGCTTCCTTATCGAGCAGACCTATCTGCTCGAGCAGATCGAGCACCGGGACCCGAAACTTTTTTCGGATATACGCGAAGCCATCGAGCAGGGCAGGCTCGAAATAGTTGACGGCCAGTATATCATGGCCGATCCCATGATCCCCGGCGGGGAGGTGCTGGTGCGGGAGATATTGTACGGCAAGCTCTACGCGCGTGAAAAGTTCGGCGTGGATGTGCCGGTGGCATGGGCGGCGGACGGGTTCGGCCTCAACGCCCAGCTGCCGCAGATATACCGCAAGTCCGGCTACAAATGGCTTGCCTTTCGGCGGGGACTTCCCAAGGCCATCGGAAGCAGGACCAGCGAATTCATATGGGAAGGCCTTGACGGGTCACAGATACTCGCGCACTGGATGCCGCTGGGGTATCGTGCCGGCCTGCATGTCGACAAGTGGCTGGATAGCGCAGAGAAGCTTTTCTCCCTTGCATCGACAGTCAACATCCTGATGCCCTGCGGCAGCGGCGGCATACCGCCGCAGGAGGATATCCCCGAACACGTGTCGCGCTGGAACGCCGAGCATCCCTCGATGCCCATAGTCATTGCAACGCCGCGCCGGTTTTTTGAAGCACTCGACGCCTCGGAAAAAAAGCCGCTGCCGGTTTTCAAATGGGAGCTGTACAGCGGCGAGCTCGAGTCGATATTCCCCGATGTGGTATCGAGCAGAATCAGCCTTAAGCTGGCCATCCGCGATTGTGAAAATATGCTCCTGCAGACCGAAAAGATAACCTCGCTGGCCTTCATGCTCGGCAGAGAGTATCCGGATGAGCTTCTGACGGACCTCTGGAAAAAAATGCTCTTTCTTGCCATGCATGACATCATGCCGAGCTGCGGTATTGATGAAATATATGAAGAGGCCTGGGAGTATATCAAGGAAATGAAAAAAGAGCTTCCCGATGTCGTCAGAAAATCCGCTCAGTGCATGGCACAGAGCAAAACGCCCGCCGCAGGCCTTCTGGTGTGCAACACCAACAGCTGGGAGGTTACCGACTGGGTTGAGGTGGATGTAGACCTCGGTGCCGGATGGAAGAGCGTTCCGGGAATACACGGCAGCGGGGCCCCCCTGCCCTCCGAAACGATCAGCGCCGGCACCTGGGATGACGGCAGCATAAAAAAGGCTCGCATAGGTTTTGCCGCATCGGTTCCGCCCATGGGCTACCGCTTCTACCGGCTTGTCGAAAACGGCTCGTCCGAAAAAAGCACGGTGCAGACCGACGGGCACGAAATCGAGAACCGGTTTTTCAAAGTAAGCGTGGAGCCCACCACCGGCATTATGCATCTGTTCACTACCGAGGGAGAAAAAATCCTGGAAGGCAACGAGGTGGTGATAGACGAGGAAATCGGTGATCTCTATTTCCATGTCGAGAAATCAGATGAAATCATCGGATCCGAAAGCGGGGAGGGCAACCGCTTCGGGGCTTTCAAACCCGGGAAGATCGAAATCGAGCGCAGCGCCCTGCGATCCTCGATAACCTACACGTCTTCATTCTACACGCTTCGCTGGCCCTACTATTTGCGTGAAAAATACGATCCGATACTGTATCGGCACAAAACTGTGGATATTTGCAAAAAGGTAACCATCTACAAAGATATACCCCGCATAGACTGCTTTACAACGCTCAATCTGCAGCAGTCGCATGTAAGGATCCGCCTCAAGTTCGACACCTGCATGGCAGCCCCGGAGTATACGCGCCAGACCCAGTTCGGCGTAATACCGTTATCAAAAGCAAAAACGCTCGAAGAAACCGTAAAAGTACCGTCGCTGTCCTGGATCAACTGCGATGAAGGCACCAGGGGTCTCGCATTTCTGACCAAGGGGGTTCCCGTCAATGAAATACGTCAGGGAGAGCTGTTCTATACGCTCATCCGCAGCGTTTCGGTTCTGTCCTCGGACGGCATCAGCGGGCCGCTGATTCCGACCCCCGGTGCCATGGAACTGGGCGAGCATGAATATCATTACTCCATTTACCCGCACGACGGAAACTGGCAGGATGTGGGCATTCCGCGCCGCGGTGCTGAAATGAGCCAGTCCCTGGTCTGCTACCAGGCCGACACCGAACCGCTGCAGGAATCCTGTTCACTGATAAGCATCGAGCCGGAAAACCTGATACTTTCAACGCTGAAAAAAGCGGAGCAGAACGAGTCTCTGATTCTGCGCCTGTATGAGTCAGAGGGTGAGAGGTGCACCGCTGTCATTACGGTGCCGGATACGGTCAAAACGGCCGAATTCGTGAATCTTATCGAGGCAGAGCCCTCCCCGGCGCCCCTGAAAGAAGGCAGGCTTATATTTGACGTGGAGCCGTTTGAGATAGTTACGCTTCGCCTGCAGTAATCCAATCGCTGAAAAACCGCCGTCATCCGGTGAGGACTACCGCCGGTGCAGCAGCCTGCCCCTGCCGAACAGCCCGCGGCCATTCTGTGCGTTGTTGACGCCGATCCCCCCCTGCTGTCTCGGAGCGGATCTGCGCCGCATAACCGGGCCCGCAGGCCGTGATATCTTCTGCTTCAGCGCACTGCCGAGGTGCGGAGCCGCCTGCTGCCGGCTTCTGTCGCGCCTGCCGGAAAACCAGTCCTTGACGGAATTGTAGAATTTCTGGCGGCGCGTTCTGCGCTTCTCGACACCCTGTTTGATGTTACGCTTTACATTGTTGTAAAACTTCTGACGCGCCCGTGCCCTGTCGTCACGATAGTCTTTGAAATCGTACCCCCCGTACCTGTCCTCCAGATAGTCCTCAAAATCATCATCATAGTAATACCAGGGGTATCCCCAGTACCCGTATCCGTAATAATACGGATCGAAATAGGTATACCCGTAGGGCGACCGGTACGGGCCGTAGTACGGAGCACCGTCATGGCGCGGATAGCCGGAATAGTACGGACCCGGGGATGCGTATATTCCGCCGACAGAGCTGCGGTGCGTACTGCACCCGGCAGCTGTGAGCGAAAGCAGAAAAAACGATATGACGCAGGTAACGGCAGTGTTTTTCATAACTATATAGCACAACTTACAATGTCAGCTGCTAAAGTATACCATATATGCGGCATCATTTACAGGAGCGATAAAAAAAGGCAGAGCAGCGTATGCTCTGCCTTGCACTGCTGCCGGGCTCCCTTACCGCAGCCCGTAGATCAGGCGCGGCACTGCGGCAACCGGACCGTGTCCGGTCGATGTGCCGGCTGTATCGACATCCTCAAGCCGGTAATGGTATCGCCTGCCGTTGCGAAGGCCGGTGTCGGTAAACTCATAGACGGCTCCGCGGGTTGCAGAGCCGCGCGCCGGGATAAGCCCGGTAGTGACCTGCATGTAGGGCCCTGCCTTCCTTTCGGCGCGGAACAGGTTAAACCCGGCATTGCGTATCTCAGCCGCCGTTTCCCACCGCAGCGTGATCGAGCCGTTTCCTGGTGCGGCCGTAAAGCTGCGCAGCTCGATGAGCGTGGGGCCCGTCCAGGTGGCCCGGGCCATCTGCAGGGGCACGATGCCCTCGACCGAGACCCCGGAGCCGTCCAGTCCGTGGTTGTGATACCACAAATCCCAGAGAGCCGTACCCCAGGCTTTCAGCTGAGCAAAAAACGGGTCGGTCTGTACTACGTACGCCTGTGCTTCTCCCGATGGCGTGGGACTCGAAAGTGTCGGTGCGGTTCCGTTGATCTCGTCGCGCAGAAATGCGGTATATTCCCGGGATATGCCCTGGTAGTACAGGGTGATGATAACCGTGTCGGCATGCGTCTCTATATTCCTGGTGATCTCATCATAGCCGCCGGCATACTCCTGTGACGTGAAATAGCCGGGGGCCTCCGTTCCCTGCCACACCGGCACGCACAGGCGGTCCCCTGCAGAGGCTATGTCGAAACCCTTCGGCGGAATCCGGTTGTCTTTGTACCTGCCGGTGGCGAGCACGAAGTGAAATGTTTTTTCCTCGCCGGTGAGACTGCTGGTGGGGTGCATTTCATATACCAGCTCGTCGGCATAGACTTCGTTCGGGCCGAGAGCCGGAGAGCCGGGCGCCCCCGGCAGGCCTTTCAGCGTACCGGCCGTATAGTCGTAGGGGTTCACTTCGTACAGGAGCTGCGAATCCCGGTACGCCCTGATATTGACGAACATCCTCCTGCCTTCCGGAAAGCCTGAAATAAGCTTGTGGCCGGTGTTGTTCTGAATGCGGAACGAGAGCGTACCGCTGGACTGTGCATAGGCGACATCTGTGATCGTTGCGGCGAGCTGCAGCTGCCGCTTTGCCCGCTCAGAGCCCAGAAGCAGCTCGCTGCCGTGGGTAACGGGGCTCTCGCCGGCGCTGAGATCGAGCGTCAGCACGGCCGGGCCCTGCCCGAGTATCTGGGCATTGACCGCATCATAAACCGGGCCGCCAGGGTCGAGGCTTGCAAGAATACGCGACATCCAGGCATTGCCGCCGGTCAGATCGTGCAGGGGCAGCCCTGAGCCGGGGTGCTCGGTACTGTCGTCCGGCCGGTAGACGGCATCGTTCAAAAAAGATGCCCTGCCCGCTTTGTCCTGCATATGACAGTCCTGGCACCTGGCCGCCCAGGTAATATCCGGGGCCCCCTGGCCCTGGAATTCGGCATTGGTGGCAGCGCCGCCCTGCTGCCCGTAAGCCGACAGCATGAATTCCGAAAACGTGCGCTCGACGTGAAAATACCGCCCTGCCGCGTACTGCTCGGTTATGAGATCGCTGCCCCCCGACTGGTCGGCAAGGCCGGAGATTCCGAGGTTGGCAAGCGCCGGATTTGAAACATCATGACAGGTGCCGCAAAAATATTTTGACTTGTGATAGCGGCTGTACAAAACGCCGTGCCACTCCGCGGCATCGGCAAAGCTTGCGCGCAAAGCATCCGTATCGCTGACATAGTACTGCCCGCCGGTATTTTCGCTGTAGGTGGCATACAGAGGCTCATTGCCGAGAAAAAAGCCGCCGCCGGCAAAAAGGGTGATCGCCGCGGCAAGGGCCATGTCCTCGCTGTAGGTATCGTCCGCCGCAGTCTGCGAAAGCGTGCCGCTTCCCGGCCCGGTATTTCCTGCTTCATCCCAGTAGCCGTCCCAGTCGTCCCCTTCCCTGGTGCCGTCATAGGTCGCTGCGAAAAACGGATCCCACATTTTGTGACACACATCGCAGTGAACCCCGTCGAAGTCGGTGCCGGTCATGGCGGACGCATTCGGCGGGTCCGAACGATTACCCAGCCAGCCCTGCGGGAAATGACACCGCTCGCAAATATCCATGGCATTCGGGTTGCCCAGAGCCCAGATGGAATCCTGCCCGGCAACGGTGAAAGCTGCGTAAAAGACCGGATCGCGGGCCGACTGCGTCATCATGGAGCCGACCCAGTTCTGAAAAGGTTCTGTCACCGGGTCATTATTGTTTATGTGACACCCATGGCAGAGAGAAGGACTGTATAAGGATACCCCCTGATCCTGCTGCGTTCCCGGCATGCGAACAAGGGGATCATCGGCAATCGGCAGGGAATCCCAGGCCGGCGACGAGGGAACAAATATAAGTAAAAAAAGTATAAAAAAATAAAATATATATGTTTTTTTCATTCCATTTCTCCGGTTTTGTCTGCTGTGACGTTATAAAAGAAGTGATAATTATTATTAATGTATACTAATGCAATAGGAAAGACGCGTCAATGCAATGGTTTCGATTTTGTAAATATTTATTGAAAATGTATGTTTACTTTTTATCTGTATTCGTACACAGTGTATGGAAGCGGCTGTAATGTGCAAATATTCTCATAGATGTGCGGGCAGATTCTGTCTAAAACAACCGTACCGATTCTGCCCCTCCAGGTCTGTGCTCGATGAACGGAACGATTCATGGCTTTCCGTTGCAGTGCTCATTTATTATATTTACTTGTATTCTTAGCCGGTTCCGCCTTTTCCTCTCACACCGTCGCGCTTGCGGAAAGCGCTGAGCCGGCTGCACCCTGCATCACCTTTGACTCGTGCGTGCATGATTTCGGTCGTGTCCTGCAAAACCGGACCCTCGAGCACAGCTTTACGTTTACCAATACGGGCACCCGTTCACTGCAGATACAAAAGGTCATTGCAACCTGCGGGTGTACGGCCGCGCTTGTTTCCGGAAAAAGTATTTCACCCGGAGACAACGGAACCGTAAGGGTACGGTTTAAAACAGGCTTTCGTGCCGGAAAAAACAAAAAACGTATTACCGTTCGAACAAACGATCCCCTGCAACCCTCCGTCAGGCTGACGATGCTGGCGGATGTACACGTGCTGCTTGCGACACAACCTCGCAGGATCAATTTCGGCCGGGTTCGTAAAAACTCCCCGGCAACGCGATATGCATCGTTCATCGGGGAAGCTCGCCGCCGATTCGGCATTACAGCCATCGAGTGCGCACATCCTTTTCTGGAGGCAGATGCTGATCTTTCAGGCTTTGACAACGATACCGGCCGGCAGATCAAAATCAGCCTGCTGCCGGGTATGCGCGTCGGCCGCTTCCGCATACCTGTCACCCTTCATACCGACCACCCGGACATCGGGAAACTCAGGATATATGTGTACGGCGACGTCACCGGCAGCATTCAGGTAAAGCCCGCCTACCTTTCCTTCGGGCTGCTGCAGCCCGGCGTTCCGGTACGAAAGTCGCTACGGCTGACCGCCGCCGACAATGAAACGGTTTTTACCATCCGCGGCGTTTCTTCAACGGTCCCCGACCTTGAGCTGTCAACCGAAACAGTGCAGCCCGGTTCGGAATACATTATTCATGCCCTGCTCAATGAGCTTTTTTCAAAGCCCCTCGTTCGGGGAAGCATTATGATCGAAACGGACAACAAGGATCAAAAGCGGATAGAAGTCAAGGCATTCGGCAGACGCCTTCAGTTTTGATGGTCCCGTAAAAAGTCCGGAAACGGACGGATTCGTAAAAGGTTCAGATGCAAGGCGCGCAAAACCGAAGGAATGAGGCGTACTTTCTGTACGCCGCAGTGACTGAGATTGCAGCGCAACGCAGCAGATGGACTTTTTACGGATTCGTCAATTTTGATACACGTATCGTCTCGCTATCGAAGCACGCTGCGGGGAATGTACCCCGGAGAAGTTCAAAACCCATGCTCACGGCCCTTCCCGCACAAACCCGGCTGCAAGCCCCCTGCCGGGGTCCCGCAGCCTGATGCCGGACAGCCTGCCGGGGGCACAGGGGATATCGCAGGCCCAGCACTGGTCCACATCATGGTACGGCGTTCTGTAGTCGATGTCGTTCACCGTATAGCTGTTTGTCCATTCCGGCCGCCACCGGGGCAGGCGCGGCGGCAGCAGAACATGCAGCCGCCCCGGATCCGGAACTGTTATTTTGCCCTCACGAACGGTTTTTTTCATATGAATGTCGGTTGGTGTCTGCCGAAACGCCGTCAGCACCATCACGGCACCGACAAGCAGCATACATGCCGTTGTACCGTATGAGGAGCAGATCATGCGCCGCCCACCTGCACGCTGAGCGCTCCCCGGTGCCGTGGCAGGGACCCGCAGAAACAGCAGCGACGGAATCACCGTGAAATAGGCCCATCCGAATCTCGGGTCAGGCGCCAGACAGAAAATAAGAAGCATGCCCCCGGCACCGATCGCTATCGGCCAGCCGAGCCAGGCAGCTCCCCGACGGATTTTTCCCCACAGCACCACGGCGGACCCGGCTGAAACGAGTACCAGAAAAGCGGCTGCTGCCGTAGACCGGCTGGCCAGGGCCCAGTACACCGGCCAGAGCGGAGAACGGGCCTGATCCGCCGTAATGCTCCTGCCTACGGTCCCGGCCCAGCGCCGGATATAATCGGCATCCGCAGCAGCCGTATCCGCCCCGACAGACCAGGAGACATCAAAACACAGCGGCAGCGGATACAGCGGGCAGCCGCATACCCGGGTCGCTGCAAAGGCCGTCAGAGCGGCAAAAACAAGCCCGGCAGCAGCGGCGCACATCACTTTCTCCTTCCGCACGCCGCCTGAAACAATGTAAAAAAGTCCGCATACCGCAACCAGGGGCGCAGAACTCGACTTTATAAGCAGACAGCACAGCGACAGCACAAAGGGCAGCGCCTCTTCACACAACACGGTCTGCCCTGCCTGCCGCCCCGCCGTTTCCGTCGCATGTTTGATCCGCACAATGCACCAGACCGACAGGACCGTCAGCAGTATGACCGGCAGATCGGGAGATGAGGACACCGGTATCTTCTGAAAAACCGGAACCGCCACGCTTGCCGCCAGCAGTACGGCCAGGAACAGATCGGTTGCCTCCCGGCGGCCTTCTGCTCTGCGCATGATGCACATGCACAGCTGCAGCGCTGCCAGCAGCAGCACAAATCCGCCGCCGACGGCGACAAACCGCTCTTCAAGAATTCCGTGATTGAAAAAAGCCGGCAGGCTGAACCAGGCGGAAACAAATCCCAGCCGGCTGTGAACGAGACCCATTCCCTGAACCATCCCGAATCGGGAAAGCCATTGAACGGCACCGAAATGGTACAGGCCGGTATCGTAATGGCTGATTGACTGGGAGCAGTAAAATGCGATCCCGGCAGACAGACCGGCTCCGCCGATGATATGCCGCCATCGCAGCAGCGCCGGCAGGCGCAAAATCTCTTGTCGCACGCGCCCGGACGCAAGGCCCGCCGTAACAAACACTGCAGCAACAGCGCAGCCGGCAGCCGGTGTCAGGGGCACCACCAGGCAAAGCACAAAACCGGACAGCATGCATGCCAGCAGCCCCAGCCATGCGGCAAGCATGGCACGGTCCCCCGCCCTGGTAAAGCTCCTGCCGGGGAACAGGTTCAGCAGCAGAAATCCGACAGGCAGGCAGATGCTTAAAAGCAGTGTCCATGCTATGAGAAAGGCAGCCATAGAATCATACGGCGTCTATTGCGCCGGGTCGCGGCTTCTCACATAGGCAAGCAGCTCCCTGCCGAGTTCGGTCGCGATGTCCAGTTTGTCGTACTGCAGCACCTGGTTGTTGAAATACTGCAGCAGGAGCCGGTCGTTGCCCGGGGAGCCGGGGATAATCCCGCCGAAGAAAAACCCCATGGTCTCGAACTCCTCCGCCAGCAGAGCCGTCAGGGGGTCCGACAGGTTGAGGTACAGGTAGATCGTCTCGAGCCGCTCCGTGCACAGGCGCTTCACAAGGCTTCGAACTTCTTCCGGCACGGCCCGGCCGTAAGCGGCTATCTCGATTTTTGCGGTTTTGTTTTCATCGGTGCTGAGTGTAAGCTGCGCATCGCCGTCCGGCAGGGCCGCGGCAGCCGTTTCCGGGACCATAAGGTACGGCTCGACGGAAATACCCCGGTACAGCTTTGCCATCATTTCGCGATGCCGGGGCGGCGCGTAAACAGCGGTCTGCTGCGGCTTGCGTAAATATCTGAAACTGTATACCGAACTGCGCCGCTCAGAGCTGGCCTTTTCGATGCCCCTGTACTCGGCTGGCATCAGTTTCGACAGGATAAGTGCGGTGGGAAACATGCCGTACTTGTGAATGCCTTTTTGAGAAAACTTATGCGTTGCCGTTGCCAGGCCGTATATTCCGGTCAGGTTTCTGCGTTCGGCCTCGTCGATCATTGCATCCATCATTCTGTTCAGGCAGCCCCGGCCGCGGAACGACGGTTTCACAAAGGCCATCCCGCCCTCGAAAATCGAGCTGTCGTGCGCATCGGCGATAAGACCGATATGCCCCACAATCTCTCCCTCAGCGGTAACGGCCACCAGTGAAACGAGCTTCCCGGACTCATTGAGCTGCCTGATCCGCTCGGGATAATAAATGGATTCATGGGTATAGGTATAGCCGTACGACATGTAGGCACATTTTGAAACCTCTACCGCCTCTTCAGGTTTCATGAGGCGCACCGCGTAGGATGCCGTTCCCGGTGCCGGCCCCTGCGCCTCTTCCTTTTTGAGCTGCCGTATCTCTGCGGGCGGCAGATACTCCTCGATACTTCTGCTGCCGAGATACTTGACCAGATGCGTCTCCTTTCCCTCCCTGCCGTTGTTGTGAAAGGAGATTTCATCCATCAGCTCGCTCATCATGTAGGTGCCGAGGCCCTCGGCGGAGAACTCCTCCTGAAGCTTATTCTTGCTGTATTCCCGCCTGGTTTTCGGGTCGAACGGAATACCCCTCTCCCTGATCACTATTCTGAAGCCGAGCGGAACCTCTTCGCATATAACGTCAAAAGTTTCTTTCTGTCCCGGCTCGAAGGCATGCTTGATAATATTGGTGACTGCTTCCTCGGCGGCGATTTGAATGCGCTGCAGGTCATCACCCGCAAAGCCCGCCTTCCCGGCCACCTCGTGAATGTAGGCCAGGACAGCCGGCAGCACAGCGACATATCGTTGGGAACGGTCAGCGTGGTCGACCACAGGGCTTCATGCACGGACAATACCTCCCGCCGGTAAAGCTGTAATCAACGTCAACAGGGTAAGAAACCATGAAGGTCAGAGATAAAATGAGGCAAGTATAGGTGCGGTGCATGCGTATGTCAATATAAAACAGAAGAGCGTACTGCCTGCCGCAGTCAGCGGGGTTCGGGAAACCCTATGCGGGCCCGAAGACGGCAATAGGCTTCGGTAGCGGCGCCCCTGTCGTCGCGTATGGTCAGCTTCTCCCGGACAGCGCGTCCCGCTGCAGCGCGTCTGTAGCAGAAAAGCGTGAATAACGGGGGCTTGCCCGCCCGGGGGATCACCTCGATCTGCCGATCGGACGACAGGCCGTGCCGGCAGGCCGCGTCCGCCACCCGGCTGTACAGGGCACGGGGGTACACGGTCACGAAACAGCCGCCCGGCTCGATGTGCCGCGCTGCTGCTGCAAAGTAGTCCTCTATCCCGCCGCTCAGCTCGAAGCGAACACCGGCCCTGTCGCTGTCGGGACTGACCGGTCCTTCACGCACGGTGTAATACGGCGGTGACGACGTAATAAGGGCAAAACGGGTTTCGAGCTGAACCTGCCTGATATCACCCCGCACGAGGTAAAAGCGGCTATCAAGCCGGTTTGCCGCAAGAGAGTGCCGGGCGAGCCGTATCCTGTCCGCGCTTTTTTCAATACCGATCCCGCGCAGAGCGGGATAGTTCCACAGCACCGTCATGGGAACCGAGCACAGCCCGCAGCCCAGATCAAGGAAACGCTTCACCGGCGTATCCGCCTGCTGCAGGGTCAGCACCGCAAGCCAGGCAACCAGCATGTCATCGGTCGTGTAGCGCTGTCCGTTTTGCGGCTGAACTATACTATACTCTCCCGCAAGCGTGTCCACCCGCGCTCCGGCCGGAATGGATTGCGTCACCTTCATCATATGTGCTTTCACGCATATCCCCTGTCCGCCCGGGTGTTTTCGCCGCGCACACCCGGGCGGACAGGGGTATTTTTTATTGACATGAATTCGGCTTAAAACCTATACTTTGCTCATCGCAGTCATATTGACAATTATTACGGTTACTACCCTGTTCCTGAAACAACGTGCATACGCATTGTCTTGTTTGCAAAACAACCTTTGCAACGACCGTGGCGGCGCAGTAAACCGACAGGCCTGGAACACGACTTTTGCATACAGGCAGTTCAATACTATACGATACAAAAGACTAATGGAAGAGCTGAAGGAAACAATCTACAAACCCGGCACTGGCTACCGCGACACGGCACATGTCATAAGCGACTTCATCCGGAATCTTCCTCATTCATTCAGCCTGGGCTACCGGCTTGCACTGCGTAATATCAAGGCGAAATACCGCCAGTCACTGTTCGGACTGCTGTGGGTGCTGCTGCCCCCTCTGGCAACCGCGGCAGTGTGGATATTTCTCAGGTCACAGAACATCTTCGAGTTCAGAGGGCTGTCGGTCCCCTATCCTGTTTTTGTTCTGACCGGTACGCTGCTGTGGCAGGTTTTCAGCGAGTCGATCTCCCTGCTGCTGGACAACGTCAACAAAAACAGCCCGTTGCTCGTTAAAATCAATTTTCCCCAGGAAGCCCTTATCTTCAGTGCGCTGTGTGAAATTTGTTTCGCCGTAATCATCAAGATGATTCTGCTGGCGGCTGTCCTGATTGCGTTTCAGGTCGTCCCCTCATGGAAAATCGTTTTTTCATGCGCGGCAATTGCCGGGTTAGTAGCGCTGGGCCTCACCTTCGGATTGATACTCATGCCGCTTGCGATGCTGTACAGGGACGTCGGATTCGGTCTGCCGGTCATCCTTCAGCTTGCACTCTACCTGACACCCGTTGTATACCCGGAACCCGAGTACTCCGGGCTGGGGACAATTCTGGCTTACAATCCCGTTACACCGCTTCTGACCAATGCACGGGACTGGCTGTTCGGGCTGTCGCCCGACATATCGTACTTTACCTGGGTTATTGTTCTGGCATGCATCGTCTTTCTGGCAGGTCTGCTGGTATATAAGCTGAGCATGCAGATAATCATCGAAAGAATCGGATCCTGATGGAAACCCCTCATACAACCCGCGATGATGTGCTGGTGGATGTCCGCGGTGTATCTAAAAAATTTTCACGCAATCTCAAAAGTTCCCTCCGGTACGGCGTGCTGGATCTTGCTTCAAGTCTGCTGTGTTTGAGACAGGATCGCACACGGCTGCGCCCAGACGAGTTCTGGGCCGTTCGAGATGTGTCCCTCCGGCTGAAACGGGGCGAGTGCCTCGGCCTTATCGGTCACAACGGCGCCGGTAAAAGCACCCTGCTGAAAATGCTCAACGGCCTGATAAAGCCCGATACCGGTGAAATCCGCATGCGGGGCACGGTCGGCGCGCTTATCGAGCTCGGTGCCGGATTCAACCCCGTCCTGACCGGAAGGGAAAACATATACATCAACGGTCAGGTCCTGGGATTCAGCAAAAGGGAAATCGATGACAGGTTCGAGGCTATTGTCGAGTTCTCGGGCATGAGCGATTTCCTGGATACCCCGGTGCAGAATTACAGCTCCGGAATGAAGGTTCGGCTGGGCTTTTCAGTGGCCGCGCAGATGGAGCCGGATGTGCTGATTATCGATGAGGTGCTGGCTGTCGGCGACCTGGCCTTCAGAATGAAATGCTACACCGCCATCGGCCGCATTCTGCAGAAGGCTTCGGTGATTTTTGTATCCCACTCAATGCCCCTGATCGCACGCATGTGCAATGAAGTCATCTTCATGAAAAACGGCCGCTGCAACGTCAAGACCAACCAGGTGTCGGAAGGCATATCACTCTATTACAATGAAAGCGGCTCTGCCGGAAAAACGAATGTCGGGTCGGGCAAGCTTACCGTCGATAATTTCCGCTTTGTAAATGCACCCGGCACTGTGCAGGACATACAGCTGTACCGGGACAATCACGATATCGAGTTTGCGTTTGATGTCTGCCGGAAGCATGCCGCGGCAGACAGCGCTGTTTTGAAGATCGAAATCTGGAATCAGGAAATGCGGCCGACCGCGGAAGTCGTACCGGTCGAGGACAATGTCGTTAAAATTCCTGATGAAACCTGCACGATTACGGTCCGGATACCGCGCCCGCCTCTGGTGGCCGGCAAGTACAGCTTAACCATCGCCATGCGTGACAGCGTGACGGGTGAGGTCTTTACCAGGGTCGGCAACATTTCCGAGTTTATTGTCGAAAACCGGGTGCATTCCACGGCCGATATACTGCTGCCCTGCTCAATACGGTATTAGTCGGCATGCGGGATCAGCATATTCTATACCTGACACCACCGCCTTCGGCGGGCACCCTCGCTTCGGGCGGGGATAGTACGGTAAACTGATCGTGACGCGGTCGTCATCCGCGCGCGGAATTTTTTGAAACCATCATGTCGAACTTCTATTTCCCCGAGCATGACTGTGTTCTCATACACATCCCGAAAACCGGCGGAACGTCGATCAGAAAGGGTGTTTTCAGGGGAAACTATGTCGGCCCCTTCTTCGGCCATGTTCCCGATGAGTATGCACACTGCTTCAAGTTCGCATTCGCGCGAAATCCGTTCGACAGGCTGATATCCGCCTGGAAAATGTTCGCCTCCGGCACGGAGCAGCACACAAGCGGTCAGCGCCCTGCCGCACATGAGAGCCTGGAGGGTTTTCTGGATATAGTCATGAATGAGGATATCATTTATGATGAGCGGCGCTCGACAACGGAAGAAAAAATACGTCACCACACCATACCGCAGACGCATCCGTTCAACTGCCTGCACTGTGCTGATTTTATCGGCAGATTTGAAAACCTGCAGAACGACTTCGATACAATATGTTCGCGCTTGGGCATTGCTACCATGACGCTGCCCAAAATGAACATTACCGACAGAAAGCATTACCGTGAATATTACAGTGCCAGAACAATTGAAACCGTTCTGAGCTACTACCGGGATGATTTTGAGTTGTTCGGCTATGCCTTTTGACAGAAGACAGTAAACACATGAACTTTCGTGATGCAGCTTCATTCTACCGCACCCTGCAGAAAGAAACAGTTGCCTGTCCGCTGTGTGATTGTCATACGTATGATATTCTGCTGCAGGACGACAGATATCATATGGGGCTGCAAACAGTGTCATGCGATCGATGCGGATTGATTTTCGTGAACCCCCGTCCCACGGAAGAAGAGATGAAGGCTTTTTATGAAAACGAGTATCGCAGGTTTTACGAATCCGTCGAGGTTCCCACGCCGGAGTATATCGCCCAGGGATTCTTCGGGCAAAGAGCTGAATTTGTCGTACAGTGCCTGAAAAGATACCTTGACAGTGCTGCGCACACAAGCCTTCTCGATGTCGGCTGCGCTGAGGGGACCCTGCTTTCGCTGATAGAGCGTGAATTTCCTTTTTTGGCAACATACGGCGTTGAGCCGGACAGCAGTTTCGCCGGGTATGCCCGGGACCATACCCGCGCCGCTATCTTCACCGGCACATACCGGGAATTCACTGCCGGCAGCCGCAGGAGGCGGTTTGATGTTATCGTTACCGCGCAGGTGCTTGAGCATATTCTGAACCCGGTCGATTATCTGAAAGCATTGGAAACGATGCTGACCGATGCAGGCCTGCTGTATGTAGAAGTACCCAACATTATGGATGACCGGGTGCACGGCCTGGGAAATGTTCACCTTGCGCATGTCGTCTCATACGATCCCGCAACGCTGCGGATGCTGCTGCGCACAAGCGGCTTTGCCGTCGCAGATCTGATAACCGAAGGCTTGCCGGCAAAATCACCGTCAATGGCCGCAGTCTGCCGCAAAGACAATTCGGTCGGTGACCTCGATCCGTATCCTCCACAAGAGGAGATTCACCGCAAGAAGCAGTTTTTCAGAAATCGAACAGGTTCCCACTGCGGTTCCGGCAGGCCCGATTCATTTCTGAGCAGATGTAAACGTTTTGCAAAAAGGATCGGCGGCATGTCATGAAATTCTTTTTAAAGAAAAAAACTGTTCATGCTTTTATTCTGGCCCCGCCGCGCTCGGGCACCACGTGGCTCAGTAACGCTGTAAACGGCCACCCCGACATATACTGCACCGAGCGCCGCCTGTTCGGCCGGTATGCTGATTTCATACTCGACGACGGAAGCAGTTCGCCGCGGCTGCGCTGCACAATGGACAAGTTTGTCGAGGCATCTCTGCTGCCCCAGCTGTTGCGCCGCAGCGATTATTCTTCCGACAGGCTGCTCAGGGCATATATCGACACCCTTGTCCGGGAGGAGCGTGCGACATCGGGCAGGCACGTGTTAATCGATAAAATCACGCCCTACCCCGGCACCCCGTCGGTGGTGATAGAGCAGCTTGCAAAATTTTTCCCGCAGGCACGGCTGATCTACCTCATCAGGGACGGCAGAGACGTGCTCACCAGCGGCGTGTTTCACTGGATGAACAAGGTCAGGGCCGGAACGAAGCTGTCCGATTTCGAGCTGCAGAGAAAAAATGCATTCATGAACAGCAGACCCTACAATGACATATTCTTCACCGAGTCCGAAGTCCGGGAGTGGGCGCATCTCTGGAAGGACACCCTTGAAACCATCGACACTGCAGCAAATCGCTTTTCCACCCTGACCATTCGCTATGAGGACATGCTCGCCGGCCAGGCACGGGTTCTGGAAAACATATTTGAATTCATCGGCACCGGCTGCAATGAAAAAATACTGCAGGCCTGTGTCAACTCCGGTTCATTCAAAAAAATGAGCGGCGGCCGCAGCCGGGGTGATGCCGTGGCATCCGCCCATGTCAGAAAAGGCGAGGCAGGGGACTGGAATAATTATTTTACCAGAAAAGACGGTGAGCTGTTCAACTCGATCGCCGGCCCGCTCCTTGTAAAATTAGGCTATGAGCACAATCCCGACTGGTACGGCGATCTGCCTGATACGATCTCCTGCACCGGTTCCGACTGAACGGCACAGGTGATATGATGCGCGACAGCAGCCTGGACGAATATGCATGGAAGGTTATTACCGCGTGGCATGAAGCCGCAGGCTTTGACCCGGTGCACAAGGGCGTTGATTTCAATGAACTGACGCGATTTTTTTTATGGGCCCGGGTCGGCAATGCACTGCGGTCACACGGCATCGTTCGCAACTGTTCGAATGCCTGCCCCGATGAGGAACCGGCAGCGGACACGGCCGGATCGCAGCGCTTCGGCATCAGGTCGCTGTTCTCCGCCGGCATCGCCTGCCGGAACCGTCTGCAGACCTTTCTGGAAGCACGTTCCCGCAAGCACGCTGGAAAGCGCACGGGTGCAGCGAAAACAGTGGTGTTTGCCCCTTTCATCGGTCTGCCCCTGCGAAGTCTTATTGTCTCGCTGGCGCATGATGATTCGTTTTTTCTGCAGGGATTCGGCACGGAACCATTTTTCAATATGCCTGCAGCATTGAAACCGGCCGGCCCTGTTACGGTGGAGCCGAAATTCCTCGGCGACCTGCTGCACGCCCTGCTCGACGGGCTGGCTCATCATGGAGTACGCCTGCAGCAGGAGGACATCCCCGCCCTGAAAAAAGATATTTTCAGCATGAAAGCCGGGCTGGAACGAGCCGGCAGGGAGCTTGTGACCATACAGCCCGATTTCATACTCCTGCAGGCCGACAATTATCCGCCGCGCCAGTATTATGTGCTTCTCGGCCGGCTGCTGGGCATACCGTCCGTAGTGGTGCAGCACGGCCTTGATTGCGAACGCCACTACCTTGACACCCCTTACGCCGACATGCTCTTCGTCTGGGGTGACGAGCGCAAAAGACGTTATGAAGCGCATCGAACCGGCCGCGCCGTAAAAATATATGTTTCCGGCAGCCCTGAGTATGCAGCGGTCACTCCGGAGCCGGAAATCAGCACCGCAGGGGATTACTGGCTGTGGGTGACGCGGCCGCATGCCCGTGAAAAATGCCTTGCCCCAAGCAGATATGAAAACGAAGGCCTGGATATTCTCAAGGCTCTTGCCGGGCTGCTTGAAAAATATGCCGGTCAGTCCCTGGTGATAAAACCGCATCCGTATGATACGATAGATGCATACAGGGACTTCATAACCTCGAACAGGCTGGACAGCCGCATTTCGATTTCCGGTGAACCACCGCTTGAGCTTGCACAGCACGCCGCCCTGGTATTTACCGAGGACTCGACCGCCGGTCTTGAAGCTGTCCTGCGGGGCAGGCCCCTGGTGCATGTTCATTTTGCTTCATCCGAGCCGGTTATGCCCTTTGTGCAGTACGGGACGGCGCTGCCCGGTTTCTCGCGCGAGCAGCTTGAAGAGTCGGTGGATATGTTTATGAATGGTGGGTTCACTTTCAATAATAATGACCGGGAAGTGTTTCTGCATGATTTCCTCGGGCCGACGTTTACCGTGAATCCGTGCACCTGCATCAAGAACACCCTGTTACAGGGTCATTGTCATGAATCTTCTGTTCGTTGACAGAGCCTTTACACGGCATTTGGGAGGCATAGAGCGCGTCTGTGCCGGGCTTGCCGATGAAATGACGCAGCGGGGTCACCGCTGTTTTGTCATGGCCGACAATGAAGACGCCGCAGCCACGCCGGTTCTGGACGTCAATCCGTCAATAGAAACGGTGAACCTCCCGTTTCTGGACACCCCCGAGCAGCGCCGCAGAATCAGGAGCCGCATAGAGGCTGTCGCGCCCGATGCCGTCATTGTCATGACCGGATCGGTCGGCAGAATGCCCCTTCTCTGGCCCGTTATCCTGAAAGACACGGGAATTCCCCTGATCGCTTCCGAGCACCACTGCCCTGAATTTGTTATCAGGCAGTGGGATGAACATGAGCGCCTTGTCTATCTTGCCGCAGCGGATGCCATACATCTGCTTTTCCCTTCTTTCCTCGCATCGCTGCCTGATTTCCTGCACAGCCGCGCCAGGGCGATAGCGAACCCGATCGGAAAAGAGTTTGCGACAGAGGAAAGCGGATCCGCGACAGATATGTTCCCGAAAAGAGTGATCGCTGTCGGCAGCCTGCAGAGAAAACAGAAGCAGTTCGACGTTCTGATACAGGCGTTTTCCATTATTGCCGGCAGCTTTCCCGAATGGGTTGTCGATATCTGGGGCACCGGCCCCGACAAGCAGCATTTCACGCAGCTAATCGAACGGCTCGGGCTCAGCAAAAAAATATTCTTGCGCGGAGTCACGAAAAATATTGCGGAGCGGTTCAGGGAATCCGATATTTTCTGCATGCCATCCTCCTTTGAAGGCTGCCCCTGCGCCCTGCAGGAGGCCATGGCCAGCGGACTGCCCGGCATCGGTTTCCGGGAGTGCCCGGGTGTCAATGAACTGATTGCGGATGGGGAGACCGGCGTGCTTGCGCGGGAAATGACTCCGGAGGCGTTAGCAAAGGCCCTTGTTTCGCTGATGAACGATAAAACGGCCCGACAAAGATTCGGCCGGAATGCACGCCAAAAAAGCTCCGCGTTTTCCGGTTCCAGGCTGTATGATGCATGGGAGGATATGATCAAAAACGCGGCGAAAAAAAAAGGAGCGACGGTTTTGTCTGAGACGATCGACATTGCCGGCCCCGAGTACCTTCGCTGCGAGCTTGAAATACTCTGCACGCGGCAGCATGTTATCGAACACGACAATGAAACAATCACAAGGCTGGAAAATGAACTGAAAAATATTACGTCATCCCGGCTGTGGAATCTGTTATTACGAATAAGGAAATCGCTGCCCCCCTACTAGATCATATTGGCTGGTTTTGAATTTAAGGGAATTTATGGAATTTAAGGGGAATTTAAGGGACACTTCCCATATTAATTTTTCGACAGATATTTAATGTCAGAAGAAAAAAAGGATTGCTGCCTAATTTTCCAAGCTTCGCTTTGGCATAACAAATCGCTCGCCCAGCCGTTGATGAGAATAAGGTCAGTCACCAATTTAATGAGTCTCTCCACCCGCTGCGCTCGATACGCAGAGAAAAAATACTCAGCACTTCGGGCGAATACAGGCAAAAAGGCTAAACGGTAAAAGCCCTGTCATCGTCCGGCTTGACCGGACAATCCACCTATTGACACATGTAACAAAACGATATATTTTTATTGTCAAACAATTCAAATTTATTATAATCATATGCATTACGGGGCTGATCACGGGGCGTTTCTTCTCTTTTCCATCATTCCCGATTTCTCCGTCTCCCGGATATCCCCCTTTTTAATGAACTACCCCGTAGCACGCTACGGGGTATCTGTAGAGATCGCCACGGCCTTCGGCCTCGCGATGACATGCTTGTCTGGGTTTGGAGTCAAACCTGCACTATTGCAGCGCCGTAAGTCAAGCCAGAACGCGTCCCAGAGCGAGGCTGGCGGCAGATAAAAAAAAGAAACGACAATTCGAGGAAATCGAAAAAAAGATCATAAAATATCAAGATAAAGATTTGACACTATCTCACATGAGAAGAAAAAATCCTAACAAAGGGCTGCAAATAGACGCCGCTGCGCGTCACGATTGAGCCCTATCGTTAACCGAAGGAATGGGACATAAACATGCCAAATGAGGATGTTGTAGAGTGTGCCACGACGATATTGGGTGATTTAACCACGGCTATAGCGGCATGCGCTGCGATTGTCGCCGCTGTTTGTGCTTATTTCAGTTACCGGCTTTCAAAAAAGATTTATGATGAGATTAAATCTGATGAAGTGATTATCCCAGGTCCATTACACCATCCAGGCTTAGGGGTACATGAACACGATGAATGCGTTCTCAGGTGTGCAATTTTCAACAAGTCACCGAGAAAAGCCTATATAAATTCTGTAGAGGCATTCGACTCAAAGGGCGTTAAAATTGAAATTACATGGTCTGATAGCATAAACGACCTTGGTAATATACTGAACCCCACTGGGCTTCTGGGCATTACAGACGCCATCAATCTGTGTATACGCAGAAATGATGGGAAAAAATTTGGCGAGACTACTGTTATTATTCAGCATTCCTTTAGCTCGAAAAAAATTGAGATTGTATACGACCCTTACGCTGAGTGGATGGATGAAGGAAAAAGCGGTTAACCTTGCTCTTTCAGCGGAGCGCAAAAAGCCACGCCCGCTGAAGAGCCCGTTGGATGAAAAACTATGAATGAAAGTGCCACTGTAAGAATCTTTCTTGTTAAGGGGAGCCCAACATCAATTCGAACGGCTGAGATTTCGAATTGGACAGGCAAAGCTATTGCGGGACCAAGAACACAGATTGAAGACATTCTGAAGAGAGATGAGGCAGCCAAACCAGGCGTCTATTTCCTTGCAGGTGTGAACCCTGAAACAGGAAAGGACCGTGTGTATATCGGAGAGGCGGAAATAATACGAAACAGAATAAAAGGACATCTGGATAGAGAATTCTGGAAAACCATCGTATTTTTTGTAAGCAAAGATGAGAACCTAACAAAAGCTCACATCAAATATTTGGAGGGAAAACTAATTGAACTAGCACGTTCCGCTGGGAGATTTGAGCTGGAAAATTCACAGTCTAGCGGCTCACCTTTGCCCGAGTCTGACGCCGCCGATATGGACGTTTTCCTTTTTCGTATGGAACAACTATTACCTATTCTGGGGCAAGAATTTCTCAAACCAGTTGTAAAAAGCGAAACTAAACTCAAGAAAACAGACTTGCTCTATTGCGAAATCAAAGGACTAAAAGCTATTGGACGCCAAACTGATAACGGGTTTGTTGTTTTGAAGGGTTCCGAAGCTGTCTTGGAAGAGCGACCTTCAACTCAAAAATATCAATATTCTGCAAATCTTCGGCTCTCTTTACGAAGCGATGGCATCGTTGAAGTAAAAGAAAATCGGTTAGTCTTTCTTGCAGACCATGAATTTTCAAGCCCCAGCGCGGCCGCAGCTGTGATTCATGGTGGCCAAGCTAATGGCCTCACAGCTTGGAAGGATTCTAAGGGAATCTCACTCAAACAGAAGGAAGAGAAGGACATCCAACCATAAAATCCAGCGGACGCAAAAAGCCGCACCGCTGATTAGCAGCGTTATGTTTTGAAAGAAAGAATAATTCGATTCAATATTGATCTACTACATTAAGGGCAGGCACTTATCATGAATAATGAATTAGACAGTCAGCAAACTAACATTGAACAAAGACACAGCCGGTATAGGGATGGTATTATTTGGGGTGTTGTGGCATCATTTTCTTTGTTGTTGCTAAAGCCATTTATGATTATTCCTACAGCATTAATATTTTCAGCAATTGCCGGATATCGTGGAAAATCAATTCGTCCTGCTCTTGGGACAATCTTAACAGTTTTTTTTATCACTGGTATAGGGTTTATCATCATATATAATGCTATATCCGGAATAAATAATTGAATACAAATTTTGTTCATGATTGTCGTTTAGAGAAAACAAAATCCATAACCACTGCATTAACGCAGACCACGTAAAAAAACGCGTGTCTGGTTATGCGAAGCGTTCGCAGTATAAAATTTTTTGACATTCGGTCTTTATTTGGTATCATAAAAAGACTGGAGGTGACCAAATGAATATGATAAACGACATTAAACCTGTCACTTATTTAAAATCCAAGGCCGCGGATCTTTTGAATCAAATAAACGAAACCCATCGTCCTGTGATAATTACACAGAACGGGGAACCCCGAGCAGTCCTCCAAGATCCCAAAAGCTATGAAGATATGCGGAATGCTATCGGTTTGTTAAAACTGATTTCGCAAGGTGAGAATGATGTGCGAAATGGTCACGTAAAAGCGCAAGAGAAAGTTTTCAAAGAGCTTGAAGATTCATTGAAAACAAAGCTGAGATGACTTCAAAGCATAAAGTTATATGGGCCAATGTGGCAGAAAATGATTTGAAGAATATTATTGCGCACATTGCAGAAGATAGCCCTCAAAACGCTTTAAACATTTTAAGCAAAATACGACAAAAAGCTTCTCACCTATACGCTCTACCCGAAAGAGGCAGAATTGTTCCAGAGCTTCAAGATCAAGGGATCGTCCAATATAGGGAATTAATCATTTCACCGTGGAGATTAATTTACCGAATTTTTGAGCAGAAAGTATATGTATTATCCGTTATCGATTCACGCCAGAATGTTGAAGACATCCTGCTAAAAAGATTTATTAATAAAATATAGAACGGTGGTGTCAGGGGACATCCTATAGTTTGCTTTACGTCATCCCGGCTGTGGAATATGTTATTGAAAATCAGAAAATTATTTCCCCCGTATTAGACGGGCACATGTTCTTCAAAGTTCATTCCAAAACAAATCCGATAATGTAAACCCGAGGATTGTTATGCTGCGCACATCGCTCTCAGTCACTGCCTGTCGCCCTGAAACCGCACATCCGTTGCAGATATCCAGTGCAGGAACATTGGAACACCTGAACCGTTATCTGCCGTTTCTGCTGACCGCCTGTCTGCTTTTGGCGCCGCGGCATGCCGATGCCGGGGTAACGGCTTCACACGGCGGCTATGTCGGATCAGCCGCCTGCAGAGAGTGCCACACGGATATTTTCAACACGGTCATGGCATCATCCCACCACAAGTATACCCGCCCGGCAGACACGGCGACCGTTATCGGCGATTTCAGTGACCGCAATACGCTGGACGTCAAGGGCAGCACCACGACCATGTCCGCACGTGATGGAATGTTTTTCATCAACACGCTCGGGCCGGACGGTAAAAAGCATGACTACCGCTGTGAAACCGTTATCGGCTTCAACTACAAGCAGCGCTACACCACCACGCTTGCAGACGGTCGTCAGTATGTGCTTCCGGTGCAGTGGAACAAGAACGAAAAACGCTGGGTCGACTATCACGGCCTGAAAAAAGCCCGGCCCGGCTCCGGGTCCTACTGGAGCGATCCCGAGCGGGCCATCGCCGTGCGCTGCGCCGGCTGCCACGGCACCGGCGTTACCCTTGTGCCGTCACCTGCAGCCGGCAGGCCGAAGATTTCCGAGCGCGAGCATTCCATAGGGTGTGAAGCCTGCCACGGCCCCGGTGAGGAACACGTGAAAAATCCCGAGGAAAAACCGGTTCAGTATACCCTGAAAACTCTTTCCGCCCGCCGCCGGACCGACGTGTGCGGCAGGTGTCACACGCGGGGCAAAGATCCCGATACCGCCACCTCTTACCCCTACGGCTTTCTGCCGGGACAGCGCCTGCTGACCTCGTTTGCATTTGTCGAGCCCGACATCGGCCGCTTGACTTCGGCTTTCTGGCCCGACGGCCGCTCAAAAAAGCACCACCAGCAGTATATCGACTTCGTATCGGGCGCTCACTTCACCCGGGCCGGAATGACCTGCATGAACTGCCACGATCAGCACAGCGGTAAGCTGAAAAACAGCGATGCGAACGCTCTGTGCTCTTCGTGCCATACAAGCCTGCAGGCACCCGGCGCCCTTGCCGCCCACACCCGTCACAAGCCGGACAGTGACGGCAGCCGCTGCGCGGGCTGCCACATGCCCAAAATCGTTTCAAACGAACAGCCCCTGCAGCTGCGGCACCACGGTCCCGGCATCCCCAATCCCCTGAAAACAGTGAAGTGGGGTACGCCCAATGCCTGCAGCCTGTGTCACAGCGATGAAAAGAAAGGCGAAACGCCGCAGAAAATGGCGGACAGCATGCGCGAGTGGGGAATCGAGCTGCTCCCGGTCGGGGTTCGGGAGGACCGGCGGATATCACCCTGACTAATCTTTGACAGTCGATTTCAAAAAGCTATGATATTTCGATGCACTACGC
>CAZFIB010000022.1:0-53724 GCA_964518865.1 uncultured Thermodesulfobacteriota bacterium
ACGACCGTGAAAAAATAGATCCCATCGCTTTGGTAATGACGTCGGTATTGCGGCAATTGAGCATTGTTTATGGTGGGTTACGCTACGCTTCACCCACCCTACATCTTACCGGATACGGAGCGGGGAAATAGTGTCAAATCTTTATCTTGACATATTAATGATATTTTATTCGATTTCCTCGAATTGTCGTTTCTTTTTTTATCTGCCGCCAGCCTCGCTCTGAACAGTATTGGGACAGCCACTCATTTATAAATAAGTGGCTGTTTCTATTTACCCCGACTGCTTTCACCTCATCAAATATGCGTATACGATTATGCGTTACGACCGTGAAAAAATAGATCCCATCGCTTTGGTAATGACGTCGCTATTGCGGCATTTGAGCATTGTTTATGGTGGGTTACGCTAGGCTTCACCCACCCTACATCTTACCGGATACGGAGCGGTGTTCATGGAGATTGCTTCGCCTTCGGCCCGCACCTCATTGTAATGTATATAATCACAATGCCTATACGTTTTCATTTTTGACTTTTCGCCCGGCCTATGGTGGGTTGCGCCCACTTCACTCCCGCTGACGGCAGATAATTAATTATAATAAAAGTATTAAACTACCCGTTCAAAACTCAAAGCATATTTAACCGTTTCGCTCAAAAGACGCAGAGATAACTGTTGAATGAAGAAAGACTCTTTCTTTCCTTTGCAAATTTAGTATGCTGTATGGGAAATATAGTAAAAAGCAAAACCGCCCTGATGCCCCCAGGCGTTATCCCCTTTTCTGTAGAAAAGCCCCTTCACGATATAAAATAATCAGTTAATCGTCAAGAATAAATGAACTACCATGCAGCAAGCTACGGGGAATCTGTAGAGATCGCCACGGCCTTCGGCCTCGCGATGACAAACCCGTCTGTCATTGCGTGCACATGGCCCCTGGACCGGGGTTATTCGTGTAATGAACATACGGGTGCAGGCCGGAGTAAGAACCGTCAAGATACCTGCATGCCCGCATTATTGCAGGACACGCGCAGTTTATCCGGCCTGCGAGTACGCTTCAACTGAAGGTTGGTGTACGGCGTTTTGACTTATTTTTCAAGCGACATCGGATTACACAGGTTTTTTTCCGAATCCGCCACACGGCCGCAGTTGAAGCATAAAAAGCGCGGATTTTTTGTCAGTTCCTTGATCTCATCGAATTTGTCCTGACTGGCCAGAAGACAGATGTGCCCGGTGTGATCACCTTTGCAGACATTTTCATCACTCATTGGCTGATCTCCTTTTGTGAATTAACCATGGTTATTACGTTCTGCAGTATTGCAGCCGTACCAGAGCAATTTTCAAATATACTATAGCCAATACGTCATTTCGAAGGAGCACAGCGACGGAGAAATCTCAAGCCATTGAAAGAGATTTCTCCTTTCGGTCGAAATGACAAAAAATAAATGGCTACGGAAAATAGAATATTGCTCTAAAAAATCATTTCCAGAATATAGTATTTCTGCAACATTAGGCAACTTTTTTATTGTCAATAATGAAATAATGATAGTATGTTATATTAATTTTAATCAAATAATCAAATTAAATGATAAATAATACCGTTATCTGAGTACTGATGTACCGGGATGCAGCATGGCTGATGAAACATTGATGCGGCTCATTGAACAAGGGTCCGGGGCCTGGAATGCATGGCGTGACGCAAACCCGGATGCCGTTATAGACCTTCGAAACGCTGCCTTGGAAAAGGCTGATTTAAGAAAGATGAATCTGGGACATGCGGATCTGCGTTCGGCGGATTTGAGCTTCAGTAACCTGTCCGAAGCGAATCTGGCGTTTGCTGACCTTGAAAAGGCAGAGCTGACCTTTGCCGGCCTGCAGGGTGCCAATCTGAGTGCCGCCAACCTCACGAACGCCTCGCTGGAAGATGCACAGCTTGATGGTGCGATTTTATCAAATGCATGCCTCAAAAATGCCGTGATGTCGAGCGCCAGCCTGAAAAACGCCCGTCTGCACTCGGCGAGTCTGGAAGGCGCAAATCTTGCCGCAGCCAACCTGGAAAATGCAAACTGCACGGATGTCTTTTTTGACAGGTCTGTTTTTCAGCAGATTCTGCGCAGGCACTGGATGCAGCCCGGACAGCTGTACAGCCGTCGATACGATCTGCTGCTCGACACGACAATTCGCTGTCGGGGGGTAAACGCTGCAGGGATTTACGGCAGTCCGCGATTCCGTCTTTTTCTGCTTGATCAGGATTTTCTGGAAGAGTGCATGGCCGGCAGAAAAGGACGGCTTCTGTGCTATCTCTGGTGGGTTTTTGCAGATTGCGGCAGATCGATTATACGCTGGGCTGCCTGGTCTCTTGTCCTGGCAGTTTTGTTTGCCCTGCTGTTCTATTGTCTTGGTGAGCGGTCGTTTTATGTCGAGCATCTCGATTTCAACCTGTTTACCGCCCTGTACTACAGTATCGTTACCTTTTCAACGCTCGGATTCGGCGATATCGTCCCCAAAACAGCGACGGCTTCCCTGCTGGTCGTGCTCGAGGTTCTTACGGGATATGTCATGCTCGGCGGGCTGATAAGCATATTCTCGAACAAACTGGCACGACGAGGGGGGTGAGGGTGGTCTGAGGAGTTGTCAGACCTGAACTACAGCCGGCCGGTGTAGGCTGTTATGAAAGCATCGATCTTTTCTTCAATGATTTTTTCGGCATCAGCCAGAGCTGCCGGGTCGCTCAGCTCCGATTCGAGGCTTACAAGTATGCGGTCAAAGCGCGACGGCGGCAGGCCCCACAGCTTTTCATACTCGATCCGGGCAATTGCATACTCGGCCCTGCTGAAGCAGTACTTGCCGAGGCGGTTTTCGGAAGCCCGGTAGGGCCAGTTCTCTTTCAGGCTGAAAAAATCGTGCAGTGCCGAGCGGACGGCGATGCCCTTGATACGCTCGGGCCTGACCGCGTCTCCGATGGATGCCTGAACATGTTTAAAAAATTCTTTTACAAGATCGATATCAGTTATCACGAGACCGTAGAGATACCAGTCATCGAGAGCTGCTACAACAGCAGTCTGCTCGGCGGTCGTGAGACATGAAAAACCCGGGCAGAAATGCTCGGTGCAGACTTTTGCGCCGTAGAAGCAGTTGTCACGCAGACCGGTGTCCCCGGTAACCGACGGGTGCAGCATGCACCCCACTTTTTTGCGGTCCGGGTCGATATACCCGATAAACTCACAGTTGTATATGGTATCGAAGAGTTTTTCATTACCGATGCGCGCGTTGCGTTTATCGCGATAGGAATCAAAGCAGGTGTAGTCGTCAAGGCTCCTGAAAAGGCCGGTCTGTATCTCGACAATGCGGGTGACGGCACGACGGGAGTGATCCTTCCAGTTATACAGCCCGCAGCAGGCGCTGCAGGACTTCAGCATATCGGGCTGACACAGCATGACGGGATGATAGCAGGGCATGACCGTGACTCAGAGAGCGTTTTTTGCAATCGAAAGAAACGACAGGGGGTCTGCTTTTCTGTTGTGTATGCGGATGCCGAAATGAAGATGCGGGCCTGTCGACCGGCCGGTCGATCCGACCCTGCCGATTATTTCACCGCTAGCTACGCTCTGACCGGCAGTGACGGCGATTTCGGAAAGATGAAAATACATGGAAACGATTCCCATGCCGTGATCGACATACACGGAATTGCCGGCAAAGAAATGATTACCGGTCAAAATGACGGATCCCGCAGACAGGGCGCGGACCGGGTCACCTGCAGCGGATTTGAAATCAACACCGGAGTGCGGGTTGCGGGGCTTGCCGTTGAGGATGCGCCTGACGCCGAAGGGCGTGCTGACCGGACCGGGCACCGGGCGATGAAATCCGTTCTTCCATAGTTTTCTGCGTGCCGCCTGCGAAAAGGCTTTCGAGACAGCTGCTTTTTCTTTTTTATGACGTTTTAAGTTTTCCGGACTGAGCGTAACCTTCGACTCGGGAAGACTGAGGCGCTGAACGGGAAAATCCCTGGAGACGATTGCAATATCGACGGTTGCAGATTGCGTCTGCCCGCTGCGTGTCGTATAGCGTATGGTCGCAGGTGTGTCTCCCGGACGCGCAGACAAGTCGGCGCTGATAAAAGCGGCCAGTTTGTTGCTGTCGGCGAGGGGCTGCAAATCAACCGTCATGCCGCACCATGTGACGCTTGCGGATGCGATCTCATCCGCAGGCTCGACGCAGACGAAGGCAGCGTCTCCGGGTGCAAGCCTGTCGGGTATAATGTCACATGTATACCTTTTTTCGGCATGCGATACACTAATCGAACATACGGCAAGCAGTACGGCACAAAAATAAAGTAATAACCTATACGGCTTCTGCGGCAAGTGCGGCAACACCATCTGAAACACTCCTTGGCTGAAAGTTAAACGTACGTACAAACAAATCACCGTTCAGCGACACATCTTCGGGCCGCGGTGCAGTACATGATACATCATGCATACTGGTTTTTACAAGAAGGTCCTGCTGCAGTCCGAAGGCTGAAGCAAGCTTTGCGGCAAAGGTATAGCGGTCGATACGGTCGGGAGCGGACAGATGAAAGAGCGAACCGGGAACCGCGCTCAGGGAAGCCTGCAGTATTCCGCAGGCGGTGTCGGCGATATGGGTCGGCGAGCGGAACTGATCGGTAAAAAGAGGAACAGAGCGGCCCTGCCGTATACGGCTGATGATCCAGTCTGAAAAGGACGGCGAAGCGGCTCCGGCGCCGTACTGCAATGTAATGCGTATGACGACAGTGTCGGAACAGATGGAGCGGCATATCCGCTCAGCCTCGAGCTTCGTTGCACCGTAATAGTTTACCGGTTCCGGAATATCGTTTTCCGAATAACGACCGCGCTGCCCGCTGAAAACCATATCGCTTGAAATATATACGAGCCGGCAGCCGACGGATTCTGCCGCTCCGGCGATATGGCGGGTTCCTGCAGCATTGACGGACCAGGCCTTCTCTTTGTCGTGCTCGCATATATCCGGATGTGAGACAGCGGCGGTATGGATAATGATGTCCGGTGCAATGCGGCCGATACAGGATTGCACGGCATGCTCATCGGTTATATCGAGCCGGATATCAGTGCACTCGGGACCGGTGACGGGGTGGGTGTTGCGTGCTGCATAGACCCGATAGCGCGGTCCCAGCTCGCGGCACAGGTAGGTGCCCAGAAATCCGCTCGCTCCGGTTATGAAAAAGGTGGTTTCCGTCATGATGATTACTGTAAAAACTAAAAGCTGATTTGCATCAGGTCCTCAGCTATAACAGCTTCACCGGCATAGGCCGCTTTTACCGGGGCAAGCAGGTCATCGTCATCACATTGCGGATACATATGGGTGAGGACCAGCTTGCGGCATCCGGCTTCTGAAGCGATTTTACCTGCCAGGGTAGGCGTCAGGTGTCCCTCGACCTTGCGGGCATCGGGAAACGAACATTCGAAGAGTGCGAGGTCTGCATCCCGGGCAAGCTCTACAAGGGCCGGGGTATAGTCGGTGTCGCCTGAATAGACAAACGATGTATTGGCAGTGCGGCTGTCAACGCGAAGCGCTATGCTCGGATCGGCATGCCTTGTTTCTGCGGCCCGTACCGTAATTTCGCCGAGCTCGCACGATGCGTCTGAAAGCTCAATCCAGTGAACTGCAAACCGCTCGGGGCGAGACCAGGGCCCGTAGGCTTCGGCAAGTTTATCGAAGAGATTTTTGATACCGGGCGGGCCGATAACGGCAATATCGCGTTCACGAATAAAACCGGGTGCGTATTTCGACGAGAACAGAAACGGCATCATATCGGCAGTGTGGTCAAGGTGAAAGTGCGAATAGGCGATACAGTCGATATCGAGGGGAGATATTCCGGCCTTGATCAGCTGGCGCAGGGTTCCCGGTCCGGAATCGAGCAGAACGGTCGTGGTATCGGTCTGCAGTATGCAGCCGGGGGATGAGCGCCTGGCGGACGGAACACAGGTTCCCGAACCGATGATAGTGATGAGCATATGGCTGAGGCCGGCCGATTCTAGAGTGTGATGCATGAAATCATGGTACGTACGGAAAACTTCGCACACGAAAAATACGGGTCACTGCACCTGCAAAAGTCGAAAAAAAAAATCTTGACAGAACATATTCTTGAATTTAAGTATTCAGTATAAATTTCGATGTATGAATGTAAACACCGGCTCAAAAAGCATATTCCGATCAGGTGCCTTGTTATGTTACAGGATGATTATCAGTATACCAAAACCCATGAGTGGGTAAAGGTTTATAAAAACAACATTGCCAGAATCGGCGTTACCGACTTCGCCCAGGAGAGCTTCGGTAAAGTTATGTTTGTCGAGCTTCCCGAGACGGATGTGGAGCACGAACAGTTCGACTCGGTTGCCGTGATAGAGGCCGAAAATATGCTGCAGGAGCTGTACTCCCCCCTGAGCGGACGGGTTGTAACCGTCAATGAGGAGCTCGATGAAGATCCTACGATCATCAACCATGACCCTCTGGGGGATGGCTGGATTCTTGAGCTTGAAATTACGCATGAAAGTGAAATAGATGAGTTGATGGATTATGCCGAATATCAGGAGTACCTGCAAAGCGGTGCCAGCGATGAGTAGCCGGCTTTGACGTGATACCCTTGGCAACACTTTACCAGGATTTTCAAATGTACCTGCCGCCGGTCATGACCGATCATCAATCCATGTGACAAAATCAGCAAGATCGTCTCGTGACGATCGAAACGTGTTGATAACAAAATCTTCATCCGGATAGCCGATTGCCAGTGAAAGAGCAGGCTCGATCTCGTCGGATATTTCGAGGAATTTTTGTATACAGTCGGCATACAGAAGTGTCAAGGCGATAGCGCAGGTACCGAGACCCCTCTCGTGAGCCGAGAGCATTATATTCTGGGCAGCCATCCCGATGTCCATCAGCCTGCTTTTCGGCAACTGCCTGTGCATGGAAATGAAAATCACCGTCGGCGCATCATAAAATCTGAAACTGCCGCTTTCGATAAACGAGCGGTTTTCTTCGCCGAGTGATTGTATGAGCGGCTTGAGGCTTCGAAACAGTGTTTTTGTGCGCTGGACATACTCGGAAGGTATTGTTTTCCCGCGGGACGGATCATAGTGTCTGTTGTCCTGCCGGCGTGCCTCTGCTATGCGAGCACAGAGTTCTGTAAGCCGTGTTCCTGAAACAACATGAAAAATCCAGGGCTGTTGATTGGATGAAGACGGCGCCCGGTGTGCGTCCTCCAGAATATCCTGCAGGATGGTTCTGTCGACAGGTTTTTTCAAAAATCCCCGAACTGTTTTTCGCTCTCGAAGGGCAGACAGCATTACCGTAGAATCTCCATAAGCAGCAGCATCTCAATCAATTATTTCTGCGGGGCATTTTTTCTGCAAGAGCATCGACAAGTTTTGTATAACAGTCTTCGACATCCTGGAGCCTCTTTTCAGTATCGCTGATCAAAATCCCTATTTCACCGATGCTGTCCCGCAGATTGCTGTAGGACATACTGTTACTGTCGATTTTGTCGGTGATGGTGGAAATTTTGTTGGCAATGACTTGTGCCGAAGCGACAATGAATCCGCACTCGTCGTATTCATCGCGCAGGATATCCAGAAGCTGACGTCGAAGGCGGGTGTCGATGTTTGAGGCGGCCATACGAAAATTGCGGAATAAGTTAGTTAAATCAATGTTTTGTAATGTTTGTTAATCAAAGTGCTTGATAATTACATACTTATAAAATATAACGTTTAGATACATATGGCAAGGATAAATCAGCCGGTATATCAGTTGAAAATTCCGCAGGATAGGCTCTCTATCGAGACATATTTATTCGGATTAAGGAGGATGCGCCATGTCGGGGCTGAAAAGCAGCTATGAAGCCGCTCTCGAGAAAATGAAAACAATGGGTATAAAGCAGGGTGCGGCGCTGAGCGATGAACAGAAGGAAAAGGTTGCAGCTGTCAGGAACGAATGTGAGGCTAAAATAGCAGAGAAAAAGATACTGCTCTGTAACGAGCCGGAGCTGCCGGATGAAATACGATTTCTGGAAGAAGAGCGGGACAGAAAAATCAGTGAAATTTACGATTCGCTGCAGAAAAACGAGGGTGAATAATACGCTATGGACTGCATGGTAGTACAGGGCGGAAAACGGCTTCAGGGCAGCGTTCGTGTGGGCGGGGCAAAGAACGCGGCCCTGGCGGTTATGGCAGCGACACTGCTTGCAGACGGCAGGCACCGCCTGCACGGCATTCCCCACCTGCGAGACATAACGACAATGAGCAGACTGCTTGAGCATTTTGGTGCCGTCTGCAGCCATACCAATGTCTTTGAAATCGATACCGGGTCGGTAAACGCATACGAGGCGCCCTATGAGCTGGTCAAAACAATGCGGGCATCGTTTCTTGTGCTCGGTCCGCTGGTTGCCCGCTTCGGCAATGCCCGTGTGTCACTGCCGGGCGGATGCGCAATCGGCGTACGACCTGTTGATTTGCACATCAAGGGTCTGGAAGCGCTGGGTGTGTCGTTTGTTGTCGACAGCGGCTATGTGGAAGCACGATGCTCCAGGCTGAAGGGTGCCAGAATAACGCTCGATATGCCGACCGTCGGTGGCACTGAAAACATCATCATGGCGGCAACGCTGGCCGAGGGCACCACCATTATAGAAAACGCGGCCCGTGAGCCGGAAATAGTCGACCTGGCAGACGCGCTCCGATCGATGGGCGCCGATATCGAAGGTGCGGGTAGCGACAGGGTAACCATCAGGGGAGTATCACAGCTGCACCCCCTCGATTATACGATTATCGCCGACAGGATCGAGGCGGGCACATTTATGGTCGCTGCGGGTATGACCAGCGGAGATGTTACCATCGAAAACTGTCCGGTTCGGTATATGGGCTCGACAATCGACAAGCTCAGGGATGCCGGCCTGATAATCCGGGAACAGGAGGAAGCAGTGCGGGTAGGATGCAACGGTTCGCTGTGCCGCCTCGAACTGACGACCAATCCGTATCCCGGCTTTCCGACCGATATGCAGGCCCAGATAATGTCGCTTCTGACGCTGGCTGAGGGAACCTCGATTATTCGTGAAACAATATTCGAAAACCGTTTTATTCATGTCGCCGAGCTCGACAGGATGGGTGCCCGCATCAAGGTTGAGCACGACACAGCCATTATTTCAGGCACCGGAACGCTCAAGGGAGCAAAGGTCATGGCTTCAGACCTGCGTGCCAGCGCCTCACTTATTCTTGCCGGGCTTGCGGCAGAGGGCACAACGGTTGTTTCGCGGGTGTATCATCTCGACCGTGGCTATGAACAGCTGGAAAAAAAACTGCGTTCACTGGGGGCCGTCATATACCGGGAGCAGGAATAGCAGTTTCAACCTTCATGCAGCCGGGCAGGGAAAGGGACGAGAATGAGGATTGTTTCATCACAGGACAAGTGTTTTGCAGATGCGCTGCATGCGGTCCGGACCTCATCCGAAAGACAGCTTCGTGAGGTGCAGGAAACGGTGACGGATATCATCCGAAATGTCCGCGAGCAGGGCGACAGGGCGCTTACGGCATATACGAAACAATTCGACGGGCATGAAACACTGGTGCTTTCTTCGGACGTGATCGAGCGCAATGCCGCTGAAATCGGCAATGAGCTGAGGGAATCTCTTCAGCGGGCATTCAGGCGTATTTATACATATCATGAAAAGCAGCGCCGCAATTCATGGTTTTCAGCGGAACCGGGCGGAGAAATTCTCGGACAGCTTGTGCGTCCGCTGCAGAAGGTCGGTCTGTATGTGCCCGGCGGAAAGGCCGTCTATCCGTCATCAGTCCTGATGAACGCTGTTCCGGCAAACGTAGCCGGAGTCGAAGAGATCGTTATGGTGACGCCGGGCTCCGGCGGCGGGGTCGATCCGGTTATCTGCGCTGCCGCAGAAATATGCGGTATACAAAAAGTTTTTCAGATCGGCGGCGCACAGGCAGTTGCCGCACTGGCGTACGGAACCGAGACCGTACCGCGCGTGGACAAGATTGTCGGCCCCGGCAATATATTCGTAGCCGCCGCGAAAAAGCTCGTATACGGAGATGTCGATATCGACATGATCGCCGGGCCGAGCGAAATTCTCGTGATCGCCGACGGGACGGGATCTCCTGCCTGGGTTGCGGCTGATCTGCTGTCTCAGGCCGAGCATGACGAGATGGCATCAGCGCTACTCGTTACGACCTGTGAAGATTTCGGACGCAGGGTCCTTGCCGAGATCGAGATACAGGCAGCCTCGCTGCCAAAGCGTTGTATCGCCGAGGCGGCGCTGCGTGACTACGGTGCCGTTATAATAACGAAAACACTTGCTGAAGCATGCGCTGTTGCAAACGAGATAGCGCCCGAGCATCTCGAGCTTTTCGTGCAGGACCCGTGGGCGCTGATAAAAGACATTAAAAACGCCGGTGCGGTTTTTATGGGCTATCACACGGCAGAGCCGGTCGGCGACTACATCGCCGGGCCGAATCACGTTCTGCCGACAGGCGGAAGTGCCCGGTTTTTCTCGCCGCTTTCGGTTGATGATTTCATAAAAAAGACCAGCATACTTTCCTTTACCACTGAAGCGCTGCAGGCCGTCGGCAGCGATGCCGTACGTCTTGCCGGTGCCGAGCAGCTCGATGCGCATGCCCGGTCTGTCGGTATGCGCCTTAAAAAAGAGTAGCGCTGCCGTACGGTACGAACGGTCTGCGAACCAGTCAACCGTGACCTCGAATTCACTTAACGAAAATTATATCATGCGCGCAGCATACCGGGCAGCTCTGGAGACCGGTGCGCGTGTTTACCTGGTGGGCGGAGGTGTCAGAGATATCGTTCTTTCGAGGAAATGCGCAGGTGATCTCGATTTTGCGGTATCCGGACACTTCGATGCATTTGTGCAGGTGCTGGCAGGTATACTGCACGGGCGGGCAATACCCTGGGAGCAGGACCAGCGAAGAATTGCATTCAAAACAGACGGGGTTCGTCATCATGCTGATGTTGCACGCTGCAGAAACAACGACATCGCAGCGGACCTCGTCAGCCGTGATGTGACGATGAACGCCATGGCACTTGATGTGGGTCCGCTGGTGCGAAACGGCACCTTCGAACTGATAGACCCCTGTAACGGGTTACAGGATATCAGTAATAAAACCATACGATTCTGTTCGCCGACCTCGTTCAGCGATGATCCCGTGCGGATTCTGCGCTGCGTCCGCTTTGCCAGGCTGACGGGATTCCTGTACGATCCCGGCACCCGCCGTGCCATGACCGAGGCAGCATCTTTAATCACACAGGCACCGGTAGAGCGCATAAAGCGCGAGCTTTGCAAAATATGTGCACTGCCGGAAACAAACGCATCCTGGAAGGAGATGATAGCGTTCGGGCTCGACGACGCACTGCTGCCGGAGCTTGGTGTGATGAAGTCGGTTGCGCAGACCAGCCCGCATTTCGAAACGGTGCTGATGCATTCACTCAGAACGCTGAAAGCACTCGACAGGCTGCTTGCGGGCTGTGCGGACGTTGCCGGAAGGCATTCAGCTTCGGTTTCCGATCATCTTGATGAAGCGATTGAAGATGATGTCAGCAGAAGGTCGCTGCTTGTGCTGGCGGCTTTGCTGCACGACAGCGGAAAAGCGTTTCGGTCACGCCGGAACGGAAAATCAATCACATTTTACGGTCATGAGCAGGAAAGCGGCAAAAAAGGCAGGGACGCTGCTCGAAGGCTCGGTCTCGGTAAACGGGCGCAGCTTATCGTGCAGCTATTGACGCAGCTGCACATGCGTCTGCTGCATCTCTCGCAGCTCGAATTCGTTTCGGTTCAGGCAAAGAAACGTCTGATTCGCGATGCCGGTACCGTTCTGCCTGAGCTTATGTTGCTGTCGATTGCGGATGCGCGGGCCGTGCATGAGGGCGGCCTGAAAAATGGTCTCGGTGAAATGGAGGCTCTCGGATTCGAACTGCTGAACATGTTTTTTGAGCAATCGGATATGAAACCGTTTACGGACCTGCTTTCAGGGGACGATATCAAGGAGATGCTCGGCATTCCCGAGGGCCCCCGGGTCGGCACCATACTTGGCAGGCTGCATGAGCTTGAACGAAACGGGTCGATACGGACGAGAGATGAGGCAGTGGAATGGCTCAAAAAGCAGTCGTGAAAATCAGTGTGCAGGGGCTGCGCATACCGGTAGCGGACGATACGACTGTTCTGTGCGCGCTTTCCAGACGACTGAGTATTGCCGAAAGCTCTCTGAAGCTGATTCGAATACTCCGCAGGTCGGTCGACGCACGCCAGCGTTGCATTGTGTATGACTATACGGTTGCCGTGGAACTGCAGGCAGACACCGAAAAAATAGAAACGATACTTGCGGAACAAGGCATCAAGCGCTACTGCGATGAAGAACCGGCTCCGGTTCCGGTGATTGTAAAAAGACAGATACGGGCGGTTGTTATCGGAAGCGGGCCCGCCGGGCTGTTTGCAGCTCACACGCTGCTGGAGCGCGGCATAAGACCGGTTGTCATAGAGCAGGGTCTGAGAATCCGGGAACGGATAAGGAAAGTTAGCGGGTTCTGGCAGGACGGCTGCCTCGATGAATCGACAAATGTACTTTTCGGCGAAGGCGGTGCGGGAACGTTTTCCGACGGCAAGCTGACGACCAGGATCAAATCATCCCTGAAAAAAACAGTTTACGATGTGTTTGTGCGGTACGGCGCCCCGGAAGAAATCTCCTATGTGCACAAGCCGCATCTGGGTACCGACAGGCTTCGGATACTGATGCCGGCTTTTGTAGATGATCTTTCGCAGCGAGGGGCACACTTCATTTTCGGCACAAGGGTGGATGGGCTGCGTATCTGCGACGGATGCATTACGGGGGTCATCGCCGGCGGTACTGCCATTGACGCCGATGTTGTCTTTGCTGCTGCGGGACACTGCTCGCATCAGACCTTTGACATGCTTCTGAACAGCGGTGTGGCGCTGGAGCGGAAAGCAACTGCGATAGGACTCCGTATCGAGCATCCGCGCGAATACATCGACGGAATGATGTACCGTGATGCCGGTGCAGCACAGCGTCTGGGTGCTGCTGATTATTTTCTAAGCTTCAAAGACCGCGAAACCGGCCGCAGTGTATACACCTTCTGCATGTGCCCCGGCGGAAGTGTCATAGGATGTGCGTCATCGGACGGCGAGCAGTGGACGAACGGTATGAGCACGTATGCCCGTAACCGCGACACCTCAAACGCGGCAGTAGTCGTTACGGTCGGTGCAGATGACTATGTATCCGACGGCCCGTTCGGCGGCATGGAATTACAACGCTGTCTCGAGCGGAAAACACATTCGGCAGGAGGTGGGGGATATCGGGCACCGGCGCAGACAGCGGCGGCGTTTGTCGGAACGGATGCAGCAGCCTGCAGCATTGACGAGTGCTCTTTTCGTCCCGGTGTATCGGAATACGATATGCATGAACTGCTGCCGCCGGCACTTGCCGGTGCACTCGTCCGTGCACTTCGACATTTCGATGAAAAAATGCCGGGATTTATCAGCAGGGGTGTTCTGATCGGCACCGAAACGAGAACATCGTCTCCGGTCCGCATTGTGCGAAACAGGCACAACTTTAATTCCTCTACCGTGCGGGGACTTGTTCCGATCGGGGAGGGATCGGGCTATGCAGGCGGCATCATAAGCAGCGCGGTCGACGGCCTTCAGGCGGGATTGTGTTTTGATACGTAATCACCTGACACATGCCGGCACTCGTTCGGGCCGGCATATGTCCTCAAGGTTCTTGGTCCGGCCCTGTATGTAATAATAACCGAACCCGCTTTTTGTGAGGGGTTGTTTTGAGTGATTTATTTCCTGTCGTTGCGAGCCGAAGGCAATCTTCATGAATACCGCATCATATCCGGCGAGATTGCCTCCACCCTCCGCAGCAAAGCTACTGCGCAGGACGGGGCGTCATTCCGCCGGGGCGTGGCTCGCAATGACCGTCGGGTCATGATGATATTACTTGGTATACGCCCGTATGTATGCTGCCCGTGAGCGGTCATACGTTCGCTCAATTTCGGGAGGAAACAGGCACCCGGGGAGCTCGTCACGCGACCTGTGGTAGGAGATGCACTCACAGCAGTTGCCGCGTTTAGAGCAGGCGCTGTAGGTGCACGGGCAGGCATCAGCCTTTTTCATGTTCTGACATTCCATAGCGTACTCCTGCAGGTATGGTAAAGTAATATCACGGAAATGCCGGTGACAGTGCAAGGCCGGTTTTTTCCTCTATGCCGAGCATGATATTCATATTCTGAACAGCCTGGCCGGATGCACCCTTCACCAGATTATCGATAGCAGAAAAAAGTACCAGTCGTTTTCCCTGAAGTGCAAACCCGATAGCACAGTCGTTGGTGCCCCTGACCCAGGATGTCTGCGGCACGGTACCGAAAGGAAGCAGGCGTATGAACGGCTCGTTTTTATAATATTTTTCAAAGCAGCTCAGCAGCTTTTTCTCAGAGCAGGATTTCCGGAGCGTCACATACAGCGTGCTGAGCATGCCGCGGTTCATCGGAATAAGATGAGGCACAAACGTCAATGATATGCGCCTGTCGGCGATACTCGAAAGCTGTTCCTCGATTTCCGGCTGATGACGGTGCTGAAGGGGGCTGTAGGGTTTGAACGACTCGGCTGCCTCGCAGTAGAGTGAGCCGACTTTGAGCGACCTGCCGGCACCGCTTACGCCGGATTTTGAATCTGCGATAATCGAGCTGACTGCAATCAAGCCTTCTTTAATGAGCGGCATAAGCGGCAGAATGATGCTGGTAGGATAGCAGCCGGGGTTGGCGACGATTCCAGCGCGTCTGATTTTTTTTCGATACAGCTCGGGAAGTCCGTACACGGATTTTTCAAGCAGTTCCGGTGAGGTGTGCTTTTGATACCATTTTTCGTACCGGACTGTATTTTTCAGGCGATAATCGGCACTCAGATCGATAACGAGCTTTTTGCTGCCGTAAAACAGCGGCACGACCTTCATGGATTCCCTGTGGGGCAGGGCGGTGAATATGATATCGGCTGAATCAGCGATTCTGTCCGGCTCGAGCGGGGTCAGCAGCATGCTGCGGTACGGTTCGTCGGCAAACGGATACACGGAACCGTAGGGTCGGCCGGCGTAACGCTCCGATGTCAGAGCGGTTACGGTTACCGCAGGATGTGCTGAGAGGATGCGCACAAGCTCAAGGCCGGTATAGCCAGTAGCGCCGACGATTGCAACGTTCATGCTGAACCCTGTTTCCCAAGGTGTGCGGGGCACGGCGTGTCGGGGTCACAAATAAAAAGGGAAGGACAGCGTCCTTCCCGGTGTTTTCCAAAAAATATTAACGTTTTGAGTACTGGTAGCGGCGTCGCGCACCACGAAGACCGTATTTCTTGCGTTCCTTCTCACGCGGATCGCGAGTCAGCAGACCGGCTTTTTTCAGTATGGACCGCAGCTCAGGGTTGATGCTGAGAAGCGTTCGTGAAATGGCGTGGCGGATGGCCTCAGCCTGGCCGGTATAGCCGCCGCCGAATACGTTAGCGTGCACATTGTATTTTCCGGAATTGTCGGTAAGTTCGAGCGGTTGCTGCACAACAACCTTCTTGATATCGAGACCGCCGAAATAGTCATCCATGGAGCGCTTGTTGATAGTGACGGCGCCGTCACCCGGCTCCATCCATACCCTGGCGATTGAGGTTTTTCTTCTGCCTGTGGCGAAATATTTTTTTCCTTCCATCGCTTTTTATACGCCTTTCAATTCCAGAAGTTTCGGTTTCTGAGCGACATGGGGATGATCCGGGCCGGAATAAACCTTGAGTTTCTTAAGCATCTGACGACCGAGCCTGTTTTTGGGAAGCATGCCGCGGACTGCTTTCTGTATAACCTCGACCGGCTTTTTTCTGAGCAGGTCGGCCGCCGTCACTTCTTTAATGCCGCCCGGATAACCGCTGTGCCGGTAGTACTTTTTCTGTACACGTTTCTGGCCGGTAAGATTTATTTTTTCAGCATTGGTAACTATGATAAAATCACCGGTGTCGACATGCGGAGTATACTCGGGTTTGTGCTTGCCGCGCAGGCGGGACGCTACCTGTGCAGCGAGCCTTCCGAGCGTAAGACCGTCTGCATTTATAACAAACCACTCCTGATGAACTTCATGAGGTTTGGCACTGAATGTTTTCACACCTATCTCCTAAAAAACAGTAAATTAAACGACATTTATAATATTTTTATAAAAGATTGTCAAGTAGATTTTTTTAAATAGACAGTCAGAATCAATTTATGTTAAAAAGTATTAAAATTACTTGATAAATATACAACCATATACATTAAACATCCAGCTGACAGTATGAAACGGATCGGAATCATACCGAAACAAAACAAGCCGGAAGTCCTTGCAACGATGCGGGATCTTATTTTGTGGCTCGACGGCAGAATGATCAAACCATTCATCGAAAAGGGTCTCGATATCGACGCCTCGAAGGCTTCCCTGCACCGGCGCGAGGATATCCCGCAGCTGGTCGATCTGCTGATCGTACTGGGGGGAGACGGCACGCTGTTGAGCGTCGCCCGCATGCGGGGCGCAGACTCCATACCGGTGCTGGCTGTTAATCTCGGCGGGCTCGGTTTTTTAACCGCTGTCAGAATCAATGAAATATACGAAACACTCGATGCTATTCTTGCCGGCAATTACAGCGTATCTCAGCGCATGATGCTCGATGCGCGCTATATTCCGAGCAGTGGCGATGCACATCAGCTTTTTCACGCATTTAACGATGTCGTCGTCAACAAATCGGCCCTTGCGCGCATGATAGATCTCGACACGCATGTAAATGGCAGCTATCTGAATTCATTCAAGGCGGACGGTCTGATTATATGCTCGCCGGGAGGGTCGACCGCCTATTCCCTGTCAGCCGGTGGCCCGATAATACATCCATCACTGCAGCTTATATCCCTGACGCCGATATGCCCCCATACGCTGACCAATCGGCCGATTATTCTGCCCTGCGACTGCACGGTCACGGTGACACTCAAGGCACACAATGAAGACGTATTTATAACGATGGACGGGCAGGTAGGCATTCCCATGCAGAAGGGCGACATGCTGGAAATCAGCAAGTCAGAACAGTCGATATCTCTCATTGATGCTCCATTCAGGTCGTATTTTGAAACGCTCAAGGAAAAACTGAAGTGGGGTGAACGCTAGGCACATTCGACCATCGCCGCGCCCTTCAGCTTCCGACGGACACGATGTCATGCTTCAGGAACTATCCATACGTAATTTTGCCATTATCGATACGCTGCATATCGATTTCGAGCATGGTCTCAACGTCATGACCGGTGAAACAGGCGCCGGCAAATCGATTATCGTCGGCGCGCTCGGACTGCTGATCGGAGGCCGTGCGAGCAGCGAGCATATCCGCTCAAGCGCCGATGAAGCTGTTGTGGAAGCGGTGTTCGATATCGAAACGTCGGATGATATCAGCTCGATCCTGCAGGAGGCCGGAATAGATGTCGGCGGAAATCAGCTTGTTGTGCGGAGAATACTGTCCCGATCGGGAAAAAACAGAATATATATCGCCAACCGGCCGGCAAACATGCAGCTTCTGTCGCAGATCGGCGGACGACTTATCGACATTTCAGGACAGTATTCACAGCAGCTTCTCCTTCAGGCAGACAATCATATCGATATTGTCGACCGTTTCGGCGGGCTGATCGATCTCAGGGAATCATATACAAAAGCGTTTGAGCGGTACCAGGAACAAATGGCGGAACTCGGTATGCTTGTGGAGAAGAATAACCATGCTCAGCAGCGATTGGAGCTGATTTCATTTCAGCATGATGAAATTGAAAAAGCACATCTTGCACCCGATGAGGAGGAAGACCTGCTTCAGGAGCGAACTGTTCTTGCCAACGCCGGCAGGCTGTATGAGAAAGCCTACGGCTCATATGCCGGTTTATATGAGGATGAACAGTCGTGCCAGGCTATGCTGAGCAGGATATGCCGGGATGTCGCCGATGCAGCCGATATCGACCCCACGCTGACTGACACGCGCAGCCGTCTGGACAGCCTGGCCGCATCGCTGGAGGATATCGCTTTTGCGCTGCGGAGCTACACTGAAAAGATACCGATGGATCAGGAACGCCTTGAAGCAGTGGAAATGCGGCTGGACACCCTCAGCAGGCTGAAGAAAAAGTACGGCAGAACTATCGAGGAAATTATAGCGTATAAAAATCAGATTGAGCAGGAACTGAGCAGCATCGAAGGGTATGAAGAGCGCATACGCAGGCTGCAGGGTGATATCGAGCACGATGCACAGCAGCTGTGGGATGCAGCCTGCGAAATTACCCGTGCACGTCAAGCGGCGGGCGACAGGCTGAAAAAACTGATTGAGCAGGAGCTTGTCGATATCGGCATGAAAAAAGCCGTTTTTACGGTATCCGTTGCATCGGTCGAGCATGATGGTGAAAAAAAATTCGTCGATGCCTGTAAACAGCTGAATACCCTGGGCCGTGATACGGTAGAGTTTCATATTTCAACCAACATCGGCGAGGACCCGAAACCGCTTTCAAAAATTGCATCAGGCGGGGAAATCTCGCGTATCGTCCTTGCCATAAAAAAAATACTCGCCCGCAATTATCGTGTGCCGGTGATGCTGTTTGATGAAGTCGACGCCGGAATCGGCGGGGCTGTCGCGGAAGCGGTCGGCAGAAAACTGCTTGAAATTGCTGATTCGCATCAGGTGCTGTGTATAACGCACCTGCCGCAGATAGCCTCATTCGGACACCGGCAGTACAGTGTCGCTAAAAAGACAAAAAACCGGAGAACGGTAACGGTGGTTGAAAAGCTCGACTTCGACGGGCGGCTTGATGAGATAGCGCGCATGCTCGGCGGCAGGACCATATCTGAAAAAACAAGAGAACATGCCAGGGAAATGCTGCACAGCTGTATGCAGAAGGCATGAATCATGAGGCAGATGCAGATGATACGGAAAGCCAGAATCAGCGATATACGATCGATTCACGCAGTATTGAGCGATAACGCTGCCAGGGGAATCCTGCTCGGCAGGTCGCTGAGCGATCTATACGATCAGATACGTGATTTTTTTGTGTTCGAAATCGACAGCAGCGAGCCCTTTGCCGGCACCTGCGGCCTGCATATCTGCTGGGAGGATATTGCCGAGATACGGTCGCTGGCAGTCAGGGACGGGTATCTGGGCAGGGGCATCGGCCGGGACCTGGTGGGCGCATGCATCGACGAAGCCCGGGAAATCGGCATCAAGCGGCTTTTTGTGTTGACCTACGTGCCTGATTTTTTTAAAAAGCTCGGATTTTATGCTGTCGACAAATCGGTTCTTCCTCACAAGGTCTGGGCGGACTGCATCAAATGCGTCAAGTTTCCCGACTGTGATGAAGAAGCGCTGATGATGGATATGTGAACTGGATAAAAAAGAAACGGGTTCAGGCGGTTCAATCAGATTACCATTGCGCTTTGCAGTGTTGGAGCATTACAAGTTGCAAATAGTATGTTCTTTCTCCAAAACATGGCCTCAATATAGTGATGTTAGATCATACTAACAATCGACAAATTAGCGCTTTCTGTGCTACACCATTCACTGTAAAAATACGGGTCCCTGCGACGGATATGCATAGCATGTTTTGATGTTTTTACAATGTGCGTCTCAATTCGAAATTTTAAAATGAAGTATTAAAAATGAAGCAAATCAAACTCGTCATCATAGAGGACAATCGTGTTCTGCGCGAAGGTCTGGTTGCCATGCTGAAAGAGATCGCTGGTGTAAAAGTACTGGCCGCTACCGGGTCTTCCCGGGCTGCACTTGAGGTGCTGCAGTTGAACCCGCAGGTTGTCCTTTTGAACCGGGGGCTGCAAAAACAAGGCTGCCTGCAGGTGATTAAAAAGATAACAAAGGAGGTTCCGGAGGCCGGACTTGTCGTTATGGACCTGATGCCCGGCCAAACAGACGTTATGGAGTTCGTGCATGCCGGAGTCAGCGGTTTCATTTTGAGCAACGCAACCCTTGATGATTTTATCATGACCATACGAGCGGTGGCGAAAAGGGAAAAGGTGCTCCCCAATCCCCTGACAAACTCCCTTTTTTCCCAGATAGTCGACACTGTTGTCAAGGCCGGCAAACTGCCGCCGTTAAAAAAAGCGGTCAAGATGACCAGGCGAGAGCAGGAAATAATTGCGTTGATTGCACAGGGCATGAGCAACAAGGAAATCGCCCAAAAGCTGAACCTCGCCACATATACCGTCAAAAGCCATGTGCACAACATTCTGGAAAAGCTTGCGCTGCATTCCCGTCTGCAGATAGCCGCCTATTCCCACAGCCAAAAAAATCCGGGCAGCAAGTCCACAGACTGACAGGTTCTGCCGCCTGCCGGGACGCGGCCGTAGCTTCTCATGGTAAACAAGATGTGTAATATTTATTATTCATATTTTTCTACAAAATTTCAGTTCTTCAGAAAAATGCGAACCTGAAGGTTTTAAGCTCTTTTATTGTACATAACGGCAAAAGCCTAACGTCGGGACACTATTAATATATTTTTGAGGTTTGATCGCATGGCACCTGTTATTCAGTACTATGAGGGCATCAGGTCGGTGGCCGTTATCGGCAATTATGTTCCACGCCAGTGCGGCATTGCAACATTTACTACGGACCTGGTTGAAGCCATCTCCATAGAAGCTCCCGACATACATTGCTGGGCGGTTGCCATGAATGATCAACCCGAAGGATATGCCTATCCTGAAAAAGTACGCTTCGAGATCAACCAGAACAAACTGACCGACTACAGCGTCGCATCGGAGTTTCTCAATATCAGCCAGACAGACATTGTCTGCGTGCAGCACGAGTACGGTATTTTCGGCGGTCCGGCAGGCAGCCATCTTCTGAAGCTTCTCGGGGAGCTTCGCATGCCGGTGGTGACGACGCTGCATACGGTGCTGAAAGATCCAGCCCGTGACTATCACGAGGTTCTGTGCACGCTGGCCAGCCTGTCCGACAAACTGGTCGTCATGAGCCGCAAGGCCGTCGGTTTTCTCAAGGAGGTTTACGGTGTTTCGGAGGAGAAAATTGCCTTTATACATCACGGCATTCCCGACACGCCGTTTATGGATCCCAACTATTACAAAGATCAGTTCGGCGTGGAAGGCCGAAAGGTGCTGCTCACTTTTGGCCTGCTTTCCCCCAGCAAAGGCATCGAAACCATGCTGCAGGCGCTTCCGAAAGTTGCCGAAAAGCACCCGGAAGTTGTCTGCATTATCCTGGGGGCGACCCACCCGCATATTTTGAAGGCTCAGGGAGAGCAGTACCGTATCAGCCTGCAGCAGCTCGTGCGCAAGCTGAATATCAGCGATCATGTTATTTTTCAAAACCGGTTTGTCAAGTTGAATGAATTGTGCGAGTATCTCGGTTCCGCTGATATTTATGTAACCCCCTACCTGGAAGAGGCCCAGATCACTTCCGGAACGCTGGCCTATGCAATGGGTACCGGCAAGGCCGTCATTTCAACTCCCTACTGGTATGCAACCGAGATGCTGGCAGAAGGACGGGGAAGTTTAGTTCCCTTTAAAAACCCGGACGCTATGGCCGAGCAGATCATCGAGCTCCTGGACAACGACACCGCCCGCCACACAATACGCAAAAAGGCCTATACGTTCAGCCGCGAGGCCGTTTGGAAAGAGGTTGCCAGAAAATATCTCGAAGCCTTCAGTACCGTCAGGCGTGAGCGTGCTCGGCACCCACGCCCCCGGTACACATATGTAGAAAACATCAAATCCATCACAAAGTTTGAGTTGCCGGAACTGAAGCTCGATCACCTGAAAACCCTGACCGACGATACCGGCATCTTGCAGCATGCCACCCACACCATCCCCGACCGTGTTCATGGCTACTGCACCGATGACAATGCCCGCGCGCTGATGGTCGCTGCAATGGGCCAGAAATATGTGCTCAAAGACAACAAGTTTTTTGATTCTCTCAGCAACCAGTATCTCAGCTTTCTGCTGTATGCCTTCAATGGGGAGACCGGACGTTTTCGTAACTTCATGAACTATTCGCGCCAGTGGACGGAGGATGTGGGATCCGAGGATGCGCACGGCCGGGCACTCTGGGGCCTTGGCAAGTCGGTCGCTTTTTTTGACAATCCCGGACAGCTGGCAATGACAACGACTCTTTTCAACTGGGCGCTGAATGCCGTCGAGCATTTCAGTTCACCCCGTGCAATCGCCTTTGCCCTTGTGGGAATACACGCCTATCTGCACAAATTTTCCGGCGACAGCGAAGTACGCAGGGTCCGTGAAATCATTGCAAACAGACTTTTTGATAAGTTCAAAAGCAATGCTAAAAAAGACTGGCCTTGGATAGAGAACGCTTTAAACTATGCCAATGGCAAGCTGCCGCACGCCCTGCTGCTGTCCGGCCAGTGGATGCAGCGCAGCGATATGGTCGATATGGGAATCAAATCACTCAAGTGGCTGCTCACCCTGCAGACTGATGACGGACACTTCGTGCCTATCGGCAGCAACGGGTGGTATGAAAAAGGCGGTACACGGGCCCGTTTTGACCAGCAGCCCATCGAGGCCAATGCCATGATCGAAGCCTGCGTCGAAGCGTTTAACATCACGCGGGACAAAAACTGGATAGACGGGGCGGTTATGTGTTTTAACTGGTTTCTGGGTCACAACGACCTGAACTTGCTCCTGTATGACGCCAAGACCGGCGGATGCCGTGACGGACTGATGGCGGACGGCATCAACCAGAATGAGGGTGCCGAGTCAACGCTTGCCTGGCTTCTTTCGCTGATGACACTGCAAAAACTGTATGCCGATGAGATTTTAAAACAGTCATCAAAACCATTCGGTGAAACATAAGGATAAGCTATGCGTATCGGGATGCTTTCACCGATTGCCTGGCGAACGCCACCGCGGCACTACGGCCCTTGGGAAAACGTGGTGTCTCTTCTGACGGAAGGCCTGGTATTGCGTGGCCATGATGTAACTCTTTTCGCAACCGCTGATTCCCGGACACGCGCCAGGCTGCATTCAGTGTGTTCGCATGGTTATGAAGAAGACCCTGCCATCGTGCCCAAGGTATGGGAGGGCCTGCATATTTCGGAGATATTTGAGCATGCCCAGGAGTTTGACATTATTCATAACAACTTTGACTTTCTGCCCCTGACCTACAGCGGTCTTGTCAGCACACCGATCATTACAACTATTCACGGCTTCTCATCGTCCGGCATTCTGCCGGTTTACAGGAAATACAATGGGAAAGTTTATTATGTTTCCATCAGCGATGCCGACCGCTCGCAGGATCTTGACTATATAAAAACCATACATCACGGAATTGATATACATCAGTTTGATTTCCAACCGGAACCGGACGACTATCTGCTGTTTTTTGGCCGATTTCACCATGACAAGGGTGCAAAAGAGGCCATCGAGATTGCAAGAGCATGCAATAAAAAACTCATCATGGCCGGAATCATCCAGGATGAAAAGTATTTCAAGCAGCATGTTGAGCCGTTTATTGATAATGACCGGGTTTTGTACATTGGAAGCGCTGATCCGGTAAAACGCAACAGCCTGCTGGGGAAAGCATGTATGCTGCTGCACCCAATAAATTTCAATGAGCCTTTCGGACTCTCCGTTATTGAATCGATGGCCTGCGGCACCCCGGTGACTGCAATCAACCGCGGCAGCATGCCCGAGATTATCCGGGACGGGGAAAACGGTTTTCTGGTTTCCGGTCTTGACGAAGCAATCAACGCAGTCAGACGGATTCAGGAAATTGACCGCGTCTGCTGCCGGAAAACGGTGGAAGACAATTTTACGGTTGACCGCATGGTGGAAAAATATATAACGGTTTATGATCAGGTCCTTGAAAAAAACAAAAAGTAAGGACGATATCCTTACGCCTTGAGGATGACTACTGCAGGGTTTAAAAGACTACAGCTCGTTTCATCCGACCGGGGCCGCCGGGTTCCAGGGAAGAAGACGGTTTCCCAGGGTCCTGAACTTGAAGGAGTTACAGGCTAAAAAAAATCATTATACATCATTATACATAGTAACAATGATGCCGGATAGCATATGCCAACAAACGCACACATCGTAAAAAGATACCCTCGAAATCCCATTCTCACCAGGGATGATGTGCCCTACGATGTTGCAACAGTCCATAATGCCGGGGTCGTTAAGCACAACGGCTGCTATATCATGCTTTTCAGGTCCCATCTGAACAACGGGCGCTCCATAATCGGCCGGGCCGACAGCAAAGACGGCTTTTCCTTCAGGGTTCACCCAGATCCCTTTCTTGTACCGGCAACAGATAATGTTTTTGCCGAATATGAAGAGTTCGGGGTAGAGGACCTGCGTATAAACCCCGTGAAGGACGAATATCTTCTCACCTACAGCGCATACTCCCGGCATGGGGTTCGCATCGCGCTTGCCCGGACAAAGGACTTTGAAAGCATTGAGCGTGTCGCGCTGATCACCCAGGCCGATCTGCGAAATGCAGTAATTTTCCCTGAAAAAATCAACGGCAGATACGTGCGTTTAGACCGGCCGCATTCTGAGATTTCTCCATGGTCGATCTGGATTTCTTATTCACCGGATCTGATTCACTGGGGTGACTCCAAAGTAATAATGAAACCGGTCCGGTATCACTGGGATGAGATGAAAATCGGCCCCGGGGCCCCACCGTTCAAAACTAAAAAAGGCTGGCTTTCCATCTACCATGGCGTTTTTAAAACCATGGCTGGTGCGGTTTATCGCCTGGGGGCTGCTCTTCACGACTTGGAGGACCCCTCCCGTCTGTCCGGCGTTTCCGATGAGTGGATCCTGCAACCGGAGGACCCCTGGGAGGTGAGCGGGTACGTACCCAATGTTGTTTTCAGCTGCGGCGCTGTTCCAGACGATGACGGCATGGTAAAAATATACTGGGGCGGGGCGGATACGGTGATGTGTGCCGGTACGGCACATGTTGACGACCTTGTGGAGCTGTGTCTCACCAGGCCCCGGCCGCCCCTGTAGATTTTGGTGCAGCAACAATCTTATTGTCAATTATGTTCTAATAGGACATCTTTTATAACATGAAGCCGAAAGTTAAAAGAAAAAAGAAGAAAATCCTTGGCGACTCTTCCCGCGTAATAACCCGCCTTCATATTCCCGACGGCTGGCATCGCAGAAGAAAGATTATTGATCGCATCATCAGCTTGCCGGACGCGACTGCCGAAAATCTTGTTGAAAAAATCATGCTTGATTTTTCCGAGAGGCACAAAAATATTAGGAGTATCTTTGACAGTCATTTTCATGCAGTAGAAGAGGATATACCTCGAGATGTGGTTCTCAACGTGATTCAAAAGACTCTCATCGGCGCCTACTTTACCATGGAATATTCTATCGAATCGGCCGCCCTTTTTAACCCTTCCATCGTTCCCCACCCTGATCAAAGCCATCTGGAAAAAGATAGCCTGCGCTTTATCATGAGTCTGCGCGCGACCGGCGAAGGCCATGTTTCCTCGATTGTGTTTCGAAGCGGTGTTCTTGACCGAAGCAACACGTTTCTCTTCGACCCAATCAGCGATTATGTGGAAACCCCGGATGTTCATTTGTATTCGGTTTATGACCGTCATCTGTTCCAGTTGAAGCTCAATGAAATGCATGCCTGCAATGAAGTAACTACTCATATTCTTGACCAGTTGCCCCAGGCTTTTACCTATGACGAACTGAAAGAAAAGATCGAGGCTCTTTGTGCAACCCCCGTATTTACCGAGGCACGCCAGCATGAGACATTCAAGATTATTAACTGGCTTGCAAATTCAAACTATGAGATGAGTTTCAGCCCTGACCACCGCATATCCGAACGTGTTATCTTTCCCGTTTCGGAAAACGAGAGCAGCGGCATTGAAGACGCCCGATTCGTACAGTTTTTTGATGATGATGGATCGGTTATCTATTATGCCACCTATACGGCCTATAACGGCTTTACCATCCTGCCGCAGCTGATTGAAACAAGGGATTTTGTCGAATTCAAGGTGATAACGCTCAACGGCAAAGCGGTCCAAAACAAGGGCATGGCTCTTTTCCCCCGTAAGGTTAACGATCAATACGTCATGCTTTCGCGCCAGGACGGTGAGAACAATCACATCATGTTCTCAGACAATATCCATTTCTGGCAGGAGTCCGAAATTATCCAGGAACCTAAACAGCCATGGGAATTCATTCAGATCGGTAACTGCGGCTCACCCCTGGAGACCAGTGAAGGCTGGATCATGCTGACCCACGGCGTCGGGCCCATACGCCAGTACTGTATAGGCGCGCTGCTGCTTGACCTTGAAAATCCGGCAAAAATCATCGCGCGCCTGGACGAGCCGCTGTTGGTCCCACACGAGGAGGAGCGCGAGGGGTATGTCCCCAATGTGGTTTATACCTGCGGTGCGCTTATCCACAATAATGAACTGGTTATCCCCTATGCCATGTCGGATATTATGTCCGGGATTGCAACCGTAGAGGTAAACGAATTAATCAAATCCATGCGTACGATAACTTAATGATTGAATCTATATAATCATTTGATTCGGATCTGGTTTGCCGCCTCTCTTTTTTCGCCCTCATCCCACCACACCCCCCTCTAAAGGGTTAACTCTCTTTTCATTCTTTTAGCCTATAGCCTTTTCATGAACATTCTTCTACACTATCATTATAAAACAAAGAACTACGTATAGGCTTTGTTCAAAGGTGAGGTAGTGAATGAAATCAGGGTTCTGCTCATAGTGGATAACCCGTTTTTGCGAAACGGTATTGAAGACCTGATCAGCCGGCAGCCAGATATCATAGTAATTAAATCGGCTGCGGATTTTGAGAACAGTGCATGTTCTCTTTCCGCCTGCAAGAACGGCGTGATTCTGCTTGATGTGAGCCTGCCCGGTAAAAACAGTCTGCGCCTGACCGAAAAGCTGAGCAGGGAAGCTTCCGGGCACGCAATAATCATTATGGATTTATTTCCACTAAAGGAGGAAATCGATGAGTTTGCAAAGGCTGGCGCGGTCGGGTTTATCAATAAGGACGCAACCCTTGAGGAGTTCCTTGAAACAATACGGAACGTTGCAGGCGGCGCACGCGTTCTTCCGGAGCAGCTCCCCGGGTCGCTTTTTTCCCGGATTGTCGAACACGCCGCACGACGCGGCACCGCCAGACTGGAAGAGAACGCTGTGAAGCTAACCGAGCTTGAGCATAAGATTATCGAACTTGTCGGGGAAGGAAACAGCAACGGGGACATTGCCGGAAAGCTTGAAATAAGTCACTGCAAAGTGCAACGCCATACAGACAGCATTTTGAAGAAGCTGGTCATGAGAAAGATTCTGCTGTCCCGGAATTTTTAGAAATGCATCAGATGCAGAACATGCAGAAAAACATTTATTACTACTCAGCAGACCATGGGCGTAAGCCCGTGGGTGTCTACGGAAAAGACAGCGTATAAAGAAACAATAGTATAGAAAAAGAGGTGTATTATGAAAAAATTATCAGAAAAAGAAAAAGCTCTTCTAAGATCACTGCATGTATCGGTGAAGGCCGAAGAGGAGATTACAGAAGTGTGGCAGGCAGAAGAATATAAAAACCAGCGTGAGTATACAAATGTTCTTCTTCTGCTGATGCCGATGTTCGTCATTGTTTTTCTTGCCAGCACCGGTTACGCTGAACTGGCGGCTGTGAAACATTTTTTTGGCTGGGCAGCCTGGGTTTTGTATTTTGTAATCCCGACCTGTATTATCCTCAGAATTTGCTTCAAAACACTTAAATCGCATGAGCGTTCAGTTCTTTTGGGCCATTCCGCAATGTACCTTTGGAGAAGGCCGAAAGTTATCAAAAGGATCTATTCTATGGTTGTTTCCTTGTTTCTTATACTAATCCTTGTAAAAGTCGGTTTGATAATTACCAGCATCTTTCTGGCAGCAACATTTATCTTAATCGCAATCTGTACAATTACGATACGCAAAAAAGTCCAAAAAGTGCTTGATGAAATCGACCAGTGCAATGTTGTCCCGGAGTGCTTACCGGTGCCTGAAGGAATTGTTCTCTGATGCATTGCGGGCAGAATAATTTTCACGCTTTTTATCGGCAACAGAAACGGGTGCCTATTTCATGAATTTATTACTACTGATATATATATTCAACTATGCGTGGAACTGAAAAAAAAAATATCAGAATGATATGTAATAGAAATGCCGGTTTTCTTGAAGTGGTGAATATACACCCAGACGATAGCGAGCGCATGCTCGCTGTGAATTCGGAGAGCTTAACATGAAAAACATAACAAAAGTTACAGAAGCAGGCCGACAGTACGCGACAGCTTATGAATCTCACTATACGGCCAAGGACATGCATAAGGCATTTGTTCTTTATTCACGCATTATAGCGGAGCACCCGGCTGCCTTGGAGGCTGAATATTCCCGATCCCAGATTCAAAATATCGTTAATTCTGTGGTATCGAAGCAGGAAATCTCTGATGCGCTGCAAAAACTGGCACGTGCTCATTTTGATCAAGATGCGCAGCCGGATGTCAATTAAACATTGCTGTTTTTATTGTACGACGAAAAGAGGTGACCATGGGCGATAAAGGTAAAAAAGACAAAGACAAACGCATAGAACAAAAAAAAGGCAGGACTACACTGAAGGAAAAACGGAAGCAAAAAAAATCAGAAAGATATCACTACGATGAAAGCAAATGAAAGATGACTGTAATCCAGGTTGCGGCCATGAACCGGTCGATAAGTCATGATTCGGGTTATGGACCGATCGAAACGGTTACTATATCGTGGATTGCAGATTTCAACTGAAAGATCAAATTGTGTGCCATTCTGTCGAATATGTTTACAGTACAGTATAAAATTATCAGTAAAGTACATTTTTGCACAATGCCAAAACAGCTGATTGCTGCAATGCAGTCGATTCCACAAAATATTGCCGGGGGCAATGAAAAGGGGATTGATGCGATCGTCGCCGCTTTTTTGAATTAGCTTGGGAATCAGCATTGGAGTGTGCTGCGATACGGGAAACTCTCGTTGTTTGCGAATTTTCATATGTTGCAGAAAGTACGAATGGTAAGCGTTTAATTGTCCGTATCGTCTCAATGTTGACGAAGCTCGTAAAACGAGAGTATAGCGCCAGAGATGATTCGGCAGTGTATGGCAGCGGCGACAACGACAATGATAGCAGCAATGATGAAATGATGCGATCAAGCAATTATCATAATAAAGCAGATTAATAGCCGGCAGTTATCCTGCAGCCGAACGTTTGACAACCGGGAAAAAATCACAACAGCGTTATGGCTGCAATGCCGCACATCATAAGCGCCCCGCCGACAAACCGTTCTGCGAATCCATGCTCCTGAAAAACAAGCCTGCCGTACACAATGCTGAAAAGAAGGCTCATGCGTTTTACGGAAATCATGTAGGCAGCTTCAACCCTGACAATAGCCTGCAGATGGCAAACAAGCATGAGGCCGTAAAAAAGGCCGATCAAGACAAAATTCGCATTTCTGAACGATGACAGAACGTTTCTGATACCCGATGCGGTGATAACGACCGGCAGGAGGACTGCCGGCATGACAAGCACGTACACGAGACAGAAAAACAGTGGGCTTGATTCCCGGGCGCATATTTTACCGAGTATCGATGTTATGCTGTATAAAAACGCCACGATGACCATGAGTAGTGAACCGCGCTCGCGTGAAACCGCTTTAAGCGGGGCAAGCGGTCCGATTCGAGCTTCGCGTATGTTCAGGCTGTAGGCGCCGGCGGAAACCAGTACTATGCCGAGCAGGCCGGTACTATCGGGTGTTTCGCCCAGCAGCACATAGGACGTTGCAATCATAAACATCGGTGTCAGGCCCAGAAACGGTGTCGTAATGGAAAGCGGTGATATTTTTATGGCTTTTGCGTACAGTATGACGGCGGTCATTTCAATGGGTATGAGCGCTGCAAAAGCCGTCCAGAATGAAGGGCCGGTGGGCGGGATATCGATAAAGGGGATGATGCACAGCACGCAGGGAGCAGACCAGACAATACGACCCCAGGCCACCGTGTATTCGTCGATGCAGCGCATGGCGCGCTTTGCAAAAATATCACTCGTGGCGAGAAAAAAGGCACACAGTACGGCAAAGGCGGTCCAGTGCATTATTTTTCGGGAGGCGTTTCCGGATCACTGTCGATGAAGGTTTCTGTATATATATATCTGTCGAACAGCTTGTGATAACTTGTCCATTTTGAATCGTCTTTTTTTTCGTCCCTGATGAACGATCCCATGCCGTGCATTTTTGCATCGATGTCGTCGATATAGCTGAGCAGAAGCGCCTCAAGTGTTTTCGGCCGCTTGGGTGAGCCGAACTCGAGCAGGCCGTGATGGCTGAGGACAAGGTGCTTCAGGATGAGCGCCCGCTCCGGCGGAAAGGCCGGCAGATCGGCAAGCTTTTCGTTGATCATTTCAATGCCGAGAACGATATGACCTTCAAGGCGGCCTTCATCGGTATAATCGAAACTCCGCTCAAATGAAAGTTCTTTTACTTTTCCGATATCGTGCAGTACTGCGCCGGCGAGAAGCAAATCGACATCGAGTGCGGGGTAGTGGTGTGCCGTATCACGGGCTATTTTCGTAACTGTCAGCGTGTGTTCAATCAGACCGCCGAGATAGTCATGATGAATCGATTTGGCGGCAGGGGCGGATTTGAACGCATCGGTAAAGTCCGTATCATTCATGAAAGATTCCAGCAGAGATCGCAGGTCTGGGTCATGCAGCGATGCGATTACAGCGGCAAGCTCTTCAAGGCATATATCAGGATCGCACTTTGATGACGGCAGAAAATCCCTGATCCGGTCGGTGTCGGCGCTTTTATCAATAGCACTGATGTTGAGCTGCAGCGATCCCTGATAGGTAATCGCATAGCATTTTATTTTAACGATGTCTCCCTGCTCAAAGCGCTTACCCAGCGCTTCGGCGTTATCCCAGATCCGGCCCTTTACGGCACCGGATTTGTCGCACAGGTTCAGGGCGATGTAGGGCTTGCCGGATCGCGTTATGCCGTTGTTTTTATCCTTGACCAGAAATGTTCCTTCTACGGATGTGTTTTCACGAATTTCCTCAATTGTAATATCTTTTTTCGCCATGCCGGAATCTCCTGAGATGAGCTGTTAAACGGGAGTGAGTATTATACTGCAGGCAGGCATGAGTGCAATATATCTTTGCGGGCGCAGCGCGGTACCGATTATGGTCAGCGGCAATCGGGGGATGTGTTCACGGTAATGGTCGAACAGCCGTTGAAAAGTCAAATATGCTGAAATGCATCTACCATGCAGCGGAAACAGCAGTGCATCTGCAGATCGGAAAACGGGCGGAACACGTACGGTCCGCAGACTATAGCTTGCCGTCGGTCTTCAGCCGCAGTGTATCATCGGCATTCTTGTTGGGCTCATTTTTCTGAGACTGGCTTTGCGTGCTGACATCCTCCATTTTTATTCTCAGACGCATGTCATTGGCGCTGTCGGCATAGGCAATGCTGTTTTCATAAGAGATCCTGCCCTCGCGAAAAAGGTTGTAAATCGACTGATCGAATGTGCACATGCCCTCTTTGGTGCCCTCCGCCATTGACTCCTTGAGCAGATCGATGCGCTTTTTCATGATAAGATCCTTGGCACGGGGAGTATCGATCAGAATTTCAATAGCAGCGGCCCGCTTGTTGTCGACGGTGGGAATCAGGCGCTGTGAAATTATGGCACGTATGTTGAGGGAAAGCTGAAAATAGAGCTGTTCGTGCTTTTCCGGGGGAAAGAAATTCATGATACGCTCTATTGCCTGATTGGCATTGTTGGCATGCAGGGTGGAAAAGCACAGGTGCCCGGTTTCGGAAAACGCAACAGCAGACTCCATTGTTTCCCTGTCGCGAATTTCGCCGATAAGAATAACATCCGGCGCCTGGCGAAGCGTATTTTTTAGTGCGTCGCTGTACGACAGTGTATCGATGCCGATTTCACGCTGCGTAACGATACATTTGCGGTGCGGGTATAAAAACTCTATCGGATCCTCGACGGTGATGATGTGGCCGGGATTGTTGCGGTTGCGGTGCTCGATCATGGCGGCAAGGGTGGTCGATTTACCGGTACCGGTTCCGCCGACACAAAGCACAAGACCGCGTTTCGTCAAACTGATGTCCTTGAGGATATCGGGAAGGCCGAGGTCGTCGATGGTGTCGATTTCCATTTTGATTTGACGAAAAACTACGCCGACAAATCCCCGCTGCCTGAAGATGTTTACTCTGAATCGGCCGATTTCAGGGTAATAGACGCCGATATTCATTTCCATTGTTTCTGAAAAAACCGCTTTCTGACGCTCGGTCATCAATGACTGAGCGATCTCTTCGGTCTGATGCGATGTGAGTTTCGCCTCTCCGTACGGCCGGGTCACGCCCTCGACGCGAAACATGGGCGGGCTGTCAACCGTCAGGTACATGTCCGATGCTTTTGATTTTACCATTACCATGAGCAGATCTTTAACGGTCATGAATGTATCTCCTGTTTAGTTAGATATATCCTGCAGCAGCCCCTCAACTTCTTCCGCGTTTATGATGCGCCTGTTTATCATCTCCTTCAGGGATGCCTCGAGGGTTATCATGCCGTAACGCTGGCCGGCCTGGATAATCGACGGTATCTGCGACACCTTGTTTTCGCGTATGAGGTTACGAATAGCCGGAATGCCGATCATTATTTCAAGGGCGGCAACGCGACCGGTGCCGTCGCGCTTTTTAAAAAGACGCTGCGAGACAACCGCCTGTATTGTTTCGGAAAACTGGGTTCTAATCTGTTCCTGCTGATCGGCCGGAAAAACATCGATAATACGATCGATGGTTTTCGGTGCCCCGGTGGTATGAAGCGTTGCGAAAACAAGGTGGCCGGTTTCGGCAGCGGTGATCGCCAGTGAAATAGTTTCCAGATCGCGCATTTCACCGACCAGGATCACGTCGGGATCCTCACGCAGGGCGCTGCGCAGTGAATTGGCGAAGCTGTGGGTCTGAACACCGATTTCACGCTGATTGATGAGGCAGTTCTTGGATTCGTGAACAAACTCGATAGGATCCTCGATTGTGATGATATGCTCCTTGCGCTCTTTATTGATGTAGTCGATCATGGCGGCAAGCGTGGTCGATTTACCGCTGCCGGTCGGACCGGTTACGAGCACGAGACCCTTGCGGTATTTGGCAATCTGACGGCAGACAGCGGGAAGCCCGAGTTCCTCGAAAGAATATACTTTATTCGGAATAGCCCTGAAAACTGCAGCTTCGCCGCGGTTCTGATAGAAACAATTTACTCTGAATCTTCCGTACTCGCCGAGCGAAATGGAAAAGTCGAGCTCGCGTGTCTCCTCAAGTGTTTTTCTCTGTCGGTCGTTTAGAATGTCATATATCATTTTGTGAATCTGGTCTTTGGTAAAGGCTTCTGTTTCCAGCTTGCGAAGCTCGCCGTGTATGCGGAACATTGGCGGCTCTCCGGCACTCAAATGAACATCTGAGGCTTTTTGCTTGACACCGAATATCAGCAGCTCGGACACATCCATGCGATGTACTCCCTTCGTGTATGGTTAATGGAATACTGATGCACAAGAGAACTACCTTACTCAACCGGACCCATGAGTACGTATTATTAAATACGTATCTATGGATTGTTTTTCAATGTTTTTTTTGATACATTGTATGGTGTGCTGCAGGCTTGCACAGGCCTCTGCCGCAGCCTCTGCCGATACAGATTCTACCCTGTTTCACCTGAAATAATCAACACGGAACTTCACCGTTCAGGCAATGAAAAAAGACGCTACAACGACCGCTACCAGCTATGAACAGCTGCAGCAAAAAATCGGTTATACGTTTAACGATGTCCTGTTATTACTTAAAGCTTTGACGCACAAGTCGTATGTGCACGAAGCACACGCAGCCGGCGGTCAGGGAAACGAACGGCTCGAGTTTCTCGGTGATGCGGTTATCGACCTTATTGTCAGCCATGTGCTTATGGATCGCTTTAAGGACTGTGCAGAAGGCAGTCTGACGAAAATGAGGGCCGCTCTGGTAAATCAGAAGAAACTGGCTGAAATTGCCCAGCGTTTTACTCTGGGCGATTACATTCTGCTGAGCAGGGGAGAGGAGGATAATGCAGGAAGGAAGAAGCAGTCGATACTTGCAAATGTCTATGAGGCGCTTATTGCAGCAATATACTACGACGGGGGGTTTGATGCGGCATTCAGCGTGGTCGAGCAGCACTTTTCCGATATGCTGCAGTATGTAAAGGGTGATGATTTCTGCAGTGATTATAAAAGCCGCCTCCAGGAATTCGTGCAGAAGCATTTCAGCACGGTTCCCGGCTACGCTGTCGTTGCGGAAGCGGGGCACGGCCATGTGAAGAGATTCACCGTGCAGGTCGTGATAAACGGGGACGCATACGGGCAGGGCAGCGGTACAAGTAAAAAGGATGCAGAGCAGGAAGCAGCCGGGGATACGCTACATATGCTTCAGGAAGGCCGATCATGAAGCCGATAGTCGCTATTATCGGTCGGCCGAATGTCGGAAAATCGACGCTTTTCAACACGCTGGCGCGCAGAAATATCGCTATTATCGACGATGTTCCCGGCGTGACCCGCGACCGGAATTATACAGATATTTCTCGCGAAGGCTGTTCGTTTACCCTGGTCGATACGGGCGGATTCGACCCGGGCACCGGGGACGATCTCGGATGCCGTATTCAGGATCATGCCCGGGTGGCCGTCGAGGAAGCAGATGTAATTATCTTCTTGATGGATGCCCTGCAGGGCCTCATGCCGGGGGATATCGATATTGCACGCGTGCTGCACAAATCGAAAAAGCCGGTACTTTTCGTAGTAAACAAAGCAGAGGGCGGAACAGGACAGAACGCAATTCCTGATTTTTACCGTCTCGGCGTCGAAGACCTTATCGATATTTCCGCAAAATACCGCAACGGAATTGGAGATCTGCAGGCAGCACTGAGCAATGTGCTTCCTGAATCCGAAGTAGCGGAATCCCGTGCAGATGAAACCGTGGTATCGATTATCGGACGGCCGAACGTGGGAAAATCGTCGTTTGTCAACAGGCTGGTCGGCTTTGAGCGGACCATGGTCAGTGACACAGCGGGAACGACACGCGATCCGGTCGATACGGTCATTCGCTACAAGGGACAGGCACTGCGATTCATCGATACCGCAGGTATTCGCAAAAAGAACAAAATCTCTTATAAGCTCGAAAAATACTGTATTGTACAGGCGCTGAGAAGCATTTCAGGCTCGTCGATCAGCATTCTCATGCTCGATGCCGGTCAGGGCGTAACAACACAGGATGAAAAGCTTGCCGCCCGCATTCGCGAGCGCAACAGGGCGTGTATTATCGTCGTCAACAAGTGGGATACGATCAAAAAAGAGTCAGGAACGCATGACGAGTTTGTCAGGACAATCAGAAACGAACTCGCATTTGTCGATTATGCTCCCATTGTCACCGTTTCCGCTTTGACCGGCATGCGCGTTCGAAACATTCTGGACATATTGCATCGAATCGGTCCGCTCTATCGCAAACGCGTGCAGACCGCCGAACTGAATGATGCGATTGCCGAAATTGTGAGAAAAAATCCGCCGCCGCGCGGTCCCTCACGGGCAACTAAACTGTATTATGGAGCACAGGTATCGGCCGGACCGCCGGTATTCAAGCTGTATGCCAATAATCCGGCCTCGATTCCGCAGCACTACGAGCGCTATATCGAACGGGCGCTCAGGGAGCGGTTCGGGTTCGAAGGGGTGCCGCTCTGCCTGCAGTTTTCACGGCGAAGCAAAAGTGAACAGAAGGGTGTAAAACAGCGTGTACCATGAACAGAATCGATCATCCGTACAGTTCACCCAGGCCCTGGAGAATTTGATCGGGGCTCTTTTTTTCCAGAACAACAGATCCGATGGTTTTGAGCAGAACCATTCGAATCGTATCGGCGGATCGCTTTTTGTCACTCATGATTGTCGTGATAAGGTCGGCGGGGTCGAATGATTTCGGGGCAAGCGGCAGCCCAGCCGCCGAAAGAATGGTTTCGACCCGTTCGACATCTGCCGTGTCACAGAGATGCCAGATATGTGAAAGACCTGCGGCTGCAGCCATTCCCATGGAAACTGCTTCACCGTGAGTATAGGTGCCGTAGCCGAAATGCGTTTCAAAGGTGTGGCCGATGGTGTGGCCGAAATTGAGTATTGCGCGAATGCCGGATTCTGTTTCATCAGCAGCGGTTATTGCAGCCTTGATCGTGCAGCATGTTTTGATTGTATCGGAAAGTGCGTCGGGATCGCGATATAACAGGGCACCCATGCTGTTTTGCAAGCGCTGAAAAAAAGTACTATCGCGTATAATTGCGTACTTGATTACCTCGGCAAGACCGGATATGTATTCGCGGTCTATCAGCGTGTTCAGGACAAGCGGATCGATGATGACGACGGACGGCTGGTGAAAAGAACCCACGAGGTTTTTGCCGGCGGTGAGGTTGACACCGGTTTTGCCGCCCACGCTGCTGTCCACCTGCGCAAGCAGCGTTGTCGGTATCTGAATAAAGGGAATTCCGCGCAGAAATGTAGCTGCCGCGAAGCCGGTAATATCACCGATCACGCCGCCCCCGAGGGCAACAAGGGGAGTGGAGCGGTCGAGGCTGCAGTGACTGATTTTTTCGTAAATCGATGCGACCTGATCGAGATTTTTATGCTCCTCACCGTCGGGCAGCACGAAATGATCGACGGAAAAGCCGCGACCGCCAATCGAATTTTTAACTGTTTCCAGGTAGAGCGGTGCGACGGTCGTATCGGTAATGACGACACATTTTCCAGATAGAGCAAGCTCGTCAATAAAGTGTCCGCATTCGGAAAGAATACCCGGTTTGATAAATATGCGGTAACTGCGATTGCCGAGCGGTACGGTTACTGTGTTCAATGAATCCATATCCATATGCAGATTTCGATACTAGAATTGTTCACACAACATCATAGCCTTTTTTCAGAAGCCCGACTGGCGGTGCGAAAATGCAGGAGCTGCTTTTGGATGCGATTTTTTGCGGCCGGAGGCCGATCTACACGGTTACTGTTTTGATACATGCCATAGATCATTGAATAAAGTGTAATATGGCAACCTGGTAACGAACACGAAGGGCCACGACAGAGCGTGGCCCTCCGATAAAGAACATATTTGGTGAAAAAATATCAACGAATATACAGGAAAAAGTTTGAAAGATAGTGTTGACCGCAGCCATATCCTTCAGCTTCGTTCGTGACACGGGCAACGACGATACGTGCGAGTCCGATTCCGCTCGGAGCCCTGACGACGATTTTGAAGTTCGTCCAGGACATAACGTCTGCGCTGACCCAGTCGGAAGGGTCACCTGCCAGCATATTTACAAAATAGACACCTGATGGTATGGATTCGTCTTCAACGAGGACGGTTTCGGTTTCATCGGGCTGCTCCCAGCCGAAATTCAGTCCGTATATATTGACGATGGTGCCGTAGCCACCGGCAAACGGTATGTTGAGAAGTGGGACGGTACAGGTGGATCGTATTCTGAAGTCGATATTTTCAGTGCTTTCGGTGAGATCGATATCTTCTGATGCGTCAAATGAACTGTACGTGATCAGCTCAAGGCTGACATTGTACTTGCCTTCGGAAAGTCCGGTAAAAACATACTGACCGGCAGAATCGGTAAATGTGCTGCCGGTCAGGGTGCCAGAAAGATTTACCGTAATACCTTCGACCGGCTGAAATGCAAGGTCGGTAACTCGACCTGCGATATACAGACCCTCGATAAGGTTGAAATTGATATCAGTTAATGCTTTTCCGGTGGTTGTTTCAACAATACGATAGAGGGGATCAAACCCGGTGTCTTTGAGCAGGGGCTTTACCATGAATGTTTTATTCTCTTCAACCTCAATGAAAACGTATTTGCCGCTGCTGTCCGGTGATACGGTTGCCGTTGCATTGTCGGATACCCGGTTGAGCTGTTGATTGTACTCATACAGACCGACTGAGACGGATGCGGTGCTTTCATTGTCAGAGTGAATTATCTTGCCTGAGATCGAAATTCCGGTACTGACCTGAAAGTTAACATTGTCTGCATTGCTGAGATCGATAATGACCTCGCGGGATTCGGGCAAAAACGTATAGGCTGTGCCGGCCGTGCTGGGTGTCACCGTATATGTACCTTCGTCAAGACCGGCAAAGGAATAGTTGCCGAGAGCATCTGTTTGGTCTGTCTGTATTTGTCCGTTTCCGGAAAGTGAAATGCTGATGTTTGCAATACCGTTTTCCTCTCCTTCACCTGAAGCGGTAGAAAAGACACGTCCGGAAATCTGAAATCCGAAAACTGCTTCAAATTCATCATCAAACTCTATAGGGGTTACGCTGAATACATTTGAATCATCGATTGTAAGTGATTGTGATGAAGGGGTGAAGCCGTACCCGTCAAGCGAAGGTGTAGCTGTATACGTATCGGCATTCAGACTGTCGAATGTGAATTCACCGTTTGAATCGGTTGTCGTATCATCCTTGTAACCGGTTTCGCGACCCTCGAGAACGACGGTGACTCCGGACAGGGCCACGCCGGTTTCATCAATTACTTTTCCCTTGACCGTTGCTCCGGTAAAAGCGATAAAATTAACATTTTCAACATCACGATCAAACTTAACGGTAGCCAGCTCGAATTCCTCTCTGAATATATAGCCGAGCTTGGAAGGAGTAACCGTATAGGTAAAATTTTCTACGCCGGGAAACGAATAGGTGCCGTCTGTGCCGGTATACGTGACTCGTACCTCATCGGTGAATTCACTTGTCATCGTGAGCATTACCGAGCGCAATGGTGTCAGTGTGCCGTTGTCTGCAGCAAGTTCTACTTTCCCGGCTATGCGCGGGCCGTCGTAAAAAGCATATACGCAGCCGTCGCTTGCACCGACGTATACGGAGTGACGATCATCAGCACCGATGGCAGGGGATGAAACAACGGAGGCAATCGTAAGCCCGTCCTGTGTCTGAAGGGGATCCTCGCCCTGGGCCGGATACTGCCAAACGAGCGGCGTCTCGGGCGCGTCCGCGTTTACACAGTAGAAATATCCGCCGTTGGATCCGATAAAAGCCAGCTTTCTGCCGTCAATTGCCGGTGAGCTTTCTATACGCTCACCGACTGTTGCGGCTGCATAGTAGGTTGCCATCTCCGGCAGCACGCGGTATAAATTCGACCCTGCAGGAACAAAAAATGAATTATCCTCGAGTATGGCAGGTGTGCCGTAAATATCGGCCTGGCCTTCAAGGTCGAGCAGCCACTGGGCGTTGCCGTTCTTGCTGACTCTGTAAATATTATATTCGTGCAAATCTCCCGGACAGCCGTCATTGGCATACGTCGTAAAGTAGGAAACCAGTAACGAATTGTCGGGAAGTATGGACGGCGAGGCAAGAATTCCTCCGGGTGGACAAAAACTGCAGGGAAAGACCCATTGCTCATCGCCGGAGCTCAAATCATAGGCGAAAAAATTAGCGTTCCAGCCGAGTATAAAGCCTGACTGGTTGTCGGTTGTCGCCTCAAATGTTTCATTGTCATAATAGCACCTTGAAAGGCGCCACGAACCGATATACAGCTGATTATTTACCTCGTCAATTGCCGGAGTCGACCATGATGCACCGATTTCAAGCATACCGTCGCGAAGAATGTCGGATTTATCCAGCTGCGACCATGCACTGTTTAATGTACCGTTGCTTTTAAGGTTGTAGATGTAGCCGTCATTGGATGTGAATATTATATTATTGTCAGCATCGATCGTTGGAGAACCGGATATGGCTCCACCGGTTTCATACGTCCATTTCGGGTCCGACGGATCGCTTTTTGTCGTATCAAAGGCATACAGTGTTCCGTCATTGGAGCCGACATAGACAACCTTGTTTTTATCACACGCCGGAGAGGTGAATTCAATCGCTCCTTCGGTTTCATACGTCCACTCGATTGTACCGCTTTCAGCATCTATAGCGTAAAATCTGTTGTCAGCTGATCCGATGTATACGACCTCATTGCCGTCATTGTCGAGACATACGGCAGGCGATGATGTTACCGGGCCCTCGGTAATGACCTTCCACTTGAGCTTGCCGACATCCGTGCCGAAGTTGGATGTTTTGCCGGTATTGCGAACGTCTTTGTGAAATTTGGGCCACGGATCATTTTCAGACAGCTGAGCATGCGTCAGGGACGGAATCAGAAATAAAGCCGCAATAAAAATGGATACTGTGTGTTTCTGCATGATAGTGCTCCGTTCAGGCACCTTCTTTTTGAGCCTGTGTCGTCATAGAGCGGGTCATGACGCTCTCGGCATCGGCAAAGAAGCTGTCCATAAGTACTTTTATGCTTTCCTTAACCGCCTTATCGAACATCGTTTTCGGATGCGTATCATTATAGGAAAAATTACTGTGCGGAGTATATTCTATTTCAGCGCGGTTCGACCAGAGCACATCGCCAGTTTCACCGTCCTGGGCATAGATGCGAACCTGAACCACTGCAGACCGCTTCGCTTTTTTGGGATGCTGCGAGGCAAGCCATCCGGCGGCAGCACCGACACCGGCTCCCTCGATTTCGTTCGTATCGTGAGATCTGTCTTTTATCGAAACGTTCCGAGAGACGAGCCCCTGGGTGATAGCCGAATGTGAGGAGGTGCTGGTGCTCACGACATTGTGACCGATCATGTAGCCCATTGCAGCGCTGATCATGATATTTTCAATGTCTTCGAGATCGTTTTCATACCCGTAGGAGTCGGTAGCTCCGAAAAAGAGATCTTTAACAGAGTCGATTGCAACCGGAACAAATCCGCGGTAGAACGGATTGAGCGTACCGACATCCTTTAAGCCATAGTCCAGTATTCTGCCTCTGATGATGAGATCGGCATCGAGAATCTGAGCAACGTCGATCACTTTTTCCCTTGAAAGACCGACCGTTGCACCCTGCAGTACGGGTGACTTGCTTTTCTGCCGTTTCTTTTTGCGTTTTTCACGCTTGATGACGGAAATTATTTCATCGGTCATGTCGGGACTGTGCTGATAATTTGCCAGTTCATGCTCGGGAGAACCGATTATTACATTAGTATCCTGAACCTCTTCGAACGTACCGTGGATGAGATATTTCTCCTTGTCGATAGGACGAATGATATCCTGGTCTACGAGCAGCGTGTTGACATCCTCCTGAATAACAACCGACAGTCCATGGGCAACAAGGTGATCGGTGATCTCCTCAAGAATTTTGATGTTTCCGCCCCAGGCGTTGATGCCGAGATGATCCTGCTGATGGGAATAATCGGCGAACGGAAATATGGCAACTTTGCGAATGTCCGACATAACCACGGTATTTTCTGCCGGAACGAATTTTACGTTGGGTGTCGGAGACGGCGCTATTGTTCTTGTGACGACACCGCCGCTGCAGCCGAAAAGAAAAAGGCAGCAGCACGTGACAAAAAGAAGTACCGGTACCGGGGATATATTGTTCTTCATTGTAAATCGTCCTCCCTTTGTATAAACATAGCATACACTCATAATGTTTCCTTAATTCTGTTATGTAAATAGTAGCTGTGCGATTATTACACCAAACGGCATATGTTATGCATTCTCAAGGTTATTTATAATGAGCTATTATCGAAGGATTATCGACAATTGTTACCGTAATGAAAACGAGCAGCTCGGTAAGCGTTTCTTCCTCCTTAGTGCTTTTAAAGGCATAGCCGAGATAGGGAATATCGGCCAGCAGCGGCACTTTTTTGATGTTCAGCGTCTTTTGAGTTTCATAGATACCGCCGATAACGACGGTTTCTCCGCTCTTCACGAGCAAATCGGTTTCGACTTCACGAACATCGATGCCGGGCTCATTACCGGCACCGGTCTGAGATGATTTCTGGTTTTTTGTAACAAAAATATGAAGCGCAATAGTATCGGCAGGAGTTATCTTGGGGGTTACCGTAAGCTCGAGAACCGCATCCTTGAATTCCGTCGACGTTACACCCTCTTCACTGAGCTTGAGATAGGGCAGGGCGACCCCCTGCTTGATGCGGGCATTTTTATTGTCCAGGCCGAGTATCCTCGGGTTGGATATGATTTTCAGCTTGTCTTCATTTTCAAGGGCGGTGAGCTGTATGTTGAGGTCGAGGTTGTTTTTAATATAGCCGAAATTGAACGCACCACCTGCACCCTCACCGGCGGCGGCAGGCAGGTTGACGATATAGTCGTTACCGGCAGCACCGTTGACGTTGATGCCGTCGTTATTGTGCGTTGTCGCATACGTGCCGCCCCATCGAATACCCAGTTCCTTGACAACGCTCGGATTCGACTGAACGATTCGGGCCTCGATCATGACCTGCCGGGTAGGTATATCCTGTTCCCGAATTATTCGTTCAATTTTGGGAATATTTGCGGCAATATCCTGAACGGTTATATTATTCGTATGCTGGAAGTTGGTGACACTGCCGCGGTCGCTGAGAACTTTCATCTGCTTGATGAAGCTGGCCAGGTCGCTGGCTTTTGCGTAGCTTATGTTGAATGACCTGACAACCAGCTCTTCGATTTCTTCCTGCGATCGCTTGGCCAGCAGTTTCTCCTGGTTGATTTTCTTGATCTGATCACGTGTTTCGATACGTGTAATGTTTTTCGTTTCGATTTTGCCGAGTCCGTTGGTTTCCAGAATAAGATCGAGCGCTTCCGTCCAGGGAATGTTTTCAAGCTTCAGCGTTACATTGCCGGCCACGGTGTCGCTGACGATCATGTTCATGCCGCTGATATCGGCGATCAGGCGAAGAACATTTTTAATGTCGGCATCTTTGAAGTCAAAAGATATTTTTTCAATTTCAAGAGATTCTTCGGCAGGAGGGGCTGTTTCCGCAGTATCGGCAGGAGGTTCCGGTGGGATGTCAATGGAATCCTCTTTCATATTATTACCGGTGTCTGCCATGGCGGGTTCGGGCGTTTCGTTTTTTTCTGGCGCTGAAGACTCGTGCATAAGATTCACATGCAGCGTATTGCCGCTTTGTGACATCTCATACAGCGGGAACGTATCTGATACCAGGTCAAGCACGACACGGGTAAGGTCGGGCTGGGTGCCGATCCGAACGGACCCGAGTATCGGCGACTGTACATTGATCTCACGACGGGCCATGCCGTTTTGAACGTCAGGCAGATCGACAACAAGCCGGTTGGGATTCTGCAGGGTATAGGAAAAATATTTATCGATTTCCGAACCCGAAATGATTTCAATTATGGTTTTTGATTTCGACGGTACTATTTTAATGTCATCGAGCGTGCGTGCAGCGGGTGGTTCCGGGGAGGGTATGTCGAGCGGTGCAGCTGCAGTCTGCTGACCGGTTTTGTGCATTTGAATGCTGATGGTTTTGTCGTTGCACTCGGCAATATAATTGATGCTGTTGCGAAGATGAACGGTTATGCGGAGAAATCGGGAATCCCCGTCATGCAGTTCGCTGCTCGAGACCGAGGCTATGAAACTGTTGTCGAATGATACCGTATCGGTATAATCTGCAAGTGCGATGTCGGGAAGATCGATTATTATTCTATCGGGATTGGAAAGCTTGAAAACCGTATAGGTCGGAACGGTCGTCGTTGTAATATTCAGCGTGCATGTCTGATCGATAACCTGTGCTGAAATGCCGGAAAGTGACGGCTCCGGTGGTGTGCTGTCATGCCCGGCGCTTTGTTCAGGCTGTGTCTGTGCAGGATGGGGATCGCTTTTTACGTCTTGTTTTGCTGCACAGCTGCTTAAAAACAAGAATGCTATGCCGACAAGAACAGGATATTTAAAATGCTGTGTAAGGCTCATGACGATTCCTTATTTATGTTTGATTTTCAATGTAGATGTTTTTGTTTCGACTTCACCGTTGGCATTGTAGTATTTTTCTTTTACTATGACACCGTTGTTCATGATTTTAACGATGACCCCGTCATTTTTTCCAATTAACGTATTTTCCCGAACAATGTAGCCGAAGCCCGACGGGTCCTGCAGCAGGGCGGACGCCTGGCGTTCGGATGTAATTATTGCAACCAGCGAGAGCTCGTCGATTGAAAACTTCTGCAGGGGTGTCAGCGGCTTGATTTTGCGCTTCGGCGCGGCCAGGGACTGCTGTTTTTGAGGCTCCTCAACGTAGAGGGGCATAAACGGATCTGCTTTGCCGGTTGAATCATAGGAGTATTCGGCCGTTTCCGGCTTGACGGTTTCTTCAGCAGCTTTCTCGGGGGCTTTCTTTTTCGGCCGGCGCTTTTTTTTCTGAACGTGCTTTTTTTCCGGTTGTTGAGACGCAGGTTCACTGTCACTGCTGCAGGATGCCATACATAAGACGCCCAGCATGGTTACCATGCAGCACAGATGAACAGTAAACGTTGAAAATTTTTTCATGATTTATCTTCTTCTTTTTCTTTTTTTCTTTTTCGAGGGAGAACTTTTTTGTATGAACTTGAAGGTAACCGCATCGAACGATGCTGTCAGGGTGCTCGGGTCATTACCGCGGCCCCTGCGGGCTGATAACAGCTGAATGTCCTTGATGTTGACGATGCGGGAGAGCTTTGACACCTTATCGAAAAAATATCCCAGGTCGTGATACTTACCCGACACCTTCATGGATACGGGTATTTCGGCATAAAATGACTTGGTCAGTTCAGGGCTCGGCTGAAAAAGATCTATCTGCAGTCCCGATTCCTGAGCGAGATTGGAAATATTGGTGAGAAGACTCGGTATCTCGCGTGTATTGGGCAGAAGCTTGAGGGATTTTTCGAATTTAAGCTGAAGATCTTTGAGCTCCTGTTTGAACCTGGGTAAGTTGGCAATTATTTTTTTCTGTTCATTGTGCTTTGATCTAAGTTTCGTCAGTTCCTCGCTTCTGCTGTCCAGGGTTTCAACCATTGATTTGAAAACCAGAAAATAATATGCAGCACACAGAGCGACAAGCAGTGCCGCGACGATTGCGGCTTTATGCTGAGCAGGAAGCTTTAGGATTTTATCAACTGAAAAATCAGCCATTTTCGAAACTCGTATAAAGTTTTATCAGGCGTTATCGCCCTTTTTATCGTTTTTCGAATTAAATGTTATCTTACAGGTTATGGAAAATTCCTTTATCTGCATGCCGGCATCTTTGCGCGAGGTCTTGGATCTGATTTCTTTCAGGTCGACCTCACTGAAATACTCCGACTGCTCGAGTTTGACCATGTAATTTGAAATAGAGATATTATCGAGAGATTTGCCTGTTATTTCGAGGGCCATCTCGTTTTGGGCAAGCTTGGTAAGCCACAGGTTGCCAGGAAGGCTCACGGCTATGTCGTCCAGCAAATGCACCGGCCCCTGTCTGCCTTTCTGGAGGTCCTTGATAACGTCCATTTTTTTCAGGAGCATCTGCTTTTTTTGCTTGTAGTTTTCTATCTCCTGCAGTGCGACCTTGCTTTTCTTGATCTGGCGCTGCACATCGGCGATTTCCTGCTCTTTTGCCGTGACTTTGGATGAAAACGAAAAGTGGACAATGCCGATAATGATTACTGCGAGCAGCAGCGGTGCCACGGCGAAAACGGACTGCTGAACGATAAGTTCTTTTTTCCGTTCCGCACGGTATGGTAGCAAATTAATATGAATCATGTTTAATCTCCGATTTTGCGTGTAGCAAGACCGACACCGACCGCGGCCAAAAGAGATATATCTTTTATGTATTCGGTATCAAATGTTTTTTTGTCGTACTTGATTGTTTTAAACGGATCGGTGAATTCGATTTCGGCATTCATTTTCTCTTCTATCATTTGCTTCAGGCCCCTGGTTTTCGACCCGCCGCCGCTCAGATAGATTTTTTTAATCTCGGCATAGCTGGAGCTGGTGAAGAAATCAAGCGTTCGCTGGATCTCGCGTGATATCGAAGAGGTGGTTTTTGCAATTGTTTGATAGAGGACTTCCTGATCGATACCCTCGATTTCCTCACCGGTTTTGAGTATTTCAGCCTCTTCGAAACTGACCGAAAGCTCCTTCTGCAATTCCTCGGTGATCTGATTGCCGCCGAGGAAAACATCGCGGTTAAATATCGAAGTGCCGTTTTTTATAATATTTATATTGGTAACACTCGCCCCGATGTCGATTAACGCGCACGTCTCAGAATCGTCCCAGGTGTAATTGACGCTGAACATGTTTTCCAGTGCGAAAACGTCGATATCGATAATTCGAACCCTGATGCCGGCATTGCGGAACGCGTCGATATATTCATATATCATGGCTTTCTTTGCAGCCACCAGCATGACGTCCATTTTATCGGTACTCTCCTCGTTGACTCCCAGAATCTGAAAGTCGATATTGACTTCATCGAGGTCGAAAGGAATATACTGTTCCGCTTCGGTTTCAATTATCGGCTCAAGCTCGTCTTCACTCATAAGGGGCAGGGAAATCTTTTTGATAATGACGGGATGACCGGATATCGATACGGTTGATTCTTTAGCCGTTATTTTAAGGTTGCTGATAAGACTCTTAATCGCATTAACCAGGGGCTCGGCATTGATAATGACACCGTTGACGATGGTTTCACGAGGAAGCTTTGCGATGCCGAAATTCTTGAGACGATACGACCCCTTGATTTCATCCAATTCGATGATTTTTACGGAACTGGTGCCGACGTCGATGGCTATCAGATTTTTTTGTGAAATAAAGGGGAGCATACACTACCTGCAAAAGTCAGTTATTTTTTATATGATAGACAACCTCGTTATCCTTGATAAGACCGAGCTCCTTCCTGGCGATATTTTCAAGATACTGAACATCGTTTCGCAGCAGGTGAACCTCGGTTCGCAGTTCATTATTTTCAATTGCAAGCTGTTTGTTTTTCAGCTGCAAGTCGTTTATTTCCGTTTGCAGCGCCGTAAGGTGAATAACGCCCCGATTACCGAAAATTGTCGTGTAAACAAGTGCACCAACTATTAAACATAGTAATACTGTTATTACGATTTTTTTCATCGGCAAAATATAATAAATATTGAATTTTTTTTTTCAAAATATACTATTTTTTTTTACTTATATCGACATTTTTTTGTAAATGGTTAGCTTTGATGCTTTTGTACACACAGGTTATGCTGAATATATCGGAAAAAGGCCCGATATATTGCAGGTAAATATTTACCCATTGCTAATCTTTTATTTGAGCGGCGATGGAAAGCCGGTGAAAACCCGTTTTTTTGCAAATATCCATCACCCTGACGACCGTGCCGTGATGTACTGTTCGATCGGCCTGAATGATGATGCTTTTATCATTTTGTTTCAGTGATGTAAGCACGGACGGCAGTTCCGCTATTCCGGTGAGGATATTGTTGCAGAAAATATCACCGTTACGGTTTATTCGGATTGCAATCCGGCGTGCAGGTGAACGCTGCTTCGTTGATATTTTGGGGAGATCGACGTCAAGAGAGGATGCTGTGGTGAAATTGAGAGAAAGCGCAAAAAAAATAAGCAGATTGAATACCGTGTCAACGATAGGGGTGATATCCAGGGAAATGCTTTTTTTCCGCTTTTTTTTAAACTCCATCGCTTTTTTTTACCGTTGCTGTTCTTTGAGCAGTTCAACCATTCTCAGGCAGTATTCCTCCATTTCAAGAATCAGTGCATCTGATCTGGCTGATATGTAGCGGTAAAAAATGATTGTCGGAATGGCAACACTCAAACCGGCACTTGTCGTATAGAGGGCCTCTGAAATGCCCCCGGCAAGCAGCGCCGGATTGACTACTGTTTGATGTGATATTACCCCGAAAATTTTGATCATGCCGGCGATTGTGCCGAGCAGCCCCAGAAGGGTGCTTATGCTTGCAATGGTTGCAAGGGTTTCGACATATTTATCAAGGTATGCGGCCTCGCGTTTGCCGACTTCCTCAACGATTTCTTTGATGGATTCGCGCTTTTTACCGAAATATTTCAAGCCGTTGAGCAGTATCCGGGAGATCGGTGCATTGGTTTCCGTACAGAGAAGAATCGCCTCATCGATTTTTTCGGCGCGCAGTAGATGCTCTATGTCGACGAGAAACGCATGCGGAATGACTTTTTTTTTCTGGAGCGTCCAGAGCTTTTCAAAAAAAACAGCGAGAGACAGGACAGAGCAGCACAGTATCGGAATCATGAACAGGCCGCCCTTTGTGAAATAGTCGAACATCGGTCGTTGTCACAAAAAAACATTATTACAGCGGCCGTCAGCATGGCGCTCTGTGCCACGCTGACGGCACACGTGTTTGTTTTACCGGCTGCGGCTGTTGGAAGCCTTTAACGCTCCACAATAAGGGCGTGCCCCATGCCGCCGCCGATGCAGAGCGTCGCACATCCCAGTTTGGCGTCGATGCGCTTCATTTCATACAGCATGGTCACCAGGATTCTGGCACCGCTTGCGCCGATCGGATGGCCCAGGGCGATAGCTCCGCCGTGGTGATTGACTTTAGCGGGATCTATTTTGAGTTCCCGGAGGCAGCCGAGAGCCTGAGAGGCGAACGCCTCGTTCAGTTCCCAGTAATCGATATCATCGACCGTCAGGTTCGCTTTTTTCAAAGCCCTTTGTACCGCCGGAACCGGACCCATGCCCATGAATGCGGGGTCGACACCGCCTGATGCATAGGAACGTATCGTTGCAATGGGAGTTTTGCCGAGTTCGGACGCTTTGGTATCAGACATGACGACAAAGGCGGCGGCACCGTCATTGATGCCCGAGGCATTTCCAGCGGTAACGGTGCCGTCTTTTTTGAAAGCAGTGCGGAGCTTTGCCATACCCTCAGCCGTGGAGCCGAAGTTCGGGAACTCATCGTTTTCAAAGACCAGTGGGTCACCCTTGCGCTGCGGAACCTCTACCGGGATGATTTCATCCTTGAAAACGCCTGTCGTGATGGCTTTTTCAGCTTTGTTTTCACTCTCGCAGGCAAAGGCATCCTGCTCTTCACGGCTGATCGAGTATTTTTCCGCTATATTTTCTGCTGTGATCCCCATGTGATAATCATTGAATTTTTCCCACAGCCCGTCATGAATCATGCAGTCCAGCAGCATGGCATTGCCCATTCTGTTTCCCCAGCGGGCTCCCGGTACGGCATAGGGTGTCCAGCTCATGTTTTCCTGGCCGCCGGCAACAACGATTTCATTGTCATCGGCCTTGATGCTCTGGGCCGCAAGCGCCACAGCCTTCAAACCCGAAGCGCACACCTTGTTGATGGTAAATGCAGGAGTTTCTTTTGGAATGCCCGCCCCCATGGATGCCTGGCGGGCAGGATTCTGACCCTGCGCCGTTGTCAGCACATTGCCGAAGACGACTTCTTCGACCAGTTCGGGAGCAATGCCGGCCCGTTTGACGGCTTCCCTGATAGTGAGCGCACCAAGCTCATATGCCGGAATGTCTTTCAATGAACCGCCGAATTTTCCAACAGGTGTTCTTACCGCGCTTACGATTACAGCTTTTTTCATGCTGGTCTACCTCCTTTTGCCGGACGCCTGCCCGCGATCGTGTTCTGTTCCGCACTGCTCGTCATATAATATGCAGCAACAGCCGGGGTTGAAACAGGTATCGAAACTTTAATTGTTTCTTGTGCGTATATGCCCCCGGTGCATCGGTACATTCAGCAGTGCCTGTGCTGGTGCAGGGGGCATTTCTCAATGATTAATCATACGTTTATAATATGGGATTCAAGAAAATGTCAAGTTTAATAGTAACTGCCGCGTACGATGATGGTGCTGATGCCCGCCCGGACAATGCGGCGGCCTGCGATGAAAAAGCTTGTCAGCGGCACACAAACCGTGCTACAGAGGTAATCTGGGGAAACGTAAGCCGATGTGACCAACCGAATACTACAGGAGGAGGAACGTGGCACAGGATATTACAAAGGAAACATTCGATACGGTTGTGCTGGCGTCTGACAAGCCCGTGCTTGTGGATTTCTGGGCTGAGTGGTGCGGGCCGTGTAAAATGCTGGCTCCCACGATCGAAGAAATAGCCGAAGAGTATGACGGCAAAGCGATCGTCGGCAAGGTGAATGTCGATCAGAGCCAGGAGCTCGCCGAACAGTACGGCATTCGGGGCATTCCGACACTGATACTGTTCCACAACGGTCACGTCAAAGAGCAGCTGGTCGGAGTACAGTCAAAACAGGCACTCAAGGATATGCTTGAAAAATATGTGTAATTTTCGTGTGCGGGGTGCGCTGCTTTTCACACGAGCAATCCCGGGCGAAGCGATCGTATCAGCCGCTGCAGCTCACGGCGGGTGACGGGTGAATCACCGAGATTGACGACAAACGCGCGTGCCGATGTATTGAGGCGCCGGCACGCGTTCCGCAGCCTGTGCAGCCCTGACTCGTCGGCCACCCGGGCATTACCTACCATAACATCAGCACATGCGATTGCATGCTGCCGGCTCTTCTTCAGGTCCTCGCTACAGAGGTCGGGATCGTCGAACACAAAAAATGAAAGCAGGGGCTGGATGCAGCCCCGGGCGCTGTTGCCTTCAATAATGACCGTAGAAAAGCCGCGCACCATAGCAAGGCCGTTACGCAGTGCCCGGCAGGTCTCCTCTACAGGTGCACGAACCCATACGACGTGAGCGGCGCCTGCAGCCGCAAAGCGGCACGTGTCCTTACCCGGCACCATGATGACCGGTTCGGCATCGGTAACAATGGTCTGTTCGTCATCCACGCTGACCTTGACCGCGGCGCAGCGCGGGAAAAGCGATACGATATGTTCGGTTAACAGGGTTTTGCCGACCCCGGAGCGGCTGCCGGTGATCGAAATCACCTGCGCCCCGTCCGGCAGGAGTGCGTTTTTCATCGGATGCGGATTTCAACCTCCGATTGCCGACATGCCGCGCAGGCACTTTTTGTGATGGCGGTCGAGAACGTTGTGCCTGAGCGGCTTGGATCGGATGGCTTCTGTAATGATTTGCTGCAGACCGGCCTGCGTGCAGCCTGACCGGAGCGGCTCCTTGAGATCGATTTCATTGTCCGAGAACAGGCACGTTCGCAGCTTGCCGTCTGCCGTCAGGCGCAGCCTGTTGCACGAACTGCAGAAATGGTTGCTCAGCGGCGAGATGAATCCGATTTTTCCCTGAGCTCCCTGAAGCTTGAACATGCGGGCCGGGCCGGATTGCTGCTCTGATGCTATGGGAACAAGCCTTCCCACAGCGGCGATGCGGCGCTGTATTTCACTGCTCGGTATAAAGCGGCTTTTGCAGGACTTCGAGTCTCCCTCAAAGGGCATGAACTCTATAAACCTGATGTGCACCGGTCGGTCGAGTGTCAGCTTCGCAAAAGAGGTCATTTCATCATCGTTAACGCCGCTCATCGCGACGACATTTATTTTTATGGGATCGAAACCCTGCAGGCGGGCTTCGCGGATGCCCTCAAGGACCGCGGACAGGTCGCCGCCCCGGGTAATGCTTTTGTAGCGCCCGGGATCGAGGCTGTCGAGACTGATGTTGATTCTGCGAAGTCCCGCGCGGCGCAGAGCACCGGCGCTTGACTTCAGCAGTATGCCGTTGGTGGTCATGCTCAGATCCGTGATCCCCTCGATTTCACGCAGCCTGGCGACCAGCTCCGCAATACCCTTGCGCACCAGGGGCTCTCCACCGGTCATCCGGATTTTTGAAATGCCGACGGCGGCTGCGGCGCGGGCGACGGAGATGATCTCCTCAAAGCGCAGTATGTCATCATGGCCGATGAGCGATATGCCCTCCTTGGGCATGCAATAGATGCAGCGGAGATTGCAGCGGTCGGTTACGGAAACCCTCAGGTAGTTGATTTGACGATTGTGTGTGTCGGTAAGCCTGTGCATTGACGTATACAATAAAAATGCCCGGGACCGCTTAAAAAAAGAGAGGGGCCCGGGCAGTATGGATGAAGCCGGTCTCCTTTCCGTATCGGGGAGGTTGTCCTGTTTCCAGCACAACCCTTTCGGTCATTAACCCGTAGGGAACGGCGTCCCGGAAGGGTGCATGACTCGGAGACGTGTGTACTCGCCAGTATGTACAACAACTCTTTAAATAGTACTTGAAGAATGTCGAAATGTCAATAAATGCGGCTGTCGACGGATGATCTGGGAGTGCGCCCGCGGACCGCTACTCAAACAGAAGGCACCGCCGGATATCGTTCGGATCAGACTGCCCGGCAGACTCGTCGAAACACAAAAGGAGGGCTTCCTCCGGGCCGCTGTTTTTAAAGGCATGCGCAATGCCGGGACTGATAACGAAAAGCTCATGCCGGCTGCCGGACACATCGCATTCCATGCTCTCACCGGTCTGGTGATTGCGGAAGCGTGCGATACAGCTACCCGACAGGAGCATGACGTACTCTACGGCACGCTCATGATAGTGGTTTCCGCGAACCGCGCCCGGCAGAAGGCCGGGAAGGTGAATATTGCCGAGCAGGTTTTTTTCGATCAGGCGGTCGGGGACCGGACGCAGAATAAAACGGTGCGCACGGCGCACCCTACCAAAAACGAAATACAAATAGCGGTGTGCGGGGGAAGACCCGGCCTGTCATTCATCACCGGTCGCATTATGAAAAATGTAGGGTGCGCCATGCGCACCGCAATGAAAAAAAACATCGCCAGCACCTTGCATCGGGGCATGTGCCCGCAACCCGTATCCCCGGTTCGCGGAATATCTAACAATGGTGCGCACGCCTGCCCGCCGCAGCTTTAGCGCAGCAGGGGCGCACCGCAATAAAAATAATCCTTGCCTGAACCCCGCACCCTGCCGAAAACGAAATACATAAAGCACCGGTTAAAATAAAATTCGAGATTTGCGAAATGCCGAATTATAAACGGGCACGATCCGGCCGGACATATTTTTTTACGGTGGTGACATTGCAGCGGGTACAGATATTTGCATCCGCCGGTCATGTTGACCTGCTGCGGACCGTGATTCGTGATGTCCAGGCATCTCATCCATTTGAAATTCATGCTGCTGTCGTCATGCCCGATCATTTGCATTGCTTGTGGACATTGCCGGAGGGTGACAGGGATTATTCACGGCGGTGGTCGATGATCAAGCGTAAATTTACGCAAATGATTGGAAAAACGGTTCCCGCGTCGCGCCTCGGCGCATCAAGGATAAAACGTCGTGAGGGTTTTGTGTGGCAGCGGCGGTTCTGGGAGCATGAAATCCGTGATGACAGAGATTTTGAGGCCCATTGTGATTATATTCATTACAACCCGGTCAAACACGGGTTTGTAGACCGGCCGGCAGACTGGGCGTACAGCTCGTTTCGCAAGGCCGTTCAAGAGGGTTATTATCCGAAGGATTGGGGTATTTGCGAGCCGGAAAGCATCAGGAACATGGAGTTTGAGTGAGGAAACAAGCGGTGCCAGCACCGCAATGACCGGGGCGCAGAATAAACCGGTGCGCACGGTGCACCCTACGGGAAATACATCAAACAACGGTGCGCACGACGCCTGCCCGCCGCAGCTTTAGCGCAGGAGGTGCGCACGGCGCACCCTACGGGAAATACATCAAACAACGGTGCGCATGGCGCACCCTACGGAAAACACATCAAAAAATGGTGCGCACGGAGCACCCTGCGTGAAACAAATCAAACAACTTGTTCAATCATAAAAATGTAGGGTGCGCCGTGCGCAC
>CAZFIB010000023.1:0-53407 GCA_964518865.1 uncultured Thermodesulfobacteriota bacterium
GCTGTCCAAAATAATCAGGAAATCAAAGTCTCTTTACTGCGGGAATCAACACCATCTATTGTAAAACATATTGTTTACTCCACGTTTACTCCACTCTGTCGAAGGCCGCCCCTATCCGGGGCGGCCTTTGCCTGTTATGCCGCTTTGGAATGGCTTAAAAACTGAGCGCTGTGCTTCGTTCTGCACACGCTGTCGTATGGTCCATTACATTTTCGGGGAGTATGTGAATAAATATGTTTTTCAAGCATAATTTCAAAAAAAATAAAACGTGCTGATTCGTAACAGTTTGAATTTTCTTAATGCAGGCTGTTGAAAAATACCCATATGCTGTGTTGCGCTCATCATTCGTCACTGCGACGTACAATCAAGTACGTCTCATTCCTCATGATTTCGCGCGCCTTGCCTCCGGGCCTTTTTGAACAGCCTGGAGAAAATGACTTTTTCAACGACCTGGTAGTAATCTGTTGTTCGGTCCGGGGTAATGTATCCTGACACAATAATACAGTTTAATTGAATTATTCCATTGACAATTATTAAATCGCACCGTAGAACATTTACTATGCATGAACTATTTTTGCCTGGAGAATAAAATATAAAAAAATAATAAAAATTATATTAAATTGCAGCGAGGAGGTATTTCATGCGGTACAGTACAGCAGCCAAGGTCTTTTTTCTGAGTTTTTTTTTCACCGTAATGGTTCTGTTCAGCCTGCAGCCGGCGCATGTCGCGGCTGAAAAAATAGGGGTTTTGTATGTCGTGCACGGCGGATTCGACGAGTATCATCCGCAGCATTTGTGGGATGCATCTATTCATCTTTTTTCATTTCGACCGGATCATACCGTACATAAATTGTGTATCTGGAAAGAATACTGGTGGAAATCAATACTGACGGCAGGAAATGCACCGAAAGAAATAAAAAAATATGCGTTTAATTATAATAGGTTAGGAGGAACCGATCCCTTTCACTCCATAACCGATCAGCAACTTGTAGACATCGAACTGGCGTTGGGCAGCACCTCCTGTCCCGATACGCAGTTTGTACTGGATTATGCCTCTTGGATGGCGGGTGATGCCATTGAGCACTACCCATATCCCCGCTTTCTATATTACCCTCCCGCGTATATCAATTCCGCAACAAATCTAACGTACTGCGGGGAGCAGGAAAAAAGTTACGTCGCAATCGATTTTGAGAGCGGCTCCGTTGCTTTTTCTGCCGGAGAAACACTAACCGGCTCGTCCGGAGCAACTGCGTTGATCGATGAGCTTTCCGTAACTGCCGGAAGCTGGACGACAGGGGATGCACAGGGGCGTTTATATATAAGTGATTTGGTCGCGAACACCGCCGGTGAGTATTTTACTATCGATGAGATTCTTACCGGGAGCGGCGGCGGACAGGCTTTTGCCGCAAGCCGGAACCGCTGGCCGGACTGCGATCCCGAGCGCTACAATGTCGACGGACCTGCCGAGCGTTTTATCACGGAAGGTGTCGACAGAATTATTATCGTCGATATGACTACCGGAGGTGTACGATTTTTCAAGACATATGATGTTGTACAGATGATTAAGCTCGCCCTTAGTGAAAACGGCGGTGAATCGATTCCCGTTACCTGGGTGAATGATCCGACAGACCTTATGGAAAACTCTTATCCCACAGGCCCTGTCGGCATCGCCGGTATGTGGACACCGGACTTGGGTGAACCGACCGTCGACCCGTCTGTACCTCTTGCAGAAAATCCCAATCCAGTAACAGCTGATGCAGAGCTTGCACTTTTGCACGTGGAAGGTATTGAGGAAAATTTCAATCCGGCGGTTCCTGATGCGCAGGTAGGTGTTTTGCTTCTGAACCACGCAACGCGTGACTGGTCTCAATTTTATGATCCTAAAATCGACGATACCCTTGTTATCAACCAGAATATAAAAGCACAGCTGCTTTCCCGTCATCCCGACATCGATCCGGCAAACATTATCGGTGCCTACATGGGAATCAAGGAAGACGGCACAGCAGAAGGTTTTTCCGGTACTGAACGAACAAGAAACATGCGCGGGGAAAACCTCGGGCACGCCTGGCTCTACGAGCAGCCCAACGGCACAATGCCCTCGGGAGAGTGGGGATACCGCTACTGGGATGCCCTTGAGTATTTGAAAGACCGCGGTGTAGAGCATATTGTCGTCGGCTTTCCCCAGATCGTGACGAATTCGGTGCTCAATCTTGTTGAGATTCACAACCAGATCGGCAAGGAAATCGGCATAAAAAACTGGCTCTACTGGGGAACTCCCGATTTTTCAACCTATCCCGGAACAGGGCACCCGTTTGCCGACTACTGGGGAATCTGGGTCGACACCGAATGCGGGATCGAGGACTGCTGTTTTGAAATGGGCGGCTGCACGGACGGACGCCCGTATCCGCCGCCCCGTCAGAAATCCGGAGCCCGCGACGACCTCGATCCCTCGCTTGCCTATGACCTGAGCGACTACGGGCATCTCGGCTATGATGAAACCGGTGCAAGCGGGGATCCGGATCCCAATGCGCCGGTGCAGGATCAGTATACCGGCACGTGGGCGATGTGGAGCCCGCCGAATGCCGATGAGCGGCTTGCAGAACTTATGGCAGCCTATGTTCTGCAGTATGCCGGATGCCCCACGCTGATCACCCTGCAGTCGTTTGTCGCCGAACCGGGAAGCAGAAAGGTCACCCTGCAGTGGAAAACAGCCTCCGAGATCGACACGGCAGGCTACAATATATACCGGGCCGAAACACAGGACGGCGAGTATGTGCGAGCAAACAGCGATCTGATTCCGGCAAAGGGCACGCCTGATGCAGGCGCATTATACACTTTTACAGACACGGGTGTTAAGAACAGAAACACCTATTATTACAGGCTTGAGGATGTGGAAAACGACGGGGACACCGGCATGCACGGACCGGTCAGTGCAACCCCGCGGCTGATTTTTGCACTGGGACAGTAGATCCATTTATATACACTTCTGACGCTCAACAAAAAAACAGCAGGGCATGCCTCCGCCCTGCTGTTTTTTTGTTGATCCGGCTTGATTCACCACAGCCTTCATGATGCGGAACAGCAGACTGAATATATGAAAAGCTGTTTTTTGCGGTATCGATTCCGATACGACGCTTTCGGCGCTCAGCCATACACAGGAATACATTGTGCGCCTTGTGGAAAGTTTTTTCAGAGCGGAAACAACGGTCGCCAAAAAGTTGTAGAGACGCACCATTCTGCGTCTCTCAGCCGATCAGTATCCTGATCCTGATGCCCGAAGGGCTGAGTGTTTTTGCAGTGCCGGCATATCCCGGCACTGTAAAGGAGCCCTTTCTCTGAGGCTCGACGCAGCGGAGGGTGAATCAGCCTTGACCCGGGAAATCAATTATTCTAATTCTCCGGTACGGTCACCGGTTGTGAAGAATTGTCCTTGCCGGCTGCTTTCTCATGTATTTCGGCTGTAATGTTCTTTTTGACGGTAAGCAGCCAGAGAACCAGTAAAATATTTGCGGCACCTTTAAGGCCGAACGCCCAGCCGGGGCCGAATTTGTCATACAACAAACCGCCGACCTGAAGGAAAAAAAGCATACCGATCGGCTGAGCGGTATTGAGCCAGCCGAGAATCGCCCCCACAAGGGCCTTCGGTGACATATCGGTAGCAAGCGTATTGGCACCTGCAATGGAGCCCGCGATGCCGAATCCGAGCAGTGTTACGGCAATGTATATCTGGCCGGAAAAAGGGCTTGCTGATGCCGAGATCATCAGAAGACCGGCTCCTGCCGAAAGAAGGGTCAGCATGATGGTCTGCAGGCGTCCCCACCGATCGAGCAGTATGCCGATCACCGGAAAGGCTACAAAGGTGACCACGCTCATGATAATCATGGGAACGGCACCTTTTTTGGTTGCTGCTTCAGATGTTATATTCAGTGTGTCGGCCTGCTGAACCGCCCAGGCGATAATAAAGGTTGCCATAACGGCTATGTCCGCACGGCTGATGAGAGAGCAGATACAGCTTGCTTTGATCGAAGGACTGGCCTTGACGACCGCTACGACTTCCTTGAAACTTTTTTTGTCCTCTTTTTTTGTTTCAGGCAGCCGCTCTTTCAAAAAAAGCACAGTGCCCAGTGCACCGACAAGCGACAGCACAGAGGCAAAGACAAACAGACCGCCCACACCGGTTTTGTCGCCCATGGGAGCTACGGCGGCAAAAATGAGTATACTGGCAAGGCCCATCATCATACCGTTGAAGGCCATTCCCTTGCCGCGGTCTTTTTCAGAGGTATAGTCGGCGACCATGGTTATAAACTGCGGGTATACCAGGATATAGCCGATGCCGACAATGAGCCGCAGGATATACCCAACCAGAAGCCCGGGAGCGCAGTCCATGAACCGTGCCGACTCGGAAGGAGCGAAGTTCAAAACCGCGCAAATCTGAGCCGAGAAAGCAGCAGGAACATTGAGCGCCTCGGCGATAGCGACCGACTGGCCGAAGAGATAGTAAAAGACAAGAAGAACAAAGAAGCCTATAACGGCAAGAATTTTACGGCCGGTCTTGTCGGAAAGCGCCCCGACGATACCGACAAAAGCCAGCGTGGCTATCTGGCTCATGTTCTGCAGAAAGCCGTTGATCGAGCCGAAAAACTGCTCCGGCACCTTGATGATATCCTGCAGGAATGCCGGCTGGAGGATCGCGGGTATGACCATAAGCATACCGATAAAAAGCGTATTCAGATACAGAAAGAAAAAATTAGTTTTGCTGAGGTCCGGCGGTACTTCTATGCCGGCAAACTTGTTAACGCTTTTTGCCTCGCTCATAGCGGCTCCTTTTCATGAGTCTGGATACCTGTAAAAGACGGATAGCCATGCAACAGTCAGAAGGGCAGGTCAGTCAAAAACCTGTCCGAAAACCGCTCCATGGCAGGGACTGTTACAAATCAAGCACCTCCTTGCTGTGGGCGGGAAAGTCGAGAAAGGTTATTCTGTTCGGAACAATGCGGATGAGCGTATATGCGGGGTCCGACGGGCCGTCTTTCCAGAACTTCGTCCATTTGTCTTTCCATTTTTCTTTTTTGACTGCTTCATCCGTAACGATTTCGGCCCGGCCCTGTACCGAAACAAAGCTGTGGTCCGAGGGCCTGTAGAAGAAAGCGCTTGCTGCAGGGTTGTTGCGAACTTCCACGACTTTATCGGATTGTGCACCGGTCGCATAATATACTGCCATGTCATCTCCCATGGCTATGTTTTCCATCATTCTGCCTTTGGGAAGCCCCGCATTATCAATGGTTATCAGGTTCGAGTATTCATAGGAGCCGGTGAAGTCAATAATTTTTTTCTTCAGCTCATCCTGTGACATTCTTGTATCCTCCTCATGACTGATTCAGGTTTGACGAATCCGTAAAAAGTCCATCTGCTGCGTTGCGCTGCAATCCCAGTCACTGCGGCGTACAGAAAGTACGCCTCATTCCTTCGGTTTTGCGCGCCTTGCATCTGAACCTTTTACGAATCCGTCCGTTTCCGGACTTTTTACGGGACCATCAGGTTTAACCGTATTATTCGAGCGGTGTATGCACAGCTCAATTGTATTAATCTACAATAATCGTACCCGAAAAAGACTCCGCACGCTCACGGGACTGATGCCACGCATCGTCGGGCGAAAGCACTTTTCTGACGCTGAACGAATATTTTCCTTTTTCGATAAAGCACAGGCTTGCAACAGAGCCGTAGGGAATGCGATTCGACAGAAAGGAGCCTTTTTCATCGAGAATGAAATGCACAGGGCTTTTGCAGGCAAGAGTAACCTGCTTGCTCTCAAACTGGATTTCTACGGGGCGCTTCGATTCATTGATCCACACAACGGTTGAGCCCGGCCGGACAGTCAGCTTTTGGGGAATCACAGCACCGGAATAATGAATGCGTATGATTTTGTGAACATTAATTGATTGTTCCGGTTTTATTTTTTCCCGTTGCGATTCGGCGTAAGCCGTCAGTGCGATTGCAAGTATGCTGCAAAGAACGATAGCGGTTTTTGCTGATTTCATACCACACCTCCCCCAAAAGACGTTTTAGTAAAAGATATGCTTAGTATGCTTTACTCTCTCAGGCCATGCTCAGCATGAGCGCATTATTGTGGGAAAGCCGGACCGGATGCAGCCCTTGAATATGCTTTCCAGGGGATCGGTGCGCATAGTCCGGAGTTTTGTATATATGTCCGGTCGCTCTTTTTCAACCGCGGGCATGATTTCCGCCATCGCCGCCCCGACGATTTTCGGCGTTTCATAGGGGTCGAGCAGGCTTTTAAGCGTTTTTGTGATTTTGCCGAGCAAAAAGTCGATATCATCCGTCGTCAGGCAATACGGCATTACAGCATTGCGTATCATGTTTCTGTGGTCAAGTTTTTTTATGACCTCATCCCGCCACCAGTCGAGGTATACGGAAACACCCGCTCTGGAGATAGCTCCGTCATTCAGGGCGAATGCTACGGCACATGCCGCTTTCCAGCCGCTGATAAGCGCACCCGTCATTTCCGCTTCCTGGCACCAGACAGCATCCGAAATTAGAAGCACCTGGTCTTTGTAGGGATCTTCGATATGGGAGTACATATTGCCGATAGCCGACATTGACTTGATTTTTTCAGCATCGCTGAACCACGGGGCGAAGAATCCCTGTGTTGTGAAACGCTCGAATGCGCCCTGTACATCACTTCCCGGATGGGTACAGCTGACAAAGGCAAAGTGAACATCACCCCCTGCCCGGGGAGTCATCCAGATGCGCATGGGTGTTTTTTCATTTAAAAAAATCTGGAAAAGGGCATATTGTTCTGCGGGTTTAACGCCGGTGAGCTCGAAGCCGTAGCTTGTGCTGGTGCCGTAGTATTTTCTGTTGCGGTTTTTGCCGAGGGTTTTTGCAAGACGGGATGATCGCCCGTCTGCCCCGATGACGAAGGGTGCTGAAAATCGTGCTCCCTCGCTTGTATGCACCGTAACGTTTCCGTTTTTGGTTTCGGTTCCGAGCACGTTATAGGGATTCAGCACCGAGACATGGTGCTTGTCGCACTCAAGCAGCAGGTTTTTGAGCAGCGCAGACTTGTCGTACGTAGCGCTTATGCGGCCTCGATCCCCCATGGCGGCATTTTTATCATAATCGCCGAGCTGAATTTTCTTTCCTTTGTAAGAATATATCGACCATGAGTAAAAATTCTGATGTTTGCCGTCATACGGAACAGAGAATCCGTATGCGGGAAAGCACAACCGCCTGTCGCGCTCGTTAACTGAAATGCGGTCCTCGAGATATTTTCCCGAAAGCGTGACTATCATCATGCTGCAGGCTCGATTGATGTCGCTAATTGATTTTTTACGTTCAAGCAGCGCAACGGACAGGCCCTGCTCAGCGGCGGTTTTGGCAGCCATGAGGCCTGCAGGGCCGGCGCCGACAACGATCAGATCATAGGTGCCGGACATGGTATCTCCCTTGTCGGATGTTCATTCAGGGCGCCCGCACGATAACGAACAGGCGGCGGTAAAGTAGTCTAAAAGAATACATGCAATGACATTGTATAGTGCGCCACGGTGCTTGTCAACCATTTATTACGTCATGTCTTTTGCTTAAATGCTTTCGTTTGTGCAGAATTGTATTTACCCGAACATGCACCGCTTGCAGCATATAAAGCATTGATATTCTTCATATAATTTTCGACAAACAGGATTTGAACACCTCAGGGCCATCGCACGCGCTGTTATCTCGGCAGATGCTATCGAGAGCGTTACGTCGCAGTGCCCCCTCCTGCCGGCCAGAGGATTTTTGCACTTTTTACTTGACAAGTTCTATATCTTAGAATATTATTCCAAATAAAGTAGTCTAAAAGACTACATTTAACCAACCAATTGTTAAGCAATGGTATTGCGGGTGCGGAAGTTTTTTATATGATCGTCTGTAAGCCGGGCATATTCCTGAAGCACCTTGGCGCCGTCCGCGGGAAAGGCCTTTCACATTCTCTTGCATGAATAAATCAACCATATAGGAGCTCAGTATGGCACGAGTCGATTTTAAAGACATGGTCAAGTTTACCGAGGAGGTGGTAAAAAAGCCGCGCCTTTTCAGTGATTATGAGCTTGTGCGGCTCGACGAGTACCTGGGCATGGATACCGCACCGGCCTGGAATATAAAAAAGCCCATGGCGGAAGGCGGCTATGAGTGCTACCGTGTGAAAGACAGCGATAAAATAGATAAGATCTGCTACGGTGAGCTGCATTATATGAAACGAGCAAAGTACTGCGCTTTCAACATGACAGCCACCGATGACTATGACCTGCCGATTTTTGCCTGCGAGTTTGATGAAACATCCAAACGGCTTTCCCTGACCGTTGATTTCATGCCGGTAGTCGACATAGCCGTATACCCCGAGTATCGGAAGAAATATCTTGATCCTCTGGCTGATCTCTGGCGCACCTATCGCTCGATACCGGGTCTGACCGAAGAGGGGCGCTGTCTCGTTCAGCGGCGCTACGGTCCGTGGCCCTGGGCGCGGGCCACAATGTCGCCTTATCCGATAGACGGCCGGGTAACCGAGACGGAGGTCAGAAACAAAGCTGTTGAGCCGATAGTGGCATACGCGCGTGCCTGGCTTGCTCTGCTCGATCGGGCACAGCCGGTACCGGAGGGTGATTATAAACAGGAAATGCTACGGCGAAAGCGAACAATGCAGAAGTACTATCGTGACCTCGATCCCGGCGGTGAGGTGCTGAAAAAGCTGTTCGGTGAAGAGGGGCACAAACTGTTTGTCAGCCTGGTTTTTTAAAAAGGGGAGAGATGTCATGGCCTTGACACCATATAGTGAAAAACTGAAGGAAGTTCTCGGGCAGGTGCCGATCAGTCGGCGAGAAACAGCTGACGGCATGGAATTTTTTTATAATGATAAAACAGAGCGGATAGCTCTTGGATACTTTTCATCAAACGGCGGCACACAGTACGGCCTGTGTTGCGTGATACCGAAGGCCGAGTATGTGCTGCCGATATTTTTTTCCCGCTGGGAGGAGCGTGACGACAGCATCGAAATGCTGGTCGACTTTATGCCCACCGTGGATATTCTGGTCGATGAGCCATACCGCGTTAAGTACATCGAGGTTATGGGGCCGGCATGGGATCGCTTTGCCGCTCTTCCCGGTATCAGGCCCGAAGAAGATGACGAACTGCGCTCGGTCTGTTCAATTATATATACGGGCGCCCGAATCCCTGTTGACAGGGAAGGCATGCGCCTTGCAGCCCTGGCGCCGCACACTGCGTATCTGAAACAGTATGTCGGGTTTGTCCGGGAAGCCGCTGCAGAAGCGCGTGCCGATACGGTGCAGGAGGTTCAGCGAAAAACTGCAGCCGTCAGAAACACGCTCAAGATCTTCGGATCGCGCTGGCTGCAGGACACCGGCCGTGCCGATGAAATCTGTGAACGATTTTTCTAGGAGGACCGTATGAGCATAGTGGATATCCTGAAGCGAGGGGCCGAGTACACCAATACGGATGAGACGGCAAAAGAGATGCTTGCGGATTTCACACGCCACAAAATCGGCATGCAGATCGATGCAGAGATGCTGACGCTGGTTGTTGAAAACGGAGCCGTCAGGCTTGAGGATGGTATGCGCGATGACTGTGATGTCGCCATGAAAATGACCACATCCGACATTTGCGGCGCAATCGACAACAGCTACGACCTGATGGAGATAAAAGACAAGGGAGAGCTCACCAGGGGTGATATGTCGGACCCGGGCACACCGGTACATTTCATGGCGACATTTCCGTTTTTTGATGCCATGGTCCGGCTGTATGAAGATGACAACGATTTCAAAAAAACGGTTGACGAGATTAAAGCCTCACTGTAGCGCGGAGAACCAAGATGGTCCAGCACATCGTTGCAATAGAAAAGTGCCGCGGTTGCGGCAAGTGTGTCGATATATGCAGCCTCGAACTCTGGGAGCTCGAGGACGCGGACGGTGGAGGGAAAATCGCACGGGTAATCGAGGGTGCCGGTGAGATATGCCATACCTGCATGGCCTGCAGGGATACCTGCCCCGAGGAAGCCATTGCCGTCATTCGTGATGAAGAGTAGCCGGCGTGCCGGAGTGGAGACAGCATGACAGTTCCCGGAGGTGCGGCGGTACCGATGATCAGATGAAAGGCGAACGCTTAATGTCACAAACATGGTGCAAAACGGTTATAGCCCTGACAGCCGGACTGAGCCTGGCGGCAGGAGCTGCAGGCTGCGGCAAGGCCAAGCGAAAATTCGAAATGCCCAGCATCAAAATGATTACCTCGGAATATATCCTGGCAGCGGATGAGCCGGTTGCCGGACATGTCTGGCTGGCCGGCAACTTCGGTGTTGTCTTCCGTTCGCAGGACGGCGGCGAAACATGGCAGGAGCAGCAGTCGGGGGTAAACAGCATGCTGTGCGATGTCGACTTTATCGATGGGGATACGGGCTGGATTTCCGGGATCAAGGGTGTCATGCTGCACACGACGGACGGCGGCACCACATGGACCAGACAGGATACCGGAACCGAGCGTCATCTTCTTTCACTATGCTTTACGGACAAAGAATACGGATGGGCCATCGGTGATTTTTCCACCATACTCCATACGACCGACGGCGGCGCATCATGGCATCGGCAGAGTGAAGAGCAGGACAGAATATTCAGCAACGTGTTTTTTATCGATCGGGATCACGGCTGGGTTATCGGCGAACGGGGAACCCTGCTGCGCACGGATAACGGCGGGCTAACCTGGGATCCGGTGGAACCCGATTTTTTCAAGCGCGAGACGCTGGAAGATGAGTATGAAAACCCGCGCCAGAGCCTTTTCGGGATTCATTTCACTGATCGCTATCACGGGTGGCTATGCGGGGTCGATTCTATTATTCTTCACACCTCCGACGGCGGAGAAACGTGGAAAAAGCTCTATACGGGAAACGATATACTCTTCAATATCATGATCAGAGACGGGCGCGGCTGGGCTGTGGGTACGCAGGGAGCCTACCTGCTGTCCGACGATGGCGGCATGACCTGGCAGAAGCAGGATGAAGCCATTAAATCAAAACTATCGTTTGCCAACCTGTTTTTCACCGACGAATCGAACGGCTGGATCGTCGGCGCGTCCGGAACGGTGGTTCGAACGACCGACGGAGGTGAAACGTGGACATTTTACTCGGGCCTTTCGTATGAATTCGAAGGCTTCAAGATGCCCGAGGGCCTTGAAAAGAGAGTGATCGAGTAATCAAGGGCGTACGGGACGTCCGGCAGGCGGTCGTTTCGACAAGCGGCTTTTCCGGAAAGGGTCGATATACTCATGGAACGTTTTTCGCATTATATTATTGAAAAAAGAACCCCGCTTCTCGGGATCATTCTTCTTATAACGCTTTTTTTCGCCTACCAGGCCGTTACCAGGCTTGAGGTGAAGACTGTTTTCAGTGATTTGCTGCCACAGGGGCACGAATATATCGATGTGCATAACGAGGTCCGGAATGTTTTCGGCGGCGCCAATCAGGTGCTGGTTATGGTGCAGGTCAAAGATGCCGATCACGGAGGAAAATACGATGATATTTTCAATCCGGACACCCTGCAAAAAGTCAAATACATAACCGATGAGCTTCGAAAGTTCAATGCCGTCGACCGCTACAAGATCATGTCCATCGCACACCGTAAAGTCCGCGACATGAAAATGACCAGCCAGGGGTATATATCAACGCCCCTTATGTGGCCGGATATTCCTCAAACGCCCGAAGCCCTCGAGCGACTGCGTCTGATGGTATACGGAAATCCCATGGCATATCCGGGCCTGGTGTCGCTTGACAGTACAAGCGCATTGATCATGGTTGATTTTTTCGAGGAGCATATCGATTATGCCACCTGTTTTAAAGAGTTCCAGGCGCTGCGACGTGCAACCGAGGATGAAAACCACATTGTCGCTATTGCCGGGGAACCGATGCACCTGGGATACATCGACAGCTATGTCGGCGATGTAATCAAGATTCTGGTTTTTACCGTCATCGCCATGATGATCGTTTTTTATCTGTACTTCCGCTCCAAGCGGGGAATGCTGCTTCCTGTTGTGGCCGCACTTGTCAGCGCTGTGTGGGGGCTCGGTTTTCTCAGCATGCTCGGTTTCAATCTCGACCCGCTTGTACTGGTGTTTCCGTTTCTGATAGCTGCCATGGCGGCATCGCATTCTACCCAGGTCCTGAAGCGCTACAAAGAGGAGGCGGCTAAAACAGGCGACAACAAGCAGGCATGCGAAAACGTTATCAAGAGCCTTTTTGTTCCCGGATTTGCCGGCATCATAACAGACGCCTCGGGAATCATTATTATTGCCGTTACCCCGATCAAAATTCTCCAGAAAATAACGCTTTCGTGCGCCTTCTGGGCTTTTGCTACCGTTGTGATCGCAATGATCCTGGTTCCGATTCTGCTTTCCTATATGCCGCTCAAGCCGGACAGGGGAAAACGGGGCATGCTCGACCGCACCCTGCAGTGGACGGGCGGCTGGATCGGCCGCAGCGGCAAGTATTATGTTACGGTCGCTTCAATTATACTTTTTGCCTGGGGCTGTACCTACCTGAACAAAATCACCATCGGCAATGCCGTGCCGGGTTCGGAAATTCTGTGGCCTTTTCACCGCTACAATGTCGACAGCTTCCGCATTACCTTTTCCATGCCGCTGCTGAATCCGCTGTATATCATACTCGATACCGGCAAGCCGCAGGGGGCCGCACGGGCGGCAGCCACCAGGGAGGTCCTGCGTTTCGCCCGGTACATGAAACAGACTCCCGACAAGCGGATTATGCTGGTTCAGACGCTGCAGGGGCGTATTCCCGGCATACATGCCGGTATGCGCGAGCGCGATCCACGCTGGCGCTTTCTGCCGGTTGACGACAGCCAGACGGAGTTTTTGTTCCGCTCCGCCCTGCAGATGGGCGGCCCCGGAGCCTTTGATAAGTTCGTCGATCTGGGTGACCAGAAAATCAACATGATTCTTTTCTGCCGCGACAAGACGGCTAAGACCATAACCGATGTCATCGGGCGCATAAAACACTACATCAAGCATGAGTCGGGCATCGCGGGCACCGACATGCAGTACAAGCTGGCGGGCGGTGCCGTAGGTGTGCAGGCGGCAGTCAATGAAACCCTGACCCAGTATCAGCTGATAACGCTTGCCCTGGCACTGCTGGTGGTTTTTGTTTTCTGCACGTTTATTTTCCGTTCATTCGTGGCGGGTATCATTATCCTCATGCCGCTGCTGCTTTCAAACGTTCTGGCATTTACCTTTATGGTGCTCAACAATCCGCCCCTGCCGCTCACGACGGCAACACTTCCCGTTTCATCGGTCGGTATCGGGCTCGGTGTCGACTACGGCATCTATCTGGTCAGCCGCATTATAGAGGAGTACCGGCGCAACGGTAAAAACCTTAATGACGCCGTTACGGTTTCCATGGGAACAACAGGCAAAGCAATAATATATATCGCCACTACACTGATCTGCGGAATTGTTTTCTGGTTCATGTCCAAGATGATGTTCCAGGCTCTCATGGGGCTGCTGCTCGCCATCATTCTGACGCTGAACATGCTCGGAGCCCTGCTTGTCATCCCCAGCTTTGTACTGATGTTCAAGCCTAAATTCATAACAGCTCAAAAATCAGAACATTCATAACCGAACAAGGGGGGAAGGTATGAACAAGCGTTTCGCAGCATTTTTAATGACTCTTGTTTTGTGTCTTCTGTATGCCGGAGGCGATTCGTACGGCTACATACGGCTTCTTGACGGCCGCCTGCATGTAAACGGCCTGTACAAGGAGCAGATGTATCTGCGAACGCACATCCCAAGCGAAGAGGACCCGTTTCATAAATCCAACGTCGACTACTGGAGAAGCGTATTCCTCATCGAGGGTATGTATGAGTGGATTCAAAAAGAGGACCTGAGGATCAACCTGTTTGCCGGTTTCCGCTATTTCTACGAAAAGGCACCGGCGCTGGACTCTGAACTGGCGAGCGCCATACCGCACCGTCCCTACAGCGAGTACACGCACCCGCGCGACGACGACCTTATTACCGAGCTGTACATAGATATTCAGAAAGGTCCCTGGCAGTTCAAAATCGGCAAGCAGATCGTGGTCTGGGGTGAGACCAACCTGCAGCAGACCGCCGATATCATAAATCCGCTTGATCTTCGGCACGGCTCCCCCGGCACCGAGAACTGGGAAGAGATTAAAATCGGGCTCTACATGATCAGGGGATTTTATCAGTCCGACCTGCCCGGGCAGCTTAATTTCGAATTTCTTTTCATTCCCGGCGATTTCGAGCCTGCCAGAATTCCGCTTGAGGGCACTCACTACGGACCCAGTCCGGCCACTACCTCGTTCAACCCCGGCAAAGGCTTCGGTATTTATCACTGGGTGCAGGAGAAAGCCCGTCACGACGCGCCCGGGTGGAACCTGAAGAAAAACTGGGAGTTCGGCTTCAAGGTCAGGGGGTTTTCATGGAACATCGACTGGGCTGTTTTTTACTTCAATACCCTCAATGACGAAATGACCGCCAATCACAGGGTTACCGAATTCACATTGAATTACGTAAAACAGGGTATTCGATCGGCAATACTCAATACTCCGATAGATCCGGAGGTTGCAGGCTACAAGGTCTTCAATTACAAACGGTTCGAGGTTATCGGTGCGACCCTGCAGACCCGTTTTCAGAATTTTCCCATCAGCGAGTGGCGCCTTGAGATGTTCTACGAAATCGGGCGCCCGCTCAACAAGGGCACGGATGGGTCTTCCAGTGCCATCTATGATGAAGTGCGCCGGGATATTTTCGGTTTCGGCCTGGAAGCACGCGACTACTACCGGATACCCTATTTTACGCACAACTGGTTTGACGACAAGAAAATGAGTATCAGCATCACTTTTTTCTGGGAAAAGATATTGAATCATGACACTGATCTGGTAATACGCAGCGGCCGCGGCCACCGGCCGGAGGACAGTCATGCGGTTACCATCGCCTACAGCATCTCACAGTATTTTATGCATTCCAAATGGTTCACGATGATCACGGGAAGCTACAACCCGATCGGCAAGTATTTTATCTGTCCGATCCTCGGATACGCGCCGGGCAAGCACTGGAGGTTTGAAGGCGGAATCCCCATATATGGATCAAAGGCCACCAAAAACAAGGGCCTGCATGACAAGGACAGCATCCTTTTCAGGATCCGCTATGAGTTTTAACGGCCTGTAAAAAAGACTTTTCATGAAATCCGTTCAAGGATTATTTAATTGTATAGATCAACAAGGAGGGCAGGCGAATGTTGAGCAAGTATTTTAAAATACGGATACTGGTTACTCTATGTATTGCTGTTTTTGCAGTACCGATTTGTGCAGCAGCCGCTGAAGTTGTGTACCCGAAATCATGCTTTTCAGAAGAGGAACTGCAGAAAGTCCGCGAGTGGGAAAAAACATGGGTCGGGAAGAAAATCGATAAAACAAATATCGACCAGGTCGCCCGGTTCCTGCCAGAATCATTTGTCGGAGCATACAAGGACCACAAAAAATGGGGTGCTGAAACGTCCTACTTCATGATCGCGCCCTACAAGCAGTTTATCGACACCAAAGGTCAGATCGAGGCAACCAAGCAGTATTCCCCCACGGTGAAGATGAATGCCGAGAAGTGGATCGAAAACTATGCCGATATCGCCGGATGTCCGTTTCCCGATCCGAAAAGCGGTATCGAGATTGCCTGGAACTTTGATTTTAACAGTCACGGCGATGCCAACCATTACTTCAACCAGGGACCGGTCATTACACCCGGCGTTGACGTTGAACGGCGGACCAAGACCGAGCGCTGGGAGCTGTACTGGATTCACCGCGTGGATGTCGATCCCCGGCCGAAATATGAGAAGAACAAGAAGGGCATTCACCGGGGCATGTTTCAGCACATGTTCGAACCCCCGGAGAGCAACAATACCCGGTACTACAACCTGCGCTATATAGATCCCAATAAGAGCGATGACGGGTACATGTACTATGCACCGTTTCGGCGCATCAGGAGGATATCGGTCGGACAGCGTACCGACACCATCGACGGATCGGATTTTATTTACGATGACGAGTACGGATGGGACGGCCATATCCTGCGCAACACCTACAAGCTGGTCGGTACGAAAGAGATGCTTGTGTGTCGGCGTGCCAAGGTCGATAACTTCGAGCGGGTGCCGGGCCAGGCCATTCCGAACAATATCACGCGGGAGCGGATAAAGACCTATGTCGTAGAAATAAAAAGCAAAGATCCCAACTATATTTACGGCAAACGTGTCTGGTACATCGATCCGGAAACCTACCTGTGCACCTGGACCGAGATTTATGATGATCTTGACAGGTTCTGGAAGTGTTTTGAGGTGCTGAACACCGAATTCCCATCGAACAAAGGCGGTACCAAGATTCTTCCGAGCGGCTATCTCACCATGGATTTTCAGCGCTCGCATGCTGCCAACCTTCTTATTCGCTATCAAGAGGTCGGTCTTGACAGGGTAGATAAGCGGATGTTTACAATTTCAAATCTGCAGAAAACCTACTAGGTTTTTCGGCGCCTGACCGGAATCGCTTTTGCCGACCAGCCATAAGGAGTTATGCATGAAACGATTATCGCTTCCGGAGTACTGTTATTCCGCTCTTGCACAGGAGATTGCTCTGCAGCGCGTTGAGGGACTCGATGATATCGAAAACGTGCAACTGGCAAACGGAAAACCGGGCGGGGGCATTACGGTGTATAGAGGAGACCGTATTGATAAGGTAACGATGGTCGACTTCACGCTTGGAGACGGCGTGCCCGTACCGCACCATGACAACCGCCTGTGCGTGGGTGCCGAGATATTCATGCTGGCACCCGATTTGACCTATAAGCTTCCGGGTTGGGGTATTAACAACGTGATTATGAAAGACGGCATGTATTATTTCGATACAGATTTTTCATTCGGGTTCGATCCGGTGATGGAGTACGACTACATCATGAAATATGTGGCGCCGTTTGATTCCGTATATCGACGATTTACCCGGCATCCGGATTTCAAGATGGTTACGTTTTATGAGTCGACACCATGGGTGCGCACCTATCTGTCACCGCTCTTCTTTTCGGCAATTACCTCGACAGAAAGCACGGATACCGTCTATGAACTGGCCGGAGAACTTATCAAGCTGTGGGTGGCTATGTACCGCGATGCGGAGAAAAAGGATGAGCAGTACCGCGAGGAGCAGAAGTCCCGCCTGAAGTCCCGCCTCGCCGGTTCAAAAGATTCCGACCGTATGGGCAAGGTCCTGCTTGGGGCTTACGGCAAAGAGACCTTCATGAAATTTTTTAAAGCCATGAGCTGACACACGGTCGAAGAATCAGCCTTCCCGTGGCATACTCGGCTCATGGCATGATTTTCAGGTATCGCCGAAATCCCAGTCTTTTTCGCTGCTCAGTATTTTAATTGCACAGAACTCACCGCACATTGTGCACACATCGCTGTCGGCGGGAGCCCGGCTCTGGCGAATCCGTCGGGCCCGTTCAGGATCGATGCAGATGCTGTAAATGCCCTCCCAGTCCATTTTTTTTCTGCATCGGGCCATGGCGATATCCTGCTCGATCGCGCCGGGTACTCCTTTTGCGATATCGGCGGCGTGGGCGGCGATTTTTGAAGCGATAACACCCTCGCGCACATCATCAGCCGACGGCAGGCTGAGATGCTCTGACGGGGTGACATAACAGAGGAAATCGGCGCCGTGTGCGGCAGCGATTGCCCCGCCGATGGCAGATGTTATATGATCGTAGCCGGGAGCGATGTCGGTCACGATCGGTCCCAGCACATAAAAAGGCGCATCTCTGCACAGGCGCTTTTGTATCTCCATATTTGCGGCAACCTGGTTTATGGGAACGTGACCGGGCCCCTCGATCATAACCTGCACATCCCGCTCGAGCGCCCGCTGGGCAAGCTCTCCCAGCGTTATCAGCTCCTGAATCTGGCCGCGATCGGTTGCATCAGCGAGGCATCCCGGCCGCAGGCCGTCGCCCAGGCTCAGCGTCATATCATAGGCAGCGGCGATATCGAGCAGCCGGTCAAACTGGCTGTAAAGAGGGTTCTCTTTTTTGTTGTGTATCATCCAGGCAACGGTGAACGAACCCCCGCGACTTACAACATCCATGAGGCGCCCCTGACGCTTGATCCTTTCCGCCGCCTCGCGGGTCAGCCCGCAGTGAACAGTTACAAAGTCGACCCCGTCTTCGGCATGGCGTTCAATTACCGAGAACATGTCATCAGCGGTCATGTCGACGATAGCCTTTTTTTTCCGGGTCGCTTCGATGGCGGCCTGATACAGCGGGACCGTGCCGATCGGTACGGTTGTGTTGCGGATTATTTCGGAACGTATGCCGTCTATATCACCGCCGGTGCTGAGATCCATCACGGTATCGGCGCCCGCTTTAACGGCGGCGTCGAGCTTGTGCAGCTCATCGCCGAGGTCCGTGCAGTCGCGCGATGTGCCGATATTGGCATTTATTTTTGTGTGCAGCCCCCGGCCTATACCCAACGGTGATATCGATGCATGGCGCGTATTGCGCGGAATGATTATGCGGCCGTGCCTGATTTCCTCTATCAGATAGGCTTCCGAAACGCCCTCGGCAGCCGCCACCCGGCGTATCTCCGGCGTGCAGTCACCGTGACGTGCGTTTTGAATCAGCATGTTTTTTGTATCTCCTGTGCTATGGTAATAATCTTATCGGCGACGTCAAACGGATCGGTTCCGAGAACTCGTACAATCGGCTCCTTGCCGACATCGCCGCGGTCGAAAATCATGTCGGGAACAGATGGTGAATGAAGCAGGACCTGCCGGGTGCCCCACTCAAGCGACGACCCCTCGCGTTCTTTTATGTCGTCGGGTTCCTGCGAGCGGTCGAATTCACCAACGAGGAAACCGAGCGATGTACAGCACTCGATAATACGGGGGCTCCAGGCTATGTTCATGGCGGCACGCCTGGATGCGTCGAATCCGATGACGGTCAGTATGATTTTTGCGATATGACGCGAGCCGCCGGGAGCAGGTTCATGAATGCGGGCGATCGTAGTACCGTCGCGAATGATACGCCCCGGAAAGGCGACAACATCCTCGGGCGTTGCCGCCTGCGGCAGGGCATAGCCGAAGTTCGACTGAATTTCCGGTAGTAGGTTCCCTATGCCGGCATCGAACAGCAGGCAGAAGGCTTTCTGCAGAGCCTGCGCACAGTGATAGCAGCCGGCATCACGGAGTGTCTGCGCGAGCGGCTGCACCGGGCTGCTGCCTGCGCCGATTGTAATGCTGTTACGGAGCGCCGTTTCAACAAAGCATTTTGCGGCTTTGACGGCTGTATGCACGGGAGAGCCCTGAGCGAGCAAGGTCGCCAGTGCCGCGGACAGGGTGCATCCGGTGCCGTGCGTATTGCGTGTCGGAATGCGGGTTTCTGAATAGCTCATAAAATCGACGCCGTCATAGAGAATGTCGCAGCACTCCTCTTCGAGATGTCCGCCGGTTATCAGGACAAAGCGGGGTCCCAGTGCATGAATTTTACGAGCGGCGTCCCGCATTGTGTCGGGAGAGTCGACGTTTATGCCGGCCAGCACGGACGCCTCTGCAAGATTGGGTGTAACGACAAAGGCGTTCTTTAAAAGTTTTTCAATGCGTTCCGTGCAGACGTCGTCCGCCAAAAGAGAATGACCTGAGGTCGAGCGCATAACCGGATCGACAACAACAACAGCAGGACGGTGCCGTGCAATGGCGGATGCGACGGCGTCAACGGCTCCGCGTGAAAAAAGCATTCCTGTTTTTACCGCATCGACGCCGATATCCTCAAAGACTGCATCGATTTGCTGAGCGATAAAATCAGACGGAACCTCATTGATCGATGAAACACCGACAGTGTTCTGGGCGGTAAGGGCAGTGAGCGCGCTTGCAGGATATCCGCCGAGGGCGCTTATGGTTTTGATGTCGGCCTGAATGCCGGCGCCGCCGCTCGAATCAGATGCGGCGATGGTTAAAATATTTTTCATTACTTCAGCCAAAAATAGAATAACGCGCCTGATCCAGGCGCGCTTTATTAAAAGAAAGAACAATAAATATAGCAAAGCCCTTTTTTCTTATCAAGAAGTTTATTTTTCACTTGTTTATTGGGGGGCTTCATGATATCGAATTATAAAAAAAGCATATAAAGAATTAAAACTTATTGTATTTTTCTGTGCCATGGAAACAGTCGGTGAATACCTGAAAAACGAGCGGGAACGGCAGAACAGAAGCCTGAAAGACATATCCACAACTACCAGAATCAGTAAAACTACGCTTGGTGCTATCGAAGACGGTAAAATGGATTTGCTGCCTCCACAGTCCTATGTCAGGGGTTTTATACGTATTTATGCCGCAGAGCTTGAGCTCGATCCTGAAACAGTGCTGCAGAAATACGATGCCGAGCTGCAGGAAACAGTAAGGTGGGAGCCTCAGAAAGAGCTGAAACAGACGGACTCAAAGAGCGTGCGGTCACGGTATCCTGTTTTCGTAGCTGCCGGTATGGTGTGTCTTGCAGCAGTTGCAGTCCTTCTGTGGTTACTCTTTGCGCGGGCGACACCGGAGAACAAAGCTCTGCACGTCGACCCGCCGGACCACCAGGCTGCGCAGCAAGCGGCTCCCCTCCCGGAGATCAAACCAGGCGACAGGCCCGAACCTTCTCCCGCCCCTGTCCCGGATTCCGCCGAGCCGGAACAGTCCGCCGAAGTCCGGCAAGACGAAACTATACGGTCGGTGGCAGCGACGACATCCGTTATCGCGGAGCCGGTGGCTGCTGCCGAATTTACCCTGCGTTTTGTTGCCCGTGAATTAACCTGGATGAGGCTGCGGATAGACGATTCGGAGCCGTTTGAAATCATGCTGCGGGCCGGAGAAACATTCAGCCGAACGGCCCGTGAAACCATGAAAGTCCGTATTGGTAATGTCGGCGGTGTCAGCATGTACTTCAACGACACGCCTGTTGTGCTTTCCGCAGAGAGCGACCAGCCGGTAAATCTTGCATTTCCCGAATACGTGCAGGCTGAAAGGTGAAAAGAATACGAGGATAAAAGGTAATACTCTTTTATGGCCGGCAACCGATGACGGCAGCCATTTATTCCGAAAGGATGCGGGCGCGGTAGAGCGCGTTTTTCCAGAATTATATTTTCATTGCTGGCGGGTCACGCTCTGTCGCGGCCGTTCGTATGTTTTGATGCCGGTCTCTGCTCTTTAGTGAATTGATCCAGTTGATGATTGTCTTTCCGCGCAGATGCAGTTTGCACATACCGCTCACGCATCATCTATGCGCTGTTTATACCAGGCATAATACGATGCAAGTCCCGTTTCAAGATCGATGCGCGGTTTCCATCCGAGAGACGTTATCCTGCCGATGTCCAGAAGTTTTCTCGGCGTGCCGTCCGGTTTTGACGCATCCCAATCGATACCGGCATCGGTTGCGACGATGCGCCGAACAATATCCGCCGTCTCCCGGATAGTAAGGTCGCGACCGGTGCCGATATTCGCTATTTCACCGATATCGGAAGCCCTGCCGGTTTCCATGCAGTACAGACAGGCGTCAGCGAGGTCGTCGACATGCAGGAACTCACGGTAGGATGCCCCCGTGCCCCAGAGGGGCACCCGCCGGCGTGTGCGAATGTGACCGATAAGCTCGGAAGGCACAGGACCGAACACGGCGGATTCCCTGCGCAGTTCATCCTCACGATTTTCGAGCACCAGCTTGCTCAGGTGAAACTTCCGCAGCATGGCCGGCAGAACATGCGATGACTCCAGGTCGAAGTTATCGTGCGGACCATAGAGATTGGACGGCATAAGCGATATGAAATCGGTTCCATGCTGCTGATTGTAGTAGCGGCACAGTTTGATTGCCGCTATTTTGGCCACTGCATACGGTTCGTTCGTCGGCTCAAGGCTGCCGGTCAGCAGATGCTTTTCTTGCATGGGCTGCGGGGCATGCCGCGGGTAAATGCATGATGACCCCAGGTTTATCAGTTTTTTTACACCCGAGAGGTATGCCGCATGGATAACATTGCAGGCGATAGCAAGGTTTTGATATATGAAATCGGCGGGATAGGTACTGTTGGCTCCAATGCCGCCGACCTTTGCTGCTGAAAGAAATACATAATCGGGCTTGTGCTGCAGAAAGAAAGACTCGGTTTCAGCCTGGCGTGTCAGATCAAGCTCGGCATGCGAGCGGGTGATGATGTCGGTGCAGCCGCGTTCTTTCAGTTTTCTGACGATCCCCGCTCCGACCAGGCCGCGATGCCCGGCTACAAAAATCCTGTCATGTGCGTTCACAGCTCATGCCTCTGCTTTACAGTGAAACCGTGATGTTTGAGATACGCCTCTTTGCCTGATTCTTTAAAGTCGTGCAGGATCATATTTTCAATCAGCTCTTTAAACCCGATCTTTGCTTCCCAGCCGAGCTCTTTGCGAGCTTTGGATGTATCTCCCTGTAGTATGTCGACTTCCGTCGGGCGGAAATACCGTCTATCGATCGCTACGATACTTCGACCGGGGTACAGCGTGTCTTTATTTTTATCAAGATAGTCGTTAGTGAGAAGTTCATGTATTTCGGGGCTGCGTATATCTGTAATGATACCACGCTCGTTCAGTCCTTCCCCTTCCCATCCTATCCCTATACCAAGCAAGCGAAAGGAACATTCTATGCACTCGCGGATTGAGTGAGATTGGCCGGTTGCAATTACAAAGTCATCCGGTCTGTCGTGCTGCAGTATGCGCCACATCGCCTCGACATAATCGGCGGCATGCCCCCAGTCGCGCCTGGCATTAAGGTTGCCGACATAAAGCATATCCTGCAGGCCGAGCACTATTTGTGTTGCCGCTCTCGTAATTTTACGTGTTACAAAGGTTTCTCCCCGCAGGGGTGACTCATGGTTGAAGAGAATACCGTTGCTTGCAAATATGTTGTAAGCTTCACGGTAATTTACGGTGATCCAGTAGGCATACAGCTTGGCGACCCCGTACGGGCTGCGAGGATAGAAGGGGGTTGTTTCACGTTGCGGAGTTTCCTGCACCTTGCCGAAAAGCTCACTCGTTGACGCCTGGTAAAAGCGGGTTTTTTTTTCGAGACCGAGTATTCTGATCGCTTCAAGCAGTCTCAGTGTGCCGATTCCGTCGGCATTTGCCGTATATTCCGGGGTGTCGAAGGAAACCTTTACATGACTTTGCGCTCCGAGGTTGTACACTTCGTCAGGCTGAACTTCCTGAACGATTCGAATGAGATTGGTCGAGTCGGTTAAATCGCCGTAGTGCAGAATGAAGCGCACATTTTTTTCATGCGGATCCTGATAAAGATGATCGATTCTATCGGTATTGAACAGAGATGAGCGTCGTTTGACGCCGTGTACGATATATCCCTTTTCAAGAAGGAATTCAGACAGATATGCTCCATCCTGTCCGGTAATACCGCTAATGAGAGCTTTTTTCATTATCAAAGTTCCTATGGAATAAATATTAGAATACACTACCATCATAAAATCATTAACTCGTCTTTGTCAATATTTTATTATAAATACTATAAAATTAATTGATATATCATAACATGGAACATATAATGAACACTGTTTGTCTTTCGATACATCAATGACCGGAGCTATCGTGAAACAGCCGGCGCTTCACTGGCAGATATTGATCGGGTTATGCCTCGGTATTGTGGCAGGCCTGCTTTCCCGAATAGGGGGTTACGAAGCTGCGCTTTCGGAAGCGGCACAATTCGTGGGCGGTCTTTTTCTTCGTTTGCTCCGCATGGTAATCCTACCCCTTATCGGCTCATCTGTCATTGCCTCCGTTGCAGGGATAGGCTCGGGCTCGTCATTCGGCCGCATCGGTCTCAAGACCTTCGCGTACTACCTTGCATCAAGTTTTTTTGCCGTCATAACGGGACTGTTTCTTGTCAACAGTATCAAGCCCGGCGCGGGCGCCGATCTGAGCCTTTCATCTCAGAATGTTCAAATGCCGGCGGCAACCGCATCAATCAGCGAAATGCTGATCTCCGTCATACCGACAAATCCGCTCGAGGCCATGGTCAAGGGCGACATTATTCAGGTAATCTTTTTTTCTATTTTGTTCGGTTTTTTCATCGGTCGGTCTCCGGATTCATGCCGGGTTCGCTTGCAAGGTTTTTTCCAGGATGTATTTGATGTCATGATGCGGCTGACGCAGTTTATTATCAGGTTTGCACCGCTGGGTGTAGGTGCACTGCTGGCCGATACGGTTTCCTCAAGCGGACTGGATGTTTTTCTTCCGCTTGGACGGTACATGATTACCGTTGCGCTCGGTCTTATGGTGCATGCGGTGGTGACACTGCCGGTACTGCTTGCATGCATCGGTATCCGGCCGGCGAAAATGTGCCGGGCTGTTTCCGCGGCGCTCTTGACGGCTTTTTCCACTGCCTCATCATCGGCAACCCTGCCGATTACCATGGATTCCGTACGGAGAAACGCCGGTGTCTCAACGCGCATCACCAGCTTTGTGCTTCCGCTGGGGGCTACGGTCAATATGGACGGAACAGCGCTGTATGAGTGTGTCGCAGCACTTTTTATCGCTCAGGCGTACGGTATCGAACTGAGTATTCAGCTGCAGGCGGTCGTTGTTCTGACCGCACTGTTTGCAAGCGTGGGCGCCGCCGGCGTTCCAATGGCCGGGCTTGTTATGATAAGCATCATTCTCAAGGCAGTCGGGCTTCCCCTTGAGGGTATCGGCATGATACTTGCGGTGGATCGTGTGCTCGACATGATGCGTACGGCGGTTAATGTCTGGAGCGACTCGTGCGGGACCGTTCTGGTTGCACGAACCGAAGGGGAGCAGCTGAGGGTGTAGTGCAGCATTCGAGTGCGCATCATAATAGAATGTCCGGCTCAGCAAAGCAGAAACTAGTCGTTATACAGGGTCCTACCGGCGTCGGAAAGACATCGGTTGCGCTCGAGCTGTGCGCCGCCGTGCCCGTCGAGATTGTCAATGCCGACTCAATGCAGTTTTACCGGGCGATGGACATCGGCACGTCGAAACCGTCGCACGATGAACTGCGGGCCGCACCTCATCATCTTTTTTCGATCATAGATCCGGATAAAGAGTTCAACGCCGCACTGTTTATGCAAAAAGGCAGGTCGGTTATCGGAGATATACTTGCACGGGGAAACACTCCTGTTATTGTGGGCGGCACGGGACTGTATGTCAAAGCTCTTCTGCAGGGTCTGTTCAACGGTCCCGGAAAGGATTATGCGCTGCGGCACAAGCTCGATTCATACAGTACCGACGAGCTGCGGGCACAACTCAAGGACATTGATGCCGAGGCCTTTTCGAGGATACGACCGCATGACCGCATGCGAATCATACGCGCACTGGAGGTTTTTTATGTGACCGGCGTGCCCATGACCGAGCAGCAGCGCCGCCATGATTTTCAGGATCGACCGTATGAGAGCCTTCGAATCTGTCTGTGGAGAGAGCGTCAGAGCCTCTACCGGCGTATAAACGAGCGGGTCGACCGCATGATGGAATCCGGCTTTGCGGATGAGGTGCGGTGGCTGCTTGACCACGGATATAGCGCCGATTTGAAATCTATGCAGAGTATCGGCTACAGGCAGATGGTTGAGTATATTCAGGGGCAGCTGGGCGAACGTGAGGCCCTCGTGAAAATACAGCAGGAAACACGCCGGCTTGCCAAGCGACAGCTTACATGGCTGCGCGGAGATCACGAGCTTGAATGGGTACAACTTCCCGATCAGGAGAAGTGCATCATAGACATGGTTAAAAACTTCTTGAATAATGCATGAAACTTCATTAGTATGGTGTATTCGAAAAAAGCCATAAATAAAAGCAAAAACAAAGAGATACAAATGCATACCATGCAACCGGAACGGCTGACGTCAACTGATCGCACGGCGCACCCAATACGTTCATTCCAGTACCGCACGCGAATGTGCAATCAACGCGGCCTGAACAGACTTTGCCGGGCGATGGCGGTACTGGCGGTTCTTCTGCTGAGCACTTCCCCTCTGGCAGGCGCGCGGGAAGAGTCTGATCCCTATACGGCATACGGTACAGCGACCATAACCCATGGAAATGTTGCTGCCGCGCGGGATCGTGCACTTTTCGACGCGCAGGGCAAAATAGTTATGGCGGCTGTCAGCCGCCGAATGTCGCTTGACGAGCTGAAAAGCTATTTTCTTACGCTTCATAACCTTTTTTACGTGCGACCGGATTTATATCTGCAGCGGTTCAAGATCGTAAGCGAAAGCGCTTTGCTCGATCGATATACGATGGTTGTGGAAGGTTTCGTTGATACCAGTCTTCTGCGGGCCGATCTGTCGTCGATGGGAATGCTTGAAAAGACCGCGCAGGCTGTGCCGATGCTGGTAATGGTTGCGGAATACGGCACTGACGGAGATATGCGCGCATGGTGGAGTGCCGAGAGCATGAGCGGCGCGCTCAGCCAGAAAAAGCTTGAGCAGCACCTTCGCCAACGCGGTGCGCAGATTGTGGTACCCACCGGAACACTGATGGATGGTTTGAGCGTCGATGATCTGCAGGATATGGAGACCCTGTGCAGCTATGCCGGCGGGATGGGTGCCGGGATAGTAGTTGCGGGAACGGCAAAAAACAGTCTTGTGACCGATAAAAAAAGGGGTTCCGTAAAAAGTGTTCAGTGCGATATGGATATTTCCGTGGTAGACGTTCAACAGTGCTCCGTAGCTCTTCAAACAACAACACATGCGCTCGGGATGCATATCGATATTCCGTCCGCCACGGCAGAAGCTGTGAACAAGGCATGCAACAACATAGCGGGCCAGATTACGGATGTTCTTTACATGCAGCTGCGACAGAAGAACAGCTGCATGCTGAAAATCGACTTCGGCAGCGATGTCCCCGCCGCTCTTGCCGAGCGTTTTATTGCGGGGTTACGGGGCACTCTGCCGGACACAACACTCTCGCATCCGTCTCCTTCGGATCGGGCGGGGACATGGGAATCTACAGTTCAGACCAGCCTTGAAATAGGATCTTTTCTTCAAAAACTGTACGGTATGAAAGTCGACGGATTTTCGTTTACCGTTCTCGGCATCGTCGACGGAGTCGTTACCGTAAAGGCATCTGTTATCAATCAGTGAGCACGACAGCTGTCGCCGCTATGAACATACCGAACTTTCTCTCGATGTTTCGCATTACGCTGATACCGCTGTTTATCATTTGTATCAGCTACGAAAAACATATAGCGGCCCTGGCTGTTTTCCTCGGCGCAGCAGTCACTGATGCGCTGGATGGTTTTCTGGCGCGCCGCTTCAAGCAGAAAACGGCACTGGGAGCCTATCTTGATCCGATAGCCGATAAGCTGTTGCTGGTCAGCTCCTATATCGCTTTTGCACTTTTGCATCTTATCCCGCGCTGGCTGACCATTCTGGTCGTCAGCAGAGATATCATAATATCGATGGGCATACTGCTGTTGCGGCTCAATGCGTTTCATCCGGAAATACGCCCGAGTCTTATCAGCAAATGCACGACTTTTTTTCAGATTGTTACGATCACGGCCGCACTGCTCTTTCATGTCGCCGGGGGCCGCATAGCGCATTTTGCAGATTCCGCGAGCAGGGGGGCTGCCCTGGCAGCCCTCTGCTGGATCACAGGCGTGTGTACGGTGCTTTCCGGTATGCACTACATTTTCAGGGGTTTGAAATTCATAAATGAAAAGGACAGCGAATAATGTATTCATTTCATGGTAAAGACATCGTGCTCGGCATCACCGGCGGCATTGCCGCATACAAAGCCGCCGAAATTGTGCGGCAGGCTGTCAAGCTGGATGCAGCCGTACACGTGGTTATGACCGAAAGCGCCTGTGAATTCATCACACCGCTCACCCTGCAGACGCTGTCCGGCAATCCGGTGGTGACGGATATGTTCTCCCTTGCCGGAGAGCGTGAAATAGGTCACATCTGCCTGGCCGAGCGGGCAGATCTTCTGGCGGTGGCGCCGGCAACCGCCAACTGTCTCGGCAAGGTCGCCGCCGGTATTGCGGACGATATGCTGACAACCGTCATAACAGCAACCCGCGCACCGATCCTTTTTGCACCGGCAATGAACGTCAACATGTGGCACGATCCTATCGTGCAGCGCAACGTTCAGGTGCTGCGGGATGCGGGATATCACTGCATCGAGCCCGCCGCCGGTGATCTTGCCTGCGGAACAAGCGGGCAGGGGCGGCTTCCGGAGCCCGATGCGGTGATCGATGCAATGCTTGCGGTTCTGTCTCCCAAGGATTTTGCCGGCAGAGGTGTGCTTGTTACTGCAGGACCGACACGGGAATCACTTGATCCGGTGCGCTACCTCACCAATCCATCTTCGGGTAAAATGGGGTATGCCGTTGCCCGCGCATTGCAGCATCGCGGCGCGGACGTCACTCTTGTCAGCGGGCCGACGGATATACCGGTTCCGGCTGGTGTGCGATGTATACACATAAAAAGCGCAGCGGACATGGCACGGGCGGTTGAGACGAATTGCGGCAGCGCCGATGTTATTATAAAGACTGCTGCTGTTGCCGATTATAAGCCGCTCAGTGTGTCCGGCAGCAAAATTAAAAAAAGCGACAGTATTGTGCGTCTTGAGCTGGAGCGCACCGAGGATATTCTGGCCGGTCTTGGTCGCCAAAAGGGTGGGCGCCTGCTGATAGGGTTTGCAGCCGAGACCGATGATCTGCTCGAAAACGCACGGAAAAAACTGCAATGTAAAAACTGCGATATGATCGTAGCAAACGACGTCGGCAACCGGCACACAGGATTTGCATCCGACCGCAACAAGGTGACCTTCATGTACGCCGACGGCTCGACGGAGGATATTCCTGAAATGGGCAAGGGTGCTGTCGCTGAAGCGCTGATCGATCGAATCGCGAAGATGATGAACAAAAAAGGCTGTGAGCGGACTTCGGCCTCGAGGGAAGAGGAGAGAGGCACAAGAGCAAGGTGACCCTGGCCAAAAGAATGCTTTTCCGTATGCCGGACTCGCTCTTGCGCGTGTCAGGCCTTTGCCTGCACTTTGAGATTGCCTCCACCCTCCGCAGCAAAGCTACTGCGGAGGACGGGGCGTCGTCCCTCATGCGCTGGTTTTCACGCAAGCCGTTGTTTTAACAATGTAGAAAATCAGCTGTAGGATGCGCCGGGCGTACCGATTTGTGTTAAAATAAATGAAACAACAATGGAGGGGCGTGCTTTGTCGCGCCCGGTTGTGCTTCCAATTATCACGGTTAACCGACATTCGCTTGCTATGCCTTCACAGCCGTCACAACATACGGATGCGTCACTGCCCCGGCTGATCGAAAGCATCGCCCTGTACTGCCGCCACCGAAGGATGGCGGGTCTGCGCCGTCTTTCTTTGAATCGGCAGACGGGAAACGATGAGCTTTTGCAGCAGCTTCGTGATGAAATCGGCGACTGCAGGCGGTGTGCGCTCTGTGAACAGCGGCGGTCGCTGGTGTTCGGCGAGGGCAGCCCTGAAGCGCGGCTTGTGTTTGTCGGAGAAGCACCCGGTGCCGATGAGGATCGGCAGGGTGTGCCGTTTGTCGGCAAGGCGGGAGAAATGCTGACCCGGATTATCGAGGCTATGCAGCTGCGTCGCTCCGAGGTCTATATAGCAAATATCGTCAAGTGCAGACCGCCGAACAACCGGGACCCGCAGGATGAAGAAATACGGACCTGCCTGCCGTTTCTACACCGACAGCTTGAAATCATCAACCCGCAGGTTATTTGCGCTCTCGGCAGAGTGGCCGCACATGCGCTTCTTGAAACAAAAACGGGGATTTCCTCTCTGCGGGGAAAGTTTTATTCCTATCGCGGCATCAAGGTAATGCCGACCTACCATCCGTCATACCTGCTGCGCAGCCCGGAAAAAAAGAAGGACACCTGGAGTGACATGCAGATGGTACAGCGAGAATTGCAGGTGTGACAGGGCGATACGAGTGAGTCGGGTGATGTGTCAGGCAGGAGAAAATGACTTTTTCAACGACCTGCTAAATCGGCACGGGCAAAATGGGGCTAAAGATAGTAACGCCCCCTCCGGGAGCCATCCTGCAATGATTGCCTGCCGGCCGGTTTGTCAGCGCTCCGGTTCGTGCTCTCTGCTTACCGTGAAATCATCAGGCCGGTCGTCGCTCAGGTCGACGATTGTATATGCCAGGCGATCGATACCTTCCTGCTCGAACAGCTTGAGTATTTTCAGATTGACATTCTCGCGAACCTGCTCGTGTTCTTTCCAGACCGTTGTTTTTGTGAAATAGTATAAACGGATGGTGCGTGCGTTTCCTTCGAACTCGCGGAAATTCACCATGTGAAACTCCTGGTGCACGTCCTGCTCGTTCTCCAGTATAACACGGATGCCCGACAGGATGCGCTCGATCCGGTCGGATGCTATTCCGTCGATGGTGAAGCTGTATTTCACGCGACGTTTGTACATTCGTGACCAGTTTTTTATTACAGCGCTGGCAATGGTGGCATTGGGTACGATTGATACCGTTTTGTCGAAATTTCGAAATATCGTACTGCGTATGCCGATATGCTCGACATCGGCATCGATCACCGAGCCGTCATCGAGACAGACCCAGTCTCCGACCCGGAAAAGATTATCAATATAGATTATCGCGCATCCGAACCAGTTGGCGATAATATCCTTGAACACAAGACCCAGCGTCAGTCCCATGCCGCCGAGAAGTCCTATGAGCGAAGCGGCCGACATGCCGAGAAATATTTCGGCCGCTTTCATAATGATGATGATGACCGCTATCGTTTTAATAACTTTGGATACGTAGGGCAGCAGAAGGTCATCGAGCTCGGATCGCGTGCGGCGGGTGAATGTCCCGAGAAACATCATCAGCACATCGGCGCCGCGGAACACAAACCAGCACACGATGATCACAAAAAGAAACTGTAAAATGTTGTTGAACAGCTTGTTTATTTCGGGATTGAGATAAGGCAGCAGCAGAATGCGTGATGCTGAAAAACCAGCAAGCACGATCATCATGCTGAGCGGGCTTTCAAGCACGTCAATCAGTGCATCATCGAGTGTTGTCGTGGTGCGGGCGGCTATCTTTTTGCAGTATCGTATTATCAGGACGGAAAACAGGCGCCGGCACAGCATGGTTATCACAAGGAGTGTCGAAACGGCCAGCAGTGTAATGCCGGGTACGCCGAACACAAGTTGTTCGGTCTGAAGGCTTTTCCAGAAATTCAGCATGTTCACCGGTGTGAGATATGCAGCGTCATGCACGGGTAGCCGGATTTACAGCCGCTCATAGAGCTCTGCGAGTTCACGGTCGATTTTATCGGGATCGTCGGTGTTGTACTGTACGAGCCGCTTTAAGTGAAAAAAGCTTTCTTCATCCATTGTGTTGAAGTAGATCGCGGTATCGTCCTCAGATGCCCGTAGAATGGTTGCATCGAGTTTGATGAGCACCTCTTTGTTAAGCTCTATCAGAACCGTGCATGTTTGCCCGGCCTGCAGTCGCTTGTCCGGCGAGCAGAGCAGTCCGCGCAGGCTGATGTTGTCGGTCTGTATCGGTATGTCCTGTCCGTGCAGCGATATGGTTACGGTAAACGTCAGAGGAACGCGGGTTGTTTTTCTGCGGTTTTTTTCCATGGGTCTGTCCAGTGGGCATTGTTTTTTTTGTCATTATAATTAATAATTGCAAAAAATAAATAAAAAAATTATTTCATACGCTTCGTATTACATGTATTTGTGCTGCAGCAGATGCTGGCGGAGAAGCCGCGACGGAGGACGCCGTGCAGTATGTTCTGGTAACCGTTTTGTTTTTTCTGTTCGGTGCTGAATCCATTGCAGCACAGGTTTATTTCATTCGCGAGCTGCTTGTCGTTTTTTTCGGCAACGAGATTTGTATCGGCATTATATTCGCGTTATGGTTTGCCGGAATCGGTACCGGTGCTGTTTTCGGTGAGCGTCTGGCACGATCACGGAACCGGACAGCGCTTTTTATCGGGACAGCTGCGCTTTTTGCCGTTCTCCCCTGTATGGTGGTTCCTGTCATCAGGTCACTGCGTGGTTTGCTCGATCTTTCTTCAGGCTCCTTTCCGAATTTTTACCAGATATGCACCGGTACTTCCATATCGATTTTTCCGTTCAGTTTTCTTGTCGGCATTTTATTTCCGCTTGCCTGCCGGTCCGTATCCGTCCGGCAAGCGCAGGCATCTCTTTCGATCAGCCGGATTTATGTCTGGGAGGCGCTCGGAAGTCTTGCCGGCGGCCTGATCGTTTCTTTAGTGCTCATACCTGCGTGGCGACCGTTAACGGTTTTCGGCTTTCTGGCAGCAGCTCAGCATCTTGTGTGTGCTTTTATGCTTTTCGGATGTCTGCAGATCAGATACCGGAAGGGCGCCGCCTGTGCGTTTTTGCTTCTGTTTTTCGTGGAGGCGTACGCAGCATCGTGCGGCGCTCTGACTCGTCTGGATGATTTTTTTACGGGCATGCGATGGCGCACGCTGCACAACCGCATGCATCGTGTGGAAAGCCGTGATACGCGCTATCAGCACCTGACACTGGCGGAGGAAAAGGGTCAATACACCATGTTTTCAAACGGAACCCTTCTGTTCAGTTATCCGGACTCCTCTGCGGCAGCGGTAAAGGCGCATCTTTTTTTGTGTCAGCACCCGGCGCCCCGCCGGGTGCTCGTTCTCGGTACGGCTGAGCCGGACCTGCTGCTGGAGCTGCTTAAACACCCCCTGGATTCTCTGGAGTGCGTTGAACTTGACCCGGCCATTTTTCAGATGATGCGGTCATTTCTCCGAGAGCCTGACATCCGCCTGCTGGATGACGGCAGACTTGCATTTCATTTCATCGACAGCAGACGTTTTGTGCAGCAGTGCAGGCGACGCTTTGATGTTGTGATCGTAAATGCTCCCGATCCCTCGACGGCTATGCTCAACCGTTTATATACTATTGATTTTTTTTTCGAGGCACGGCAACTGCTTAATGACGACGGCATACTGATCACGGGCATGTCGAGCACGGCAAACTATATCAGCAGTGAGTCGGCTGTTTACAATGCGTCGCTCTACAGGAGCCTGCAGGCGGTTTTTGAAGATGTTCTGCCGGTGCCCGGGGATGAAAACCGTTTTTTTGCGGCACCGCGTTCAGGTGTGCTGACACGCAGCAGTGAGACGCTTGCCCATCGCTATGCTGAGCGGGGTATCACGTCGATGCACTTTGCTCCCCAACTGTTCAGGTGGCTTATGCAGCAGGAGCGCATCAAGTTCCTGCTGCATGAAATTGAGGATGCCGGCACTGTGCCGGCCAATACCGATATTCGTCCGGTTACGTATTACTATAATCTGGTCTTGTGGAATATCCTGACCGAGGGAAAAAACCGTTTGCCATTTCCGGGAACGGGTGACCGCGCCGGTGCTTTGTTATTTTTTACGGCTGTGACGTTACTGACGGCAGTTCTTGCCTGGGCGGTTTCCCGCGGGACGCGTTTTGGAACCTCTTTCGACATCAGTTGGGTGCTTTTTACAACAGGCTACAGCGGGCTTTCCCTGGAAATTGTGATTATCTATCTGATTCAGAGCCGTTTCGGGTATGTGTATGAAAAAATCGGTATTATTGCAGCACTGTTTATGGCAGGTCTCGCTGCCGGGGGATTTCTTGTGCGACGGTATCTGCAGCACGAGCAGGTATCGGTTCGCCGTCTGGCAGGTGTGGAATTTTTTCTGGCAGCTGTATGCGGCAGTGTGCTTATTGTCGCAGACAGCCCTGCCGCGGTGCAGGTATGGGCAACGACCGAATATGTCTATGCTTTTTTACTGTTTTGTACCGGTCTGGCTGTCGGAATGGAATTTCCGCTGGGCTGCGGGTTGCTGCTTCAGAGAGGATCCACGATTGAGACGACTGCTGCACGAATGGACGCTGCCGATCATTTTGGCGCCTGTATCGGGGCTGCTGTTACCGGAACGCTCTGTGTCGCACTGTTCGGTCTTTTTGCAACATGCCTGTTTCTCTGCTTTCTTAAAGCAGCTGGTTTGCTGCTTTTGCTGTCTTTCTGCCTGAAAAAAAGCTGCAAGGTATGATATGGGCTAAAGAATTCAGGAAATATGCCGATATGAATATCGTCCCATGTTTTTTTCTGCGAGACCCTTTCGGGAGAGTTCCTATGAAAGTACGACTCGATATCGACCCTGTTCCTCAGATAAAAAAAAATACCCGCACACCTGATAAGAAAACCGAACATGCGGAAGTAAAGAACAACCGTCAGGATACGGTGTCCCTGTCTACCGGCGGTGTTCGCAGCATAATGGAACAGAACAGGCTTGCATCATCTGCGGACATCAGAGATGTCCGGAAGGCTGCTACAGCTGTTGCCGATATTCGTGAGCTCATTGAACAAAGCCCTCAATCCGCCGCCGAGGTTCACCAGTTCGGTGACAGGATCGCACTCATTCTTTCCGTCCAATAATATTGAGCACGAGAGCCCTTCTTATAATCGACATGCTGAATGATTTCATACTGGAGGGAGCTCCACTTGAAGTTCCTGCCGCACGAGCGATCGTACCCAATATAAGCCGGTTATTGCTGCAGGCTCGTCAGGAAAAAAAACCGGTTTTATTTATTTGCGACAGTCATGCACAGCATGATCCAGAGTTTGAAAACATGGGGTGGCCTCCCCATGCTGTTGCAGGATCCGAGGGTGCCCGTGTAATAGAAACGCTTAATCCGATGCATGGTGAAGATATTGTCAATAAATCGACCTATTTCAGTTTTTACGGCACCGACCTCGATGAACGTCTGCGCAGCAGGTCGGTGAACTCACTTCTGCTCGCCGGATGTGTTACCAATATCTGCATACTGTATGCAGCTGCAGAAGCTGTAATACGGGGCTATTCCGTATCGGTTCCGGAAAACTGTGTTGCGGCTTTATCGCAGGATGATCACCGGTTCGCTCTTCGTCAGATGCGTGATGTTCTCGGTGTTCAGGTTGTGGAGCCGTGCAATCAATAATGAATAATTGTGTTCTAACAGTATGTGCTGAACAACCAAGCTTCTGTTACGGTTGAGATCAACATACATAATAGGCGTGTAGAATAGAGCTTAAAACACCTGAAAGATATTTTACACCTTGTAAAAATCCCTGTACCATTCGATAAATTTTTGTATACCTACTTTTACCGGTGTGCTCGGCCGATAGTCAGTAGCATGTATCAGATCTTCCACATTCGCCCACGTAGATGGAACATCACCCGCCTGGATCGGTAAAAGGTTTTTTTTTGCACGTATGCCGAGCGCATCTTCAATTGCATGAATGAAATCCATCAGCTTGACCGGGCTGCTGTTGCCGATATTGTATAATTTATACGGCGCCCTGCTTGATCCGGGATCGGGATCGGAGCCGGTCCATTCTTTGTCACCCGTTGGTGGGCGGTCGATCACACGAATGATTCCTTCGACAATGTCGTCGATATAGGTAAAATCCCGCTGCATATCGCCCTCATTGTATACGTCGACAGGGCGACCCTCCAGGATCGCTTTGGTAAAGATAAACAGGGCCATGTCCGGCCGCCCCCAGGGTCCGTAAACGGTAAAGAAACGCAGGCCGGTCGAGGGGATGCCGTAGAGATAGCTGTAGCTGTGCGCCATGAGCTCATTGCTTTTTTTACTGACAGCATACAGGCTCACCGGGTGATCGACATTGTGATGCACTGAAAACGGCATTGTTTCATTAAGGCCGTATACGCTTGAAGAACTTGCATAAACGAGATGGCGCACGGAATTATGTCGGCAGGCCTCGAGGATATTGAGAAATCCGCTAATATTGGATTCGAGATAAGCATAGGGGTTTATCAGGGAATAACGTACACCCGCCTGCGCAGCAAGATTGCAGACGATGTCAAAGGATTGTTTTTCAAAGAGCCCGTTTAAACCGTCACGGTCTTCGAGCCTGAGCTGCATAAATGAATATTGAGAATAGCGGCTGCTTTGTACGGGTATGCCATAGCTGATACTATTTTGTGCAATACCTGTTTCGGCAAGCCGGCCGTGCTTCAGTCGGACATCATAGTAATCATTAACGCTGTCGATGCCGACAACCCTGTCGCCCCGATCGAGCAGCCTTCGGGCCAGATGAAACCCGATAAACCCGGCTGTTCCGGTCAGCAATATGGTGCTCATAAGCTGTTTCCGCTACTCAAAGTGTTTAAGGAACGGCTTGCCGATTGCAAAAACATTGAAACCGATTTCAAAAAGTTTTTTGTGGTCAAGAATGTTGCGACCATCGAAAACAAATGCAGGCTTCTCCATCGAAGCATAGATTTTTTCATAATCCAGGTTTTTATACTCATCCCACTCTGTCAAAACGGCTAAAGCATGGGCTCCGCGTGCGGCATCATAGGGGTTTTCGACAAACTCGACACCGGCACATTCTGAGAGCTCGCAGCGGGCATTTGCGAGGGCTTTGGGGTCGTTCACTACTAGGCGGGCGTGCTCGTTTATAAGGTCCCGGGCTATGCTGATCGCCGGCGACTCACGGGTGTCACCCGTGTTTGCCTTGAATGCAAAACCAAACAGCGTTATTTTTTTGTCGGAAACCGTATTGAACATGACTTTGACCATGTGCTTTACAAACCGCTTTTTCTGGTATGTGTTTATTTCAACAACCGACTCCCAGTAGCGGGCAACTTCATGAAGACCGTAGCTTTCACAGATATATACAAGATTGAGAATGTCTTTTTTAAAGCATGAGCCGCCGAAGCCGATACTGGCGTTGAGGAACTTGGGCCCGATGCGGCTGTCGGTTCCGATTGCCGTTGAAACCTCCCCGATATTTGCCTCTGCCTGCTCGCACAGAGCTGAAATGCTGTTGATGGATGAAATCCGTTGCGCAAGGAATGCATTGGCAACCAGCTTGGAAAGCTCGGCGCTCCAGAGGTTACTGGTGATGATTCTATCCTTCGAAACCCAGTTTGAATAAATATCCACGATCTCCTGCCGGGCCCGGCGGCCGGATTCCGTTTCACGGGAACCAATGAGAACCCGGTCCGGGTTCTCGAGGTCGGCAACCGCAGATCCCTCTGCCAGAAATTCCGGATTTGAAACAACCTCAAAGTGCAGATTTTTTTTGTTGGCATTTAAAATTCGCTCCATGGCATGGGCAGTACGGACAGGGAGGGTGCTTTTTTCGACGATTATCTTGTTTGAGTCGGAAACCTGCAGAATGTTTCGTGCGGTTTTCTCCCAGTATTGCAAATCGGCGGCTTTGCCGGCCCCTTCCCCGTAGTTTTTGGTGGGGGTGTTGACGGAAACGAAAATTATATCGGCGGCTTTTATATTAGCGTCAATATCGGTCGAGAAAAAAAGGTTTCTGCCGCGCGCCTGCTTTACTATTTCCAGCAGGCCGGGTTCATATATCGGCAGTTCATCTGTCTGCCAGGCGGCGATACGCTCGGCGTTGATGTCGACAACGGTCACCCGATATTGCGGGCAGCGGGCGGCGATCATTGCCATTGTGGGGCCGCCGACGTATCCGGCACCTATACAAAGAATATGCTTTTCAAATATCAAATTCATGAAACGAAATCCTCCTGCGGCACATTATACTATGATAAGCTTACATTTTTATCGAACAATCTATGATTAAATTAAATATTTTATCTTTTTTGGTCGATATGTGTCAAACCAAATACCCGGTAAAAACGGAAACGACCGTGTTTGTTTTTATTGTTATAAATTATAATGCCTGATAGATTAACGTTATAAATTAGATAACAAGATATAAAACGAGATATTTATCAGATTGTATTTTTTCATATCCTGAACGGCAGTAAGCCGTTAAGGAGCTTGATCAGGAGGAACGATTATGAAAAACCAATCAACAGGTCCTGACGGAACATCCTATCCTTTGCCGTCTGATGAAGATCATGTCAAAGAATTTGAAAGAATCAGGAGAGTAGTTCAAGAACAGAAATCAAACGGCCGGGAAATTGTCGTGGTACTGGGGCTTGGGTTTGTCGGTTCCGTTATGGCGGCGGTTGTGGCTGACAGCGAGAAAGCTGACGGCTCACCATCAAAATTCGTTATAGGCATGCAGCGGCCCAGCACGCGGAGTTTCTGGAAAATCCACTATATCAACCGCGGTGTGCCGCCTGTTAACTCGGAAGATCCTGAAGTCGACCGTATTATAGATCGCACCGTAAATAAGAAAAAGACATTTATCGCCACCTACACCTATGATGTTTTAAAACTTGCCGATGTAGTTGTGGTGGATGTTCAGTGCGATTATATCAAGAATTCTCTGGGAGATGTAGAAAACGGTTTTGCGGACATCAAAGCGCTTGAATCATCGCTTGGCGTTATTGCCGAAAAAATAGAACCGCATGCTCTCGTTCTTATCGAAACAACCGTACCTCCCGGAACGACTGAACAGATCGCCTTTCCGATAATGAAAAAAATATTTAAACAGAGAGGTATTCATGAACAGCCTCTTCTTGCCCACAGCTATGAACGTGTTATGCCGGGAAAAGAGTATGTCGACAGTATACGAAACTTCTGGCGGGTGTGCAGCGGTATAAACGATACGGCACGCGAGCGGGTCACCCGTTTTTTAAATGATGTGCTGAATACAAAGGATTTCCCGCTGACCGTTATGGATAAACCTATTGAGTCGGAAACGGCAAAAATCGTCGAGAACAGCTTCCGGGCTGCAATGCTCGCATTTCTTGACGAGTGGAGTGTTTTTGCCGAGCGAAACGGTGTGGATCTGATAAAAGTCATTAATGCAATCAAGATGCGTCCGACGCATAACAACATAATTTTCCCGGGACCGGGAATCGGCGGGTACTGTCTGCCCAAAGACGGCGGTCTTGGAATGTGGGCGTACCGCCACCTGATGGGCTTTGAAGACGATATATTCAAGATGACCGAGAAAGCAATAAACATAAACGATACACGCGCTCTCAGGGTGGCTCAGATGACCCGTGACGCTCTGCGCAATATGAATAAGCCGATTGCCGCTGCCAATGTACTGGTCCTGGGTGCTGCCTATCGCCAGGATGTCGGTGATACGCGCTACAGCGGCTCAGAGCTTGTTGTTCGGAGACTTGCCGAGATGGGGGCCGAGTTAAAGGTGCATGATCCGTTTGTCGAACACTGGTGGGAGTTTGAAAGCCAGGACAGCTATCCGGCAAGCGGTCTCAGTTGGGCAAGATTTTTCAGAAACCAGGAAGAACTCAAGGACTTGAGGATGGAGCCCGATCTGGAGAAGGCCCTGAAAGACTGCGATGTGGTAATATTTGCCGTGCCGCACAAGCCGTATTTGTCGATCGAGCCTGACTGGCTGGTGGAAAAGGTCGGACAGTCAACAGCGATTATTGACTGCTTCGGTATTTTAACGGACGAAAAGATCTGCCGCTATTTTGAGCTGGGCTGCGAGGTTAAGGGGCTCGGTCGCGGTCATATCAACAGGATAAAAAAAAGTATGTTGAACAGGTAGAGATTATACTATAAATCACTATACACTACACAAGCATGAGACTTATCCATATTGTCGGTACCCGGCCGAATTTCATAAAGGTCGAACCTGTAATGGACGCCTGTGCAGACCGGGTTGGCTTCGAGCAAGTGCTTATTCAGACCGGCCAGCACTATGATGAATATATGTCTGATTTTTTTTCATCAGCTTGGCTTGCCGGAGCCTGACATAAATCTTGAAGTCTGATCGGTCTCTCATGCATATCAAACCGGCCAGATTATGATACGACTTGAAAATTTCCTGACGACGAATAAGCCAGCTATGTTGCTGGTATACGGTGATGTGAACTCGAGCGTTGCTGCCGTATTGGTCTGTGCCAAACTGGGAATAGTCACGGCACATGTGGAATCGGGTCTGCGCTCCTACGATCGCAGAATGCCTGAAGAAATAAACCGGCTGCTTACCGATCTGCTTTTCACCCCCTCAACGTTCGCAAAAAAACCGAGCGGCCGGTGACTGTCACGCTGGTGACCAACAAGCTTGTGGGGCAGGACATGCAGATTCTTGTGCAGGAGGCCTAAAGAATTCTCTCGGAAGATTCCAGGAAGGGGATATCCCGCCGCTGTGGGATGGTCAGGCGGGCAGACGAATTGCAGATATCCTTCAAAAACAGTACATTTTGCAGCTTTTATGTAGCCGGATTGTGTTTATGGACGCTAATACACAATATTTTTTTGCATTGCTCCGCTCCTTTTTAAAAGAAACAACTCCGCCCGAAGCTTTTGAGGTTGAATGGGAGAAGATTTATAAGCTTTCTCGTATTCATCGTGTTAGTGGTGCAGTTTATGTGGCCATCCAAAAGCTGAATAAGGAGGACCAACCCGAAGAAAATATTCTAAAAAAGTTTCTAACTGAGTTTGTTGCTGCAGTTGTGAGTTATCAAAAGCAAAAAAAGGGTTGTGAGGAAATTACGGTTAAATTGGAAGAAGAGAAAATACAACATATTTTTCTTAAAGGTTCCGTAGTCAAGGAATACTATCCTGTAACGGCAATGAGAACCCTCGGAGATATTGACATCCTTATACACAAAGACGATCAGGAGGCTGCTAAAAAGGCGTTTGTTGAAATTGGATATAATAATCTATCCTGTAAGCCAGACAAGACTTGGGACTATGAAAAAAACAATCTGCGAGTCGAAGTGCATGACAAATTGATCTACAGTTGTGAAATAAATAAAAGAGCTGACTATGTTGCTTATTTTGACAAGGTCTGGGAAAACGCTAACCCCATGGGTAAAGGGTATAGCTATGAATTAAGTCCGGAGTTTAATCTCATATATCTTTTAACGCACATGGCAAAGCACTTTTGTTATTCCGGCTGTGGAGTGAGAATGTTTCTCGATATTGCAGTTATTATGATTAAATTTAATGAAGCAATAGATTTTAATTACGTATGGTGTGAACTAAAAAAAATTAAATTAGATATATTTGCAAAAAATATTATCGCTATTTGCAAAAAATATTTTGATATAGATATTTCAAAAACAGAACAGGACGATAAGTTTGAAATTGACGATGAAACACTTGAAATAATTTCAAGAAATATCGTAGAGGGAGGAGTATTTGGATTAAATAGTGGAATTGTTTTAAGCTATAAAATAAGAAAAGAATTTGATAAAACATCAAACATGAAATTAGCGAAGATAAAAATATTATTTGGAGTATTGTTTTTAAATTACAAAAATATGATTCAATTTTATCCTGTACTTGAAAATTACCCGTTTCTTCTTCCTCTCTTCTGGGTTGTAAGAGGATTTCAGTGTATACTCACAAGAAGGAAAAGATCGGTGGGAATTCTGAAAGAACTAACATCAGAACCTTCCGGAGGAGCTGAGGAGTCGTATGAGGTTATAAAAAAGATAGGTCTTTTGGGATAAACATGCGTATTCCATTGATTGTAGGAATCATTGCTGTCATGCTGACCTGTTTAAGTCAATCCCGCCAAAACGGCTGGGGGCTGAAGGCGGCGTTTGGTGTTATTTTTGTATTCTTGGCGTTGCGGTATGACTACGGCAACGACTATATGGCATATCTGAATCGTTTTGAAGAATTTGGTTTTTATTATTCTCGCAGGGCGGTTGATGTTGCTGAAATGTGGTGGGAGCCGGGATGGGTCCTGCTGAATATCCTTTTTCAGCCAGTTGGTTTTTTTGCGTTGGTGATGTTCACTTCGCTTTTGAACTGTGTGGTCATTTATCGCTTTATCCGCAACTTTGTTCCGGCGCAGTATCAGTGGTTGTCAGTGTTTCTCTATGTATTTACTCCTTCTTTGCTTTTAATTCCTGCCTCGGCCATGCGTCAAAATATGGCGATTCTGTTGTTTCTTGTCGCGATTGAGTTTTTGTACAAAAAGCGGCTTGTAGAATTTTATTTGCTGGTGGCCGCGGGGTGGACCTTTCATGAAAGCGCTCTGCTAATGGTTCCGATAGCGGCACTGGCGTTTTTCAATTTCAGAATCAACAAGTTTTTCGCCGTGCTGTGCATTTGTATATATGCGTCCCTGTACGTATACGGCGATCAGGTATTTTCTTTTATAACCAGCGTGACCGGAGCCTGGTTGGAAAAATATGAGTACTACGAAGGCGGCAAGACTTCGTATATTAATTTGGGACTCGGGCTTTCGTATTCAATAGTTCTGTTTGTGAGTGTATTGTATTTTGCGGGTGTGGAGTTAAAAAAACCTGAGGAGGCCGAGGACGAAGAGGTACTGCCGAGGCAGTTTGGGTTGTGTGCCGATCAGGCGGCACGGCAGCTTTTGTTCAAGCTGGCGATAGTGTCGTTTATGTTCACACCGATGGGGTTTACTTTGGCAATAGTCTCGCGTATCAATTTGTATTTTTTGCCGGTGATGATTGTGGTATATCCGCTTGTTGCGTTAACGACGAGGAATGCGTTGTACAGGCTGATGTTTTTGGGATCTCTGATTCCGTTTACGTTATATAAGTTTGTGACGTTTTTTAGTCTTCCGACGTGGTTTCGGAAATTCGGAACGTATCAGACCATCTTTTCCGCATCGAATTGGTACTGAATTGGTGGTAGGTTGGATCATGGAATACTGTGTCTGCTTACGATCATGCATTCCGGACTATTGGGACCGCTAATATGAAAGTCGCAAGGAACGTATTGTGAAGGTTGAAGAATAATTAAACAAGAAGGGTTTTGTATTAATAAGGAACTCCGGAAAGATATAAGATGCCCAGTTCATTCATGTTTTAAAAATCCGTATCATTTAACCAAATAAAGGATCGATTATCGAACGCAATTTATTATGGATGATTTTAATAGTTCACTGCGTGATCTGAAACACGCAAAGAATGAATGAAACAAGACGAGTGAGCGACAATAGAAGAATAGCAAAGAATAGTTTCATATTGTATGTCCAGCTGATAACATCGACAATTGTTGGTTTGTTGTCAGCACGAATTGTCCTTCAGAATTTAGGAACATCCGATTTTGGTCTTTACAATGTTGTAGGCGGCATTGTTGTAATGATTAATTTTTTCAATACCGGAGTGACAGCAACAACATATCGGTTTATTGCTTTTGAGATTGGGAAAGGAGATGTTTCAAGCCCAAACAAGGTATTCAATATCAGCTTAGTAATACATGCCTGTTTGGCGTTGCTGGTAGTAGTGTTGGCAGAGACCCTCGGAACGTATTATATTAATCATTACCTTAATGTCGGCGATGGCCGTATTCCGGATGCGATGTTTGTGTTTCGACTTTCAGTGATAGCAACGGTCTTTTCAATAGTAAGCATTCCATTTCAAGGTCTGGTGATAGCACAGGAAAATTTTATTGTTCGATCTTTGTTAGAGATAATTAATGCTCTGCTACGATTGGCAGCAGCGATTATGCTTATCTGGTATGGAGCAAACCGGCTCAGGTTGTATTCGGTGCTGATAATGCTGGCAATTGCCATAACAACATTTATGTATATGGCGTATTGTCGCAGAAAATACAAAGCAATTGTAGCCTGGAATTTCCAGACTGATAAAGCCAAATATCGGGAGATGGTAGGATTTTCAGTTTGGGTTATGTTGGGTGCTGCAGCAGGCATGGGAAAGGTTCAGGGTGCGGATTTAATTATCAACTTCTTTTTTGGTACGGTTCTTAACGCAGCCTTTGGCATTGCCAATCGTGCCAACCAGTTTGTCTTGATATTCAGTCGCTCCCTTGGCCGGGCCGTTGTGCCGCAGATTATAAAAAGCTACAGCAGCGGCAATTGCGACAGGACAATGCAGCTGGTTTGTTATATGCCCAAATATACGTTTTTTATGATGCTGTTCCCTGCTTTACCGATTCTATTGGAAACCGAATATTTATTGGATATGTGGTTAGGTACAGTTCCCGAACACTCCGCGCTGTTTTGTCAGTTGATGATAGCGGGAGCAGTGATTGATTGTCTAAACACAGGTATTCAAACAGCAGTTGAGGCCACAGGTAAAATAAAATATTTCCATATCTGTCGTAGCGCCATTCTTCTATCGGGACTTCCGGTTGCATTCATACTGTTTAAAAGCAATTATTCACCCTATGCAATTTTAGTGGTCTATATTGTGACATCATTGCTGATCGTTATTGTGAATCAAATATTATTGAAAACACTTATTAATTTAGACATCAAAAGATTATACAGGACTTCTTACCTGAGTATTTTTAATGTTGCTGTATGCGTTTGTCCTTTGTTTTTTATTAAAACGTTGTTTGAACAAGGTTTGCCTCGTTTTGTTTTGCTATTATTTGCAGCCGTTATTTGGCTTGTGTTTGTTATATGGCTTGTAGGTATGGGCAGAAACGAGCGATTGACAATTAAGTCCGGGATTACTCAGGCGTATCAGCGACTCTTTAAAAAGAGCAGTTGATAATAGCGGTCGATATGCGTCATTTTGCAGGATAGCAATTCACTGATTTTCAATTATATCAAACTGGCATGAAAACAAAAAAACTCTGTAAGGAGCATGAGTTGTCATTATGAACAAAACTTTAAAGTCAATATTGAGACCGCCGTATCGGTTAGTGACTCTGCCGATTCGATTGATCAGGTCTATCATGAAATCACGGCACATAAAAAACGAAACAGACAGACTGTTACATATTCCCAGTGACGTCAATGAGCCAAAGATATTCTACTTTGGAATAACAGAGCATTCCAACCTGGGTGATTTGGCTCAATACTATTGCATTAAAAAATGGATACGTGAAAATTATCCGGATGTCACGTGCTATGAATTCGAATCGACCACAGTCGTCGATACCCGCTTTAACTTTCTTGACCGACTGGGTAACATTCTAAATTCTGATGATATTATTGTATTCCAGAGTGGCTACACAACCCAAGATTTTGGCGGTAATCATGATTTAATGCATCGCGTTGTAATAGACAGGTTTCCAGAAGCCAAAATTATAATGATGCCGCAAACCATATTTTTCAGGACAGAGGAAGGGAAACAGAGGACTTCACAATCTTATAATCAAGGAAGTAATCTTTTGTTCCTGGCAAGAGATCGCGTTTCTTTTGAAACTGCTTGCACTATATTTCCAGATGTCGAGGTCAGGCAATATCCCGATATTGTTACATCATTGATCGGTCATTACGCTTACAATTATGAACGGGATAAAGTTTTATTTTGCTGCAGGAATGATAGTGAAAAGTTTTATTCGGAAGAGGAAATCGATCGATTGCGCCAAAAAGTCAGTTGCCTCATACCTACTGATATGAAAGACACCACCATTAACGCAGATTACAAAACAATACGAAAGAATTTAGAGTATTATATTGAAAATGAACTCAAACTTTATTCGCGTTGTAAGTTGCTCATTACAGACCGTTATCATGGAACGATATTTTCACTGGTGGCCAATACGCCGGTTGTTGTCTTAAAAACAACAGATCACAAAGTGACAACCGGCGTTGATTGGTTTGCTGGAGTCTATGATGACTATGTTTTTCTGGCTGAGTCGTTAGAGCATGCGTATCAGTTGGCCGAAACCATATTGAAAAAAGAATATACTTATCAACTTGAACCATATTTTGACCGAGAGTATTATGGACGGTTAAAGAGTATTTTTGACGAGAAGTTTGGAGAGAATAAACGGTAAACGAGTGAAATAATAGAAATTGGCAGGCAGGATAATTGCACAGCGTGTGAGACTTATAGGTCGGCTTGCCTAACATCTGCGAAATGCATAGGCATAACCAGTACCTTTTTAGTATACAGGGAGAATAAAATATGTATTCCGTAATAAAAAACGTTCAAATTTTAATAGCGTTACTTAAGGAATACAATATAAAACATATTATTACATCTCCGGGGGGAAGTAGTATACCAATCGTTCATTCGGCTGAAAATGACAATTTTTTTACTTGCTATTCAGTAATAGATGAAAGAAGTGCTGCTTATTTTGCGATGGGGGTATCTCAAAAATCAGGAGAGCCGGTCGCTGTTGTATGTACATCGGGAACCGCCGCTTGTAATTATTTGCCGGCTGTAACAGAAGCAAAGTATCAAAACGTTCCTTTAGTTGTGATAACAGCAGACAAACACCCATACTACGACCGGCAACTGGTAACTCAGGTAATTAATCAGGTTAACCTATATCAAGATAAGGTTAAGCATTCTGTCTCACTGCCAATTAAAATTCAAAATGCTGAAGACTTTTGGTATTGCCACCGTTTAATTAATGAAGCATTGCTTGAATTAACGCATCATGGAACAGGTCCGGTTCACATAAATATTCCAACAATTGGCTTGCAAACTGAATTCAACATTAAGAAGCTACCTGAGGTTAATGCAATTAATAAAATATCATATGAGAGTTCTTTTGATGTTTGGGAAAAGAAAGTTAATGAATTAACATCGGCAAAGCGAATATTGGTGGTTTGTGGACAACATTGTCCATATTTAGAAATCACACGGCAGCATATAGAAAAATTTGCTGAGAAATATAACTGTATTTTATCAATTGAACATGTAGCAAACATTAAATGCAAGGGAGCGTTATTAACGTATCCAGTAACAGAAACAGCGCCAATGTATGCTGCAAAAGTAGCGGCACCTGATCTGGTAATATCATTAGGGGGGAACCTTGCTTCATACTTAATGAGAGGTTGCCTGCAATACACGAAAGATAGTTTTACTCACTGGGTAATTGAAGAATCTGGGTATGTCAAAGATCCATTTACCAAATTGACGGACATTTTTGAATGTACGCCTGCATATTTTTTCAAGTATTTTGCTGAAAATGCACCTGAAGGCATCAGTAATGATTCAAGATATTATAATACGTGGAAGTCCCTGTTGGATGATATAAAAATACAGGATTTGCCGTTTTCGAACATATATGTGTCCAAAAGTCTGGCAGAGCACATCCCCAATAATTCATTATTACATCTTGGTATTTTAAATAGCACCAGGCACATGCAGTTTTTTGATCTCGATAAAAGTATTGAAGTATATAGCAATCTGGGAGCATTAGGTATTGACGGCTCTTTGTCTTCGTTTCTGGGGCAAGCTTCAGTAAATAAAGGGTTGTCTTTTTTACTAATTGGCGATTTAAGTTTCTTTTATGATATGAATGCAGCAAACATTAAGCATATCGGTAATAATGTAAGGATACTTTTAGTGAATAATGGTGGAGCGAGTGAATTTCATTTTTATATTGGTAGAAAAAATATCCTTTCAATTGACGATTATGTTTCTGTAAAACACAATGCAACCGCTAAGGGTTGGGTTCAATCTTGTGGATTCAAATATTTTAAAGCATCAACAAAAAAGGAGTTTGATTCGGCTATTACAAGGTTTGTTGCGGAAGAATCAGAATGTCCGATTTTACTTGAAGCTTTTACAGATATGGAAAAGGATGCAGACATAACCCGCCAGCTTTATAATTTGAATAAACGTGAAGAAGGTCTTAGTGGAAAGAAGGTAATTAAAAAAATGATATCCAGCATATGGGGGGATGCTGCGGTAAATAAAGCAGCCCAAATAGCAAAAATAATAAAACATAAGTAGCAATATTAATATCGAATAGCTTAATTGTAGAATATGCACGATTTAGAGAAATTATTTGATAAAAAAATGGGGTTTGGATCGCTTCGTTTACCATATCTTGGAGATCGAAAAAGCAATATTGATGTAGAACAGTGTAAAAAAATGGCGGATATTTTTCTGGAGAATGGATTCCGCTATTTTGAAACGGCACACACCTATCAAGATGGAAAAAACGAGGGAGCATTTAAAGAATTTTTAACTTCACGGCATCCAAGAAATACCTACTTAATTGCCGGGAAATTACCAGTTCATGACGTGCGTACTAAAAGCCAATGCTTCGATATATTTACGAAATCACTAAAAAATTGCGGAGTAGATTTTTTTGATTTTTATTTATTGCATAATGTGGGGTATGAGACATATAAGCGAATGGAAATGTTGGGTGTGTTTGATTTATTAGATTCTCTAAAGCAAAAGAACTTGGCTAAATATGTTGGATTATCATTTCACGATACAGCGGAAGTCTTAAAGGAGATATTATTAAAGTATCATAAGAATATTGAATTTATTCAATTACAACTCAATTACCTCGACTGGGAGAGCCCGGTCATTCAATCAAGGAAATGTTACGAAATTTGCCGACAATTTAAAATTCCGATATTTGTAATGGAGCCTGTAAAAGGCGGATATTTAGCTGTACTTCCCCGTGAAAGCGCAGATAAATTTATTAGAAAAAATCCTGAAGCCTCTATTGCTTCCTGGGCAATGAGATATGTTGCATCGCTGGAAGGTGTTGTTATGGTTTTGAGCGGCATGTCAAACATTGAGCAATTGAAGGATAACGTTAGTTATATGAAGGATTTTATTCCCTTGAGTTCCTCCGAAAGTGAAGTCGTTAATGATGTTGCAACCAACTTAAAAAACAATTCGGATATTCAATGTGTTGCTTGCGGATACTGTGAACCGGCATGCCCTAAAAATATTCCCATATCAAAACTTTTAAGTTTTTACAATAGTCGGCAAGTTGCGGGCAGATATTATGAAAGACTTTGCTATGGAAAGGGAAAAGCAAGCGAATGTACTCAGTGTGGGCAATGTGAAAATTCATGTCCTCAAAAGATTGAGATACGATTATACCTTTCAAAACTGGCTGACAGGTATGAAGCTCCAGTTTTAAAAAAAACAGTGCGTATAATCATAGCTGAAATCTGTACTTTATTAAAAACAGTAGGGATCTATAATTTTGTTCGAACTGTTTATAAAACGATACCAAGCGTAACCAGAAGGTTGAGGTGCAGATGAACAAAATAATAAGAACAAAGAATCCCATGATGAAAAGTTCACGTTAGACGCTTGTTATGAACATTCTCTGGATTACCAATACAATTTTTCCAGCTCCAAGCGAGGCTTTGGGTATTGCCAAGCCGGTTATTGGTGGATGGATGTATGGCCTTGCCGAACGGGTGGCAGCCTCGCCGGGTGTTCGCTTTGCGGTGGCAACGACATACCTCGGCCGGGAAATCAAGCGCTTTGATATTGATGGTGTTCGTTACTATCTGTTGCCGGCAAAGCCGAGCACTTTTTATCAAAAACACCTTGAACCCCTCTGGCAAAACATTGCCGGAGAATTTGAGCCGGATATTGTCCATGTTCACGGGACCGAATCGCTACGCGGTCTGGCCTTTATGCGTGCCTGTCCGAAATTGAACTACGTAGTCTCTATCCAGGGGATGGCCTCAGGCGTTTCGAAGTATTATTTTGCGGATATGAGAAAAAAGGATATTATGATGCATATTACCTTTCGCGACATTATTCGCCGTGATACAATCTTAGAGAAAAAGATCCAACTGGAGAAAATGGCGGTATTTGAAAGAGAATTTCTCCAGCGCACCCGGCATATCATTGGACGAACCCGTTGGGACTATGCACATGCCAAACGTATTAATCCAGAGGCCACCTATCATACATGTAACGAATCTTTACGGGACGGCTTTTATTCTGCGGAGAAGTGGGATGCAGGGCAAAAGAAAAAAGGTGTCATTTTTCTAAGTCAGGTTCATTATCCCATAAAGGGTGCTCATCAGGTCTTCAAGGCGGTATCGCTGTTGAAGAATGAATTCCCTGATATCAGGGTCCGGATAGCGGGCAATGATATCACCCGCAATTCGAATATGTCAGAAAAGATCAGGCTTTCCGGATATGGCAACTATCTCCGAACCGTTATAAAAAGAGAGGGGATCCGGGATTATGTGCAGTTTCTTGGCCCGCTTAATGAGCTGCAGATGATTTATGAGTATCGAAATGCGCATGTGTTTATTTGTCCTTCAAGCATTGAAAACAGTCCCAACTCCCTTGGGGAAGCGCAAATTCTCGGTACGCCGTCGATTGCATCCTATGTCGGCGGTGTTCCGGATATGGTCACTGACGGGAACAGCGGCTTGCTGTACCGTTTCGAAGAGTTTGAAATGCTGACCGAGCATATTCGCAGGCTGTTTACTGACGACCAACTGGCAATGCGGTTATCGACCGGCGGTATCCGGGTCGCTGAAGGAAGGCATGACCGCAAGGTGAATTTTGAAAAAACCGTGCAGATTTATCAGGAAATAAATAATGAGAGCTAATAAAAATTGAATATTAAAATTAAGCAGTCATCTGCCCAAAAGGGAGCATTATCGCATGGACATAAGCTTAAACATTGACTCCGCAGTTGAGTATCCTCAATACAGCCCTTTTCATCCGGATCAAATATATCCCGAGTTGCAATTATTGGGTTTGAGCAAAATTGACCCAACGAATAAGTTGTATAAGAATGTACGTGTATTATTTGAAGATATGGGGCTGGATTTCAGTAGAAAAGGTACGTCAAAATGGAATCCATTTTTTGCTTTCATAAATCCTGGAGATCGTGTTTTAATAAAGCCAAACTTGGTGTTGCATCACAATCGCGGCGGAAAAAATATAGACGCTGTTGTCACTCACGCATCTGTTATACGTCCAGTTGTTGACTATGCTTTGATTGCTCTCCAGGGAAAAGGGAGGATAGTGATTGGAGACGCACCTCATGGTGATGCTGATTTCGATGCTATTGTTGAGTACAATGGATTAAAAGAACTCGTGAATTGGTACAGAGATATGAAAGGTATTAATATTGAGTTACGTGATTTCAGGAAGTATGTTTACCCTAATGGTTTTGACGTCTCTGTTTGTGAAAAAGTAGACAGAGATCCAGATGGTTACGTTCTTGTCGATATTGGGCGTCGAAGTTCATTAAATGAATTGTCACATATAGAACTCTTATATGGCTCTGATTATAACAGGAAACATATAGTTCAGCAGCATATTGAGGGAGGCCATAAATATCTTATTTCCGGTACGGTATTAAACTCTGATGTAGTAATATCCATTCCGAAACTTAAAACACACAAAAAAACTGGTATAACAATAAATTTAAAAAATTTAGTCGGTATTAATGGTGACAAGAATTATTTGGCTCATTATAGAGTCGGATCACCATCTCATGGCGGAGATGAATATCCTGACACAAATAAATTTATTCTAAAGATATTGCGTGCTTTCAATTCATATAGCCGAGATGTTTTGTTGGCCCCTAATAAAATGTTTTTAAGATATATTAATAGAGTTATTAGAGTACCATTTGCTGTACTGAGTGTTATCTATAATAGATTAAGTTCTAATAAAATAATTAGCCAGGGCAATTGGTATGGTAATGACACCTGTTGGCGAATGTGTCTGGATTTGAATTATATTTTGCAATTTGCTGATAACAAAGGGAAGTTGCATGACACATCACAACGCAAGTATTTTTGCTTAGTCGATGGCATTATATCAGGTGAGGGGAATGGACCAATGGAGCCGGACCCCAAAAATTGTGGGATCCTGATCGCAGGGCATGACCCCTATAAAACAGATTATATTGGCGCTTATATTATGGGATTTGATCCTGCGAAGATAAAACTAATGAGCGAATCAGTTAAAGATTCTACAGTTGGGTTTTTGCCAAATGATTTGAAGGTTGTTTGCCGTGACAATGAAACGATGATCCCATATAGTGGATTGAATTATCATTTCAAGCCACATGATGCCTGGAAACAAAGAATAGAAAGAGATATTTAGCTTTGACAAGGTATGATAAATATTTCAGCTCTATGATTAAAAATATAATCAAAAAGGCATATTTTAAATTGCCGCCTTTTTTTCGGCAACCTAACGGCTACAGTAAAATGCATAAGTTTTACAGTGAAGCCCAATGGTGGCCAGAACTGAAGATTGAGCAGTGGCAGGTGGGGAAGCTAAGAGCAATCGTTGCGGATGCTTATAATAATGTTCCAGGTTACTATCAACTTTATAAAGAGGCGGGAGTGGCTCCCGAAGACATCAATAGTTTACATGATATTCAAAAATTACCATTTACGAATAAGGCTCTAATGAGAGATAATTTGAAAGACTTTACGTCAACTAGGATGAGCAAAAAGAAGATGTATTATTGCACTACCGGAGGCTCAACGGGCATACCTTTTGGTTTTTATAAGACAAAAATTAGTTCTGCGGTAGAATATGCTTTTATGCACAATGCTTGGGAACTGACTCAATGGCGACTAAATGATATGGGTGTAGTGTTGCGTGGAGGCTTTATAGGTTCAAGTAGTAAACTCTTTTCGAAAACGCAAAGCAAACGTTATGAACTTTCATCATATTACCTTACTGCGGACACCTATCAGTTATACAAGCAGTTTATAATAAAGGTGCAGCCAGTTTTTCTGCATGCATACCCTTCTAGTGCAACGGATTTCGCCCGATTGGTGCTCCAGTTTGGAGATGTTGGTACTATAGTTTTTAAATCAATTTTCTTGGGTTCTGAGAATTTATATAATTGGCAAAAAGATTTAATTAAGCAGGCGTTCCCTTCTGCAGAATTAATGTCTTGGTATGGGCATACAGAAAGGGCTATTTGGGCCCCTTGGTGCGAAAAAAATGAAAAGCATCATGTTTGCCCATTTTACGGTGCTACAGAGTTTATTGGTGCTGACAAAAATGAAGTTAAAGAAGGTGATACAGGCGAATTGGTTGGAACGTCTTTTTGGATGCAGGCAACTCCTTTTATTCGTTATAGAACAATGGATTATGCTACAAAGGGGCCTTTAGGCTGTCCAGAATGTGGAAGACAATTTCGAATGATGGAGTCTATTGAGGGGCGATTGCAAGAAATAATTGTCAGTAAATCTGGTCGTAGAATCTCTATGACCGCAATCAATGTACATGATAATACTTTTGACGAAGTTTCTCAATTTCGTTTTATTCAAAACCATCCCGGAGAGCTAATATTGATGGTGGTGCCTAAGCCGTCTTTTACATTAGAAAGTGAGCAGAAAATAATGGATTCAATAAGCAAGAAATTGGGCCCTGACTTTATTTTTCGAGTTTCAACAACAACTCAGATTTCTCGCACTCAATCAGGTAAATATACTTTTTTAGAACAAAATTTAGACATACAACATTCTGATAGAGTTTCATATAGTTAAAATATAAAATTGGGGTTGCGCTTTGTTTCAAGAACAAAATTAAAAATTTAGAACTAAATGGTCATGCGACATGTGACTCTCTGAAGGTGGCATAGGTGCGGCAGGCAAAAGATATTACGACAAGGAGAACTTTGAAAAGAATTTACAGATCAATCGCAAAATAAATAGTTAATAGATGGCAAATCTCATAACATCGTCGACACTTTTTAGTGGCACTAGTATAGCGTTCCGTAATTAATGTTGCATTGGGTTGTTTTTTTTGTTAT
>CAZFIB010000024.1:0-1406 GCA_964518865.1 uncultured Thermodesulfobacteriota bacterium
CCACCCTACGGGCTGAAGGCACCGGTGGAGAATAGGCCCTGCAATGGTGGGTTTCGCTTCGCTGCACCCACCCTACGGGCTGAAGGCACCGGGAGAATAGGCCCTGCAATGGTGGGTTTCACTTCGTTGCACCCACCCTACGGGCTGGGTGAAAACGTTCGATATGTTGGGTTTCGCACCTCAACCCGGCATACGAGTAATGCGCAAATGATCCATGAATATTTCAAAAAAAGACATAGTACATTTTTTGCATAATTACTCGGATAATTCAGCGCACAACAGCGTACCCGAGGACAGCGCCCTTATCCCTGAATGTGCGGGAATTCGCATGTACGGGCGGCCGCTGGTGGGGGTATCTTCGGCGCAGGATGAGATATATAAAAAATATAAAAATCCTGCAATTGTGGGCGAAAATCATATGCTGCCCTCCGAGTGGATGGAAAGTGCTAAAAGCGTTATATCCATATTCAATCCCTTTACGCAGCACATAAAAAACAGCAATGCGGGCGGCGGTATGCCCAGCTGTGCGTGGCTGCACGGCAGAATCGAGGGACAGGCATACGTCGCTGCAGCGGCACAGGCTCTGGCGGCATACCTGCGTTCCAACGGTGCAGAAGCTATGGTTCCCGCAGCGGACGAGCGTTTTACGGTTTACCGTGAACCGAAAATATACAGCAACTGGTCGGAACGTCACGCGGCATACTGTGCCGGGCTGGGAACGTTTAGCCTGAACCGTGCCGTTATCACAAAAAAAGGCATAGCAGGGCGTTTCTGCTCGGTTATTACCGACATTGAGCTGGCAGCGGACGAGCGCGAGTATGCGGGGCTTTACGATAACTGTTCACTTTGCGGTGCCTGCCGACGGGCCTGCCCTGCGGACGCCATAAACAAAAACGGCAAGGTGCATGTACCCTGCTTCACCTTTTTAAAGAAGGTAAACAAACAGTATCCATCTTACTACGGCTGCGGCAAGTGCCAGTGCGGCATGCCCTGCGAGGGCAGTATACCGCCGAAAAATCCCGAAGCGGATTACAGTGTAATCGACAATACTGCCGACTGAGAATCCGGGGGGGGCAGCGAGGCGAACACCACCCGGCAAATCATTAGAGCATTCAAGGAAATTTTTCGGAAGGAAAAGACACTTCTTTTTTTCAGGGCGGACTATGCGTACTCGTCGACGTGGGCGCCTTTTTCGCGCTCGGCTGCGCGGGCGGCTTCTGCTGCCTCCTGCTGCCTGATTTCATCGTCGCGAGCCTCGCGGCGTGCTTCCAGGCGGTGCATTTCCTGCTCGCGCAGCTCTTTTTCACGCAATTCGCGCTCAAGCACCTCCCGCTTGCGCTCTTCTCTGGCAGCGGCTTTTCTGCGCTCCGAGCCGTCAGCCCTGCTCTGTCGCCGATCAGGGGCCT
>CAZFIB010000024.1:1416-53345 GCA_964518865.1 uncultured Thermodesulfobacteriota bacterium
GGCCTGAGAGTAATTTGAATCAGCTACGGGATCGACAGCCATATTTTATAATCCTTATATTTTTTAATATATTTATATATAGCACATCAGCAGGGGTGCTGTCAGCGTAAAAAATCAGACAACCGTCTCGAGCGCTTCCAGCGGAAGGCGCTCGATGGCCCGCACCCGGTGAAAGCGACCGCCGCCGATACGGGCGATTTCCCTGGCGGTCTGCTCGCTTTTTTCGTCTTCTTCCCCCTCGGGAGAAATATACACCACGGATATTTTGATATGGCTGCGGCCTGTTTTGGCAGCCTCGGTCAGGGCATGATGCGTGCCCATGGCGATTTTCGTTTCCATGGTGGTTTCCCGGGAGAACGAGGCCACCTGCCGGTGGAATCCCTCTTCTTCGCGGTCGGCGGACAGGGCTGCATTGGGCTGCCCGTCGGTGATGAGAATGATGTATTTCATGTTGCTGTTTTTTTCCTTCAGCAGCATTCTGCGGGCCCGGTGCAGGCCGTTGCCGATATTGGTGTACTGGTCGGCACGCATTGTCATGGCCGCATTGAGCAGGGGTGTAATTTTATCGGTCAGGGGCACAACCTCCTCGCCGACGTTGGAAAAGGCGATAATTCCCATGCGGTCCTTTTTATCGACAGCGGCTTTTGCAAGCTCGCCGAGCGCCAGCTTGGCAAAGCGCAGCTTGCCGCCTTCTTTCATGGAAGCGGAGATATCCACGCAGACGACGATATCCAGATGATTCTGGGGTTTTTTCTCAAACGCGCGCAGGTCGGTATAATTGATATCATCAGGGGTTTTGCCCTTTCGCAGAATGCGCCGCAGGGTGTGGCGCAGGGAGATATCGCTGAAAACGTCGCCGCGGCGATAGCGCCGAACCTCGGTTTTGTCGGTTTCATGCTCGCGCTTGAAGGCCTGCTTCTCCAGAACCTGGCTCTCGTGCCGGCGCACGAGCGTTTCAAGCAGGCGGTTGAGCGAGCGGTGCGTAATGGTGAATCGCTTTTTGGATCCGGCCACGCTAACCAGGCCCTGCTTTTCGAGCTGATGTACCATAACCTTCAGCTTTTCATAATCGAGTTTTTCCTTTGATACCTTCAGGCCCTTTTTTTCATCCAGGGTGTAGTGAATGTAGAGGTCCTCGAGCGACGAGCTTTCGGATTTCGCCTGGTGCTGGAAGTCCATCATTTCGGCCAGCAGCTCCGATTCTTTCTGCGCGGGAAGCTTGACTTTCTCGCCGTCAAGGCCGGGAGGTGCGGGCATCGTCATGGATTTGTTGAGCGCATCTGCAAGTTCTTCGGGACTGATCTCCCCGTTTGAAAGCATTTCCTCCAGCCGCTCCTGTATCCTGCTGCGGCCGTCCTGGCTGAGCGTCATATGGGAGGAGTCGATCTGATCGAGCATGCCCCTGTCCTCGAGTTCGCTGAGCATATCCCGGTAGGCCTGCTGAATGTCTCCCAGGGCGCCCCGTTCGGCCGCATCCTGCAGGGCCTGCTGCACCAGAGGGTGTTTCATGGCTTCCTCGGCAAATGCCGGATCGTCGATGGGTACTCCATCATTCGGGTCAAGCGATCTGAGCGCTGCCTCGCTCAGGCCCTGCAGGGCTTTGCAGAGTTCATCAGGACTCAGGGGGCGCCGCTCCCCCGGCTTCTTTTCCGCATCGGCCGGATGAAGCGATATGTCGTAGAGAAGCCTGCCCAGAATCGACTTGAATATGTCCGCATGGCAAACGTCTTCACTGTGCACCAGTCGCGTGCGGTGCTTCATGGCCGTCCAGAGCGCCCGGGCGAGCATGTCCCTTGTTGTTCCGCCGTGCATGAGGCCGAACGCCTGCGCGATTTCACGGGCCGCCAGCGACCCCCGCACGCCGGGCGGGCGTTCGACCCGGGGGTGGCAGCGCAACGCTTCGGCAGTCCGGGCCGTGAGCCTGTCGATGTCATCAAGACTGAGGCCCTCGTTTCGACGGGCCTGCAAAAGACTCTCCAGGGCGGCCTCTATCCTGTCGGCATGACGGCTTGGTGTCGGCGCGATTTCCGGCTGGCTGTCCGCAGCGAGACAGCGCAGCGTAAAGGATCCGTCCGGCTGCGGCTCGGGCTGGCTGTACAGCTCGGCAAGCGCAACCGGGCTGTTCCAGAACGTCTGCACCAGTGAGGGCAGATCAAGGGCATGCTTCATTTTATACAGGAGCAGAACAGGGCCGGCACGGTGCCTTTTGGCTGTCAGGAACCGGGCAAGGTCAAGCAGCCTGCCGGCGCAGTAGCACGACTGTGCTATAAGATCCTCCCGCTCCATGACAAGGTGCATCCCTGAGCCGAACACCTGCTGCATAAGGGATGCGGCGCGTTTTTCAAGGTTCGGCAGGCTCATTTTTGAAAGGTCCGCCCCGGCAAATTCCGCGTAAACCGTTGCAAGCATCTGGTGGTAGTTGAACTGATGCTCTGAGGGAACCATGCGCTGAGGCGTGGACAGCGGCACAAGGGGAATCCTGTTCTGGAAGCAGAAAACAGCCAGCTCCGGCAGAAAATCGCCGGGGTGGAACGTCATCTCCTCCTGAACGTAATCGTCTTTTACAAGTGACGCGGAAGCGGGCATCTTCAGGCCGTACACCATCGAGCAGGCATAGAGCAGGGCTGCTCCGGTTTCCGCAGGAGAGGCATCGACCGCAATACAGCTCGGCGATTCTTTTTTTATCAGAGATTTGACATAGCCATGAGCACGAATGCCCCGTGGTGTGAACGGCACGCACACCGCAGAACGCGGGCGTCCGGGTTTTGTGCCGGCGGGATAGCCTCCCGCCATCCAGCTAGTGACAAGTTCCGCAATATCAGGGCTGACCTGGCCGAGGGCGTACAGAGCGGATGCACTGCTGCGGCGGGCGGCGGGCAGCTTCAGCCGGCGCTGCAGAATCTGTTCGCCGGCGCTGAGGTCGGCATTGCGCCGTACGGCATCGCGAAGGTCTTCTATGGTGATGGAGATTTCAGAGGTCATGAATTCACTTTTTTTTCTTTGACTGATCGATGACCTTTTCAATCAGCAGGTCCTGCTTTTCGTAGTAGCGGCTTTCGCTGCTGACGGCCAGCCTTCCTTCGAGAACGCGCCGTGCGGCATGCTCTATGTCGGCTTTACTGACCTGCTTTTTGTTTTTCAGGCGGGCGTGTGCCTGGGCCTGTTCGAAAATCGAGAGGCTGGTTCGCACGCTGGGAAGGCGCTCGAGCTCATCGGGCATGCTCCGGGCCGCCTGCGTTATTGCAACCGCCTGGCTCATGATATCCTCGGAAACGCGGCTGCCCTCGATACGTTGACCGTATTGCTTTAAAATTTCCACCTCGTCTTCAAACGACGGGTAGCCGATACGGATCTGCTCGAACCTGTCGGACAGGGTTTCGCTGACCCGCTCGGAACCGGCGTATTCCTCCGGGTTTTCCGTGGCAACGACAAGGGTGTCCACTTCGTATGACAGGTCGAAGCCCGCTATGGTCGTCGTACCCTCTTCAAGCACCTGTACCAGGGTGTTCTGGGTACGCTGGGGAACCCGGTTGAGCTCGTCGATGAAGAGAATTTTGCGGTGTGCTTTTTGAATTTTCCCCGGCGTAAAAGCCCGCGGGTCCTGCAGGCCGAGGCGCATGGCAAGCACCGGGTCGAGATCTCCCATGAGGTCCTCGGGCATCATTTCTGGAGAGCCCTGGATGCGTATAAATCGTTCATGTCCCGGCACGGTGATTTTTTTCAGCTTCTTTTTGCCGGAGCAGTCCGGACAGGCGGCTGAGCGGGGACGGCAGTTGTAGCGGCAGTCGGCGACCGTGTCCATGGACGGCAGAAGAGATGCGATAATTTTCGCAACGGTTGTTTTGCCGATACCCGGAGGGCCTTCGAGCAGAAGATGACGACCGGCAACCAGCACCGCAAGAATCGCTTCACGTGTCAGATCATCGCAGAAAAAACCTTTAAGAGGGTCCTGCTTTTTTGCAAGACCGGCAAGAATCGCCTCTCGCAGTTCGTATCGAAGGGATTTGGTCATATGACGAGCCTCCTTGTAAGAATAGTCGGGAAGGTTTGCTGCTGTGCTCAGCAAGCCCCAGGCAGCCGGAAAAGCGCGCGCACAGGATACGTGTATGTGAGCGCTGTACCGGTCATCATGCACTGCGGGCATATACAGGCAAAAAATAAATATACCATAACGCAGGACTACATGACAACCTTGGTTTGCAATGGACGGCATTTGCTCACTGAAATCTGTGAGGATGCCCGGTTTTCAGCGCGTTCCGGGAGTATGTGCATCGGAGGCGGGTTAGGGGGTGTTCAGAACGGCATGCACTGTCTGCAGCAGGTCGTGCAGCGAGTACGGTTTTGGTAAAAACGGGTAGTTTTTTTCCTGAACGATCGGCCACTGAGATTTTTCGTCCGTATAGCCGCTGCTGAGTATTATTTTCAGGTCGGGGCGCACGGCGCGAAGCTTTTCAGCAAGAGCCAGTCCGGTGTCGTCAGGCAGTACAACGTCGCTGAGCACCAGGTCTATTCTATTGTGACATTTAACAAACAGGTCCAGGGCGGCCTTAACGCTCAGTGCTTCGACGACCCGATAGCCGTAGTTTTTCAGTGCGGAGGAGCATACGGTCAGTACCTCCTGCTGATCTTCTACGACAAGGATGGTTTCTCCGCTGCCATGGTACAGGTCAGGATTTATGCTTTTCCGCTCAGGTCGTTTACCTTGTGATTCGACGGCCGGTATGTGTATCCGGAATACCGTACCCTGACCGGGAATGCTGGCGACTTTAATCCAGCCGTCGTGCTCTTTTACGATACCGTAGACAACAGCAAGCCCCAGGCCGGTGCCGGCTCCCGGGGCCTTTGTCGTAAAGTAAGGGCTCGAACACATGATCGATGAGTGCGCTGTCGCCTGCCAGTAAAATCCGCATATCACACATGTAATCCAGGACAAAGACCGGAGATGTCATGTGAACAGGGCTGCACATTACATATCAACAGGCACGAACCGCCGCTGCTGCAGCAGGTAGGCCCTGATCTGCGGGCTGCCCGGGTACTCACACGAAATAATGATGTAGAGAACATCCTCATGAAAGGCAAGCTTCAGATCGGTTGTGGAAGGGACCGGGGGGGTTGTCGGATGCGAATGATAGATGCCCAGAAGCTGTTCGCCGCGCCGCTCCATGTCGGTAAAGACCGCTACCTGCTCACAGGGATCCATGTAAAAGGCATCAGGAGAGGGCGGATCGCTCCGTATCGGTATGCAGCGCTCGACCGTGGTGTTTGTACCGAGCAGAACACCGCAGCATTCATTGGGAAGCTCACGAACGGCATGCGCCGTCATTTCATCTTTTACGGTGTCCGGAACGGTTATGGCTGCAAGGTGTGACGGCATAGTCGGCAAAAGGAAATTGACATATTTCGGTCTGCATGATATTTTCTATATTTTACACGTGAGACAATAGGGTGCTCAATAGACAACAGTATTCAATTAATCAAAAACAGCATAATTTGCAAGGAAAATCAATCATGAAAGCGTTTGAATTCAAGCCCGAAAACTGCGATCTGTGCCGCAAGTGTGAAGAGGCCTGCAGTGAGGTCTGCGGATCGGCAAAGCGCCTGTCGGCGACGCATGTACCGCATATTCGTGTTTTCCAGAGTCCGCAGGGGCCCTATCTGCGCCTGTGCAAGCACTGTGAGGATGCCCCCTGCGTGGATGCCTGCATCGGGGAATCGCTTCAGCGCGGTCCCGACGGCCTTGTCATTCAGGACGATGACCGGTGCATCGGCTGTTTTATGTGCAACATGGTATGCCCGCACGGTGCCATGAAAACGGTCATGAGCCGTGAAAAGGCTTTCAAGTGTACGCTCATGTGCGGAAAAGAACAGATCCCCACCTGCGTGTATGCCTGCGACCGGGGCGCTCTGTTTTTCGATGATTTCAGGGCATCCAACAGCAAAAAACGCAGAGAAAAACTCAGAGGATATCCCAAACGATGAAAGCGACCGCAAAGAAAACCAGGAAAAAAACCACAGCCGCACCGGCCGGCGCGAAGCAGCATGTCATAATCGGAAACTGCATAGCAGCCGTCACCGCTGCGGAAACGCTGCGCCTGAAGAACCCCCGCGACAGAATCGTCATAATCGGCGAAGAGGATGTCCCCTCGTACTCCAGGTGCCTCATTACCTATTTTCTCGGAGACATGATCACGAAAAAACACCTGCTGTCGCACTCTGCAGCGTGGTACGCGGAGCGCGGCGTCGAGCTCATGCTGTCGACAAAAGCCGAGGGCATTGATGCCGCAAGCCGTCAGGTGCATGTCGGCTCTGCGGGGAAAAAGCGGAAAATACCCTATGACACGCTGCTGATAGCCAGCGGGTCGACGCCGCTATTTTTTCCGAGCTTTCCCTATGACCCTGACGGTATTATCGGCATGCGCAACTATGCCGACTCCACGCGGCTTAAAAGCTGGGCGAAAAAGGGCAAAAAAGCGGTTATTATCGGTGCCGGATTCGTCGGTCTGAAAAGTGCCTACGGTCTGGTGAAGCAGGGTGTCCGGGTCAAGGTCGTCGAACTGCTGCCCACGGTGCTCGGCCGCATGACCGACCTGGAGGCCAGCAGCAGGGTGCGCGACCGCCTTACCGCCCATGAACTGCTCGATATCGAACTGAACAACTCTGTTATCGCTACACGGAAGCAGGCAGACAAATATATCGTCACCTATCAGAACGGCGGCGAGGAAGAGGCCGACTTTATCGTGGCCTCGGTCGGCGTGCGCGCCTGCACCGACTTTCTGGAGGGAACCGGCGTGGACGTCGACCGCATTGTGCTGGTCGACGACTCGCAGCAGACCACGGTCGAGGGCATCTATGCCGCCGGCGACGTGTGCCGCTCCCGCCACATTGTGACCGGCGAGTGGATTTACAATGCGATCTGGCCGGTCGCGGCGGCCGGTGCCCGCGTTGCCGCCTGCAACATGTCGGGTGAAGCGCTCACCTATCCGGGCAATATTCCCATGAACAGCGTCGATTTTTACGAGATGTGGATAACGGCCATCGGCAATGTTCAGGAGGAGGGGCCTGATATCGAAGAGATCACCTTCAGGAGCCCCGCCGTGTACCAGAAAGTCAAACTTCGTGAGGGCATACCGGTTTCTTTTATGGGAGTCGGCAATGTGGACGGCGCGGGAATCATCAGGGGCGCAATCGTCGGCAAAACTCCGTGGGACGAATTCATCCGGCGGCCGCACGCCCAGGCTCTGCCGGTAGTGAACCAGGCCGGCAACAGCCCGGTTGCCCGTGCGGCAAACCAGTAGCTATAGAGGAGCAAACCATGCCTGATCAGCCGATCAGCCCGCAGCAGAAGAAAATACCGGTCGCCCGCGTCAACGGCCAGCCGATCAGCCTTTATCAGGTCGAGTCCAGCCTGCAGCAGATGCTGGATCCCTACAAGGATACAAAAGGAAAGGTGCGCCTGACACAGCCTCAGCAGTATGCCGCCCGCAAGCAGGTTATCGAGAACCTTATCATGCGGGAGCTGCTGTATCAGGAAGCCTGCCGCCGCGGCATTGAAGCAACCGATGAGGAGCTGCAGCAGGCACATGACGGAACAACGGCGGAATTTCACAGCGAGCAGCACTTCAAGGCGGTTCTTCTCATGCAGGGCCTGAGTCCGGATGAGTTTCGCGACCAGCTCCGCCGCGACATAATCGTCAACAGGCTTGCCGCCTCGATTGTGGAAGGCAAGCGCGCAGAGATAACAACGGACGATGCCCGTGAATATTACGATGAGCACCTGGATGAGATGAAGGGGCCCGAGGCCCGCAAGGTGCTTCATATTGAAGTGCCGCTTGCCGAATATCCCTCCCCTGAGGAAGAGGCCGGGGCTCGCAGCAGGCTCGAGCCTTACATGGAAAGCGCAGCTGCATTCGAAAAAGCATTTGAGCCCGGTGCTGCCGCAAAGGCCGGAATTAAGATTGATGATCTCGGCTACATCAGGCGCGGCCAGTTCCATCCACTGCTGGATTCCGTCGCCTTTCGCATGCAGGAGGGTGTTGTGTCCAGAATCATCAAGACCAATGAGGGGCTGCACCTGCTGCTGGTTAAGAAAATACTGCCGGAAGGCAAGGCGTGGCCGTTTGAATTTATTCAGGAAGAGCTCAAAAAAAAGATATATGAAATGAAGTCGGTGACGATGGTCAACGAGCTGGTGGAAGAGCTTAAGAAAAAAGCCGTTATCGATATTTATGACCGGGTTGCGGACAGCAAGCTTGAGCAGGAACAGCAGTAGCATACTGCTCAAAAACGCCGGTCCGTACCGCCGTCGCGGGCCTGTGCCCGGCGTTCATCCCCCCTCCTCCGACGATCAGTCCGAACCAGAACTCATCTCCGTCCCTGACGATAGTCTGCAGGCCTTTTGGAAAGTCCTGTACCCACTGGATGCGCTTTTTGTTTAAATAGATATTCGGTGTTCTGTAGGTCTCGCCGTCCAGCGTTCCCGTTGCATAGACATGCTTTCCGAATCCGTCGCCGTATTTTTCCGTCATGTAGTCGAGAAACCGCTCTACGGTCATTCCCTCCTCAATATCGACGGTTTCGCCGTCTTTTTTTGTGGCGCCCAGCACATTGACAAAATATTTGCAGGTAACAGTCGGCATTGGTTTCTTTCTGTTATATAGACGATTATATTTATTATGACAGGTAATTTGTAATACTAACTTTCATGGTGAACTATGTCAATAGTCATTGTTCTTCTGGAATCGGGGGCTGTGATGCCGCCCGGGGTGGTTTTAGAGGTTGACAGTATAAATTGCGGTATGGTACATTGTAATTTTTTGAAACAAGATAATATAATTCACAAGGTATTCCGAGCCCTGATAGGGGCCGATAAGGTCGGATAGGAGTCCGGCCCGCCGCATGTGCAAAGGAAGCCTGAAGGGACGTCATGCCTTTCAGGCTTTTTTTTTCGAGTTGATCACAAAAACCATAAAAAAACAAAGCATGTGAAAGGAGGTGGAAGCGTACACATCTGGGTGTTTCCGGGAAGGAACCACGGAATACTTGGTAACAAAAGCAATTGTTTGCGAACGCACCATTATGTTGACCCGCTTGAAAGGAGGGTAACGGAACATGAGCAACAATAAAGTACTGGTGTATAATAACGAGATTTGCGTCGGCTGCAGGAGCTGTGTCGTAGGATGCTCGCTGTATCATGACGGAGAGTGCGGAAAAGTGCTGTCCCGTGTTGCGATAGTGCGCAACGAGCGTTTCGGCGAGTCGTTCGTGGTGGGCTGCGATGCCTGCACGGACGCACCCTGCGCAGCAGTGTGCCCCACCGGGGCGTGCGCCATGGACGTGGAGGCCGGGATAACGAAAATCGACGCCGAGAAGTGCATCGGGTGCAAGGAGTGCGCCATGGCATGTCCGTTCGGCGCCATCAACATGCACTACAAGACCGGCAAAGCCTTCAAGTGCGACCTGTGCGAGGGAAGAGACGAGGGCCCTGTCTGCGCGGACTGGTGTCCCGGCGGCGCCATCACGTACACAAGCCCGGAGATAGCATTTAAAGCAAAGCGCCGGGAAAAGCTGACCGAACGATTAACAGCCGCAAAAATCGGAGAGGAGGGTTAAGCTATGTACGGATGGGCAGGACAGAGACTTCGCGTCGACTTGACAACCGGTGAAATCATGAAGGAGCCGCTCTCCTATGAGTACCGCCGCAAATGGATCGGCGGACGCGGCTTCAACTCCGATATCATTTACAATGAAGTTCCCCCCGAAATGGACCCTTTCGATCCCAAAGCACGCGTGTGCTTCGGTATGGGTCCGGTCAGCGGCACGGCAGCGCCCTCGACGGGCCGCGTGACCGTAACGGCCAAAAGCCCGCTGACGGGCGGGTTCGGCGACGCCAACATGGGCGGCCACTGGGGCGCCGAGGTCAAGTACGCCGGCTACGACCAGATCGTTGTGCAGGGCCGCGCCAAGCACCCGGTCTACATCTGGATCGACGACGACAAGGTGGAAATCCGCGACGCACGGCATGTGTGGGGCAAGTACCCGCGCGAGGCCGACCAGATGATCAAGGAAGAGCTGGGAGATGAAGACATCCACATGATGATCATCGGCCCGGCAGGCGAGAACATGGTGCGCTTTGCCTGTACGTTCAACGACGTGTGGCGCGCTGCGGGCCGAACGGGCACGGGCGGCGTTATCGGTTCCAAGAACCTGAAGGCCATCGTAACGCGCGGCTCGGGCACGGTGAAAATCGCCGATCCCAAGAAGATGATGGATGTGTGCAACCGGCTGCGCCAGGCCTTCAAGAACGACCCCATGAAGATGGGCCTGTACGAGTTCGGCAGCCTGTGCCTGATCAACGTCGCCAACCGCGACGGCTGGCTTCCGTGGCGCAACTTCCAGATGGGTTCACACCCGCAGGCAAACAACCTGTCGGGCGAGACGCACTCCCAGACCGTGCTGAAGCACCGCGAGGGCTGCTATGCGTGTCCGATTTCCTGCGGCCGTTTTACCAGGATGACCGACGGCAAATATGCCGGCGAGGAGTTCGGCGGCCCCGAGTACGAGCACGCGGTTCCCACGGGCCCACGCCTGGGCATCATCGAGGATGCCAACGATATCTGGCACAACGCCTGCCTGACCAATGACTTCGGCATGGACGGCATCGAGTGCGGCGGCGTGATCGGCGCTGCCATGGAATGGTACGAGCAGGGCCTGATCACCACCAAGGAGACCGGCGGCCTGGAGCTCGAGTGGGGCAACGCCGAGGTCGTCGACAAGCTGATCCCCATGATCGCCAGGCGCGAAGGCTTCGGCGATATACTGGCCGAAGGAGCCGACCGGGCGGCAGACAAGCTGGGGCTGCCTGAAAAAGCTCATTATTACACCATCACGACCCGCGGCATGACCCTGCCGGGCGACGACCCGCGCGGCCTGGGATTCGGCTACGGCCTGTCGTTTTCGGTCGGGACCCGCGGCGGCTGCGACCATTTGCGCTCGCTGTGCTGCCTCGAGCTGTCCGGCGCCCTGTATCCGGGCCTGAACACCAAGATCCTGGGTGATGAGAGTGCCAACAAGCCGATTACCACCAACTCCAAGCCATACATGGTGTACTACGAGGAGAACCAGAAGGCCACGACCGACTGCCTGCAGGTGTGCTGCTTTACCACGCACTGGTCATACGCCGTGCTGACGCCCGATCAGGTCGAGTACTTGAACGCCGTCACCGGCCTCGACTTCACCGAGGAGGAGTTTCAGGAAATAGGCGAGCGCATCGTCAACCTCGAGCGCGCCTACTGGAACCGCCTGATGTCGGGTGCCCGCGAGGATACGGTTCCCGAGCGCTTCGTCAAGGAGCCGATGCCGCAGGGTGTTGACTACCAGACCAACGTCGGTGTCACCTTCCCGCTGAACGACATGCTGCAGAAGTACTACAAGTACCGCGACTGGGATTCCAGAACCGGATTTCCCACCGAGCGGAAACTCAAACAGCTGGGCCTTGACTATGTTGCCAAGGATATTGCCCCGCTGCGCAGCAAGTATCTCTCGGATGCAGAGAAGAAAAAGGTTAAATATCATTATTAATACCTGACATGCGGAAAGGAGGCGCGACACCATGGCTGTTATGACAAAAGCTCAAGCCAAAAAATACACCGAGCAGTTCGACAAAATGCTCGATGTCGTTGATTATCTGAAAAGCAAAAACATCATTGATGCAGATGAGCACCGTGCAATTTTGCTCAAGGGCTTTTCCAAGCTAGTTGATGTTCTCAAGGAAAAGAAAGTCATCAATGATAAGTCAGCGAAAGCGGCAATGAAGGGCGGCTTTGAATCGCTGCTCGACAGTTTGGCTGCATAGATCTGAGGCTGACCGTACCACATCAGGCCTGGACCCCGCACGCGGGGTTCAGGCTTTTTTAGTGCGCCGGGCACCTTCGCTCGTCTGTTTGACAATGCTCTACGGTAGTGGTATTGTTTTGTACCGAATGAGACACGATATGTGATTGTTCATGAAGGAAACATTGATCCGCCCGATGCATTACGGCTTTGCAGCCGAAGGACTTCTTAAAATCGATCGTATCGGTGCGGGTATTGGTATTGTGTTTTTCAGCAAGGCTCATCGGGTTGCTGCAGGCGCCCATATGCTTCGTGGCCTTTCTCCCGGCGGTTCCGCCGAGAATGCGGGGTATTACGCCGATACGGCTGTCCCGGCACTGCTGAAGGGGTTTGCCGACCGGGGCGTTTCCAAACCGTTCTCCATTGCGCTCGCAGGCGCGGCCTCCATGCTCAACTCTCCGGAGGATGACAGTGCCGGCTCAAAACTGTTGACGGTGGTAAAACAGGTGCTGGCAGGAGAGGGGCTCACGATCAAGCTTGAGGAGACAGGCGGCATCTTCCTGCGCACCATACTGCTTAATGTGGATGCAGGAAAGATCAAGATTATCGACTAGCGCAATTTTCTGTTTTCTGCAGCCATCTGTTTTTTTGTCATTTCGACCGAAGGGAATAATCTCTCTCGGGATAGTGAGATTTCGCAGTCGCGGTGCTTTTTCGAAATGACAGAATGGCTATAGTAGTGTGAAAATGCTCTAGCGGTCCGTGAGTGCGGGCTGTCCAACCTGTCTGCCGAATAAAAACATCGATTACACGGAGCTGGCTGGGGAGTCATGAAGGTTCAGTGCCGGCAGTGCCTGAAAACATTCGATATTCCGGGCGATCGGGTCGCGACATTCGATAAACCGGTTGCGTTTCCCTGTCCCGCCTGCTCGGCCCTCATAGAGCTGGGACAGACCGGAGAAGAGGCCGGTCACCGAAGAAAAGACAGTGCTGCCGGAACTCCGGGAGAGATATTAAAAAAAAGAATACTGAGAACGGTGAAAGATCTGCCGCCGATGCCGCAGGTGGCGGAAAAGGCCCGTCGGATCGTTGCCGACGATTCCTCCAGTTTTGCCGATCTTGCGCGTGTGATCGTAACGGATCAGGCTATAGCGGCCCGGGTTCTCAAGCTTGCCAACTCTTCATTCTACGGCGTAATGGGGACGGTTGCTTCGGTACAGCATGCTGCTGTGGTGCTGGGCATGAGAACTCTGAACGAGCTCATAACCCTCGCCTGTGCCTCAAGCCTGCTTGGCTCCGAGCTGAAAGGATACGGTATGCAGCCCGGTGATCTGTGGAGTCACTCGCTTGCGGCTGCAGAGTGCGCCCGCGATATTGCACAGACAACCAGTCCCGAACTCGGCGACGATGCCTTTGCGGCGGGTCTCCTGCATGACTGCGGAAAGCTTATACTGAATAAATATGTTTTCGAGCGGCTTGATCTGTTCGAGCAACAGGTGCGGGAAGAAAACCGGACAGTGCAGGATGCGGAAAAGCGCATTTTAGGATTCGATCATGCTCAGGTTGCAGCGGATGTGTGCAGCAAGTGGAGCATTCCGAATGAACTAACGACCGCCATCCGGTATCACCATCAGCCGCTGCAGCAGCGAAACAACCAGCTGGTACTTATCGTTCATGCCGCGGACGCTATTGCGCTAATGCGCGGGGCTGGCGATAAACCGTGTGCAATGGATAGCCTCGTAACGGATCTGCTCGGCCTGGACGACAGCCGCATTGCAGCGCATCTGGCGCATGCCGAAGAATATGTCGACAGCATTGTCGGCAGCTTTGCATAGGGTGCTTTATGTGCTGCCGGATGCTCAGCGTACGACCGCCGCCTCATTTTTTGCGAGACTGAACCCATGATTGATTTTGAGCTGACAAAGCAGCACAACCTGGCACGAAAAACAGCCCGTACGATCGCTGTGCAGGAGCTTGAACCGTTTGCCCGGGAGTGGGACGAAACAGCGACGTTTCCGGCAGAAGCGCTTAAAAAGCTTGCCGGACTCGGCTTTATGGGCATCTCCATTCCCAGGGAGTACGGTGGCTGCGGTCTTGACAGCATAAGCTATGTTCTGATTATCGAGGAGCTTGCCCGGGTCTGTGCTTCAACAGCTATAATCGTATCGGTTCATAATTCGGTCGGCGCGTACCCCATTTATGCCCTGGGTACCGAACAGCAGAAAAAAAAGTACCTTTTCGACCTTGCCCGGGGCGACAGTCTTGGAGCGTTTGCCCTGACCGAGCCGAATGCAGGATCCGATCCCGCCTCCATGGAAATGAATGCCGAGCTGCAGGGTGATTATTACCTGCTCAACGGAACGAAAACGTTTATAACGAACGCCGGTACGGCAGATGTCGTTATCGTCATGTCGTGCACCGACCGCAGCAGCCGCAGCAAAGGCATTACCGCATTCATAGTCGAGAAGGGGTTTGAGGGACTTTCCGTCGGCACAAAAGAAAACAAGCTCGGTATTCGTGCTTCGGATACCGGTGAGCTGATTTTTGAAAACTGCAGGGTGCCGGCACAGAATGTTCTCGGAGAGCCGGGCACAGGCCTGAGTGCGGCGCTTGACGCGCTGACCTTCGGCAGGGTCGGTGTCGGAGCCCAGGCGCTGGGTGTGGCGCGGTGCGCCATGGAGGAGAGCGTCAGGTACGCGAAGGAGCGGAAGCAGTTCGGCAAGCCGATTGCGGGCTTTCAGGCCATTCAATGGGCCATCGCGGACATGGCAACCGAAATAGAGGCGGCCCGGCAGCTTATATTTAAAGCTGCATTTCTCAAGGACGGCGGAAAACCATTTGCCGCTGAAGCGTCGATGGCCAAGCTGTATGCTTCAGAGGTTGCAATGAAGACGGCAACCAAGGCCGTGCAGATTCACGGCGGGTACGGCTGCATGAAAGATTATAAAGTAGAGCGGTGCTTCAGAGACGCCAAGGTTATAGAAATTTACGAGGGTACCTCTGAAATCCAGCGGCTTATTATCTCCCGCAGTGCATTGTCATAGGAAGTGATTCGTCATGAGCGCGCTTAGAATATGTGTCACGGTAAAGCAGGTGCCTGATACCGCAGAAGTTCGAATAGACCCTGAGACGAATTCGCTTATGCGTGAGGGGGTCCCGAGCATAGTGAATCCGGAGGACCTCAATGCGGTCGAAACAGCACTTGATCTGACCTCCAGACACGGCGGCACGGTAACCGCGCTTTCGATGGGACCGCCGCAGGCCGAGACCGCACTCGAAGAGGTTCTGGCCATGGGTGTCGATAAAGCAGTACTGTTGAGCGACAGGCGTTTTGCCGGCTCGGATACGCTTGTTACCGCATTTGTGCTTTCGCGGGCGATTCTGAAACTGGGCACGTTCGATCTTATCCTGTGCGGGCGACAGGCCATTGACGGCGATACTGCCCAGGTCGGGCCGCAGGTTGCCGGCTTTCTCGGCCTGCCGCAGGTCACCTATGCTGAAGCCGTAACCCTGGAAGGCGAACGCCTCAGCGTCAGGCGCGGGCTCGAGGACCGCATCGAGCAGGTCGGGGTCAGGCTTCCGGCCCTGGTCACGGTCAGTTCGCCGATCAACCGTCCGCGCTACCCCTCACTGTACAATATAGAGCAGGCCTGCAGCGGCACGCTTCTCACGGTCTGGGGGGCGGATGACCTGCAGGTTCCTGATTCGATGGCGGGACTGACAGCCTCTCCCACGGGTGTCAAGCGGATTTTTCAGCCGGAGAAGCTGACCGACTGCGAGCATATCGAAGGAACGGAAGAACAGATGGCAAACACGCTTGTTGAACGGCTCAGGGAGCGGAATATACTGTAGGGCGTTTACCGGTGCCCCTGCCTGGAGAACCGCAGCGACTCACAGCACTATGATTAGGCTTATACCTGAAAAATGCATAGGATGCGCACTGTGCGTTAAAGCATGCCTGTTCGGCGGTATCACCGTTGATGCCAAAACGCCGAATCTAACCGAGTACTGCACCGGGTGCGGAGCCTGTGCGGATGTCTGTCCTGTCGGAGCGATCGAGCGCGCGGGGGCTGCTGCAGAACCGGCATCCGACACCGGCGCATACAGCGGTGTGTGGGTCGTGGCGGAGCAGCGGGATGGAAATCTTGCGCCGGTGACACGCGAGCTGCTGGGCGAGGCGCGCCGGCTGGCGGACATGCGCGAGTCGGAGGTTGCTGCAGTACTGCTCGGAAGCGGTATAGAAGCGTGTGCCTCAGAGCTGCAGGCACATGGCGCAGATCGGGTTTTTATCGCTGATGCCCCGTTTCTTCGGCATTACAGAACCGGTCCGTCAGAGAGAATTATCGCGGGACTTATTGAGAAGCACAAGCCGGAAATCCTTCTGCTCGGCGCATCAACCATGGGCCGCGATCTCGCACCGCGGCTTGCAAACCGGTTCCGCACCGGCCTGACGGCGGACTGCACTGCACTTGACATTTCTTCCGAGGAGGGAATTCTGCTGCAGACACGGCCGGCATTCGGCGGAAACATCATGGCGACAATCGTCACCCCCCGCCACCGGCCGCAGATGGCGACCGTCAGGCCCGGTGTTATGCGTGCCGTCCGGGCGCAGGGGAAGGGCGAGATCGTGCGGGTCTCGGTGAATCCCGATCCGTCCGACGATATTGTTACAATAATCGACTCGACCGTGCGGAGCACAAGCGGCATCGAGCTTGACAAGGCAGATGTTGTTGTGTCGGGGGGCCGCGGTTTGCGAAGCCCCAAGAACTTCAAGCTGCTGGAAGAGCTTGCCGGTTTTTTCGCCGGACAGGTCGGAGCCTCCCGCGCGGCGGTCGATCTTGGCTGGATAGCCCACGATTACCAGGTCGGCCAGAGCGGGAAAACGGTCAGGCCGAAGCTGTATATCGCCTGCGGCATTTCAGGAGCAATACAGCACCTGGCAGGCATGCAGCAGGCGGATATAATCGTTGCGATAAACCGCGATCCGAAAGCGCCTATCTTCAATATCGCTCACTATGCGCTTGTCGGAGACATGAACAGAATAGTGCCCGCCCTTATAGAGCGGCTTCGGTCTCATGCACCCTGAAAAAACATTTCAACAACAAGCCGGACAGTTCGGCCCTTGTTGTCTTGCTCGCGGAGGCACGCCGTATCGGCTCGCGAATCAGAACCCTCGCCTTCACCGGCAACCGGTCGGGGTCTTCGACAGGCCGGGGCTGTAGTATGCACGATCAGTGCAGGGTGGCAACCGGGTAACCCCCCGTGAGAATTTCAGTGCCGTTATGTTTTTCTTCAGCCGAGGTGCAGCCGGCGGGCGAATCTATCCCGACCTGTCGCAGCAGAGTGGTTCAATTCCGCAGCACACGGTTCAGGCTCGGCACGGTCAAAATGGGGCAAAAGCTATTGATGGCCCCCTTTGGGAGCCATCCTGAAGCCCCGCTTCTTTGAGCGGGGATAGTTACTGATTCTGTTCGGAAAAATGTCTGCGGCAGCGGTTCAGGGCAGCAGATACGGGGCGCTCTTTCCTTCGATGAAACGACATCTCCCCTTAGTGGTAGTTATGCTGTGTGCCGGCATAGCAGCAGCCGGATGGTGTGAGTGCGGCGGACACATTGCCGGTGCAGGCATCGTGCTGTCGCTGCTGGTTATGGCGGCGGCTATCGTGCGACCGTCGATACCGACAGCAGCGGTAGCGGCCGGTGCGGGGTTTTTTTTTCTCGGCATCCTGTATATGGATGCCTGCCGGCAGCACCGTTTTCCGGAAAATCATGTCGTACGCTATGCCGGGCGTGGCAGCCTGGCGCTGACAGGGACCGTAGGGCGGCCGCCCGCTGTCAGAGCTGAAGGATGCCGTTTTTTTCTGCATGCGGAACAGGTATGCACACCGGATGGCGAAATCGACGTAACCGGTCGCGTACAGGTGACCGTGCAAAAAAAAGATCAGACCATTCGCTACGGCGATCGGCTGCGTTTTTTGTGCAGGCTGCGGCGCCCGAAGAATTTTGAAAATCCCGGCGGTTTTGATTACGTCGAGTATCTTGCCCGGCGGGAGGTATATGTTACGGCGTATGTTGCCGACGATAAGGGTATTCTGATCCTCAGGCGCGGAAGCGGCAGCAGCCTTCTCAGCATGATCGAGGTGTTTCGTGAGCGGACGGCTGCAATCCTGCAGCACCGTGTCGACGGGCCGGCCCGCTCGCTGCTGCTGTCGCTGCTGATCGGGCAACGGGGAGCCCTGCCGGAGCGTATTCAGGAGCAGTTCCGTCAGCTCGGCGTTGCCCACCTTTTAGCCATATCCGGCCTGCATGTCGGGATGGTGTATTTCCTGTGCTGCCTGCTGCTGATCAGCTGCTTTCGGATGAGCACCACGCTTCTTCTGCGAACGGATGCCCGCAGAGCGGCTGCGCTGCTTGCCGTGCTGCCGGCGGTTTTGTACGGCTTTCTCGCCGGTATGCAGTTGCCGACACTCAGAGCGCTTATTATGCTGATCGCCTGTGCCGGCGCGCTCGCCGCAGGGCGGCCCGGCAGCCTTTTGCATGCGCTGAGCCTTGCTGCGCTGGCGATTCTGCTGGCTATGCCGTACTCGCTGTTTGATGTATCGTTCCAGCTTTCTTTTGCGGCGGTTACGGCACTTGTTACCGTTCTTCCCGCTGTTCTTTCGGCAGCGGGGCTCAGCGGGAATTCCTCCGGGCTGTCGATCGGTTCTGTTCCGCACCGGCTGTTGCGCGCCCTGGCGACGGCGTTTTTTGCCTCGGCGGTTGCCATTGCCGCGACAGCTCCCATTGTTATCGCAGCATTTCACCGTTTTGCTCCGGCAGGCATTTTCGCCAATATCGTGCTTGTGCCGCTGACAGGGTTTTTTATTCTGCCGCCGGGCCTTGTCGGTGTTGTGCTGGCGCCGGTGTCCGCATCACTGAGCGGCATGTTTTTCAGGCTGTCCGGTGTGTTCGCCGATCAGCTGCTTGTGCTGATCGAAGGGTGGACACAGATAGGCGTCGGAGACGTTCTTGTTGCGGCCCCCCCATTGTGGCTGACTGTCTTCTATTATGTGTTTTTTTTCGCAGGGCCGTGGTTTTTTCGCAAGCGCAGTTACGCGGTACCGGCGGCAGCAGCAGGCAGTATTATAATTGTCTGCGCAGGCGTGCTGCTGCTGCGCAGCACACCTGACCGGCTGCGGGTTACCTTTCTGGATGTCGGCAACGGAGATGCGGCCCTTGTTGAGTTTCCCGGGACAAAGACGATGCTGATAGACGGGGGCGGACTGTATGATGAGCGTTTCGATATCGGACGCTACGTTGTGGCACCGTTTCTTCTGCAGCGCGGAATTACATCCGTTGACTATATTGTGCTCAGTCATCCCCACCAGGATCATATGGGGGGGCTCGGGTACATAGCGGAAAATTTCAATGTCGATGAGCTCTGGGTTAACGGTGAGCAATCACGCGCACGGTCATGGGCGCGTCTCATGGAAGCTGCAGAGAACGGCAGTGTCACCCTGCGATACTGCTCGAGCCGCATGCAGCCCGTCATGATCGGCGGAACACGCATTACAGTCCTGAATCCGTCCCGGACCTCGTTTCCATCCGGGCGCCGTTCCGACGAGACGAACAACGACTCAATCGTACTTAAAATCAGCTATGGTGAGGTGCAGTTCCTTTTTACCGGGGATATTCTCAGCGAGCGGGAACGGCAGCTGGTATCAGAAGGGGCACCGCTCGCAGCTTCAATTCTCAAGGTTCCTCATCACGGCCGGGAAGGATCAAGCTGCACAGCGTTTATTCAAGCGGTGCAACCGATACTTGCCGTTATAAGTTCCCGGCCGGTATCGGGCACTGCGCCGAGCGTACTGAACAGGTACCGTCGTAACGGCGTCGAGGTTCTTCAGACCCATCTTGCGGGAGCGGTCATCGTCGATGCGGAAACCACCGGCTTTTCCGTCGCTGCATGGAAGGACTGCCGGCAGCCCCTGTTGCGGGTATCGGTGCCTGCCGGATGCTCGCCGGGCAGCGGGACTTCAGCTGTCCCGGCGGCAGGGTCGTTGCTGAAAAAACCTGTGTGTAAATCCGGTTGTTCGGATGCCTGGTGCGCTGCAGTTGCGCGCCCTGTAGAATAATATATTGACATTGTCTTCACTGGTTTATAACATTTCAGTGCTTGTAGTAAACCGAACTATCTGAAGAAGGCATGAAATCACTTATGAGCATGAAACCCGCAAGAACACTGTGCGCTGTGCTTGGCTGCATCGCAGCGATTACCTGCGCCTGCAGGACGCTGCCGTATCGCGAGCAGACCTATCGTGAGATTCGCGAAGCCGATATTCAGCTGCTGCAGGCACAGCAGCTGGAGTCTCATATTTATGCTCCGGAGACATACTTCGAGGCACAGCTGACACTTAAAAAGGCACGGGATCTTCTCAATTCGCAAAAGTACGCCAAGGCCAAGTCGCTGGCGCAGAAAGCCGCTGATATCGGTGAACAGGCCTGCGAGGAGAGTCAGGACGAGCGCCTGCGGATAAAAACGATGGCGGAACGGCTTCTGTTTCGGGGCGAGGAAATATGGAATCAATACGAAATGGGAGACGAGAAGGAGTATGCTCCCGAGGAGTTGATCGAGATAAAGCAGATCCTTGCAGAGGGCAGAACGCTTCTCGACAACGACCGCTATATGGAAGCCCTGAAGGCCGTCCAAAAGTCTCACCAGCGACTGGCGCATCTGCCGCAGGCTATAGAAAACGGAAAAGTTTCTCTGCTTGAAGCTGAAAAAAAATGGCAGTCAAGCACAAAGACGGCGGATGAAATCATTCAGGAGGCCCGCCAGACCGCGGAAACGCTGCTGGCTCAGGCCCGGGCTGAGGCTGAGAACGTCATCTCGGATGCACATGCCCGCGCCAGAAAGGCCCGCCGCGCGGAGTTTGAACGCATGTACCCCTCGACCTACCGGGTAAAAAAAGGGGAAACGCTCAACGATATTGCAAAGCGGCGGGAAATATTCAATGATGCCTTTATGTGGCCCCTCATATACAAGGCAAACAGAGACCAGATCAGGGATCCGCGTTTTGTCTATCCCGGCCAGGTGCTCACGATTCCGCGCGATTTGACATTCGAGGAAATCATCGAGGCACGCAGACAGGCCGAAGCCGCTCCGCCGTTTATACCTCCTCACGATGCTTACCGGCCGGATTTTTACCGCAGTTATTTTCCTGAACGCGCATCAGAATCTGCACCGGCAGCGGCAGACACACCGCAGGAGTAGGCCGGCGCCGGCCCGCTCACCGCCTATGAACTCAAACTGAGACCCAGTTGTCCGCAGGCCGCTGCTATGTCCTGTCCCTTGCTGCGACGCACCGGAGCTGTAAAATGTTTTTTGCGCAGGATCTCCTGAAAACGCATGACAGCTGTCTCCTCAGGCGACCGGAACGAAGAACCGGCGTGTGCATTATAGGGAATCAAATTGATTTTACAGGGTACCGACCGCAACAGCCGGGCAAGCTGCAGGGCGTGCTCGGGGGCATCATTTATGCCGCGGAGTAAAATATATTCAAAGGTAATCCTCTGGCGGTTCCGCAGCGGGAACCGTGCCGCTGCTGCAAGCAGCTCGCGCAGCGGATATTTTTTGTTGACGGGCATTATGCGGGAACGAATTTCGTCATTCGGGGCATTCAGTGAAACGGCCATGTTGACGGAAACCTCTTTTCCGAGCCTGTCCATTTCAGGAACCAGTCCTGATGTTGAGACGGTGATTTTGCGGTGCGAGTACTGCAGCCCGCAGGGATTCGTCAGTACTGAAATGCTTTTCACGGTGTTTTCATAGTTTGCCAGCGGTTCGCCCATTCCCATGAAAACAATATTCGGAAGCTTTTCAGGTGTGCCGGCCGCGTGCAGGATAGCGCATACCTGATTGACGATTTCAGCTGCAGTCAGGTTGCGTACAAGGCCTGTGTGTCCGGTAAAACAGAAAGAACACTTCATCGCACATCCGATCTGAGTCGACAAGCACAGCGTTGAATGGCTTTTTTCGGGAATCAGCACACTTTCGATACCGAAGCCGTCATGTGTTCTGAAAACATACTTTTTTGAGCCGTCGCACGACAGCCGGGTTTGCGAGATGTCCAGCGAGCTGATATGCGCTATTTTTGCAAGATATTTCCGCACGTTCAGGGGAATGTCGGTCATGTCGCTGATATGTGTGACACCCTGCCTGTACAGCCACGAGAATATCTGGCGTGCCCGGTAGGGTTCTGCTCCGAGCGATGCAGTCAGCGACTGAATGTCTTCAAGAGTTGCATTTTTCAGGTCAGTGCCGGGAGGCGTCATCCTGCGTCATGTTCCCTGTGATTATTTATATATATAATGCCACCGCCTTTCTGATTGTAGCATAATGAAACAGGAACGGAGAAACGAATAGTGCCATAAAATAAAGTTTTATCAAAATGATAGAATTTTCTATTGACAAAAGATCATAATAAGATAGAGTTTTCTTCGTTTTATCGAATCCGCCGTTAGTCGGAATTACGCAGTAGTGACCATACATACACATCCAGAGGTTATTAATGAAGGGAACCGTTACACTGAAAAAAAACCTTCTCAAAATGCGGGAAGATATCCTGAAGGATATAGATCATACAATCAAGGCCGAGAGAAGTTCGCCGGAACGAGATGTCGGCGATTTCTACGATGATGTGGATATTGAAAAAGACCGCCAGATGCTCCACATGCTGGGAGAACGGGAGCGGTCAAAGCTTATGGCCATCGACAATGCCCTGGAAAAGATCGAAGAAGGGTCGTACGGGGTCTGTGAAGAATGCGGATGTGACATAAATAAAAAGAGATTAAAGGCACTTCCGTTCGCCCGCTGCTGCATTAACTGTCAGGAAGACCTTGAAAAGCACGGCGGATCGGATGAAGAGTCCCTGGATGAAAAAGTTTTGTATAAAGATGTTTCAATGACTGATTTGGAATCCAGTGAAGAGTGATACGGTTTTTTATTACTGAAAACATTAGCTTTCTGTTAAGAAAGCCCTTGCACATAGTGCAGAGTGTGTTATAAATAAAATATATTATTTCTTTTCTGTACCCCCCCCTCATCCCCTTGGTACTGCCCCTTACCAAGGGGATTTTCTTATTTACGGTATATTTTTATAAAACCGAATAATTCCCGATTAATACACTTACACACTATTCTCTGGCCTTTTTCCGGTGCCCGCCCGGTGGAGCAAACATGCAGGAGCTGCTTTAGCTGCGATTTTTTTTCGCGGCCGGAGTACGCTTCTGCCCTGCTACACTTTTCTGATACATGCCATAGCGCACTTTTCTGTTTTCTGCAGCCATCTGTTTTTTGCCATTTCGACCGAAGGGAGAAATATCTTTCATGGGCGTGAGATTTCTCAGTCGCTGTGCTTCTTCGAAAGGACAGAATGGCTGGAGCAGTGTGAAAAATGCTCTGGTCTGCGATAGTGATTCCCTGAGCGGTTTTTATCAAAATTAATTGATCGAATAGAAACAGATATGTTAGAGTTTTTCTGTTTTAATCCTTAACCTCATACGGGTCCCATGCTGAGCGATCAGAGACAGTACTTCTTTCCGTACCAGTTTTTTTGTGACTGCCTGGTACTGCTTGCCGTTTATGGGGTGTGCATTTTTGCGGCAGGGACGGGTACGGGCGGCATGGTATCACCGGTACCGGCAGACGGTGTTCTGCTGATGTGCATACTCCTTGCCGTTTTGACGCTGATGTTTCTGCGTTTGTATGGCTGCTATGATTTCCCCGTCGGACAAGGTGTCGGACGTTTGCTGCGTCACACCGGCATGGCATGTCTGCTGTCCGGTACGGTTGCGGTTTTTATTCTGCTTCTGCTGTCCCGGGTTTCGGTTTACGGGCGTATCACCCTGTTTCTGGTGTGTTTTTCATGGCCGGCCCTTGTCCTCAGCAGAGCGGCGGTAACGGTGCTCATCAGCGGCGCGCAGGAAAAGAGTTCGTTTGTAAAGCATATCATGCTTGTCGGAACAGACCGGTCAGCGCACGATCTCGAGACAACGATCATCGACCGGCAGGATGGAAGCTTTGTGCTGGTCGGCTGCCTTGCGGCACAGGGGCACAGTGAGGATGAGCACACCATGCGCACCCCGCTGCTCGGCTCCGTCGAAAACTTCGACGCAATAGTCGATGAGCATATCGTGGACTGCGTCGTGTACGCCGGTGATTATGAGGATATGGAAACCGTCAGGTCCGTTGCGCGCCGCTGTCATGTGCGCGGGATTGATTTTGTTTTCGGCGCTGACCCCCCGGGTGATTCGTTCAATGATATTCGTGTCGAGCACATCGGCTGCCGGGCTCTTTTTCTGTGCCGCGCGGTAGAACACTACCCGGTGCAGCTTTTTGTGAAACGCTGCTTCGATATAGCGGTATCGGCGATTTTCATCATTGCATGCATACCTGTTTGGATTCTTGTGCCCGTACTTGTCAAACTGACGTCTGCGGGACCTGTTTTTTTTGTTCAGGAGCGTGTCGGCAAGAACGGCCGGCTTTTTAATATATACAAGTTCCGGTCCATGGTGGTGGGTGCGGATAAAATGCAGGAAAAGCTGAGTCACCTCAATGAAATGGACGGGCCGGTTTTTAAAATAAAAAACGATCCGCGCTTTACGCCCATCGGCGCTTTTTTACGCAAAACCAGCATCGACGAGCTGCCTCAGTTTTTCAATGTGTTCAGGGGCGATATGAGCCTGGTCGGACCGCGACCGCCTCTTATGAAAGAGGTGCGTCAGTATCGACCCTGGCAGAAAAAAAGGCTGTCCGTTACGCCGGGCATCACCTGCCTCTGGCAGATAACCGGCAGGAATCATATACGGTTTGATGAATGGATGCATCTCGACATAGAGTATATTGAAAACTGGTCGCTCCTTCTTGATTTGAAGATACTCATACGGACGTTTCATGCCGTTATTCTCAGGAAAGGAGCGCAATAAGCGCCACGGAGTACAATTATCATGAGCTTCTTTAAACGTTTGCTGACGTTAGGCCGGGATGATGTGTACGACAAAGCCATGGAGTATTTCAACAGCCGTCGGTACCCTGATGCTATTGAACTGTTCAAGGAAATAATCGAGAGAAAGAAGTCCTTCCGAAGTCTGTACTTCAACCTGGCCCGGTTTTACTGCGGTCAGTCGTATCGCAACCTCGGCATTATGCTGTTTGCCACAGGAAATTTTTCATCGGCACTGGAGTCGTTTCAGCATGCCAGGCAGTATAACGACCAGCATGTGGATGTGTTTCACTTTATCGGTATCTGCCAGAACAACCTTGGCGAATTTGATGAAGCGGTAGAGACCTTCAACACTATTCTGAAAATAGATCCATCGCATATTCCCACAAAGCTGAAGCTCGGCATAGCACTGCACAATCTGAAAATGTGGGATAAGGCTGCAACGCTGTACAGCTGTATCCTCGATAAGCACCCGGGTTATGCGGATGTGCAGTTCCGCCTTGGCCTCGCACTTACGGGGCAGGGCAAGACAGAAGAGGCCCTGGAGGCGTTTCGGAAAGCGGTTGCTATCAATCCCAACTATGTGGAGGCGCGAAAAAAGCTTGCTATAATGCAGGCCTATCTCGGACGGCTTGATGACGCATACGGAAATTTTTCGGCTATCGCCGAGCGCTGTCCCGACTACCCCGATATCCTGTATTACCTGGGTTTGATCCATGCCTGCAGAAACGAAATAGATCAGGCACTCGACATGTTTTCCAGAGCTCTTGCAATAAACCCGAACTACCGGGATGCGCGAATCAAGCGCGGCATTCTGTACTGTCTGAAGGAGCGCTATGAAGAAGGCCTGGAAGAGCTCACGTGCGCTAAAGCAGCCGAGGATGCCGATGAGAACCTCGATATGGCCATAGACACGGTGCGCAATATTCTTGACGCCCCGATACCGGAACGCCATATCATGCGCAGAGCCCTGGGGCAGGTGTTCAGCGGAGAGAAATCACTCGAGCAGACCGTTAATGAGTTTTTCCGTCATATCGAGATTAACCCTGACGTTGCAACCCTCCTGCCGATAATAAAAAGCTTCTCCGAGGAAGACACCTCACTGTGCAGCATGCTCATACCGTATATCCAGGAGTATGTCGGGCAGCATCCCGACTATCCCGATTTGCACAATACGCTCGGAACACTGTATCTGCTGATCAATCGTCTGGAAGATGCTGCGGTTGAATTCCGGGAAGCCGTGCGCATCAATCCCGACTATCTCGAAGCACGAATCAGTCTGTTTAAAACGCTCAACCGGCAGGGCTTTTACGACCAGGCGCTCGAGCAGGGGCGCTTTGTTCTGGAGAAAAACGTACCCTATCCGGATGTGTACTGCGTTATGGCCGAATCGGCCTTTGCCCTGGACAGGCCGGATGAGGCTCTGCGTTACGCGAAAAAATCAATTGAGCTCAATGCCCGTTTCGGTCAGGCCTACTATGTGCTGGCCTGTATTTATGAGCGCCGGGGTGACGCCGCGTCAGCCCGTGAAGCCTTTGAACATTGCCTGGCGCTGAATCCGCCGGAAAATCTGCTGCAGCGGGTCCGCGCAGCACTTGAAGGGCTTAAACAGTAATCGATCACGCACTGCATGGAGGTAACGGCAATGGGCATGAACAATGTTGTTTTTCTGGAAGTGCTTGAGTGGTTTGACGAAACCGGCACCGATATCGTTTGCAGGATACCGGCAAGCGGTTCGGCTGAGATAAAATACGGCGCCCAGCTGATTGTGCGTGAAAGCCAGGCCGCCGTCTTTTTTTATAACGGCAAAGCATACGATGCATTCGCTCCCGGGCGGCATACGCTGCAGACCGCGAATATCCCGGTGCTTACAAAAGTGCTGAGTTTTCCCTGGGGGCTGACCAGCCCGCTGCGGGCCGAGGTGTATTTTGTCAATATGAAAGTGTTCCCCAATCTCAAGTGGGGGACCCGCGACCCGGTCGCTTTCAGGGACAGCCAGCTCGGCCTTATACGTCTCAGGGCGTTCGGTGTTTTCAACATTCAGGTCCTGCAGCCCGTTTTGTTCATAAACTCTCTTGTCGGAACCCAGGGTATATACAGCACCCAGGAGATAGAAGAGTACCTGAGCAGAGTCGTTGTTTCGCGTTTAAACGATTATCTCGGCGATAACCTCGACTCCATGCTGAACCTTCCCGGGCAGTATGACCAGATGGCGGACGGGCTTATGAAACGCCTGCAGGAGGACTTCGCTCGCTTCGGCCTCGGCCTGCAGAACCTGTATATAAATTCCATAACACCGCCGCCCGAGGTTCAGAAAGCCATTGACGACAAGAGCCGTCTCAGCGTTTTTGACGATCTCAACAAGCTCATGAAAATGAAGGCGGCTATGGCCTTTGAAAAGGCCGCGGATTCCGCGGGCGGGGCGGGTGCCGGTATGGGAATGGGGGCGGGGCTGATGATGCCCGCCATGTTCAGCGGTATGTTTCAGGCCGCCTCCCCGCAGCAGGCGCCTGCAGAAGATCAGAAGTTTTATTGCCCGGACTGCAAGAACCCCGTGCAGCAGGATGCAAGATTCTGTCCGAGCTGCGGCCATCAGCTGCTTGTCATACAGCAATGCCGCAGCTGCGGTAAAAATCTTCCGGCCAAAGCAGGCTTCTGCCCGAAGTGCGGCAAGCCGGTAGAGCAAAAGCCGGTTGCACGCCGCTGTTCACAGTGCGGCACCGAAAACCTGCCCGATGCCGTATACTGCAACCAGTGCGGAGAGAAGCTTGCGTAGTTCCTGGCTCGTTGAACACTCCTGCCCCCAGTGCGGAGCACCGGTAACGAGTCCCGAGACAGAGCGGATACTCTCGTGTCCGTTTTGCCGGGTGAGGCTGTATCTCAGCGCTGCCGACTGCTTTCGCTATTATCTGACGCCCCGCACGGCAGGCGGGGATGACCTTCTGTATGCACCGTTCTGGCGGTTCAGGGGGCTGGCATTTTCTTGCTGCCAGTATGAAATCAGCTACCGGGTCGTCGACTCAAGCATGCCGGCGGCCGTTGAAGCGTATCTTCCGCCGACCCTGGGTCTGCGGCCGCAGGCCATGAAGCTTCGCATGCTGACACCGGAAACGTCAGGCAGGTTTATCCCCTGCACGGTGGCATTTCGCGAACTGATCGAGCGCGTTGACACCTGGCGTAAAATCGCCCGCCCGCTTGCACGCACGACGCTTTTTTTTCAGAGGTTTATCGGCGAAACCCTCAGTATTGTCTATGCCCCCATACACTATCGCAACGCGACCATGTACGATGCCGTGCTCGACAGGCCCCTGCGGAAGGTTGCACCCGAGGAGTACGGCAGCCTGACCGCCGGTGAGGCCCCGGCCTGGGGGCCGCAGTTTTTACCGACCATGTGCCCTCACTGCGGCTGGGATCTGTCAGGCGATCCCGACAGCTGTGTGCTGCTGTGCGGCAACTGCAGCGGTGCCTGGCAGGCGACCGGGCAGGGATTCAGCCGCGTACCGCTCGGTATTGTCGCCGCTGATGATGAAAGCGGTATCTGCTATCTTCCGTTCTGGCGAATAAGCGCCGAAATAACGGGGATTCCGATGAAGTCATACGCCGACCTCGTGCGGTATGCCAATATTCCCAGAGTGATGCAGCCTGCATGGGAGCAGCGCCGGGTGTCGTTCTGGGTGCCGGCTTTTAAAATTCAACCCAAACTGTTTCTGCGCCTTCTTCAGCAGGTTACGGGGCTTCAGCTTGACGGGTCCCTGGAGTGCGATGCACACGGGAAAAATCTGCTTCCCGTGACGCTGCCGGCAGCCGAGGCCGCCGAGTGCATACGTATTACACTCGCACAGATGGCGGTTGATCCCAAGCGCACCTACCCGCTGCTGGCTGAGGCACAGGTCAGTACCCGGGAAGCGCAGGTTGTCTTTCTGCCTTTTACAGAGGGGCCCCACGAGCTTGTCCAGTGTCACGGCGGATTCAGCATCAATAAAACAGCCCTCAGCATGGGTAGAAAACTGTAGCATGCGGACCACGGCATAAAAAAGACGGCGGTACTATGGGAGCGGTTACCATTACATCCGGGGTTTTGCGCGGGCGAAAAATCAAAACTCCGCCCGGCAGCGCAACACGGCCGCTGCTGACACGCCTGCGCAAAAGTCTTGCCGATATGCTGCGGCCTGTGCTGCCGGGCACAGCGGTTCTTGATCTGTTCGGCGGCAGCGGAGCCATAGCCTTCGAGCTTATTTCAAACGGAGCGGCATCGGCCTGTATTGTCGAACTGCGGCGGCAGACCGCCGAGCTTATCTGCAGCAATGCCCGGAACCTGGGTATTGCCGGGCTGATTACCTGTCACACGGGCGACGGTGTCGCCGAGGCCGAGAGGCTCGGAAAACAGCACCGTCGCTTTGATGTTATAATCATCGCACCGCCCTACGGCCTGCATCTGCACGAGCGGGCGCTTGAAGCGGTCAGTGCCGCACAGCTCCTGCAGCCCGGTGGAACCGTGGTCGTGCAGCGCGATGAAAAGGAGCGCTGCGTACCAGGCTGCGGAGCACTTTTCTGTGCACGTTCGAAAAAATACGGCCGGACCGTTTTTGATTTTTATACCCGCGATGTCATTTAGATCAACCGGTACGGTTAGGTAGCGGCTCTCTGCGAGCTAATTTGCTTGACATTGCGGAAAGCACTATAATATTCTTTTAGTCTTGATGCAGTATCCTGGCAGGATTATTCGGCAGAACGGCAATTCAGGTGACAGAAAGGCAGGGTGGTATGAGCAAAAAAAACATAACGGCAAAAGACATTTCTACAATCGGCGTTATCGGCGCCGGTCAGATGGGAACGGGTATTGCGCAGGTGGTCGCTCAGTCGGGCTACAGCGCCATCGTGGTTGAGCCGTATGAGGAAATGCTTAAAAAGTCCGCCCGCGAAATACAGAATAATCTCGGCAAAGCCGAGGAGCTCGGCAAGCTCAAGAAAAAAGAAAAAGAGACGGTTCTCAATCGCATACGCTATGAAAAAGAGCTGGAGTGCCTCGCCGATGCCGATTATGTCATAGAGGCGGCTGTGGAAAACAGCGCGGTAAAGGTAGATGTGTTTTCGCGTCTTGACAAAATATGCAGGCCCCCTGTCATCCTGACGACGAATACAAGCTCCGTCCGTCTCGGCAGGCTGGCAAGCGCAACCAAGCGTCCTGAAAAAGTGCTCGGCATGCATTTCATGTATCCGGCTCAGAAGATGAAGCTGCTCGAAATCATAAAAACGCCGGCTACCTCGGATGACAGCTACACCATTGTAAAAGAGCTCGCTTTAAAAATGGGCAAAACGCCAATCACCGTTGCCGACAGCCCCTGCTTTGTAACGAGCCGCCTCATTCAGACCCTCATCAATGAGGCTGTGTTCTGTCTGTATCAGGGGACATCCTCGAAAGAGGAGATAGATCTTGCAATGAAGCTCGGGATGAATCATCCCATGGGTCCGCTGGAGCTTGCCGATTTTATCGGACTTGATGTCGTGCTTGCAATGCAGCAGGCGCTGTATAACGGCTTTCAGGAGCCGAAGTACCGCCCCTGCCCCCTGCTGATGAGCCTGGTGGAGGTCGGTCACCTGGGCCGCAAGACCGGCAAGGGGTTTTATGAATACAATAAGGACGGCAGCAGGAAGAGCGGCTGATCCCTGCGGCGTGCAGGGCTCTGTCCGTGCGCTACGGTAGGGGTCAGATCATACGGAGGGGAAGGCAATGGAGGATTCGGGCAGCGATGTGGCAGTTGCAGGAGCAACCGGCCGGACAGGCCGCCTTGTTGTGGCAGAACTGCTGAAGCGGGGCTATCCGGTGAGGGCGCTTGTCAGGTCGGCAGCGCGCGCGGCCGATGTCGGTCAGTCCGGTGCAACGGTCGTTGAGGCGGATCTTGCCTCGGCAGCGTCTCTGGAGCAGGCGGTTGCAGGCTGCCGGGCTGCGGTGAGCGCGCTTGGATCGAAAAAGCCCTTCAGCGGCAAGGAAAACAACCTCGTCGACAATCTCGGCATACAGAATCTTGCGCGTGCCGCGCTGGCCGCTCACCTGCAGCATCTTGTCGTCATCTCCTCGATCGGTGTCGGTGACAGCAAACTTGCCGTCAAGTTTATTTTTCGGCTGCTTATGGGACCCGTACTCAGGAAAAAAGCTCTGTCTGAAGCCTTTGTCAAAGACTGCGGCATACCCTATACCATTATCAGGCCGGGCGGTTTGTCCGACAAGGAGCTTTCCGGAAAAATCGCTTTCGGCGAGGGCGGCAGGATTTCCGGCATGGTCAGCCGCAGGGATATCGCCCGGGCCTGTGTCGATGCCCTGGAAAATCCTGCGATGAAAAACAGGGTTTTTGAAGCGGTTGATGCCACGACCGTACCGGAGGCATTGCAACCGCATGTCATATCTTTATGATGTAATTGTCTCACTCGGGGAGGCACGCAGTATCGGCTTGCGAATGAAATCCCTCGCCTTCCCTGACGTGTCGGGGTAGTAGTTCAATCAAGGTGTGTACCATGCTGTATGAGACAAACATATATCGCATTTTGCAGAGCGGTTTTGTTGCGTCGCTGGTGTTCGGCGTGCTCATGCTCGGGTCGGTCGCTGCCGCCGATGATGAACTTGCCGACGGCATGCTGACGTTTTCCTCGGGGGATTTGAGCATACGCGCCCGCGATACCCGTCCGGAAGATATTGTTCGGGAGCTCGGTGAAAAGTGCGGCATCAAAATAGTGGTTCACGGTGAGGTTTTTTCCGAGGTTCCCGTCAGCATACAGTTCACGGATATGCCGCTGCGCAGCGGTATCAAGCGCATTTTGCGTATCGCAAACATTACCAACTATGTCATGCACTTCAGGGACGGTGACAACGGCACAGCCATCGTGGCGCTTGACCTGATCGGCAAAAAAGGGGGAGAGCGCCACCTCACCAGCGGTACGCCGGTTACGACACCGGTAGAGGAAAGCGAGCCGCCTCCGCAGAACCCGCGCGCGGCGATAAAAGAGCGCCGCCGGGCCGAAAAAACCGGGCAGGACGATGAAATGGACTTGAAAGTTCAGGAAAACTTCATGAAAATCATGGATGAAGTCCTGAAAGCCCAGCTTGAAGAGGGCGAAGAGCCGGACCCTGCCGAAGTGCTCAAGCTGTTTAAAGAAGTGGTTCCGCCGGAAATGAAAGAGCAGATACCGCCTGAGATACTTGAAGAGCTTGAAAGGCTCGAGCAGTAGCTGAAATCATTCAGCCGACAAAACACACCCTGTGCCGTATTGTTTTGTCAGCGCCCACATCCACGATGATATAATTGAAACTCCGGACAAACCCCTCTTTTTCCCAGTAGAGATTTCCGCCCGCACCTCCGGATACGATGCAGGGTATTCCCTCGAGTTCGGTTTCGCCGTAGCTGTGAATGTGACCCGCGAAAATACGGTCGATTTTTGCGGCATTTTCACGGATGGTGCTGATCAGCGTATCTGCATTTCTTGAAAAGCTGCGAAACCGGAAAAGCTCCAGGGGAATCGGCGCATGCATGAACAGCAGGTTATGGTCTTTTTTGCGGACAAGCCGCCCGAGATTGTGAACGATGCTGGTGTGCAGGCCGCGCCCGTTCTGAAGCCCTTCTATGGCATAATCGGGATGTATGTGGTGGAGGCCGGAATCGATCGCCTCGGTGACATTGTTGATACAGATAAAGCGAATGTCGTGCAGGTCGAAGTAAAAGTCAAGCGGACCGAATGCATGACGGAACAGGCGCATGCCGTGCTGCTTGATATCGTGGTTGCCGGCAAGCGCGACCAGCGGCACGCGGATACCACGGAGTATATCGAGCATGATCCGGTAATCGATGAATCCGCCGGCACGGGTAAAATCACCGGTGTGTATGATAAAGTCCGGCTGCTGCGTCAAGGCATCCGCCGCGATCTTCTCAAATGTTTTGTAATGATGCTGACTGTCGCCCAGTACCACAAATCGAAACGCCGGTCTGCCTTCAAGCAGCTGCTGGATTGACCGGATTGCTTCAGTGTTATGGTCGCTCGGAAGCGTCCTGATCCGTTTTTTGACAAGATATTTTTCTTTCGCCTGGCTTATGTCATGTCTGAAGAAAAACCACACAACGGCGATAAGCATGATCGGGGAAAGTGCCAGTATGAGATTGTGCAGGGTCATGACAAAGCTTTCAGCGTTTTGATGGGACGGCGCGCGGATGACGCTTTTCCCGTGCCTGTTTGAAATCGGGATAGTTGCTGTACACGGCGATAATTTTTTTGCCGTTTACGGCACAGGAGGCGATTTCATACAGGCCGGTATCGCCGAAAGTGATTCTGGCCCGTTCAAGGTCAAGAGGCCGGCCGGCTATGAATGCGGATTCCGGTAGCTCAAGCAGTCGTGCGGCCTCCTCACGCGTTATGAACCGGTGAAGGGAGTTCAGGTAAAACTGAAGGGTGTAGCAGGCATTTACATGCTGCAGGGGCGCTTCGGGCCCCAGCTCGCGCTCAATTGTTCGGGCAAGACGTCTGATGGCCAGGGTTTCCTGAATGTCATACTTTTTCACAAAAAAGAACTGATAAAAGACAGCTGCCAGCAGCAGCAAGACGGCAATGGCGACAGACAGCCGTGCAAGCGCCCGCGGCCGGTGCAGAAACGGCAGGATGCGTGCAAGCTCGCGCCCGGCGATAAGCGCTGCCGCCGGAAGCAGGGGAAAGATAAGATCGCTGCGCTGATGGGCGGCAAGCGAAAACAGCCCGAGACCGAAAAGCACGTGACAGGCGGCAAAGCGCTCCATTCTGCGTTTGTCGGGGCATTCCTCAGGACGCCTGAAAATCCGCCAGAAACCGATGCATGCGAATATGCTCCAGGGCAGAAAACGCGTCAGAAGGTAAAAGGTCGGTTTGTAAAAACCCTGGCCCGGCAGTTTTCCTTTGCCGCTTTTAACGGCATGGCCGACCAGCTCCTGGAAAATAAGCTTATCTATTAAATCCTGACCGCAGCTCGACAGTGCAAGCACGAACCACGCACCGGTTATGAGGAAAAACAGGACGATGCCGGTGGCATGATTTCCCCGAAGCGCTGCCTGTCCCCCGCTCCTGCGCTCCCAGAACCAGGCGCACAGCCCTCCCGCACCCAGGAGAAGCCCCAGCGGTCCCTTTGCGAGAGTCGCAGCTGCGGCAGCCAGCCAGAACAGGGTCCATCCGCGGCCGCGAACCCAGGCCAGATACGCCAGCACGGACGCGCACGCAACGGTCAGGCTGAAAACGGGATCGGTGCGGGCAAGGCATACCTGCTTGAGCGCAGATCCGGAAAGCAGGTACACAAGCGCGGCCATCAGCCCGCAGGCCTGTCCGCCGAGCGCTCTTCCGCACCGGAACAGAAGAACGGCGACACCCAGAATGGACAACCCGCAGGGTATGTATATGCTGAAGCGGTTTATACGCTCGAAGGGAAAGGTTGCAAGCGCTGCAAGCCAGGTGTACAGCGGCGGCTTGGAGGCGACGACATTGTTGTAATCACGCTGGCAGAACCAGTTGCCGTTCTGCACCACATCCATAATGTATGCAACAGGGCGCTCCTGGTCGTTGTCACGCAAGTCGGGCGGAGCCGTAATGCGGACGGTAAACAGACACAGCCAGACAGCGGCGATAAAAAGCACGAGACGCGAGGACGGCATCAGGTCGATTGCAGTTTGAACAGGGTCGGTACGTATCATACGATTGTTTTTTTGTTAATCAAAACACAGCATAGTCATAATAATCTATTGTCGCCTGCTCATAAATTAACACCGTGTTAATTAATCGTTAATTATAATACAAGATATATATCCGATACGGTATCATGTTTGACACAAGAATTTGTTTTCTCTATACTTTGAATTTTTCATGAGACGGCTGTGCCGACACGCTGTGTGTTGTGTGACTCGAAAAACGGCTGCTGCCGAGGTAAGGCACGTATTACAATAATTTAACTTGTCACTGACCGCCTGTTTGTTGCAGGATAGAACCGTTTATGAGCACTGTTCCCTATCTGAGCGTTGTCATTCCGGTGTATAATGAGAAAGACAACCTGAAGCCCCTGACCCGGGAGCTTCTGGATGTTCTTGAATCATTGGGCAGATCGTTTGAAATTGTTTTTGTCGATGACGGCTCCAGGGACGGCAGCTCGCAGGTTCTCAAAACGCTGAGTGCCGAGAACAGCTCACTACGCATTGTTGCCTTTAAAGAAAACTGCGGGCAGACGGCAGCGTTCGATGCCGGCTTCAGGGCGGCGCGCGGTGATGTGGTTATTACCATGGATGCCGACATGCAGAACGATCCGCACGACATACCGCAGCTGCTTGACAGGATCGGTGAATACGATCTTGTGTGCGGCTGGCGCGCCAATCGTAACGATACGATCGTGCGGCGTTTTTCCTCCAGAATTGCGAACGCGGTGCGCAACGCTCTCAGCGGTGAAAGCATCAGGGATGTCGGGTGCTCGCTGAAAGCATTTCGCAGGGAGTATGCGCAGAAGCTCAAGATGTTTAACGGTATGCACCGTTTTTTTCCGACCCTCGTTAAAATGGAGGGCGGCAGGGTGCTGGAAGTCAAGGTAAACCATCGCCCGCGCATGCATGGTGAGGCGAAATATAATATCCGCAACCGGGTTTTCAGGTCATTCGTCGACCTGCTTGCGGTCTGCTGGATGAAAAAAAGAAACCTTCAGTATGAAATAAAGGAGGGGTCATGACCGTGGCTGAAAAAATATGGCTCGTTATCGGATTCACCGGACAGGCGGCTTTCTTTATGCGGTTTCTGGTGCAGTGGATCGTATCGGAGGCCAAAAAAGAAAGCACCATACCGGTTGCCTTCTGGTACTTCAGCCTTATCGGCGGTCTTATCCTGCTGTCATACGCCGTGTACCGGCGCGACCCGGTTTTCATTATGGGACAAAGCTGCGGGCTGGTCGTGTATATCCGCAATCTGATGCTGATCAGAAAAAACGGAAAACTGAGCGTTTCGAGCCCGGTTGCCTCGGAGTCCTGAGGCGGCCGGGGGCCGCTCCCCGTCTGCACAATTTTGACACATACCATACGGCCGGTTTAGTCGGGCTGTTGTTTTCCGCCGTTGACCCACCAGTCGCTTTTATCCTGAAACCACCAGTGCGTTGAGTCCGTCTGCAGTATCTCCTCGGCGAGACTGCGCCCGACATCCGTTTTAAGCCGTTGTATTGCGAAAGATATCCACTCGTCGGCGTATTTGTTGCCGAGGTCCTTGCGCTCCTTGAGCATGAGGATAAGGTCAAGCTGGTCGGCGTCATTGGCCAGTTGCGATTCGAGTGATGCGCACCGGTTGAACTCATCGATGCTCTGCCGTATGTCGTCACCGAAGGGAAGGGGGCTGCTCATTTCACGAACCGCTTTTTCTTCATCAACGGTGACGTATTTTTTGTTCATGTAGTTGAGATCTCCTGTGCGGGCTTCCTGCAGGTCGTGCATCAGGCACAGCTTGATGAGCTTTGCCTCATCAGCGTTCTTTTCCATCTGCGCCAGGACATATCCGATACAGGTTGTGCGGAATACATGCTCTGCCACCGACTCGCTGCCCGAGCCGAGAAACTGCAGTCCCGTACGGGGTGTTCTTTTAAGCATGCTTACTTCAAACAGAAAGTCGGCGATGTTTTTCACTGTGCCTCCGGGCAGGATCGGTTTTGTAAAAAACACTACTGCATGAGATAGGCCTCGATGAATTTGTCGATATCCCCGTCGAGCACGGCATCCACATTCCCCGCTTCCACCTCGGTTCTGTGATCCTTGACCATGCGGTAGGGCTGCAGCACATACGAGCGTATCTGGTTACCCCATGCGATCTGTTTCTTCTCAGAGTGAAGCTTTTCAACCTCTTTCTCACGTTCCTTCATCTCTATCTCGTACAGGCGCGCTTTCAGGATTTTCATGGCCTGGGCCCTGTTCATATGCTGTGAGCGCTCGTTCTGGCACTGCACGACAATGCCGGTGGGGATATGGGTAATGCGCACAGCTGAATCGGTCTTGTTGACGTGCTGCCCCCCGGCACCGCTGGCACGATAGGTGTCCACGCGAAGATCCTTGTCCTCGATGCTTATTTCAACGTCATCGCCGATATCGGGATACACGAATATCGAAGCGAACGAGGTATGCCGCCGCGCACCGGCATCGAACGGAGAAATGCGCACAAGCCGGTGGATGCCGACCTCCGCCTTGAGGTAGCCGAACGCATAATCTCCGGCAGCGGTAAACGTGACGTTTTTTATTCCCGCTTCCTCCCCCGCCAGGATATCGACAATGCTTGTGGAGAAGTTACGGCGCTCCGCCCAGCGCAGGTACATGCGCAGCAGCATTTCAGCCCAGTCCTGCGCCTCGGTTCCGCCGGCCCCGGCATTGATGCTGACGATGGCATCGTTGAAATCGTTTTCACCGCCGAGCATTTTTTTGAACTCGAGTTCGGCGAGCCGCTGCTCGAGATCCCGGGCGGCGGAAGCAAATTCAGCCTCCAGATCGTCTTCCTCTTCGCCCGCCTCCCCGGCAAGCTCCAGCAGAACCCGGCAGTCGTCCATGCCGCGCTCCAGGCCGCTCCAGGCTGAGAGCACGCTTTCGAGCGCTTTTCGCTCTTTGGTTATCCGCTGTGCGGAAGTGCTGTCATTCCAGAAATCCGGTGCGCTGATGGTTTTCTCAATGTCGCTCATGCGCTCTTTTTTGGCGGATATGTCAAAGATACCCTCGAACGGCTTCCATTCTCTTTTCGAACTCTTTAACCTGTTCCTCCCACTGATGCAGCATACATGCCTCCGTTGTGATATGCACCGCACGGGTTCGATGATCCGGAACAATTCCGGCTTGTACCGTGCGGCGGCGGAATGCCTTATGTTAATCCCGCGTTTCCCGCGGGATGTGCGACGTCGGGAACCGTTCGCTGCCGCCCGGACCGGCACGGCGCCTGCGCATGCCTGCAAACAGTACAAGCACTGCAGCCCAGCAGGCGCAGGCAAACATATCACCGAATCGCGTATAGACTGTTATACTGTCACAGCAGTATATCTTAGCAGGCAGAATTGTTTGAGTAAAGAGTTTGGTTCGCTGTCTGATTCCGCCGTCAGGGCCGATGACGGCGCTGATGCCGGTATTTGCCGCGCGGGCCAGGTATCTGCGGTTCTCGACCGCCCGCAGCGCTGCCATGGAAAGATGCTGCTCCGGAGCGCTGGTTGTGCCGAACCAGGCATCGTTGGTGATATTGACGAGAAAATCAGCCCCCCGGGCAACGAACTTCCGCACAAGGTCCGGGAAAATGACTTCATAGCAAATGACCGTACCGAACGTGCAGGAGGGCAGGTGCTGCAGCGTTACCGCACGACCGGGAGAGAAATCCCCCACCCCGGCCACAAGTTTTTCTATAAACGGAAACAATCTGCTCAGGGGTACATACTCTCCGTAGGGAACCAGGTGCAGCTTGTCGTATCTGCTCATGATTTCATTTTCCGGAGACACGAGGTAAGCACTGTTGAAATAACGGCTTTTACCGTTTTCCTCGATATGCGCCGGGCTGCCCACAAGCAGGTGGGATCCGGACGAGCGCACAAGACCGGCAACCGTGTCGCGAAACACGGGCTCGGATTCGAAGTAAAACGGTGTAGCGGATTCAGGCCACACGATAAGCCGGGGGTTGGCGCGGGCCGCCTGCAGCGTCAGGTTGTTGAAAATTTCAAGCGTTGGGGCAAGGTATGCGGGATCCCACTTCATGTGCTGGGCAATGTTCGGCTGCACAATGGTAAGCCGGACAGGCGAACTGCTCCGGTGTCCGTAGGCCTTGAAAACGCTCAGGCGCTCGTGTCCGTACAGCAGCACGACGGCAATCAGCGCTGCGGCTGCAGCCGGTTCGCGCCGGCAAATGCGTCCGCCCCGGCAGAGACTGTGGAGCAGGGCAGCTGCCGCACAGTTGCAGAGCACCAGCACAAAGCTGACTCCGTAAATACCGGTGATGTCAGCTATCTGCACGAAATGCAGATAGCGGTACTGGCTGTAGCCGAGATTCTGCCAGGGAAAGCCCGTCAGAAACCACGACTTGGCATGCTCGGCCGCCACCCAGCACACCGGAAGCGAAAGGCTGAAGCCGATACGGGCCGAGCGGGCAAGAAAGCAACAGAACCCGACCGGCACGGCTATAAACAGGCTGAGGAACACAGAGAGCGCCAGCAGTGCAGCAATTGAGACAACCAGCGGCACTCCGCCGTACCGGGTCATCGAGACCACCACCCAGTAAACGAGCCCGCAGTGGAAGACCGTTCCGGCAAGGCAGCCCAGGATGAAGCCCTGCATCCCCGTTCTGCCGCGCACAGCCGCCAGCAGCGGCACAAGGCTTACCCAGGCAAGGGCACCGGCGGATACGGAGGGAAAGCACAGTATGAGCAGCAGGCCCGATGTTCCCGCCAGCAGCATATCGCGTATCGACAGTGGTGACTGTTTTTGTATACCGGTGGTGTTCACAGCCTGTTTCGCCGTATTTCAGTGAGCACTCTTTTAAAGCTCTTGTATTTAGCAGTGCTTTTGTATAAAGTCTATATATTTTAATATCTGTAAAGAGGTATTTTGCTGTGGACGACAGACCCTGGCTTTCCTCCTATGATCCCGATGTAGACCGGTCCTTGAATCATACCAGCCGTAGTGTGCAGGATATTCTTGATGGCGCCGTCAGCCGCTATGCCGACCGGCGGGTCCTGGATTTTTTCGGCTATACCATGACATACCGGCAGCTGTCTCGGGCGGTCGACAGGTTTGCTGCATCGCTTGCAGCGCTTGGCCTCAAACGGGGTGACCGGGTCGTTCTGCTTCTGCCCAACTGCCCGCATTTTATCGTGGCGTTTTTCGCGAGCATGAAGATCGGAGCGGTTGTGGTGCCGACCAATCCCCTGTACAGCGAGAAGGAACTTGCGTTTCAGATCAAGGACTCGGGTGCGCAGACGCTTATAACGCTCGACCTGCTCTATGCCGGCGTTTGCCGCGTCAGACAGCAGACCGGCCTGCGCAGCGTTATTGCAGGGCGCATTCAGGATTTTCTGCCGCTTCTGAAAAAGCTGCTGTATCCTTTGCGGGCACAGAAGGAAGCGGCAGCCGCACCGGTTGCGGAGACGGACGGTGTCGTGCCGTTCTCAAAAATGCTCAGGGAACGTCATCCGGCAGCGCCCGATCCCGGTCTGGGCAGCTCCGATCTTGCGATGCTGCAGTATACCGGCGGCACGACCGGGGTTGCCAAGGGCGCCATGCTGACGCACGGCAATATCGTTGCCAACCATCAGCAGATGTATGCCTGGTACAAGGGGATGCAGCAGGGAACGGAAGTTTTTATTTCCGTGCTGCCGTTTTTTCACTCCTACGGCATGGCAACGACCATGAGCCTGCCGTTCGCCCTGGGGGCCACGCTCATTATATTTCCGAAATTCGTGGCCAGGGATATTCTCAAAGCCATACAGAAGCACAAAGCCACGGTGCTTCCCGGCATACCGTCGATCTACAGCGTGTTGAGCTCGATGAAAGACATTTCACGGTATGACATTTCCAGCATCAATTACTGCATATCGGGTGCCGCTCCGCTGCCGGTCAAGGTTCTCGAGGATTTTGAGCGCATGACGGGCGGCATTATCATGGAGGGCTACGGCCTTACCGAGGCATCACCGGTTACCCACTGCAACCCGCTGAAAGGGCAGCGGAAGGTCGGCAGTATCGGGCTTCCGGTACCCGATACCGAGTGTAAAATAGTGGATATCCGGACCGGCACGGATCTGCCCCCCGGCGAAACCGGTGAACTGTGCATCAGGGGCCCGCAGGTCATGAAGGGATACTGGAACAACGAAGAAGAAACCCGCATGGCTTTGCGAGACGGCTGGCTCTACACGGGCGACATCGCCCGCATGGATGCTCAGGGGTATTTTTATATAGCAGAGCGCAAAAAAGACATGATCATATCGGAGGGTTTTAATATCTACCCGAGGGAAATCGAAGAGTTTCTGCTCGGTCACCCGGCAGTGCAGGATGCCGCTGTCATCGGTATGCCCGACAAACTGCGCGGCGAGCGTGTGATCGCGCACGTTGTGCTCAAACAGGGCGCTGCCGCCACACAGGACGATCTGTTGCGATACTGCAGGGAGCATCTGGTGAAGTACAAGATTCCCCGGAAATTTATATTTACCGACAGCATCCCGACGAACATCGCAGGCAAAAAGCTTCGCAGGGTTCTGCGGGACGGCGGTCAGGGGGCATCGTAACAGTCACAAAACGTCATCCAGGGAGTGCACATGAAGAGTAAGGTCGATATTAAAGCTCCTGAAGGAAAGCTCGGCGTACTCATCCCCGGCATGGGGGCGGTTACAACCACATTCCTTGCAGGTGTTGCATCGATCCGCAGCGGACGCTGCCCGGCATACGGCTCGCTGACGCAGATGGGTCACATCCGTTTCGGCCGCAGGGATGAAAACCGGCAGCCGCTTATCAGGGATGCCGTGCCCCTTGCCGGTATCGACGACCTTGTCTTCTGCGGCTGGGATGTTTTTCCCGACAACTGCTATGAATCGGCCCTCAGGGCCGGGGTTTTGAAAAAAGAGCAGCTCGATTCCGTTGCCGACTACCTCAGATCCATTAGCCCGCTGCCGGCGGTGTTCGACCGCAGATATGTCAAAAAGCTCGACGGGCCGCACGTAAAACAGGCTGCCACGTGGTGGGACAAGCACCGGATGCTTGAAGAGGACATCCGCGAGTTTGCCGCCCGGGAAAATGTCGCCCGCATGGTGATGATATGGTGCGGATCCACCGAGGCCTATCTGCAGCCCGCAGAAGTGCATTTTTCACGGGAGGCATTCGAGAAAGGGCTCAAGGCAAACGACCCACGAATATCTCCCAGCATGGTTTATGCCTATACGGCGCTTGCAAACGGGATTCCTTTTGTGAACGGGGCCCCGAACCTGTGTGTCGACATACCGGCACTCGATCAGGTTGCCGTCGAAAACGACGTGCCGATCGCGGGCAAGGATTTTAAAACCGGTCAGACCCTTATGAAGACCATCCTGGCCCCGGGGCTCAAAGCGCGGCTGCTGGGAGTCGACGGCTGGTTTTCAACCAATATTCTGGGAAACCGCGACGGTGAGGTGCTGGATGATCCGGAGTCGTTCAAAAGCAAGGAGGTTTCCAAGCTCTCATCACTTGAGACGATTTTTCAGCCAGAGCTCTATCCCGACCTGTACCGCAACCTGTATCACAAGGTCAGGATCAATTACTATCCGCCCCGGGGAGACAACAAGGAAGGCTGGGACAATATCGACATATTCGGGTGGATGGGCAGGAAAATGCAGATAAAGATCGACTTTCTGTGCCGGGATTCCATTCTGGCGGCACCGCTTGTGCTCGACCTGGTGCTGTTTGCCGACCTTGCCCGGCGCGCACGCATGCGCGGTATTCAGGAGTGGCTTTCGTTTTATTTCAAGTCACCCATGACGGCCGAATCGGTTTACGCCGAACATGATCTTTTCATACAGCTGACAAAGCTTAAAAACACCCTGCGCTATCTGATCGGTGAAGAAATGATCACCCACCTTGGTATCGAATATTATAATTACTTCGAGTGATGCCGGCACCTGCATGAACACGCCTGCGGCTTTATCTTAAAAAATTACACAATTTTAACTTTTTTTTCACACTTTAGTCATACCGCTGCGCTATACTTTTACGGCAACCAGGGACACGATTCATACAAAACATCTTTATCAATGCGTATGCCCATGGCTGGCCGACAGTCTTTTATTCTCCATACCATACTTTTTCTGGCAGTCGCCGCTTCACTGATGACTACCGTCAGCCGGGACCTGTGGAATCCGGATGAGCCGCGCTACGCCCAGGTTGCGCGGGAGATGATGCGCTCGGGCGATTATATTCATCCGCGGCTGAACGGTAAAAGCTATCCCGACAAGCCCCCCCTGTACTTCTGGCTGATAGCGGCCGCATCGCTTTTTAGCGGCGAAGTATCGGCTTTTTCCGCCCGCCTCCCGTCGGTGCTGGCAGGACTCGGCGTGGCCCTGCTGACCTTTCTGCTCGGCCGGCGCCTGTTCAACCGGCGCACAGGGCTTATGGCGGCCATCATACTGCTGACGAATGTCGAGTTTTTTTACATCATGACGAGCTGCCACCTGGATACGCTGCTGGCTTTCTGGGTGATCCTGGCAGTGTATCTGTTTCATACCGGCTATGGTTCAGAAAAACAGATTTACTGCTACTACGGGATGTAAGTCTGCATGGGGCTTGCGGTGCTGACCAAGGGACCGGTCGGCTTTGTGCTTCCCGCCCTGACGATTTCCCTGTATCTGTTCATCAGGGGTGAACTGCACCGCTTGCGAACGCTGCGTCCGCTTACCGGCCTGTTAATCAGCGCAGCTATTGTTGCCGGCTGGCTTGTTCCGTCCTGCCTGGTCGGGGACACCAAATACACCCTGGATATTCTTTTTGCACAGAATTTCGGCCGCATGGTAAACTCATTCAGCCACAAAAGCCCGTTTTATGACTATATTCTCAATTTTCCGGTCGATTTTCTGCCCTGGAGCATTTTTATTCCCGGCGCAGCCGTGTATTTCCGGCGCAACCGGCATGAAAAGCTTTCAATCGGGCTGCCGCTTGTATGGTTTGCCGGGACATTCATCTTTTTTTCGCTTGTATCGGGCAAGCGCAACCTGTATCTGATTCCCTGCTATGCAGCCGCATCCCTGCTGATCGCCCGTTACTGGGACGGGATGCTTGGGCAGCATGAAACCGGGCCGCGGCAGCAGCCCGCCTGTGCCTTTATCCGTTTTCCCGCGCTGGTGCTGGGCGGTCTGCTGACGGCCGCGGCAGCCGGTCTCGCAGTGGTTCTTGCCGGTGATTTCAGCTTTGCCGCGGAGCTCTATCCGATGCGCCTGCAGCTGCTGCCGGCTGTCGGAATATGCGCCTGCGGCGGCATCGCCTGCCTGGCGTTCGGCAGCAGGGATGCCCGGCCCTGGCAGGTGTTTTCCTGCATCGGCGGTGTTATGGTATGCGCGGCGCTTGTTACGGCACTCAGCGTGTTCCCCGCCTGGAATTCGCTCAAATCACCCCGACACTTCTGCATGAGAATCAAGCGGGTTCTCGGGCCGGATGATATTCTGATCGCCAGCTTCCGGCCGTCACTCTACAACTATTATCTTGACCGGCGTACGATTCCACTGGTCAGGGACCCTGAGCGGCTTCGGGAACTGTTTGCAGGAGGTCAGCGGATATTTATCATCGCCAAGGACAAGCATTTAAGAAGAGCCCCGTCAGACCTTGTTGAAAAGGTGACCATCCTCGACAGTGCAAAAGTCGGCAGCTCCCGCTACTACTTTCTGAGCACAACATCCTCCCTTTCACAGGCTGAGCATCCGCCCCAGGCCTGATTTTGCTTATTGTTGTTTTTTGGCTTTAAATCGCAGCCGGATATTGCTATATAATCTTTATGCCGTTTGTATGCTCTTTCATCGACTGACCGCACACTGAAGCAGGCAGATGTGCTGAACGGCCGTAGCGCCGGTGCGGTAGTGCCTTCACACAAACTCCGGACCCCGTTCGTGCTTACACAGAAATCAATAACTGCATTGTCGGCCCTCTGCGCTCTCGGACTGATCTGCATCTCCATGAGCGCCTGCGCGCCCCTTCTCTCGCGCAGCGAGGAGCACTATGTAGAGGAACTGCTGGGCCTGGATGACAACCGGACCAAGCGGGTCGTCATTCTGCCGTTCAGCAATACGACCGAACGGGAAGGCCTGGGCGAGACCGTGCGGCGCAGCTTTTACAATCACTTCAGCTCAAAGCGCTATTATGACTTTGAGCTGCACGAGGTCGACAGCGCCCTGGCGGCCCTGGAAAAAGAAAACAGCGTATCCTGGCGCGAGCTGACCGTGCAGCAGCTCGGCAGGTACTTCAATGCCGACTTTCTGGTATACGGCACGGTGACGGGATTTACCAAAGCGTTTTTCGCCATATACGCCCAGCAGGCCCTGTCGGTCAGCGTTCAGATGAAAGAGACCGGCACCGGAAAGGTCGCCTGGCAGGAAACACTTGTCAAGCGGTCTCACCAGGGCGATGTTCCCCTGAGCCCGCTGGCTGTTTTCGCGACCTCCGTCAAGTGCGGCTTTCACATGCAGCAGGAAGAAACCGACGATCTCGTCGACAGGCTGTGCCGCTACCTGGTCGACAACATTCCCGAGCCGACGCTGCGCTCAGTCTCCAGGCTGCCGGTTGACCTGCAGCTTGCCTCATTCAGTGAAAAGCCGCGCGCCGAGTCCTTCATGAAGCAGGTTCAGCAGAAGGGCTTTACGCCGCGTTTGCAGGAGGTGCGGCTGAACAGCCGGCTGTGGCACCGGGTGCTGATCGGGCCGCTGGAGAACTCCGAAGCGGCAACCGTCAGGAAAATGCTTTCAGAGCAGTACGGCATCAGCCCGGTGTTTATCCACCACTCATCCCGGGTTGCTGCAAACGAGTGATGAAGTATGAAAGGAAGATGCAGTAAGTATCCTCGCCCAAAGGGCGAGTCGTTATGATGGCTCCCGGAGGGGGCCATTACGTCCTTGAGACCCATTTTGACCGCGCCGAGTCTGAGCCCCGTGCTGCGGAGAAAAGGGCCGAACTGTCTGAGCGCAGCGAGTTTTCGGCCCGCCGCTGCACGGGGCTCAAGCGAGGGTACCCGCCGGAGGCGGGCCGGGCAAACGGGTGTCTTTTCTTTGGCCATACCTTTCTTTGGACAAGCAAAGAAAGGTATGACACCTGTTGTAGACAGTAGCTTGGTTCCTTTACGAAACGCGTAAAGCTTTTCGGGTCGCACTGCCCGAGGAGGTATTGTAGGTTGAAAACATCTGGAACCGGCAGGCACCGCTCCAGCCAGGTTCTGTGGAATATTTACCGGGACGCACAGCACCAAATGCACCAATTGTATCAATAAATTTTCTATAGTTGTAAAAACGGTCAGCGTCCATTACAGTAGTGTATGCAGTGAATAGATGATTGTTTATATGGTCTTACGGATCATTCTGAGGTAAGAACACTGTTCGGAAAAACAAAAATGACGGGCTATCTGCTGCCCGGCTTGTCGGAAAAACCGAAAACGACGATACGGTTTGGGTATTTTCAGGTGAGGTCAGAACCATGAAATTATTTTGTCGGACAAACTATTGTATATTGATCAGCTTGCTGCCGGCTTTATTCCTGGCCTGGCTGCCGGCAGCATCTGCCGAGGATCTGCTCACTGTGCGGGCGGGAGAAGTCAATGAATTTGACTTTTCCGATTTCAACTATCATGAGTCCGGATCGTTTTATGACCCGGCTTCAGGATACATGCCGGCGGACCCGGTTGAAATTGAGGCAAGCCCTACCGATGCCCGTATCAGCGTGTATGCCGGCCCCGGTATGGCGGATGAGCTTTTTGCTGAGGCCGGAATACTCTTCGAGCTCGATCCGGGCCCCTATAAAATGAGCGAAATCAGCGACTGGCCCGTGAGCATAACAGTCGAGTTCAGCTACTGGATATCCGCTGCCTGGTCTGAGGGCACCGGGCTGGCGGTTGCCGCGGTTTCCGTGCCTGATTTCATGGATGAAAGTTATGACATCGTTTTTACGACCGACTCTCAAGGGACTCCGTCCCTGAGGTTTGATACAGGGCTAGAAGGACAGCCGCTTCTGGCAGGGCACTTTCAGGATCCCGGCCAAGCAATTGTTGTCGCAATTCAGGCCCAGGCATCCACCCAGCATGAGGCCGGCGCGTCGGTCGTCAACAGCGCCCAGGCCTCTCTGACCCTCGAGCGCATCATCGTCGAGTTTCCGGGCAACCAGGACCCCACCACAACCACGACGGCTTTCGGAAAAACAACGACAACGACAACCATTGCCGGCCGGCCGACGACCACCACGACCGGAAAAAACTCGAGCACCACCACGACCGGAAGAGGCACGACAACCACCACCGTGCCCCGGGATTTGGAGATCGACTTTGTCGGCAAGCCAAGGTCGGGGGAAGCGCCCCTGAATGTCCGCTTTTTTGCAACCGCCTCAGGAGAGGTTGTGGATGGTTTCTGGGATTTCGGCGACGGCACAACCGGAACGGGTCAGAGCCCGGAGCACACCTACCATGAGCCGGGAAGCTACACGGTCGTCCTGACCGCTTATGATGCGGCCGGCAACGAGGTGCGGACGGTCAGGGAGGACTATATCGATGTTTTTGCATCCGAAATATTTGCGGATGCAAAAGCCTCTCCGCTCGAGGGGCACGCGCCGCTGACCGTGCAGTTCGAGGACAGGTCGAGCGGGGAGATCGTGTCGTGGCTGTGGGACTTCGGCGACGGGCAGTCGAGCGAAGAGCAGAACCCCCGGCATGTCTACGAGCAGCCGGGAGAGTACACGGTTGTTTTGAGCGTCGCCGACAGCTACGGCGCAACCGACACGCGGGAATTCGTCAATGCGATTAACGTTTTCGACGACCCCCTGACACCTGACTTTTCGGCAGAGCCGCGCAACGGCATGGCGCCGCTGACGGTTCAGTTCAATGATATTTCCCAGGGAGAGCCCGAGGGGTGGATATGGCACTTCGGCGACGGTCAGTACAGCGATGAGCAAAGCCCGCAGCACACCTATGCGGCGCCGGGCACCTATGCGGTCGGCCTCCGGATTTTCAAGGGCGACCGGATCGCCGATGCGTTCAAGGAAGCCTTCATCACGGTTCAGCCCGATACGCGCTCCTTTTCAGTGTCGGGCACGGTCAGCGGCTCAGGCAGTGCACCGGTCCATGTGTTCCTGTTCGGAGAGGATGTGGAGCGCATGACCCCCATGGAAGACGACGGCACGTATTCGTTCGAGGGTGTCAAGAACGGATTCTATGCTGTTGCCCCCTTCTCGGAAGGCCTCGAGTTCGACACCCCCTACCGCGAGGTAGCCGTGCAGAACGGTGATGTTGCCGATGTCGATTTTTCCGCGCAGAGCCTGGGTCCGCAAATCCTTTCCTTCATAGCAGAGCCGCAGGAGGTGCCCGCAGACGGCAGCACCCCGCTGTACTTTGTCGCACAGGTCTATCATCCGCAGGGCCTTGAAACTATCGGCTCGGTGCGCCTGAACCTCACGCCTGTCGGGGCTGAGGGCTGGCAGGACATGAAGGACGACGGCACGGGAGCGGACGATGTCGCCGGCGACGGGGTATACACCCTGCAGACAACCGTTGACGAAAGCGTTCCGCCCGGGCCCAAGGGGGTCTTCCTGCAGGTTTCCGACGCGGCCGGAAAAAAAGCCGTCGAGGTTTTCGAGCTGAAGATCAAGCGGTCCATTACCGGCACGGTCACCCAGAACGGCAGCGAGAAAAAATCATTTGAGAACGAAATCGAAGGCCAGACCCTGGACACCAGCTACGCGCTGCAGGGAGGCGGCTCAAACAGGGTTTCAGCGGCTGTTGAAAACACATCGCTGCTGCTGCAGCTTCTTGATCCCGACAATGAGCCCTACTTTGACAGTCCGCTTGAAATAAAAACGCAGCAGGCGCAGATTTCGGTACAGAACGCCGCCAAGGGCACCTGGACGTTTGAAATTCAGAACCAGGGGGCGCAGAGCAGGCAGTACAGCCTGTCGGTCGGCACCTCCGGTACCGGCGTCATTACCGGCGCGGTTTTCGATGTCGACAGCGGCAGCGGCATCGACGATGCGCTTGTCAGCACCAACGGCGGGGTTTCCACGGTTACCGACGAGGGATATTACGCCCTGCTGCACCCGGCAGGGGTTTTCTCGGTGCAGGCCAGCGTGCAGACAGGCGGCTACTCCACCGCCTCGCAGTCGGTGACCGTCTCGACCGGCACGACCCAGGAAGTGAACATGGGACTGCGCACGGCAGGGTCCTCGGATAACAGCAGCGGCAACTGCCTGTTCGCCTCCGTTTTGCACGGTCGAAACTGTTCAGCATCCCTTGATACCCTGCGGGCGTTTCGCGACGTGCTGCTCAAGCCGTCCTATCGCGGCAGGCAGTATATCGCTCTGTACTACCGCTATTCACCGGAGCTCGTGCGCCTGGTCGCAAAGAATCCGCAGCTTGCCCGCATGCTGCGCGTGACCGCCGGTCAGCTGATGCCCCGGGCTCTCTCAGCGCTGCGCACCGGGTCGATACGCCTTTCCTACCGGGACAAGCAGCGCTTAACCGCGTGCCTCGGCGCCTTGAGCGTTCACGCATCTCCTGCGCTGCAAAAGGAAATCCGTCTGATACGTGAAAAAGTTGAGGCGGACGTGCTGTTCAGATAACGACGGCTGAGCTTTGGGGGAAAATCCTGGGGCTCCCGCTGTGTCTGCTTTGTCTTGCCACAGGGCCTTTCCCGGTTCAGTTTACGCTTTAAAAAAATAATAAAATAACTTTTTTAATTAAATATTTAAGCAAATATAAGCAAGTATTTATGTTCATCCTGTGAACATAAATCCTTGACACCCAGCCTGTATCCACTATACTGTTCAAAGTATGAACGCTAAAAATCACGAAGATGATATTTCCTACAAGCTGCTGGATGAGCTCGACCGGGAGTCCATGATATCCCAGCGCGCGCTTGCCGACCGTCTCGGCATCGCGCTCGGGCTGGTGAACACCTATATCAAGCGCTTGTGCAACAAGGGCTATATAAAAATCAAATGGCTTCCGCGCAACAGGATAAAGTATATCATTACGCCGCAGGGATTTACCGAAAAGAGCCGTCTTGCCTATAAATACATGCAGTACTCGATCCTTTTTTTCAAGGATGTCAGGAATAAAATCGAGGAAACCTATTCCATTATGATCCGGCGAGGCATCAAGCGGATTCTGCTCTGGGGTGACGGGGAGCTGGCTGAAATCTGTTTTATTTCAACCAGGGGCTACCCCCTTGAGGTTATCGGCGCGGTAGGCGGAAAAGAAGCGGAAAAAGGTTTCTTCGGCTGCACCGTCTATACGCCCGAAACCTTTACCGGTAGCGATTTCGATGCTGTTCTGGTGGCAACCCTGGATCAGAGCGCTTCACGGGACCTGCAGAAAGCGGCGGTGCCGGAAGAAAAAATATTCTATCTGGACCACCAAAAGGGCCATGGGAACTGACACGATCGATCAGACAGTTTGGGTATCAGGTAACCTGGCGGATGACAGTGCCGCACTGCAGGAGTGGTATGCCGTCTATGTCCGATCGCGGCACGAGTTCAAAGCGCGCGACATCATGCAGGGAGCGGGGGTCGAAGTGTTTCTCCCGACTGTGGACCGGCTCAGGCGCTGGAAAGACAGAAAAAAAATCGTAACGTTTCCGCTGTTCCCCGGTTATGTTTTTGTACATATTTCCCGCAACCATGAAGCGCGCCTGACGGTTTTAAAAACCAAAGGAGTGGTGCGGTTTGTCGGGCTCAAACCGGGGGTGCCGGAACCCGTGCCGGATGTGCAGGTGACCTCGCTTCAGCAGGTTGTCCACAGCAGCAGAGAAATCGAACCCTATCCCTATCTTCGTGAAGGCCGCCGTGTGCGAATAATCAGCGGCCCGCTTGCCGGGGTCGAGGGCATTCTGCAGGAGCGCCGGGGGCGGCACCTGCTGGTACTGTCGGTGGACATCCTGCAGCAGGGCGCTTCGGTGCAGGTCGATGCGCTCGACGTTGAGCCGGTATAACCGGTTCTGAGCCGCAATCGCGGCTCAGCCGTTTTAACAGCATGCCGTTCCCTTCAGGTTCCGGGAGGCTCCCTGTAACCGAGAGGGCGGAGCTGTATAAAAAGCAGAGAATCATTTTATGCAGTATCTGCCTGAAACAACTATTTACACATATGGCAGCAAAACCCTTGCACGAAGCAGTATCATGAATACAGAACTTGATATTATTGCTGACCTGTCACGACGGCTTGAACTTCTCGGCATACCGTTCATGCTTACCGGTTCCGTAGCCATGAACTATTATGCCGAACCACGGATGACTCGGGATATAGATTTTGTTGTGGAAATTGGCGCAGCGGATGTGTCACGTCTGGTAAACGAACTGTCTTCTGATTACTACATTGACGCTGATACAGTGAAAGAAGCTCTGCAAAATGAATCCATGTTTAATCTTCTTCATTTGGAAAGCGTGATAAAGGTTGATTGCATTATACGGAAATCCTCCGAGTACAGACAGGTTGAATTTAGTCGCCGGAAAAAAATTACAATCGGCCATGTTGCGACATATATTGTCAGCAAGGAAGATTTGATGCTGTCAAAACTCTATTGGGCACGGGATTCCCATTCGGAGATGCAAATGAAGGATGTGAAAAATGTAATGCAAAGCGGATACGATGCTGCGTATCTGGAGAAATGGGCCGGGACCCTGGGTGTTACCGCATTATATCGGGAGTGCATGCATGGATGATACCCCTGAAGATTTCAAATCGTTATTCCGTAAAAAATTAATGGAACGAAGCGGAGAAGACAGGGTGATGATGGGTGACAGCATGTTTGTCGCAGCGCGGGAAATAGCCCTGGCATCACTGTCAGATACTGCGGGAGCAGCTGAGCAGCGGTACCGGCTTTTTTTGCGGTTTTATGGAAACGATTTTGCCCCTGAGCAAAAGCAGCGGATAAAAAACATCCTTTCAGGAAATCCGTTGTGATGTTATTGAATTTGAAGGTGTTTAAGCCGGTCCCGGTGCCGACCCGGGAGAATCTCATAAAAATAAAAAGGCTCTCGAACAGACCGCAGGATATCCCGGATATTGAAGCCCTGGAGGAAGCCGGCGAAGAGTGAAAACAACCGTCAGCTGCATCCCAAAACAGTTAGAGGCTCTTGCGCAACATGGGAACAGATAGAAAAAAAGCGGTTATGGCAAGACTGATAGACCGTCGGGTTCATGATGAGGGCGGTTTTGACAAAGAGTTCTGGGCAAACGCAGGTCATGAAGCACGCTTTGCCGCCGCATGGGAAATGATAAACGAAGTCAGGCTTATCCGGGGTGAAAACAATGTCCGCCAATCCGGACTACAAAGATCTGTTCAGAATATTAAACGAAGAGGCAGTTGAGTACCTCATTGTCGGCGCTCATGCGGTTATTTATGAAAAACAAAACTTGAATACCCCGTTTTGTAAACGGGGATGAAAAGTTT
>CAZFIB010000025.1:0-52159 GCA_964518865.1 uncultured Thermodesulfobacteriota bacterium
AGTTGAAAGGATCGCCGCCTAAGCTCCTAAACACAACATTTGACAATAGCTCTGTCATGCCTCCCGGTGCTTAAATCCTTTTATTGTGGAAACATGACAGGCTGTCCAAAATAATCAGGAAATCAAAGTCTCTTTACTGCGGGAATCAACAGCCGTTCTTCGGCTATCATGAAGAGTGCCCCTGCAGGATAACGAGCTATATATTTTGTGTATGCTAACTATTAGAGATGATCGATTTGTAATGATTGCAAGCGTATTAAATTAAATATTACTGGATTAAAGACTGTTGCGCCAGATAATAATCCCATTTTTAGTACTAATTATTATGGGTATTATTGGTGGGCTAAAACTAGTATGCTGTGTAAGTGTTTACTATTACTCAAATTTTTCCCTCCTCGTCTCGGACTGACACATTAGCTTCTACTACTATAGCAACACAGAAGCCCCCTTGGGGTCAGGGCGGGGGAGGGTATTCCAATTCTCAGAAAAGCATGCTTAAACCTCAATCATTTATTAGAAAATCAGGGTAGGATAGACTTTCTCGAAAAGGGTTTTCCGACGCCTTTACGTACGGGGAGCTTTCATGCCCTATAGGTACACTTTTTTGATGCCTATACACGAGCGGGGGCAGCATACTAAAATGGAATAAAATTAAACCGTCAAAATTTTAGAAAGCAGGGACACTAACGTCTTGAAAAAACATAAAAACAAAGCCGCATGGTGGGTATACTGTTGGGAATGACTTTTTCGGGCAATAAAAAAAGCACCCAGAACCGCTTCTAAGTGCTTGATTTAATTATGGTAGCGGGGTCAGGATTTGAACCTGAGACCTTCGGGTTATGAGCCCGACGAGCTACCAAACTGCTCCACCCCGCAACAATTCATATCAGGTATATCCATTCATTATATAGTAATGGATAGTTTTGTCAAGGTGTTAGCAGAATTAATTATCCTGGTTCTCGCGGGACATGAATTCTTTGGCGATATTTACGATATCGGGCGGAGCCGGAACGACTTTTCGCTCTTCGCTGACAAAGGCGTGCACCGTGTAGCCCTCGGCCAGCAGGGTGCGGGGTTCCTTGCGGTAGATCAGGTAATCGAAGCGGATGCTCGCCTTTTTCATAAAACCGATACCGGTTTCGATCACGATCAGGTCGTCATAGCGCGCTGAGGCGCGGAACCGGCAGTGCGTCTCCTGCACCGGCAGAAAGATGCCCTGCTCCTGCAGGTCGCGGTAGGTCATGCCCAGCGAGCGGAAGAGCTCGGTGCGGCCGCGCTCGAAAAAATCGAAGTAATTTGCGTAATAGACAACATCGAAGGGATCGCTGTCGCCGTAAATAACGCGGTATTCTGTAGTATGTCGTGCCATGGTGCAGTTCCTTTCATGCAAGAGCGCTGCGCTCGAAAAGCTTAAGACTCAAGGATCGCTACGCCTGAGGTTTGTTTTGTCCTCCTAATGAACATACGGTAAGCTGTTGAATTTTCCATAACGTCATTTTTGTTGTCATTGCGAGCCGAAGGCGAAGCAATCTCCGTACACACTGCACCATTCCTGGTGAGATTGCCTCCACCCTCCGTAGCAAAGCTACTGCGGAGGACGGGGCGTCATCCCGCATTCGCGGGATTCCTCGCAATGACGGGTTTGCCGATCACGTGTACACCTCTGTTAATTGCATCAATATCCACGGCCCCGTGGTCACGTGCTCGCAATGAGTTAATCAGACCATGAATTTTTCTGTCGATGAATCAATATTCATTTCTCATCCTTGAAGGTATGGTTTTGTTTGCCGGTATCCCGCGGCAAATAAAACATGCAAGCCTCTCCGTGTTCTCTGTGATGAATGATTCAGCTTTTAATTAATCTGTTCATCAGCGTATAGCCATCAGGGATGAAAAGGCCCGCGGCGCGGGCATCCTGCTCACTGTAGCAGCGCTGTGCTGATGGCTGCTGCACGAGGTCCGCGGATGAGCAGATGATGAAGGGTACGGGGTCGGATGCATGGGTCTTAATGCAGAGCGGGGTGGGGTGGTCAGGCAGCACCATGAGGCGAAAGTGCTCAAAGCGCTTCCTGAGTCCGTCCAGAACGGGCCCGACAATACGTCCGTCGAACTCCTCGATCGCCTGAATTTTTTCTTCAAGGCTTCCCTTGTGCGAGGCTTCATCCGGGGCCTCCACGTGCAGGTAGACAAAGTCGTCCTGCTCGAGCGCATCGAGCGCTGCCGAGACTTTTCCCTCGTAGTTTGTGTCGAGGTAGCCGGTTGCGCCGGGCACATCGATGGCGCGCAGGCCCGCGCAGATGCCGAGCCCTTTCATGAGATCGACGGCGGAGATCACGCTTCCCGACACGCCGTACAGGTCTCTGAATGCGGGCAGCGTCAGCTTCCTGCCCTGGCCCCACAGCCAGACCGAGGTGGCGGGTTTTTCACCGCGGCTGATACGGTCTCTGTTGACCTGCGATGCGGCAAGCACCTCCCGGCTTTTTCCCATGACTTCCCTGATGATTTCAGACCCTGCCCCCAGCGGGAGGTGCTGATCGATTTCACGGCCGGAAATATCATGCGGCGGCACGGTTTTGATGCCGTCGACGCCCTGACGCCAGACCATGAGGTGACGGTAGCTGACACCGGGATAAAACGCGATTGAGCCTGATTCAAGGTGCTGCCGGATATCGGCGATAAGCTGTGATGCTTCTTCGGTCGATATGTGCCCGGCGCTGTAGTCATCCATGATCAGGCTGCCGCTCTGCTCGCGCAGGGTAACCAGGTTGCACCTGAAGGCAATGTCCTCGGGGCCGAGATCGACACCGATGCTTGCGGCCTCGACAGGGGCGCGGCCCGAGTAATAGACTTCCGGGTCGTAGCCCATGACCGACATGTTGGCGACATCGCTTCCCGGGTCCATGCCCTCGGGAATCGTCGCTGCGAGACCGAGCTCGCCCTGTGCGGCCAGCATGTCGAGCGTGGGGGTGCGGCTGATCTGCAGCGGGGTTTTGTTGTCGCGGCTTTCCAGCGGGTAGTCCGACATGCCGTCGCCGAGCAGAACGATGTATTTCATCAGATGCCTCAGATATAGGGTACCGGTTTCTTAATCTAAAACCACCGCTTGTGGTGCTGCAACCCGAAAAGCTTTAAGCGTTTCGTGGTGAATTAGTTAAAATAGTTATCAGGTGGTTGCGTTCATACCTTTCTTTGCCTGTCCAAAGAAAGGTATGGCCAAAGAAAAGACACCCGTTTTCCCGGCCCGCCTTCGGCGGGTAGCCTCGCTGGAACCGCGTGCAGCGGCGGGCCGAAAACGCGCTTCGCTCAGACAGTTCGGCCCTTTGTTCCGCAGCACCCGGCTCAGACCCGGCACGGTCAAAATGGGACTCAAAGGACTTGAGGGCCCACGCCGGGGGCCATCCTGAATCCTCGCCTCTTTGGGCGAGGATAATTATTTTATTAGATGGTACCGGAGCCCCTGCGGTTTGTCAATAAACCGATTTTTCTTGTAAAAAATCGCTATATCTGCTACAGCCTACAGACCATGACCATGCTGGAATCCATTGTTCTGGGCGCTGTGCAGGGACTGACCGAGTTTCTGCCGATCAGCAGCTCAGGTCACCTGGTGCTGTTTCAGAACCTGTTCGGCATCACCGAACCCGAGCTGCTGTTCGATACGGCGCTGCACTTCGGTACCCTGCTGGCGCTGCTGGCGGTGTTTTACAAGGATGTCGTCGAGCTGCTGCGAACATTCGTATCGCTTCTGGCGCCCTCCCGTCTGTCATCCCTGCCGCAGCGCTTTCAGGAGGATGAGCAGGCGCGCCTGCTTATCCTCATTCTTGCAGGAACGGTACCCACGGTCGTTATCGGATTCGCCTTCAAGGACTTTTTCGAGCGCCTGTTCTCTTCGGTCGGCCTGGTCGGGTGCACGCTGCTGGCAACCGGCACCCTGCTGCTGCTGACCCGCAGTTTTCAGAACACGAGCACACGCATCGGCCGGATGGCTGTCTGGCAGGCCGTCCTTATAGGGCTGGCGCAGGGCTGCGCCATCACGCCCGGCATCTCCCGCTCGGGAGCTACGATTGCGGTCGCCCTGTTTCTGGGAATCGAGCGCGAAACCAGCGGCCGCTTTTCGTTTCTGCTTTCGATGCCCGCCATACTGGGGGCGGTCATCCTCAATTTTTCAACCACTGCCATGCCCGACCACGGCGCAGGTGCTGTCGCGGCCGGAGCGGCTGCTGCCTTCATCACCGGTTACGTATCGCTCGTGTTTCTTCTGAGGGTAATCAGGCGCGGCAAGTTTTTCCTCTTTGCACCCTACTGCTTTCTGCTGGGCATCGCGGCACTCATTGCCGCGTGGTAGCGACCCGGGAGCACAGGCAATCCCCGATTTCGGAGAATGACACGAAAATGCAGGAACATGACGGCTGGGCCGAACTGAAAGTGAGTGTACCCAAAACTCAGGCCGATCTTGCCGCGCAGTGCCTGATCGAACAGGGCAGCAACGGCGTTGTCGAGGAAGATGCCGCCGGCGACCCGCAGGGCGCAACGGTGCTTAAAGGCTACCTGCCCTGTGACGGGCAGCTGGAAGCACGGCTCGACAGGATACGGTCAGATCTCGACCGCCTTGCCTGCAATGCCCGGCTTGAGCTGAGCGTTATACCCGATGAGGACTGGAACGAAAAATGGAAATCGTTTTTCGAGCCCATCAGGGTCACCCGGCGCTTTGTCGTAAAGCCCTCCTGGAAAAGCTTCTGGCCCCGGGCGGACGATATCGTTATCGAGCTCGATCCGGCCATGGCCTTCGGCACCGGCACCCACCCCTCGACCCGTATGTGCCTGCAGGCAATCGAGGACTATGCCGATGCCTGTGACGGCCCCGCAAGCGCATCGATGCTTGATGTCGGGACCGGATCGGGCATTCTTGCCATTGCAGCGGCGCTGCGGGGCATGCATCCTGTTGTTGCGATCGACAACGACCGCACGGCGATTGCATGCGCCGTTAAAAACGCTGCGCACAACGGTGTTGCCGGCCGCGTCAGCCTGAGCAGCACGCCGCCCGGGCGCGTGGACGGCAGCTTTGACCTGGTGGCAGCCAATATACTTCCCCACGTGCTCATTGCGATGCGCGATGACCTGACTGCACGTATGCGGGACGGTGCTGTGCTCGTGCTGTCCGGGATACTGACCGGGAAGGCATCTGAGGTCATGGCGGCTTTCGCAGAAAAGGTCACCTTTGTGCGGCAGATGACCGAGCAGGAGTGGTGCTGTCTTGTTTTTCGGAAAAAGTGAACCATCCACCACCCGCTGCGCTCGAGACGGCAAGGGAAACAGCGCCTGGACGTCCCTATTGTATCCTGAAGACGGTGGTGAACAAATTGTCTTGCAGGATTGGGTATTCCTCACTATAATCATAAAAAAACAACAAAAGAGATTGTTTTGATGAGCAGCTCGGCACATATTGAAATATCAAAGGAGAAAATCGCCTTTTTTTGCAGGAAGTACCATATCAGCAGGCTTTCTCTTTTCGGATCAGTACTCAGAGGTGATTTCAGCCAAAACAGCGATGTGGATGTTCTTGTGGAGTTTGAAGCGGGTCAGGCGGTCGGATTTTTAGGACTTGCCGGTATGGAGATCGAGCTATCAGAAATATTCGGCCGAAAGGTTGATTTGAGAACACCGGCTGAACTCAGTCGATATTTTCGGCAGGAGGTGCTTGCGTCTGCAGAGGTACAGTATGCGCAGGGATGATGCAATCAGAATCCGGCATATGCTTGACGCAGTTAATGAAGTACTTACTTTTGTTCGGGGTAAATCGAGGCCGGACCTTGACCGTGATCGAATGCTGGCTCTTTCAATTATAAAAGATATTGAAATTATCGGGGAAGCTGCATCAAAAGTCACACAGGAATCAAGAGAGAAATTCCATGGCATTCCATGGGCTGCAATAGTTGCCATGAGAAATCGGCTTATCCATGTATATTTTGATATCGACCTTGATCGAGTCTGGGATACGGTAACAGAGGATTTGCCAAAGCTCAAAGCAAGCCTGGAAAAAATCACAGAGTCCGGTACGTAAATCCCTCTCTGTTCCCTCCGTCTGTCCTGAGCTCAGGCGATCGCATTTCAGTCTGTAGTTCGCGCAGGTGCGAAAAAGGAAACAGCGCCCGTTTCGGTTCGGAAAAACATACGATCATAGGCGTCCCTATTCTTCCCCCAACGTTGCTGCCGAGCGGCGCGCGGAACGCGCGTCCGACTCCAGCCAGTGGTTATGCCTGGCTATTCATAATGGGTCCACATTCGAATAACCTTAACTGCCTTTACATCATCAAGAACTTGATATACCAGGCGATGCTGTATATTGATACGCCGGGAACAGGCTCCCTGCAGGTCGCCTGTAAGTTTTTCATACGGCGGGGGTGTCTGGTAAGGATTTTTCTGCAAGATATCGAGTAACGTCTCAGCCTTTGACCGCAATCCGGCAGCTGATAATTTTTTTGCGTCCTTTCGAGCCTGTTTCGTAAAAACGACTCGCCATTTTACCATTCAATATCCTCAGTGCATTCTTCAATCGGCGTGGCTAATCCATCGCGGATAGATTCACGCATCCCTGGAATATTCAGCAGGTAGAGAGTTTCCTGGATAGAACGCCAATCATCCTCCGAAATTAAAACGGCGCTGCCACGTTTACCCGTTATAACAATCGGCTCGTGAGATGAGGCTGCCTCGTCAATCAGCCGGTAAAGCTTTGATCTTGCTTCAGTTGCTGTTAGGGTGGCCATAGTTTACCTCTCATAATTCCGGCGTTGTATAAAAATAAAGTACGTCATTGCGTACGTTTTGTCAAGAGGCTGAATTTCATCGTCTGCCCTAACCTTCAAAATGACCAGCGTCCGCGCGGTTTATTTGAGGGAGGGAAGGGACAGCGCCCTTTTCGGTTCGGAAAAGCATACGATCATAGGCGGCCCTATTCTTCCCCTACTGCGTGGAGAGGCCGTCCTCGATTCTTATCAGCATGGTTTTCTGGCGCAGTATCGAGAGGCGGTTGATCTGCTGCAGGGCTTTCTGAATGTCCGCCTCGCGGGACTCGTGCAGGAGCATGAAAATAGGCACCGACCCGCCCCGGATGCGCCGTCCCTTCTGAACGACCGAATAAATACTGATGTTGTTGCGGCCCAGGATGCCCGCTATTTTCGAAAGCACGCCCGGCTTGTCCACGGCTGAGAACCGCAGGTAGTAGCGCGATTGTATCTCCTTGAACGGTTTGACGCGTATTCTGCCCGCAGGCCCTGTGACGAGCGGCATGCGGCCTGCAGCACCCCCTGCGGCCCTGCGCGCGATGCTCATGATGTCTGCAACAACCGCGCTGCCCGTCGGCATCATGCCGGCGCCCCGGCCGTAAAACATGGTCGGGCCGAGGTCCTCGCTCTGAACAAACAGCGCGTTGAGGGTGTCGTTTACCTGGGCAAGCAGGTGGTCCTCGGGTATCAGGGTCGGGTGCACGCGCGCGTCGACCTCCTCCCCGCTGCCGCGGCATATGGCAAGCAGCTTGATGCGATAGCCGAGCTCGCGTGCAAACTCGATGTCAAGGGGTGTAATTTGAGAAATCCCTTCAGTGTAAATTTTGTTTTCAGCAACCCCGCCGCCGTATGCCAGGCTTACGAGCACGCACAGCTTGTGCAGTGTGTCGATGCCCTCGATGTCGAAGGTCGGGTCGGCCTCGGCATATCCCTCGGCCTGAGCGTCCTTCAGGATATCCCGGAAGTCGCCGCCCTCGTCGGTCATGCGGGTCAGGATATAGTTGGCGGTGCCGTTCAGGATGCCGAAAAAGCTGTTGATACGGTCGGATGCCAGTCCCTCCCGCACCGCCCGGACAACCGGTATGCCGCCGCCGACACTGGCCTCAAAGGCAACCTCCACGCCCCGTGCGGCAGCCGCCCTGAAAATCTGCTGCCCGTGCTTTGACAGCAGGGCCTTGTTTGCCGTAACGACATGCTTGCCGTTTTTAATTGACTGCAGCATGAACGTACGCGCCGGTTCGAGGCCCCCCATAAGCTCGACAACGATGTCGATTTCCGGGTCATTGACAACAGCTGCGGCGTCAGCGGTCAGCAATCCTTTTCTCAGCTTGATTCCGCGGTCTCGCCGGATATCAAGATCAGCAATGCGCTTGATGACAACCGGCAGACCGATTCGCTGCTCGATCAGGCGTGCGTTTTTGAGAAGTATTCTGGCCACACCGGTACCGACCGTGCCGAGACCGATAATGCCTGCGGATATCTTTTTCATGCCCTGGGCGTCCTTTGTGAAATAAACATCATGTGTCTGCTGCGCGTTCCTCCCGGAGGCACGTCAGAATATCCCAGCGGCGGATATTTGTCAAGACTGCGCGGCTTTGACGAACCCGGCGGCAAACTCCGGCTGCGACAGAAAGTGAAGATGGAGATAGCCGGCCAGCACATTGTAGAGACGATACCCTTCGGAAAAGGTTTCGCCGCTTCGTGCGCGCCGGACAGAGTAGCAGGTTTCGACATCGTCGGGCATGGGGGATATGTCGGAATAGTGAAACTCGTGACCGCGGATGCGCAGGCCTTCATGCAGAAAGGGGCAGGCGCTGCGTGCTTCAGCCTCGATATAGCCGAGCCGCTGCAGCTTCGTACGCAGATGCGCGCGGGCGGGAAACAGCCCGGCCATGGGGTGTGCGGTTCCGCACCGTGCGGTGACCGAGGCAAGAAGGTAGAGGAACCCGCCGCACTCGGCATACACCGGCTTTCCCGAGGTGCAGAAATCAAGCACATCGTTTCGCATGTCTGCATTGGCACTCAGGCGGGCTGCATGCAGCTCCGGATAGCCGCCGCCGAGATACAGGCCGTGCAGGCCGTCGGGCAGGCGGGAGTCGTGCAGGGGGCTGAAGGAAACAAGCTCGGCACCGCAGGCTTGCAGCAGATCGAGGTTGTCCTGGTAATAAAAGCAGAACGCTTCATCGCGCGCTATGCCGATACGCACGATTTTCGGGGCCGGACCTGCCACTGCCGATTCAACGCTGCAGGAAGGTGCGCAGACCCCGTTCAGTTCTGCCAGAGCGTCAAGGTCGACGGAGTCGCTCAGCCTGTCGCTGAGGCTGTGTACTGCCCGGTGCAGGTCCGGCTGCTCCTCTGCGGTAACAAGGCCCAGGTGCCGTTCGGGAAGCTGCCAGGCGCTGTCGGAAGGGATATGGCCGAACACGCGGACCCCTACCGTATCTTCGACAGCGCTCCTCAGCATATCGAAGTGACGTTCCGATGAAACACGATTGAAAAGCACACCGGCCAGGGTAATACGGGGATCGAATTGCCGGTAACCAAGAACGAGAGCCCCTGCGCTGCGGGAAAACGAGCTGCCGTCCACGATAAGCAGTATCGGCAGGCCGAGCCAGGCGGCCATCTGTGCGGTGGAGCCATCCTCGCTGCTGCCGCGCCCGTCATGCAGGCCCATGACGCCCTCGATCAGGGCGATATCGGCCGCCCCGGCATGCTGTGCAAACAGGGTGCGGCAGCACTCCTCTCCCAGCATCCATCCGTCAAGGTTGCGCGATATGCTTCCGGCAACGATGCTGTGCAGGCCCGGATCGATGAAGTCGGGCCCGACCTTGAAACACTGCACCCGCATGCCGCGCCCGGCAAAAGCATGCGCCAGGGCAAGCGTGATGATTGTTTTGCCGACCCCGCTGCGCTCTCCTGCAACAACAAACCCCTGCATGCTATTGCCCCCACAGCCGCCGCAGCGGGTTGCCGGAGCGCCCCCCCTCTTCGGGAGCCTGGGTTTCCCAGCCAAGCACCAGCCGGATGCGTGCACCGGCATCCGGAGCGGCAGACGGTATGCGGCTGTCCAGCCGCACCAGCAGCGCGTCGGTGGGTGTATCGTTTTCACGCCGTATGACGAGCATACCGACCCCGCTGCGCGATCTCATGGCCGACAGCAACCAGGACGCGGCTTCCGGCCGTCGCAGCCGGCTGAAAAACTGCGACTCAGTCACCCGCCGGACGAACGAGGGGGCCCCTTCTTCAGGGTTCCGGTTTTTGATCGGCAGCAGTTCAAGCGGTCTGCCCGGCGCACCGAAGGCGATATGTTCAAGCTCTGCAGGGCCGGGGCATGTTTTCAGTACATAGCTTCCGGTGGCAACAGCTTCATCGAACCTGAGTATGAACTTGTTCCAGGCAGATGAATCCGACTGAAGCTGCCTGCCGACAAGCGCCCCGGCCGAGGGAAGAAGCGTTTGTATCGTATTGCCGATCGGCTCTTCGATGTGCGGCAGAGCATACACCGGCGAAAGCGCCTTTTCAGGGTCGACCACATCGAGGGCCGGTTCAAGCCCGGGGCTCAGGCTGTTTGTTTTGCCGAAAAGGTATCCGTCGGAAACAATATAACGCTCGAAAGCATTGCTCTGCAGGTGGGCGATTTTAAGAAGTGCTTCACCGGCATGGGCGCTGCCGTGAAGCAGCACGATGGCAAGGCATAGTATAGCGCAACGCATTACCTGTATCCTGTCTGGTTTATAAACGGTAGTAAGAAAGGCTACACTAATTTATCACGATAGTAAAGAAGCGAGATGTTTCGGAAAATGTATGCACAACGCCCGCATGCACTCCGAGCAATGCCCTGTTTTCTGCAGCCGTCCTTTTTTGTCATTTCGACCGACGGGAGCAATCTCTTCAGGGGCGTGAGATTTCTCAGTCGCCGTGCTCCTTCGAAATGACAGAATGGCTAAAGTATCGTTAAAAATTTGTTAGCGGCGTGCCTGCCGCGGGCGGGGAATCGAAAGGCCGGGCGGACGGTCAGCCTGCGGCTGCATTATGAACAGCGGAGGCGAGCGCCTCAGTATGCGCCGCACCTCGGTGATGGCGGAGCGAACATCGTGTGGCGACTGCTGAGCAATATCGAGGAGCAGCCCGGAAACATCACTCAGAAGGCCGGCGTCGATGTGCGGGGTCGCACCTGCGAGGGCCGTGGCGAATACCTGCAGTGCCGGAACTGCGATTTGTTTCAGACGAGCCCGCAGATGCGGCGATCGTTTCAGCACCGCCTGAAGCCCTCGACCCAGCCGGTAATATAATGTGCAGAGCCTGCGCCCCTGCGGTGTTGCACACAGCAGCTCGTCACGCACCCTTCTCAGGAGCCTTAGAGAGGATCCCTCACTGCTTTGCGCAAACAGCTGTTCGGCAAGACAGAAGGGCTGTTCTGATACCGGCTGCATGGTGATGTCGTGAGACGCGCTTGCGCCGGCCCGAACCGTTATGCTGTTTGTCGCATCCTGCACATAGCCTTCCGCATGCACAGCAAGCTCATGTGTTCCTGCAGGTACAACCATCATATACAGGCCGTCGGAACTGATGCATGCAGCGCCGCAGTCTGCTCTTATGACGGCTTTGTCGATCCGCCCGCCGGTCCCGGCCACTGTAATGCTGCCGGTTATGGTTCCGCTTCCCGACAGCTGCGATCCCAGAAGGCCGCTTGCCGTTCCGGCAAAAACAGCGTCAGCGGCGGGCAGGGGTTCCGAAGCGCTTTGTAGAGTATTGCGGAACCTCTCTTGTTTTTCAGGCAGGCGACTGCTGCCGACGCTGTAGAGAAAATAGTGTGAAAGACCCATTTGCGTCCAGTAGGCGCCGTTGTCGAGAGAGACATACACACCGCCCAGGTCGATGCCGTCAAACGTGAGAGCCTGAAACATGGCGGCATACAGTATCGAGGGGTCGTCCGTGTCGACGTGCAGGTCGACAGCAGAATAATAATACGGAAGACCGCGCACGGCGGCATTCCAGGTCGAACCGCCGTCGGTTGATGCAAACAGCCCGGCATAGCCGGTTCCGCTTTCACCGCAGGCCGCATACACAACATCAGGATCAGCGGGGGAGAAGGCGATGCTGTTGACGACAACATGCGCAAGTGATTTTTGCCAGCTGGCGCCGCCGTCCGAGCTTATATGCAGGGCTCCCGGAACGCCCGGTGCATAAAACCCCCCGGTGCCGGCTGCAAGTGTCGCCGGCCGGGCGGGATGCACGGCAACGGCATTGACCGGCACATCCGCGGCAAGCAGCTCGTCGACCGCCGCATCGGCAAACTCACCGCTGCAGTGCAGGCGGAGCACCGAACCGCCGGCACCGCTGTAGTGCTCCGCAGCGGCGAAGACCGTCTCCGTCGAGTCCGGGCAGGGGGCGACGGAGGTGATGGAAACGCCGGGGATGGGGCAGAAGCTCCAGGTGGCTCCGGCATCGGTGCTTTTGCCGACTGCCTGGTCGAAGCCGGCATAGAGCAGGTCCGCCGACGCGGGATGGGCGCAGACGGCATAGGCTGCCTCGCTATGCAATCTCAGCCACGTGCCCGCTTCCGAGCTTTTGTACAGTCCTCCGTGCGCGGCGCAGAGAACCAATGAGTCGTTATCGGGGAGTACGATCGAATCATAGATGGTGTTTGCCGTTATGCCGCTGTTGATCATCGTCCACGAAGACGCCCCGTCGTCGGTTCTGCAGACCCCGCTGTTGCATGATCCGGCATACAGCGCAGGGGTGCTTCCCCGGGCATGCGTCATTCGAAGATAGCGATCCGTAACCGGCGGCATGCTGCTCCAGGTGATGCCGCCGTCCGTACTTCTGGCAACGGAACGATCGAGTCCGGCATATATGACGTGCGGGTCTTCGGCATCCGGGCACAGGGATGAGCATCGCTCCTGTATCATGGACCACTGCCAGAAAACGGTATCCCGCGCAGCATGCTTCGCGACCAGAACACCCTCTGATCCGCAGGCGATATGGCCGCCCGCGTCAGACGCATCAAGGAGTATTTCATCGAGGGGTCCCAGGGTACATGCACCTCCGCTGCCGGGAGCTGCCCGGTAGCAGCTCCGCCAGGTGCGGCCGCCGTTCGTGGAGTTCAGCAGTGCCCCCGGCGCACCGGCTGCCTCGGACCAGGGGGACGAAACCGCCCATAGTTCACCCGGATTATGGGGATGGATTTTTATGTCGAGTATCGAATACAGCGCTGTTTTTATTGCTTGCCAGGTGTGTCCGCCATCGGTCGTTTTGTAGACAGCGCCCCACGTTTCAGTGCCGTTCGGGCCGCCGGTTCCGACATAGACTGTCTGTCCGGTTTCGTCATGGGGGTCGATCGCAACGCAGTAACAGAGTCTGCTCTCCTCTGCCGCAAAGTAAAAGGTCCGGAACGAATCGCCATAGTCGTACGAGACGTCGAGGTACCAGCCGTTGGCAACCCAGACGATTGCGCTGTTACGGCTGTCGACGGCGATATCGAAGACCTCCTGATTTTTGAACCATGTGGTGTCGTCCGCGGGAAGCGTATGCCAGGAGTCGCCCCCGTCGGCACTGCAGAAAAGGCCGTCACCGTCCCAGCTGCCGGCATAGATGACGTCCTGGTTGTGGTGATCGACGGCAACGCTGAGAATCTGCCCGCCGTAAAGGCCAAGATCACTCCATGTGCCGGCGGCACGTGCGGTACCGGGCAAGGACAGTGCCTGGCAGAAAAGCAGCAGGAACAGTGTAACGGAGAACCTGAAGCGGGTTGTTTTCAGGGGTATAATCGAGGTGTGTCCGGGACGAGTCATTGCTTTGATCAGGAAGTTTACTGTACCATTACCACCGCCCGTGCTGTCTGCACGGGCTTGTCCAACGTTAGCAGACGCAGCAGTAAGCAGCAATCACCTGATCGGTGTATTTTTAAAACAATTTTACGGTACGGTATCGGAAACCCGCACCGACAAGCGGTATTTAATACAGGTCGTATGCTATCACAGCATGGATCAGAGCATTCTACGGAAAAGAACAGGAGGTCGTTACAGGACAAGAAGGTCCGTGGCAGAGCGGAGTCCTTCGGAAAAGCGGCTGAATGAATGCATCAACATCCCTGCGAGCCGAAGGCCAAGCAATCTCCATGAACGCCGCAGCATACCTGCCGGGCGTGGGCACTAGCGTAAAATCTTTTTCAGCTCGGTCACCAGTTTTTTATTCTCATTTTTCTTTTTTACGGCGATACGGATAAATGTTTCATCCAGGCCGTGGAAGTCGCCGCAGGTCCTGATGAGCAGCCCCCGATCGAGCAGCCTGTCGTACAGTTCCGCCGAACTCACCGGTGCGCTGTCTTTAAGGCGCAGGAGCAGAAAATTTGCCTGGCCGGGATAGAGCTTCAGGTGCGGCACTTTCTTGAGTTCTGCGGCAAAAGCTTTTCGTGCCTCTTTAACGTACTCGACGGTTTTATGGATGTAGGCAGTGTCGCTCAGGCTTTCAACCGCGGCTTGCTGGGCGACCGCATTGATGCTCCAGGGCTCCTGCCGGTCACGGATCTTATCGATATTTTTTTGATGAGACAGAAGGTAGCCGGCTCTCAGGCCCGGAAGTGCGAAAAATTTTGTCATTGAACGGAGAATGAGCAGGGTTTCATTGTTCCTGACCAGGTCTTTTTTTGAAGCGCCCTCGTGAAAGTCGATGAAGGCTTCGTCCAGAATGACGCAGGTACCCTTTCTCGAGGCGGTGCCGATGATTTCATCCATATCGCCGGCAGACGTCAGCACGCCTGACGGGCTTGCCGGGTTGCAGAGGTACAGGGCGCTGTAGCCCCGTTTGAGTTCACCGAGCAGGGCCTTTTTCGAAATTTCAAAGCCGTCTTTTTCTCTGGTGACAAAATAGAAGAGAATGCCTTTGGCGCGCTGGTAACTGTGCTCGAATTCAGTAAAGGAAGGCGCCACGACAAGCACGCTTTTCGGTCTGATAAGCGACGGCAGCATATAGATGAAGTCGGTGGATCCGTTTCCGGCAAGAATGTTTTCCGGCGGCAGGCCGTGATGGTCGGACAGGGCGGCAATGAAATCATGGGCGTCCTGATCAGGATAGTTGAGGATCGCGTTTTCGCAAGATGGAAGGTATTTTTTGAAGCGCGGAGAAAGACCCAGGGGATTGATGCTGGCGCTGAAATCGATTATATCCGAAGCATCAAGATTTTTCTCCCGGGCTGCCCGGTAAATGTTGCCGCCGTGTAGTTTCTGCACGCAGTACTCCTCTGATGACAGGTTTTTTTCGGGCTGCACCCTGGAAAGCCGTTACATCTTTATCCGACCGCTACGAAATGAATGTGATTCAACAGCGTTCGGGACGGCCTGATACTGTAACATTGTCGGCTGCCCGGCACCCGTGCTGTTCAGGATGACTGTAACCGGAGGAACGAGTATACTATATTTTATGTATTTTTGCTAATTTTATCTGTATGTGCTTAGAATGCCATAAAAAAGTATTGCAAGCGTAACGACTTCGGCAGTCATTGAAGCGAGGTGCCGGCGCAGGATGTGCAGTGGTACGGTAGCAATGAAAACAATGCCGAAAAGCAGGCACCACAGCATCAGCTCCGTCTGCAGCCCCTCGGCCATAACGACAATGGCGATTGCCAGTGACAGAACGAGCACGACACGTCGCAGGATAAAGGCTGTCCGGGTATAGGAGTGGCTTTTGTCGAGGATGTAGGTCTGAGCGCTGCTGTCCGGATCCGGGCGGTAGCGGGCAAACAGAAACAGTCCGCCCGTAAGAAGGGAAATTGCGAGCAGCCAGGGATAGTTTTCTGCCAGCCGCGCACAGCCGGGGGCATCACCTGTCCGCTGGAGGATGAAAGCTGCGCAGAGCGGGGTGAAAATGATTCCGAAGTTGAGCAGGCTGAACCTGGTTCGGGCATAGAGCGTCAGGATCAGTGTGCTGTTTGTGATTTTGCCGAGAAAGCCGTGCAGAAAGTCGATGCCGGTCCCCAGTGACACACATGCCATGAGCAGTATGCCGGCATCGTTCGCGCCGGGCGACAGGAAGAACTCGACAAGCGCAATACCGAAGGTTATGCAGATCAGGGCGATTTCAAACAGTCTTCGAGTCACGGTACGGCTCTTCGGGCAGCGGATTTCTTTCTTTTCAGGCGTTTGATAATAAGCTTGGCCGCTTTTTCGCCCGACAGGAGCATGCCACCGAAAATGGGGCCCATGCGGAAGCTGCCGAAGGTGGCGTTGGCCGCCATGCCGGCCACGTAGACCCCGGGAAAAGCCTCGCAGGTGTTGGCGATGGTGGTTTTTTCGGCAACATCGGCCCACATCGATTTTTCACCCATGATTTTGCCGGTTTTGGTTTTCAGCTTGAGGCCGACTTTGTTTTCAATGATGCGCATGATTTCCACCGGGTGACCCGTGGCCTCAACCACGAATTCGGACTGAATGCACAGCGGGTCTACATGCATTCCCGTGCGCTCGACAGGGGTCCAGTTGATGACAAGTCCGCAGACCCTGCTGCGCCTGACGATAACATCCTCAACGCTGATGCAGTTGAAAAAGGTCGCCCCGGCTTTCAGGGCCCTGGATGTCAGGGTGCTGACCGCCTCGATGGCGTCCGCCGTATAGTAGCCGTTCCGGTACTTTTTTGCAGTGATGTCGAAGGCATCGAGTAGTCGCTTTCCTTCATCCTGAACAACAACCTCATTGAACATCATGCCCCCGCCCCACATGCCGCCGCCGATGCTCAGCTTGCGCTCGAACAGGGCGACCCGGTATCCCTCGCGGGCCAGAAGGCAGGAACATACTATTCCGGACGGGCCGCCGCCGACAACGGCGACATCGATCGCGAGGTTGTCGGTCAATTTTTTATTGTATGTTTCAACAATCGCTCTGGTAATGATGTGTTCATCAAGCTGCATGGCGTTCTCCACGAAATAGAGCCGGACGGCGGATTCGTTTGCAAAAAAGACATTTTATCATGCGGAAACTGTGGAGGCAAGCGGCAAATAGGCGGGGTGTAACGCATAATACCGAAAAAACAGAGGTACAGGAGCGGCGTCGTAGTGTGCTGTCCGCCCCGAACAAAAAAACGGACGCGCCGGAGGCACTTATTTATATTTTGCAGGCCGGACAAACCGCGCGTGTACGGCCCGGGATGCTAGGAAACCGCGGCCGGCATGCGAACTTTTTTATCCTGTATGATGTCTGCAAACAACTGCTTCTCCTGCGCTCGCATCGCCCTGGCGTCGGCCGGCGACGCTTCATGGTCCCGGCCGAGCAGGTGGAGCACGCCGTGAATCAGCAGGGCCAGCAGTTCTTCATACAGGGTTTGGTTGTGTTCAGGGGCTTGAGCTGCAGCGGTTTCCACCGAAATTACCACATCCCCGAGGACCCACGGCTGCACGCCGGGGAACTCCTGGTCCGTCATAGGGAAGGAAATGACATCGGTCGGGCCGCTGCGGTGCAGGTAGCGGCTGTTGAGCTCTGCAATGCCGGTGTCATCAAGCAGCAGTATGCTTATTTCTGGATTTGGAGATACCGATACGCGTTCCAAGATCCCGTTCGCCATCCTGCGGAGGGCGTGGGGGTCGATCGGTATCAGCTTTTGCCGGTTTTTTATCAGTATCTTTGCCATTGCCTTCCTTTTCCGGACGCTCGGGATAGTCGATGCGTGAGTGGAATATTCCGTTGAGAATCCTGTTGAAGCTGCCGGCAATAAGGTGCAGGTCCTTCAGGGTCAGCTCGCACTCGTCAAGCTGCCCGTCGACGAAAATGCTGTTGATAATACGCTGAACCATGTTCTGAATGCGGGCGGGGGTCGGTTCGGCAAGCGTTTTCGACGTTGCCTGGACGGCATCCGCCAGCATGACGATGCCGGCCTCCTTGGTCTGGGGCTTGGGGCCGGGATAGCGGAAGTCCTTGTCGCTGACCGGCTCCCGGGAATGCTCGCCCGCCTCTTTTGCCTTCTGGTAAAAGTAGTTGATGATCGAGGTGCCGTGATGCTGGGAGATTATGTCCATAATGGGCTGGCCGAGGCGGCTTTTCTTTGCCAGCTCGATACCGTCTTTCAGGTGCGAGGTGATGATCAGGCTGCTCATGCTGGGAAGCAGCTTGTCGTGCTTGTTTTCGCCCGCTTTCTGGTTCTCGACGAAGTAGAGCGGTTTTTTTATTTTTCCGATGTCATGGTAGTACGAGCTCACGCGCGCCAGCAGGGGGTTCGCATTGATGGACTCGGCAGCGGCCTCGGCCAGGATGCCCACCAGAATGCTGTGGTGGTAGGTTCCGGGTGCGGTTATGAGCAGCCGCCGCAGCAGGGGCTGATTGAGGTCGGCAAGCTCGAGGAGCTTGACGTCGGTCGTGTAGTTGAAAATCATTTCTGTAATGGGAACGAAGCCGGTTGCGAGCACGGCTGCCAGGATGCCGCTCAGCACGCCGCAGGCGGCCTGGGCGGCCGTGCTCATCTGCAGCAGCTCCCCCGAGATGATCGCAAAGCAGAAAATCAGCAGCGCATTAATGCCGCCCACAATAAGCCCGGCGCGGATAACGGTTTTGCGCTCGCGACAGTGGGCCACCTCCTGGGCGGCGACGATCGAGCTCAGGAACGAGTAGATAAAAAACTGAACGCGGCCCTCGAGCACATAGCCGGAAAAAAGAGCGATAATGATAGAACACAGGGCGGCCAGCCGCGGTGTGTGGACGATGCTGATGACCATGGCCGCAAAGGAAAAGGGTATGGCGTAGAAATACACATCCATCGAGAGGGCGGTAAAATCCTTGCCGAGAATTTTCGCACCGGCCGCGCTGAATTTTATGAGGACAAAGGTCAGAATGAATGTTGTTGCGATGAACAGCAGGTCAATGTGTTTTATCTTTGCGGGTGCGCCCGCGGCAAGGCTTTTGGCGGCAAAGCGATACAGCACCGCGAGGGTAATGAAGATAAGAAAAAAGTAGCCCGAGATCGACCAGAATATGTTTTTCTGCTGCTTCAGGCTCGAAAGCGCCCTGAGCTTGACCAGGGTTGCATCGGTGATGCGCGCGCCCTCGCGAATGATTATCTCTCCTTTTTTCATATTGTAATACAGCGGGCTGACCTCGCGGCGGGCTGCCTCGCGGCGTGTTTTCGTTTCGATCTGGTTGAAGCCCAGCGTGGGATCGATAAGATCGAGCGCCAGGTTCACGATGGTGCGGCGCACATCAATGCGTACGTTTCTGAGTATTCTGCGCGCGTCGCGCTTCATCATGATGCGCGCTTCCTGCAGGTCGATGAAGGGGGAGAAGTCGTCGACGATTACTTCCTGATTGGAGTAGATGTCGCGCAGCACGATGCCCCGGCCGCGCTCTTTGAACAGCTGCTCCTTGGACGGCACGATTTCACGCCGCCCGTAAGGGAGCACCAGCTCAAGAAGGTACTCCTCGATCTGCTTTTTGAATTCCCGGCTGATCAGGACGTCGAAATCACTCCGGGACACTTTGGTTTTGAGGATGTTTTCAAACTGCTGCCGCTCCTGCCGGGCCGCCTCGCCCTCGGCGCGCTTTACAATATCCATGCGCCCGCGCATGGCGGAAAACGCACTCACAATCCTGTTTTCCAGCTTTTCTTCGGCGCGCGCATTAAAATCATATACCGACAGTACGGCCATGGCGGCATCCTGCCTGCGCTTGGAGGTGGAATCGATATCTTCGACGGAAAAGTCCTGCGGCGCCCGAATGGTCTGGGGGGCAATATCGCCCGAGGTGTAGTCGTAGGTCTGCACCGTCAGGCGCGGGGAGATCAGCAGCGCCGTCACAGCCGAAATCAGCAGGCAGATAAGAAGCCTGGATGTCTCCGGCCGCAGAAACGGCTTGATAAGGCGGGGTTTCTGATCCTTTTTTTCTATTTTGGAAGCCGTTTTCTTTTTTTTCGGCTTTTGAAACTGTCTGAAAAGCTTCATGAGACCGTATCCCTGTAAGCGGCACCGTAGGCTTTGATGATATCTTCAACCAGTGGGTGCCTCACAACGTCCTTCTCGGAAAAGCAGGTAAATGCGATTCCGGGGATGCCGGACAGAATATCGCGGGCCTGGATGAGCCCGGACGAAACGCCGGGCGGAAGATCGACCTGCGTGATGTCCCCGGTTATAACGGCGCGGGAGTTGAACCCGAGCCGCGTCAGAAACATTTTCATCTGCTGCCCGGTCGTGTTCTGGGCTTCATCCAGTATGACAAACGAGTCGTTCAGGGTTCTGCCGCGCATAAAGGCGATCGGCGCAACCTCTATGATGCCCTGGTGCAGCAGGTCGGATGCCTTGCCGAAGTCCATAATGTCATGCAGGGCGTCATAGAGCGGGCGCAGGTACGGATTCACCTTTTCGAACAGATCGCCCGGCAGGTAGCCGAGCTTTTCGCCCGCTTCCACGGCAGGCCGGGTAAGGATTATGCGGTGGACGCGTTTTTTCAGTAACGCGGCTATAGCCATTGCCATGGCCAGATAGGTTTTGCCGGTTCCTGCGGGCCCGATACCGAAAACAATATCTGCCGTGCGTATTGCATCGACGTACTCTTTCTGTATGCAGCTTTTCGGTGTAATGGGACGGTTGTTGGCCGCGGTAACGATGGTGTCGAGAAACACGTCTTTGAGCGAGGCATCGGGTGTATGGTGCAGCATTTTAAGGGCGTGCACGATGTCTATTTTCCCCAGCGGGTAGCCCGCCTCGACGAGAAAGTAGAGATCCTGAACGAGCTTTCTGGTTTTTTTAACGCGGTCGGACGCGCCCTGGATGCTAATGGTGCTGCCCTTGATGCGCAGCCGGACACCGGTTTTTTTGCCGATGGTCTTGAGGTTCCGGTCATGCTCGCCGCAGAGCAGCTTAACGGCTTCGATATCATCGAAGTGAAGTGAATCGTCCTGAGGCTTTTTTTTCTCCAGTACTGCTTCCATGGCGTAAGTAGTGTGTGTCGTTTGGATAATGCCGCCGGCAGACCTGTTCTGTCGCGCTGATTTATACGGATGTTATTCGGAGGTGTGAACCTGAACGATGACTTCCCGTCGCCGCGGGCGGTTGTCAAAGTCGCAGAGTACAATCTGCTGCCAGGTTCCCAAAAGCATTTCTCCGCTGCTAAACGGTATGTTCAAAGACGGGCCGAAAACGGCAGCCCGCACATGGGAATAGCCGTTTCCGTCGCCCCAGCGCCGGTCGTGCTCATAGGGTATATTTTGAGGAACCATGCGGTCTATGGCCTTTTTTAAATCTTCTATGACCCCGGATTCAAACTCAATGGTCGTCAGGGCGGCGGTCGAGCCGGCTATGAAAAGCAGCACTGCTCCGCTGCTGTGTCCAAACGGGGTAAGCTCCTCCCTGACGGCGCCGGTTATGTCCAGAATATCGGTCGAAGCACTTGTTTGAACTTCAATAGATGAAGTTTTTATTGCCATATACTATAAATTTTTGTATAAAAAACTATAAATTTTTTAATAGTACAATCAGTAGCACATGGTTTTTTGGTTTTCAAGGTATTTTTCCTATAAATACCCTTGACAATAGTATAAAAATTATTTTATACTGACTCTTTTAAAAAAAATATTAATAGGTTTTTATATAGCAGTACCGCACCATTACTGTCAAAGATGCCGCAGATGTTTCGGCTCTGAGGACAGAATTCCTTTAAAATAATTTATTCGGAGGTTATTCATCAGCAATGGCCGTTAAAATTCGACTTGCCCGCTATGGAAAGAAAAAGAAACCGTTTTACAGGATTGTCGTTTCTCAGGATACGTCACCCCGTGACGGACGCTTCATCGATATCGTCGGTACGTACGATCCATGTACGGACCCGGCCCGTGTCGTTTTGCAGAAAGACAGGGTGCAGGAATGGTTGAAGAAGGGGGCTCAGCCAACACAGTCTGCCGATCAACTATTGAGAAGGGAAGGAGTGTTCAAAGGGTAACAGGTTTGCACGGGAGTAGAAGACCATCTGGTAATCATCATTTCAATCGTGGAGGCTACTATGAAAGACTTAGTCAAGTACATTGCCCAGGCGCTTGTCGACAATCCTGATCAGGTAGCAGTAAGCGAAGTTGAGGGGGAGCAGACATCTGTCATCGAGCTGAGGGTGGCAAAGGAAGATTTGGGAAAGATTATCGGAAAACACGGAAGAACCGCGCAGTCGATCAGAACGATTCTCTCTGCGGCATCGGCAAAAAACCGCAAGCGGGCTGTGCTGGAGATAGTGGAGTAAGGTAGCAGCGAACCGGGTTTGCTGTTAAACAAAAACAGTGCATTGCACAAACGGGACAGGGACGGACACACGACACACACATGCCGGAACACACAGCAGGCAGCGGCAAAGGAGCCCTCGGCTTTTTTGCCTGTTTTTTTTGCGAACATGCTGCATGCAGCCTTCACGCCGGATATCCCTGCCCGGAACGTCTGCAGAGCGATTGATCACAGTCAGGGTGTATGATACAGTTTGATATTATCACCCTTTTTCCGGCCATGTTCGACTCTCCGCTGCAGGAGAGCATTTTAAAAAAAGCTCAGGATAAAGGGCTTGTCCGCGTCAGAATTCACAACCTGCGCGATTATACGCACGACCGGCACCGCACGGCCGACGACAGCCCGTATGGCGGCGGCGCCGGCATGGTTATGAAGATAGAGCCGCTTGTGGAGGCGGTTGAGGCTGTTCGGCTCAGCGGCAGCGCATCGCGCGTCATTCTGACAACACCCCAGGGCGGCCTTTTCAGCCAGGCGGCCGCAGTCAGGCTGAGCTCCTGTGAGCAGATTGTCGTTATCTGCGGTCGTTACGAGGGGGTCGACGAGCGCATTATTCATTTTGTCGACGAAGAGGTGTCTGTCGGGGATTATGTTTTGACGGGCGGCGAGCTGCCCGCGATGGTGATCATCGACGCCGTATCGCGGTTCGTGCCGGGGGTCGTCGGTGATGCCGACTCGGTTGCAGAGGATTCGTTTTCGCACTCGATGCTCAAGTACCCCCAGTATACGCGGCCGGTCAGCTTTCGCGGCCTTGCTGTGCCGCCGGTGCTTCTCTCGGGCGACCACGCGCAGATAGCGCGATGGCGACGGGACGAGGCATTGAAAAAGACTATGCACCGACGGCCCGATCTGATACCGGACGGCGGTTTTTCCCGGAATGATCGGGAAAACACAGAATAAAAACACACAGAAATGCCGGAGTAGTTCAATGAATACACTGGAAACTATCGAACGGGAGCACATGCGCCTTGATATTCCCGATTTCAGGTCGGGTGACACCGTGAAGGTTCATATCAAGATACGCGAGGGTGAAAAAGAACGAATTCAGGTTTTTCAGGGAGTCGTAATTGCAAAGCGCAACGGCGGCCTGCGTGCAACCTTTACCGTGCGCAAAGTGTCCTACGGTATCGGTGTCGAAAAAGTGTTTCCGCTTCACTCACCGAGCATCGACAAAATCGAGGTTGTGCAGCGCGGCCGCGTTCGGCGTTCCCGCCTGTATTATCTGCGCAAGCTCAAGGGCAAGGCGGCCCGGGTACGGGTCAGGCGGTATAACTGATTAAGTAATGAAATCCGAACCCCGGCGTGTGCCGCAGGCCTCCTTCCCGGAATGTGAGCTGTATGCGAGCGGGTATCGCCTCGTGGCGGGCGTTGATGAGGCCGGACGGGGGCCGCTGGCCGGGCCGGTTGTGGCGGCTGCGGTAATCCTGCCGGTCGACTGGCACCACCCCGGTATCCGGGATTCGAAACAGCTTTCTCCCCGCAAGCGCAAAGAACTATATCGTGTTATCGGCACCCATGCCCTGGCCTGGAGCTGGTCCGGTGTGGAACCCGATGAAATCGACCGTATCAATATTCTGCAGGCTTCCCGCACGGCCATGAAAAAGGCTGTTGAGACACTGCCGATTATTCCCGACTATCTGCTTGTCGACGGAACCCATACGATTGCTGCCGATGTAGAGCAGTGTGCTCTTCCCCGGGGCGATGCACGCAGCCGCGTCATTGCCGCCGCGTCGATCATGGCCAAGGTCGTGCGTGACGAAATAATGCTCAAATACCATCCGCTGTACCCCCGCTATAATTTCAGCCGCAACAAGGGCTACGGCACGCACGAGCACCTGTGCGCGCTCAAAGACCGGGGGCCCTGCCGGATTCACCGCACGAGCTTCCGGCGGGTCAAGCCGGAGGAAGGGGCCTGAGCGATGAGTACATCCCGCGCACGGGTCGGCAGAAGCGGCGAGGATATCGCGGTGGCCTTTCTCAGAAAAAAGCGCTATACCATTCTGTGCCGCAACTACCGTACCCGTTTCGGAGAAATAGATATCATTGCCAGCAAGAAAAAAGTAATTTCGTTTGTCGAGGTCAGGACCCGCCGCTCGCGTGCGTTCGGAACCGCCCAGGAATCGATAGGACCGCGCAAGCAGCAGCGGCTTTCGCGGGCGGCCCTCGACTACATCCAGCGGCACCGCCTCGAAAACGCATCCGCCCGCTTTGATGTGATCGCCGTAAACGCAACCGCCGAAGGAAATGAAATTGATTTTATCGAAAACGCCTTCGAACTGCGCTGAAGTACCTGATATCGGCCGCGCGGCCCGGCCGCTGCCCGGAGGGAGGCCCGTGTGTTCATGAAAAGGGCGCTGCTGCTTATTGCACTGCTTCTCGTGCTGCTTCCCGCAGCGGCGGGCGTTGCGGCATTCTACTATTTCAGCCACGACTTGCCGCGTATCGGTTCGCTGCAGGATTACCGGCCGCCGCTGGTAACCGAAGTGTATGCCGCAACCGGCGAGCTGATCGGCGAGTACTTCGTCGAGCGCCGCTACCCCGTCAGGCTTGAACAGATTTCACCGCTGCTTATCCAGGCCATTATCGCCGCGGAAGACGACCGTTTTTTCGAGCACCGCGGCATCAACATCTGGAGCATACTGCGGGCTGCCGTGAAAAACATACGCTCCTTTGAAATACGCCAGGGCGGCAGCACCATAACGCAGCAGATCGTCAAGTCGCTCCTCCTGACGCCCGAAAAAAGCTTTTCGCGCAAAATCAAGGAGGCCATTCTGGCCATGCGCATCGAAAAGCACCTGAGCAAGGACGAGATACTCAACCTGTACCTGAACCAGATATATTTCGGCCGGGGAGCCTACGGTGTCGAGGCAGCCGCAAGGGTCTATTTCGACTCGTCCGCTCTGGACCTGACCCTCGGCGAGGCGTCCTTTCTGGCGGGTCTGCCCAAAGCGCCCAACTACTACCGCAATCCCGAGCATGCCGAGCAGCGGCGCCGGTATGTGCTGCTGCGGATGCTGAAACAGGGCTTTGTTCTGCCCGATGAAATGCGCGCTGCAGAGCGCGAGCCGATCATATTCGCCGAAACGGACAGTATCAATGCCACAAAAGCTCCGTATTACGCCGAGCTCGTTCGCCGCGAGCTTGAAAAGACCTACGGTGCCGATGTGCTCTACCATGACGGTCTGCGGGTCGAGACGTCGCTTGATCTGTCCATGCAGGAGGCCGCCCGCCGGGCGGTCGCACACGGGGTTGAGGCCTATGACGCGCGCGAAAAAGTGCCGGACAACGAGTCGCGGGTTCAGGCGGCTCTGGTGAGCCTCTGTCCCCACTCGGGCGACATCAAGGCCCTGATCGGCGGACGCGACTATCTGACGAGCCAGTTCAACAGGGCGGTCCAGTCCCGGCGGCAGCCGGGCTCGGCCTTCAAGCCGATAATCTACGCGGCAGCGCTGGACAAGGGATATACGCCGGCCAGCATCGTTGTGGATTCACCGGTACTGTACGAGGTCGAGCAGGAGGACGAAAACGGCGATACGGAGCGGGTTTTCTGGGAGCCCCAGAACTATGATAAATGTTTTGTCGGGCCGATTACGTTCCGGGAGGCGCTCACCCGGTCGCGCAATATCGTAACCATCAAGATTCTCAAGGATATCGGCGTAAACTATGCCGTTCAGTACGGAAAGCGGCTGGGAATCGACGGGGAGTTCAATTACGATCTCTCACTTTCGCTGGGCTCGTGCGGGGTGTCGCTTCTGGACATGGTCACGGCATACTCGGCATTCTGTGCCCAGGGGGTGTATGCGGAGCCGCAGCATATACTGTCGGTCACGGACCGTGACGGCAACGTGATTCTGCAGAACAAGCCCAGGCTGGTGTCGGCCCTGAGCCCCCAGACCGCCTACATCATGACGTCGATGCTGCAAAGTGTCGTGGAGGAGGGAACCGGCCGGCGGGTGCGCGCCCTCAGCCGGCCGTGCGCAGGAAAGACCGGCACCACCAACGATGTCAGGGACGCGTGGTTTATCGGCTACACGCCCAAGCTCGTCACCGGTGTCTGGGTGGGGTTCGACGACCTTGCGCCGCTCGGAAAGCATGAAACCGGCGCGGTTGCCGCAAGTCCGGTCTGGCTTGAATTCATGCGGGAGGTGCTGAACAGCCGGCCGGTGCAGTCCTTTGCCGTCCCGGACGGCATCGTGTACGTGCGCATCAATCCCGCAACAGGGTATTATCCGCGCACGCGCAGCGACGAGGTCGTTTTTGAATGCTTCAAGGACGGTACGCTACCGACCGAATTCGATGCCGATACCCTCGAGCGTCTTGAGCAGTGATACGTACAATGTTCCGCGCCATTCAGGGCTCGGTGCAGGGGCCGTGAAGCTCGCCGTCGAACCAGAGCAGAGGCAGGATAAAAAGAGTTCGCATGATATCCCCCGGATTGAATCGCTCGCGAAATCCGATTGCGGCAACATAATCGCCGGCGGCACCGCCCGGATCCCAGATCCAGGCCTGCCAGAGGCCGGGTTCAGCGTTTTCATGCACCAGATGCGGAAAGCGGAAGTACGATTTTCGGCTGAATGGTTCGTAAAAAACGTCCGGCGGGTTGTCGAGGCTGCCGCGCTGAACACGGGCGCCGAAACCAGACGGCAGTGTGAGGGGCAGGGGCTGTTCCGGATCGGGCAGGCCCGGGCCCACCAGTGCCAGGGCCGGATAAAAACCCTGATATTCCATGCACTGCGGCACCAGCACGTTTGCCTGCACGCGTTCGCCTTCGGCCACCGTGAATGTGTATACATCCACGTCGTCGCTTTCCAGAGAAGCGTATACGGCAATCGATTTCTCCACCGTTCCCTGCATGACAAAGGGCGCCTCCGGCGAGAGGTCGGCCTCTTCCAGGAACGGGGCATGGGCATCAGCGCCGGCGGCACACAGTACAATACAGACTGCAGCATACAGCATTAAAAAGAGGCGCATGTCAGTCTCCTTGCGGCAGAAAGGTTGTTTGATCGTCCTCAGCCACCCGGCAGAATCCGCCAGGGCGGGCAATGGTTTCAGAAAAATCGACCGGGAACGTTTCCGGCAGGTGCCCGCGGAACGAGAGACCGTTGTCAGAGTTCCCGAATCATCCGTTCGCCTGTTTCATGACGCGGGCATGCGAACAGGCCGGCTTGCGGAGCCGCCATCGGTTAGGGCTGTTCGATTTCGGCAAGCCGTCTGTCGAAATCCTCCTGTTTCTTCTCGAATTCGCTCGTGATCCGGTCGAGCTCCTCGTACATGCTGTCAATATCGTCCCGGCAGGCGTGCAGGGCCCGTGACAGCTCTGCAATACGGTCGCCGTCACCGCTGAGGGAAGCATTTTCAATGCCTGCCGTATGGAGGCTGAGTTGCTGCTCCTGCTTTTCGATGGCGGACTCGATCTTTTCAATGCTTTTTTCGAGCGGGCCAAGGCTTCGGCCGCGCTCGGTGATTATTTCCGAGCGGCGTCGGCGCAGCTCCTTGCGGCTGAGCTTTTCGGCAGCAGGGTGCGCCGCCGGCGTACCGCCGTCCGCGGCCGGAGTGTCGTCGTCACCCCATCCCCGGCGTTCAAGAAAATCGCCGTAGCTTCCTTCAAAAAGCGCTATGCCCGTATCGCCGAATACGACCAGCCTGCGTGCGAGGGCATGCAGAAAAAGCTCGTTATGGGTGACCATCACCAGCGCGCCCTCAAAGCTGTCGAGCGCGGCGATCAGCGCGTCGCAGCTCTCCATGTCGAGGTGGTTTGAGGGCTCGTCGAGCAGCAGCAGGTTCAGGGGGGTGACCAGTATTTTGCCGAGCATGACCCGGCTTTTTTCTCCCCCCGACAGCACGGATATTTTCTTCAGCGCCGCATCCCCCTCGAACATCATGGCCCCGCACACATCGCGCGCAAGCCGGCTGTCCACATGATCGTGACAGTACAGGATTTCCTCCTCCACGGTGCGCGTGTCAACCAGACTGCCGGTGTTGGTCTGCTCGAAGTAGCCTTTGCAGACATTGGGGTTTTCGGTGATCGTCCCGCCGGCGGGGTTCAGCACCCCGGCCAGCAGTTTGAGAAGCGTTGTTTTCCCTGTGCCGTTTTTTCCCACCACGCAAATGCGGTCGTTTCTGGCGATGGAAATTGAAAAATTGTGTATCAGGGGTGTCGCCGGACTGTAGGAAAAACAGAGATCAGAAGCGGTCAGCAGATATTTTGCGGAAAACGGCATGCTTTGAAACTCAAAATCAAGCGTTTTGATGCTTTCCAGCTTGTTCTGCCGTCCCTGCTTTTCAAGCAGCTTGACCCGCGACTGCACGAGGTTGGCAAGGCGGGCCTTGGCACGAAAGCGGGAAATGAACATCTCGATGTCCCTGCGCTTGCGCTCATCATTCATGCGCGTCTTTTCATGGGTCTCTTCGTCCTGGGCGATGCGGGTGTAGTACTTTTCAGTGGTTCCGGGCATTTTGCGGATTTTTCTGCGGTGGATGCCCACGATGTGGGTGACGACGCGGTCCATGAAACTGCGGTCATGGGTGATAAGCAGCAGTTCGCGCGGCCACTGAAGCAGAAAGCGCTCGATCCAGCGGATTGAGGTTATGTCGAGGTAGTTGGTCGGCTCATCAAGCAGCAGCAGGTCGGGGTCCGACAGCAGAACTTTGGCAAGGTTCAGGCGCACCTGGAATCCTCCGGAAAACTCGAGCGGGTGCCGGTTCAGGTCACGGTCGGTATAGCCGAGACCGTGCAGAATTTTTTCCGCTTTCCAGTGGTGGTGCTCTCCACGCTCGGGAAGACCGGTAACCGCCTCTTCAAGCACCGAATCCCGGGAAAAGTCAAGCTGCTGGTGCACGCAGCCGATGCGGTATCCCCTCGGCAGAATGACCGATCCGCTGTCCGGCTTTTCCTCGCCGCTTATTATTCTGAGCAGGGTTGTTTTGCCGTGGCCGTTGCGGCCCACCAGCCCGATGCGCTCGCGGCGGTTGATGCGGAACGAGAGGTCCTCGAAAAGCGTCTGGCTGCCGTAGCTTTTGCTGATATTTTCGACACTGAGCATGGAATGATGGAATGTTCCAAGGCATGCGGTCGCAGCGGCCGTATGCCGGACCATGATAAAAAAAAGTTTCAAGAAAAGGAATACTTCCTTCGATATACCTGCGTACAGTACCACAAACTATCACACGATGCGGCACGCTGTCAAAATGCGGCCGCACTGCGCTGAAAGGAGACGGCATGAAGCGCTTTTACCATCCGGCAGTACTAATGGTTGTTGCAGCGATGACAGTGGTGCTCGGCGGCTGCGGCCGACGCCTGACAGCAGAGCAGGCGGTCCAGGTGTCGGCTGCAATCGTTCAGGGGGTCGATATCGGCGCGCGCGGGTTTTTTCGATCGATATTCGACACGGCGGGGCTTTTGCGGCTGCGCGGCACGCATTCCGCCGTAACGGCAACGCAGGAGATCGACATCGACGAGATCAGCGAAATCCGCCAAATCGACCGGACGATCGATCTTGACATGCAGGATCCTGTGGCAGGCGTCGACCTGTTTCCCTGTGCAACGGGCAGGGTGCGGCTTCAGGCGACCGCCGGCATAACGGGGCTGCTTGACGGGGTGCTGGAGTTCGATCCGGTAGCGGTCACCTATCTGACCGATGTCGTGGTGACGGACAGCACCTCGGAGGTCAGCGTTACATGGCGGGAGGGCACCGAGCTCGATTATTCCGCGGAGGCGGGCTGGAGCATAACCGATATGGAAAACTTCGAATTCAGCGTCGAAGTTGACGGCCAGGTGCAGGATAAGACACTTGTTGTCGAGCACCCGGAGTATCTGGCGGTTCGCGCCGCACGGGTCAGCGGGTCGTTCAGCGGCGTGCTGCTGCATACCCGCAGCAGTGGTGAGGGCGAGACCACCTGCAGCCTGAATGCCGACTATGTAATAGAATTTTCAGCGCTTTTTATCAAACATACCCTCGAGTGGGCTATCGCAGTTACCGATGATGAACAGATTGTCACCATTACTTTTGACGGTGAAACCCTCGGCACCTATACGCTCAGCGAGCTTGCTGAAGCCTTCGGCGTCAACCTTGAACTGTATCCGGACGATCTTACGGGCGAGTCAGATACCTGAGCGGGACTGAGAGGCATAAGAGGTACCAGGACGGTTGCCCGGTTTTTTGCAAAAAGAGATTACGTCTCTGTGCCGCGCGCGGGAAGCATTACGTAGACCCGGTCGTTTCTGCGCACCGTGCGGTCGACCTTAACCGCGACCAGCGAGCCTTTTTCAGCCAGCTTGATTTTACTGTGATCGATTTCGATCGAATCAACCCTTTGGAAAAACGATCCGGTGGTGGGCCCCTGAATCACGAGCTCATCATGCAGGCTGAATCCCCGGCTTTCCACCTTGATTTCGGCAACGCCCGCCCTGCGAAAATACTTTGTGACTTTTCCCACGTGCTCTTTACGCACGGAAGCACGGCTGCCCGGGCCGTCGGTCCACTCGTTCAGCGGCCGGCCGAGATAGAAACCCGATGAAAAGCCCCGGTTGTAGACTTTTGTTACGGTACGCATAAGGTGCTCTTTCAGCGCGGCGAAGCTTTTTCTGAAATGCCGCCGGCCCCTGTTCTCGAGATAGAAATCGACCGCCGTACGGTAGGCTGCCGTGACGGTGTGCACGTACTCCGGGCTTCTGTTGCGCCCCTCTATCTTGAGTGACGAGATTCCGGCATCAAGCAGCTTTTCGATAAAGGGCAGCGTGCACAGGTCCTTAGGGCTCAGGATGTAGCCGGACCCCAGGCGGAAATCACAGCCATGCTCTTTTTCCGTGATGATGTATTCGCGGCGGCAGGGCTGCAGGCATTCGCCGCGGTTGGCCGATGCGCCGTGCCGGAACTGTGACAGAAAGCAGCGGCCGCTCAGCGAGACGCACATGGCGCCGTGGGCGAACGTTTCGATTTCGATATCTCCGGGGACGGCTGCCCGAATCTTTTTCAGGTGGGCAAGCGAGCACTCACGGGCCAGAACGAACCGCTGCACATGAAAGATGCGATATAGAGAAAGCAGGCTCGCCGAGTTGGCAACAGACATCTGGGTTGAGATATGCACGGGTAGGCCTGCCCGGCACGCCTCCTCCACGACGGCCAGGTCCCAGCAGATTACAGCGTCGACCCCGGCTGAAGCTGCCTGTCGGACAGTCCCGGCTGCTTTTTCGAGCTCATTTTCATAAATAATCGTATTGAGCGCAAGATATGCTTTTACATTGTTTTTTCTGCACAGGGCGGTAACCTTCGGCAGCGCAGCTGGCGTGAAGTTTTCAGCTCCGGCACGCATGTTCAGCCCCGTTATGCCGAAATATACGGCATCGCACCCCGCATCGATCGCAGCCTGCAGGCTCGTCCGGTTGCCGGCAGGGGCGAGAACCTCGATTTTTGCGGGACGGGTATCTCGTTTCATTATTGTTCAGCGGCGGGCCGAAAACTCGCTTGGCTCAGACAGCCCGGCCCTTTGTTCCGCAGCACACGGTTCAGGCCCGGCACGGTCAAAATAGGACTCAAAGACCTTGATGGCCCCCTTTGGGGGCCATCCTGATTCCCGGCCCTTTGGGCGATGGTAATTACTATTGTTGAGCGGCTGTTAATAATAATCTTATTTTTACAGGATACTTTGCTTGCTCCTAAAGTATACCAGAAATGATACCGATACATTGAACTATATTTTCCTCAGAAATGTGGTTCCGCCGATTTCCTATGAAAGAAAAACTTCACACGGACCGTCAGGACGACGGCAGTGCCGAGCAGCCTGCCGGCTGTGCGGAAAGCTTACGTGACCCGGTTGCGGCAGAAGACGAAGAAGACGCGCAGGTGCGGGAGGAGATACAGGCCCAGTCCGATCTCGAGCTTGTCAGGCGCTCATTTGCCTCCGTACCGGCATATTTCCTGCTGATACTGGTTACCTTCACCTCGACGCCCTACTACGACGATCATCCCTACATCACTGTTTTCATGTGTGTTTCCGTGCCGGTCCTCGTCGGCATCAGGATGCTTGTCACGCTGTTAATGCGCAGGCACTATTATGAAAATCCCGTGCTGTGGCGCAGGCTTTTTGCCGCCGGCGCACTTCTGAGCGGCCTGCACTGGAGCGGGTTCTGCTTTCTGACGCTCATGCTGTACGGCCCGGCATGGACCGGCATGCTGGTGTTCGTCATAACCCCGCCGCTGGGCGCCGGAGCGACCCTGTCGCTGTCGCCGAATCTCAGGCTGACGCAGTGTTTTTTGTTTTTAGTGATGATACCCATTATCGTCTGGGGGCTGATACCGGGGACACCCGAATCCTATTCCATCAGCATGATTTCGTTTATCTACCTGGGTTCAGTGCTGATTCAGGCCAAAAACCAGCACAAAATCTACCGCGACAGCATAGCAAAAAGCATTGTCCTGAAAAAGCAGACGCTCGAGCTCGAGAAAGCGCGACGCGTGGCCGAGGAAAGCAGCGCCGCAAAAAGCGAGTTTCTGGCCAACATGAGCCATGAAATCCGCACACCCATGAACGGCATTATCGGCATGACCGGCCTGCTGCGTGATACGCGGCTTAACGAGGAGCAGCGCGACTACGCCGATGTTATCAATTCCAGTGCCGAGGCGCTGCTGACGCTTATAAACGATATTCTCGATTTTTCCAAAATCGAGGCCGGCAAGCTGGAACTGGAGCGAATCGATTTCGACCTGCGCATCGCCATGCAGGATGCAACCGACATGCTGCAGTTCAGGGCCGGCGAGAAGGGGCTTGAATTCGCCTGCATGATCGATCATGAAATACCCTCGGCGCTGCGCGGCGACCCCGGCCGGCTGCGGCAGATCATTCTCAACCTGGCCGGCAACGCCATCAAATTCACCAATCACGGTGCGGTCGTCATCCGGGCGCGCTACGACGGTGAAACCGACACCCATGTATCCGTAACGTTTTCCGTTACGGATACCGGCGTAGGCATACCGCCTGAAAAAACAGGCGGGCTGTTCAAGTCGTTTTCACAGGTCGATGCCTCCACAACACGCCGCTACGGCGGCACGGGGCTGGGCCTTGCCATTTCAAAACAGCTTACCGAGCTTATGGGCGGCCGCATCGGGGTCGAAAGCGAGCCGGGCAAAGGCTCGCGCTTCTGGTTCAGCGTGGAACTGGAGAAGCAGAAGCGGGAGATGCACGAAGATATCGTGCCGGCCGTGAGCATACAGGACAGGCTGATTCTGGTTGTTGACGATAAGGATGTCAACCGCCAGGTCCTGACCGAAAACCTCAAGGCGTGGGGATGCCGGTTCGACGAGGTGTCGACCGCCCGGCAGGCCCTCGAGAAACTTCAGGCCGCGGCCCGCGAGGGCAGCCCGTACTCGGTGGTTATTACCGATATGAAAATGCCGGGCATGGACGGCGAGGAGCTGGGCAGAACCATAAAGGGCGACCCCGCGCTTCACAACACGCATATGGTCATGCTCGCTTCAATCGGGAAGCGGGGTGACGCGGCCAGGCTGCATGATATAGGATTCGAAGCATACCTGAACAAACCCCTGAAACGCTCCCATTTGTTCGACTGCCTGGTTACCGTGCTGGGCCGTAAATCCGCTGAAGAACAATTGCAGCGCCGGCCGGCCCTGGTAACGCGGCACAGCATCGCCGAGATCAAAAAGCGAAGGGTTCGTCTGCTGCTGGCCGAGGACAACCCGGTCAACCGCAAGCTGGCCCTGCGGATCCTTGAAAAATCAGGGTACCGCACCGATGCTGTCGAGAACGGCAAAGAGGCTTTCGATGCGGTTATGTCGCAGCCCTACGATCTGGTTTTGATGGATGTTCAGATGCCGGAAATGGACGGCCTCACTGCCACACAGCAAATCCGTTCGTCCAACAGCGCCATGAAGCAGGTGCCTATTGTTGCCATGACCGCCCACGCAATGAAAGGGGACCGGGAGCGCTGCCTGTCGGCAGGCATGGACGACTACATTGCCAAGCCTATCAAGCCTCAGGAGCTTCTCGATATCATAAAGCGGCAATTGTCCGGCAACGAGTAGCGGTTCCTTCGTGACAGGTATGTTTTTTTCCTGTGCCTCCTGGAAAAACAAAAAACATAAAAAAACGTAAAAAAAAGAAATGTCGTAACCTTGCAATGTTAATTTTTTTTTGATATAATTCTTTATTTATATTTTCTTAATTTATTCTTTACTTTTCGGGACTATTTCCGAAAAATTAAGAGTGGTCAAACGCACGAAAGCTATAGCTGGTATAAACGGAGATTGTTTTAATGAGTTCACTGCCCCCTATCGAAATCGACCCCAGGGTTTTTCTGCGAAAGCACTGCACACTGCCGGCACTCCCCATGCTCGTTCACAAGGTTCAGGAAGTTCTGCAGAGTGATAATGTTGATATTCAGAAGGTTATACGCCTTATCAGCAGCGACCCGTCATTGTCCGCCCAGATATTCAAGATCGTCAATTCAGCCTATTACGGGCTGCCGCGGGAAATCACGAAAATACAGTTTGCCATTGCCTTTTTAGGATTGAGTGAAGTCTACCGCCTGGTGCTGTCACTTTCCGTCATCAACACCATATCGATCGACGACAGGGAAGAGCTTGATACATTCTGGATGCATTCCTACTATACGGCAATGTGTGCCAAGTACCTTTCCCGCAAGTATGAACCGCAGCTGTCCTATGAGGATTTGTGGTCGGCTGCAATTCTGCACGATATCGGAAAGCTTGTTTATCTTAAGTTTTTCCCCGAGCATTACCGTGAGATCAGAAAGCACTGCCGGGAGACCGGCTGTCTGTTTTCCCAGGCCGAGCAGCATCTGGGTCTGCCGGAAAGCTCCTACATGGGGGCGCTGCTGTGCGAGCACTGGCGCCTGCCGGTTCAGGTCAGGGAGGCCTGCGAGTTTCACACCCTCAGGGACCTGGCCGAGGCTTCGCCCGATACTGTCAGCGGAGCCTTCAGGCGCATGATTTGCCTCGGGAATCTTTTAGCCGTGCTTTCCAACAATGAGCTGAGCGAGGACAACAAGCATATCATTGCCGGCTCCGTCAGCCAGGCCCTGGAGATAACCGAGTCCGATTTTCTTGCCATAATGGGCGAGGTGTATGATTTGAAAATCGAAGTCGACCGCTTTATGAGCAGCTTCAGTATGTAGCGCTTTTCTGCCTGCTGCCGGGTTTGTTGTATCGCCGCGCGCGCCCCGACCCGGCTCCCGTCCCGTGCTTTGTTGCAATCTATGGCTGAATACAGTAGGATTACCTCTGAGCGCAGCAGATGCGCTCCTGTCTGTCCCGAAGGGGCTGATACCAATTTAAAGGGCGCTGCCATGATCAGCTACACATCAGAGCGGTACAATCCCGACAGCCCGGCTTCGGTTGAAAAATATTCCTGCGCTGTAACCCTTTCGGACATGGAAGTATTCGTCTTCCCGGAGCTGATGTACGCGCTGCTGCTGGCAAACATACTGTCGCCGCTTCTCTGGCGATGGCGCGAGGACTCCTGGTTTCGAAAACTTGAGCGCAAGAGCGACTACCGCCGCGTCCTGCGCACAAAACAGTTCATTATGGACCGGTTCGCCTTCAACCTTGATCTGGACACCTGGGGTCTTACCACAAAGGAGCGCGAGCTGCGCCGCTTTGAGTCTTTTGTCGACGAGTCGGTGCTGGCCCGAAGCAATGCGCTGTTCGGGTACGAGGGCGACAAATACTATTTTGATATAGATATCCGAAAGCATTTCGGACTTGATAAATACACGACAAACATCATTCCGTACTGGAAGACCGAAACCGTGGAGGCCATGGACGCCTTCAGGTTCAAGGAGGGCTATCCTTCCGGCGCCGGGGAGTGCGTATCCCTGGCGGCTTTGTACGCAGCCGCGCTGTATGTTATCGCCGGAATTCCGCTCGGTGATATCTTCATGCTGGCAACGCCGCTTCACTCCCAGAACTTTATCGACGTGCGCGACGGCATGCTGACCAACAACCGGCGCATTGTCACCAAAAACATGTTTTTCAACGGTACGGAACTGTCCGCCAAAGCACGGCGGGCGCTGGAAAACGAGCGCGTGACCATTGTTGCGCACAATACCGGCTTTATTCACACCCTGTACGATACCGCCACGATCGATCCCGCGGCATACCGCTCGTTTACGGACAAGCTGACCTCGTTTTTGAAAACCGACGTTACCTTCGAGGTGCTGGCCAGTTTTCTGCGTCAGAAAAAGCAGCTCCAGACCTGCTTTCAGGTCGCCCACCGCTGCTGCGGCAAACCGCGTTATATCGAGGCGGAAAAGGTGTTTCATTATGAGCACAGCAGCGCAATGCGCATAGGAGATGAAACGCAGACGAAGCTGCTGCACGAAATCGATGAAGACGAGTTTTATCCGGAGCCTTTGCAGAACCGCATGATACTCGATCAGGTCGAGTCCTTTTTCGCCGATAACAATGTGTCGGTTGATAATCGCTGTGATATCGAAAAGCTCAAGCGGCACCTGTGTCACTGCTGCTACAACGTGGAAGAGGTTATCGCCGATCTTCTGGAGTTCTGCAGGGTCGAGCCCCGCCTCCCGCATGCCGGCAAGACGACGTGCGGGCACGAGCCTGTTCTGCCGGAGGTGCTGCGCTCGCGCGATGCGGTCATGGAATACCTTGCCTCACGGCGTGCCGGAAGCCCGGTTATCGATCTTGCGTTTATGGCGTTCCGCGATCTGACCTGCGCACCCTGGAAGCCGTTTCTGAAAGCGGCCCTCGAGCGCAACCCCGTGAGTATCGAGGGGGGCAGCGATCTGACGATTACGGCTGCAGCGGAAAAGCTGCGCTCCATGGCGTCCGAGTCGATATATGACGGCACCCGCATGGCGCAGCCCGATGAGGTCTGGAATTACGGGCGCGGCGACGGCCTTGAAAAAGCGCTGTGCCTAATGAATATTATCCGTGCCCGCAGGCCGGATGAGGGAATCGATCTGCGGGGTGACGGCAGGAGCGTGTGCCTGATTACGGAACAGGGTGATGAGTACCGTTTCGAGACCGCCAAGGGGCTCGACCTTCCTGCCGCATCCGACTTTCCCTGAAAATTCCCGCTACGGCGCTGCCGACCACTGCGCACTCGAGACCGAAGGGCAGGTACCCCGCAAAGCCGAGCAGCGGCATTTCAAATATGCGGAAGCGATGCACATACGGGACCGCGTAGATCCACTTTGCCAGGCTGTAGCAGTTCCACAGCTCCCAGAAAAATCCACATGCCAGCGCAGCGGCTGCAGCAGAAACGATTCCCCGCCAGTCGCCCCGCGCGAGTCCCTGAAAGATGGTGGCCTGGCTGAACATCGCCTGCAGCGACACCAGCAGCAGACAGGGGGCTATCCAGACCAGCGGGTAGAGCATGTTCGGCACGATGCCGATCAGGAACAGGCAGCAGCAAGAGACGGCAAACACGCAGGCGCCGAGCAGGCGGGGATGCCTGATGCTGACCGGCTGCCATGACGTGAAGGCACTCTGCAGCAGCGGGTAGGTCAGCAGCAGGTCCCGGGTGCCCAGCACCGCCGGAAGCACGGTCGAGAATGAAACGGAAGCCGAGACAGCATAGCCCGCTGCGCTGAAGCTGTCGACCTCCACGTAGTACCAGTTCTGCACAAACCGGTTGAGATATTCGAAAAACCACCAGAATGCCGCGCTTACCGGAAACAGCGTCAAAAACAGCAGCGGCCGCCCGGTGAGCATGCACGAGCCGCTGCGCTGCCGGGTCAGGGCATTGACGACAACGATATAGGCGATCCACAGCGGCGTGAAACTGTGAAGCTGCAGAGGTGCAAGCCACGAAAAACGCGTCCAGGCAAACACCCAGGCCAGAGCGCCCAGGGCGAGGCCTGCAAAGCCCCACCACGGGAAGCTTGTTGTAACGGCCCGGGTGCGCGGGTGCGTTTCCGTGCGGCAGCGCAGTGCACGAACCACAAAAGGGCAGAGCGCACACAGCACAAAAACGGCAAGCCCGCAGAAAACGCCCCATGAAAACGGCTCATGTTCAACGTAGCGGGTTACGGGAGGGAACTCCAGGTAGGTGCGAACATCATGACCGAAGGCGGCGATTCCTGCAATCGGCAGGCCGATGAGCAGCACAACGGCCGATAATACAAGCAGAAATCCGTGCATGTTGTATAGAACCCCCTGAAAAAGTTTCAGAACGCATTGATAGTAGTAATTGTGGCGGAGTATGTCAAACAGGCATTCGGCAGATAGTTTCGACCCGGACGCGACGGAGCGCGTTCCTCCGGAAGAATAGTTCATTTATTGGGCGGCCTCGCGCTGTCGCGGCCGTGATTCACGCTTTGCTGCAGCACCTGGCAATGACAGGCCGAAGGCCGTATCGATCTCTGAAGTTTGTTGCCGGGAAACGTGTTCAGGGAATTAACACACTTTTTATTCAAGCCAAGCGTGCAGGTAAGCGATAAAGTTCTGGAGGAATACATGAAGATAGTGTATTACAACATAGTAATGATTATTATAGTTTTTACTATTACATAATATGGTATTTGCTGCCATCAGATGACAGGAAACGATCATGGATCACAAGATAGTTCAGCCGTTTATCGATGCTGCAGTCAAAGTTCTGGAGACAATGGCATTTGTCTCTCCCGGTGTAGGTGAAACAGAGGCCTGGCAGCGCGACAACATCGTAAGTGAAATCTTCGGGATAGTCGGGTTGTCGAACGAAAACGCCGGCATCAAGGGTTTTCTTGCCGTTGGTTTTACAAAGGAAAGCATCTGCCAGGTGGTAAACAATATGCTCGGGGAAGAAATGCATGATATCGATGACGAGGTTCGGGAGGCGGTGGGGGAAATAGCCAATATGATTTCGGGACAGGCACGTCAGAAACTTTCTTCCATAGGCGTCAGGCTGCAGGCCTCACTTCCCAGTGTGGTCGGCGGAAAAGACATTACCGTCAACGGGTCGATAGAGTCGCCGTTTGCCGTAACGCGGCTCCACCTTGACAACGGCCCGATCGAACTGGGTATCTGCATGCAGGGTCTGGGTGAATGATTTTGCGACGAAACGACTGTTCAGGATATAATATTGATTTTTTTTAGAAATGTTTCAAGCATCTGCAACGAACGGCAGGTGGCTGTTTTGGAAATGCCGAAATGAACCATCCGATAGCGGGAAATCACTATCCAGTTGAGTACATAGTGCTGAATGCGGTCTCTGATAGAGCAGGCATGACCATTTGCCATGGCACACGTCCATCTGCTATACTGTAAATAGTTATTCTGTATGTAATAGATGCATGTAACGGGCCAATTTGTTAAAAAAAATTAATTGAGACTGGGTTATGCCGATTTATGAATACCATTGCAGAAAATGCGGCCGGGACTTTGAAGAGCTTGTCACTTCAAAAGATATATCAATAGTTTGTCCGCATTGCAGATCAAAACGCACTGAAAAAATCATGTCGACATTCAGTTTTACCGGTGCCGGCAGCGGTTCACCAGGCACCTCTTCCGGTTCTTCCTGCGGCACCTGCACATCAAAAAATTGCAGTTCCTGTCACTGACCTGTGCAAAACTGCTCATGCCCGTGAATATTTTTCCCGGGAGCAGTTGCACCACAGGAACCGGGCAGAGGTATCGTTCTTGCGGTTAGACCGCACACCCGAACCACGTGACAGGGGCTGAATGCTGAGGCGTATACCAAAGCTGCAGCCTGTCTGAAGCCGAAGGATACAAAAAAACGAGAAAGTCGTAATATCCCGCTTCATAAAGACTTGCGCCGGGTTTTGAGAGCTGTTATTCTATCTGCAGTCACGACACATTATTTTGTGTTCGAGCGGAACGGCAGCCCAATATATGATGCAGGAAAGGCCTTTGCAACGGTCTGAAACAGGGCAAAAGTATCTGGGTTGGTGTTTCATGCTTTCAAATGATACAATTCTTTGTACTACCGCAGGCATTACAAGTACGGGCGATTAGCTCAGGTGGATAGAGCGTTGGCCTCCGGAGCCAAAGGTCGCGCGTTCGAGTCGCGCATCGCCCGCTTCGTTATTACAACAGCCATGAGCCGCATACAGTGCAGATCGGAGGCCGAGCTCACAGTGTTGACGACGTACGGTTTCTTGCAGCGGCAGGACTTCCGTTTGCGGAAATAAGCATTCTGGACCCCGATGTTTTTTACGACAGAGAGCTCCCGCAGCTCCGGGCCCTGCAGCAGCGGTATGGTATAGCGTACCTGCTGCACGGTCCCGAAGAGGGAAATGCCTGGGAGCCCGAGGTGCTCAGGCAGACGCTGCTGCCCTCGATACAGAAGCTCATACAGTGTTCGCAGGAACTTGATATCCGGCTGCTGACGATACACTTCTGGCTTGACCGGCGCTTTATCGATGAAACGATAATCAGCAGCAAGCTTCCCGTCCTGAAAGACATGGCAGAGTATGCCGGGAAGCGGGATGTGCAGCTGTGCATAGAAAATCTCAGCGAGCATCCAACGGACTTTTGCACGGCTTTTGATGCTGTGGACTGCCTGGGCATGACGCTTGATATCGGCCACGCCCAGCTGCTGGCTGATCGCAATACCACCTATGAATTCTGTTCCGCGTGCCCGGGCAGAATCAAGCATGTTCATGTTCACGACAACCTGGGCGGCGACACACCGGAGCACGACCTGCACCTTCCGGTCGGCGACGGCAGGATAGACTTCAAGGGTGTTCTGGGTGCACTGCAGCGCACGGGCTATGACCGCCGTATTACCCTCGAGGTGAAGCCATCCGATGTTGCCCGGAGCATGGCGCTGATCGAGAGCATATGGCAGGCAGCATCATCGTAAGAGAGAGGACGAGCACATGAAGGAATCGGAAATATACAGCGAGCTGAAAGAAACGGTCGAACGGCTGGGCATCAGGCTGAGCAGCGTTAACATGCGCAATTACTCCTACAGCGTGAAAAGCGGTCTGTGCAAGGTCAACGGAACATATAAAATCATCATCGACAAGCACCTGCACCTTTCCGAAAAAATCGATGTGCTTGTCGATGCGCTCGAAGAGTTTGAGATAGACGAAAAGCATCTTTCACGCGACACGGCACGTCTGTTCAAGCGTGAGTGGGCTTCCGGGCAGCTTGAAATGCCCGTTGCCGAAAAAGGGCCCCCACCTGCAGGCGAGTAGCGGCTTGTTATAAAAGGGCATTGCCGGCAGCCATCCTGCCGCGTCGCCTGCGCGTCTCCTAAGGAACATACGGTAATTGATTTTCCTTAGTACACTTCACACTATTCCAGACCATTTTTCTGCTGCGCGCCTGGTGGTGTGAAACTGTAGGAGCTGCTTCAGCTGCGATTTTTTTCGCGGCCGCAGGCCGCTCCTGCCCTGACAACCCGGATTACTGTTACATAGCCTTGTTCTGCTGCGCGCCCGGTGGTGCGAAACTGTAGGAACTGCTTCAGCTGCGATCTTTTTCGCGGCCGCAGGCCGCTCCTACCCGGCCTGCACTTCACATTATTCCAGAGCATTTTTCTGCTGCGCGCCCGGTGGTGCGAAACCGTAGGAGCTGCTTCAGCTGCGATTATTTTTCGCGGCCAAAGGCCGCTCCTACCCGGATAGCCTGTTTTGATACCTGCCATAGCATCTGCACCCATATGTTCATTACATGAATAACCCCGGTCCCGCCCGGGCGTGACTCGCAATGACGGGTATCTGCTGCCCGCCTGGTGGTGCGAACATGCAGGAGCTGCTTCAGCTGCGATTTTTTTCGCGGGCGGAGGCACATCCCGCACATATGCGTGTCAGGCATTTGGGGGGCGGATTCAACGTATCTGTGGTGAATCAGGCGACGGGTTACTGCACACTAAGCCCGGACGATCCGGTTGCATTGTTTCCGGCTGCCCCGTATGTTACGGGCCGGTCTGTTTGTGCTGATTATACAAGGCAACCAGCGCCTCATATCTGGAGCGAAGCTCTTCTACCTGTTGGTCGATACCCTCAAGCAGACCCCGGCGGTTCCGGTCGTCGATATTTCTGGCAAGCTCGAATATATCGTCCAGCCCGAGGCTTCCGGCCGACCCCTTGAGAGAATGAGAGGCCTCATGGGCCCGCTGCGCATCACCGGCAGCTACGGCTGCCTCGAGTGCTGCAAGATCTTCACCGCCCGACTCTATGAACAGCTCCAGCATTTCAAGAAACTCGTCCAGCTCGAATCCGATGCTTTCACTCAGTGCCTGTACATCCATGGGTGCCTTTCCTGTGCGGTGGGTTCAGGTGTCACAGCCCTCGGCATTGCGGAATTTACAGAGTGCAGCGGTCAATCCCAAATGCCTTTGATGCGGGCGGTCGTTGTCAGTTTCGATGATTTTTCGATATCGACGATTTTAATGTTTTTGCCGAAATCCTTGGTCCTGTAAGCGACAATGCCGGTAAACCGCTCGGTCAGCTGACCGAGGCGCTCGATCTGATCCAGTATAATGCGCAGTCGGCGGCACAGCTTTTCATCATAGGTGCTGCTGTCTTTCAGCAGCAGCTGGGCATGGCCGGAAATGACCGCAAGGGGCTGATTGAGCTCATGGGCTGCGGCGCCCGCCATTTCGACGACACCGGTAAGCCGTTCGCGCACCATGCGCTCGTTTTCAAGCATTTTTTTCTCGGTGAGATCGTTGACGACAACCGTCACACCGATGAGGACGCCGTCCCGTATGACATTTGTGAATGAAAAACAGAACTCGCTGTGGGTATAGCGCATGATCAGCTCTTCGGTAATGCTGGAGTGACTTTTCATGACTGTGACGATCGCTGCCTTTACGTCACCGGCTCTGTCGGGGGGAAAGCCGTCACTGAAGACTCTCCCGATCAGCTCCCACTCCTGCTTTCCCAGAAGCTTCTGGGCGGAAGGGTTTGCATAGGTAATGACATGGTCGGTGTCGAGTTCGATAACAGCCTCGCCCATGCTGTTGAGAACAGCTTCAAAATGCCGCTGGGCAAACAGCAGCTCCTGGACGACGGTTCTGGGGCTGACCCCCTCAGCGCCGAGAATCATGTCGGTCTCGCCCTGTCCGGACTCCTGGATCAGCGCAAGAGACCTGAGAACATTTTCCTTCAGCCGGGGAAAGGCGGCCTTGGCGATACAGGCATCCGCTTTCAGCTCCGCGATTTTGTTTTCCGCTTCGATGGCCACCGCTGAGACGATAACGACCCGAGTCCGGCTGTGCTCAGGGGCCTGCTTTATATATCTGCATATTCTGTCACCCCCGATTCTGGGCATGACGAGATCGAGAAAAACTATATCGAACGACTCCTGCTTGAGCAGTTCCAGTGCTTCAAGGCCGCCGAAACACTTAGTGACCGAATATCCTTCACCTTCGAGAATACCCGCGAGTAATTCAACGATCAGCTTTTCATTGTCGACAACGAGTGCGCGTGGTTTAGCCATGAGTAAAATGTTCAGATTGTTTAAATTAGTATAATTATATTATTTTTTTATAAAATATGTTTTTATTAACGGAACGTGCGTGATATACTTTTTTTAACGGCTGTACCATTTTGTATCGGAACGCCCGCAGCGAAGGATTAATCAATAAATACGTATTTTACTGATTTTGCCGTAACCCCGGCAGAATCAGCGACTCGGAACGAGGGCAGCGCCTGTGACAGCAAAGCGGTGTGAAAAGCGATATTATTTTGTCGGTATCGGCGGCAGCGGCATGAGCCCGCTTGCCCAGGTGCTGCGGCAGGACGGCTTGTGGGTCGGCGGCTCGGACAGAAGCCGCGACCGGGGGCTCAACCGGCGATTGTTTGCAAAACTCGAGCGCCAGGGTATCCAGCTGTTTCCCCAGGACGGCAGTGCGTTTCCCGGCACCATCGACACCGTCGTTGTCTCAACGGCTGTCGAGCAGGATAACGGCGACATCCGGGCCGCCCGTGAGCACGGCATACCGCTGGTGCACCGGGCCGAGCTGCTTGCCGGTCTGTTCAATGAATCACGCGGTACAGGCATCGCCGGAACGAGCGGCAAGTCCACGGTCACCGGTATGGTTGCATCAATTCTGGATGCCGCCGGCAGGCTTGCGACCGTCGTCAACGGCGGCATTATCAGGCAGTATGTATCCCGTACGAATGTGGGAAATGCGCGCCGCGGCACATCGGGCGACCTGGTCGCAGAGGTCGACGAAAGCGACGGCAGCATAGGGCGGTTTTGCCCGGAAGCCGGCATTATCACGAATATCACCCGCGATCACAAAGAGCTTGCCGAGCTGCAGGAGCTTTTTGAGCAGTATGCTTCGCGCACCAGCGGCATACTGGCAGTCAACGGCGATTGCAGCCGCCTGCAGCGCATACGTCACCCCCGGCTGATTACCTTCGGTTTCGGAAGCGGCAATGATGTCGTTGCCGAGCGCATATCGGCCGGTCCCTGGAACTCGTCGTTTCATGTCAGGGGCGAGCCCTATACCCTGTCGCTTCCGGGAGTGCACAATGTGGCGAATGCGCTGGCGGCGATTGCAGCTGCTACGGCAATGCAGCTGCCGCCCGGCGCCATACGCACGGGCCTGCGCAGGTTCAAAGGCATCAAGCGGCGCATGGAGCTTGTCGGGCGCAAAAACGGTATATGCGTTATCGACGATTTTGCACACAATCCCGATAAGATCGCGGCAGCGCTTGCCGCCCTGCAGCCCATGGGAAAACGCCGCATCATCGTGTTCCAGCCCCACGGCTACGGGCCGACGCGCTTCATGCTGCACGACCTGGCAGCTGCGTTCAGCAGCGCTCTGGGCCGCAGCGATGTACTGGTCTGTCTGCCCGTTTACGATGCAGGGGGAAGCGCGGACAGGACCGTTTCATCCCGCGACCTTCTGGCAGAGCTGCAGGGACTCCGCAGCCGGTATGCGCAATCGCGGGCGGACGCCCTGCAGATGCTCGGGCGCATCATGAAGCCGGGGGATGTTGTTGCGGTTCTGGGAGCCCGCGATGACACGCTCAGCAGTTTTGCGCGCCAGGTGTACCGTCAGATATAACGGTGAGGCAGTTTTTTTCGCGGCACAGGTTTCAGGCCCGGCACGTTCAAAACGGGAGCAGAGGTCTTGATGAACCCCGGGGGCCATCCTGGAGCTTTTTTCACAATAACATCTTGTCTCATGACAATTACTTTTGATGATGTGTCTTCTGCAGGAGTCCGCTGTGCGGACCAAATTCGCGACCGCAGGCCGCTCCCCTGACGGGCCTGAATCACAGTTTTAAGTGTCATAATCTACTATAGCCATTCTGTCATGACGGCGACTGAGAACTCTCACGCCCCTGGAGAGAGCTCTCCTTTCGGTTGAAATGAAAAAAAATCAATCCCGGCATGCCGGGGCGGCAGTTCACTTCAGGGTGCAAGATCCACGATTTCCACCTTCAGGGAATCGGTGTCCAGAAGCGCTGCGGTCGACCTGCCGGTGAGCCAACCGCCGGCCTCGCCGGGATTTATGATCAGCGGCGTTTCCTGCCGTATGTCGACCCGGTGGGTATGCCCGTAGATGATGATATCGACATTCCCGGCGGACCGGCAGGCGTCAAGACAGCCGTCCTCGTGCATCAGCAGAAACGACCTGGAATTGATTGAAAAAATTCTCGGCCCGGGCGCCAGCGTGCCGAGTTTGGAGAACTCGCGGTTAAGAATAACCTTTTCACCGTCGTTGTTGCCGTAAACCATTTCCATGGGACAGCGCAGCTTTGAGAAGTCCATCGCGGTAAACGGCGAGACAATGTCGCCGGCATGCACCACACAACACGCATTATGCTTGTTGAAAATCTGCACGGCCCGTCTGACGGCATTCCGGTTGTCGTGAGTGTCGGCGAGTATCCCGACGGTTGTTTCCATGGCGCTGTTCTCCCGTTACCATAAAAAAATATTTTTGAGAATTGAGCATGTCGAGCGTCTATTGTCAGTAAAATGATTACGCGCCGTGTGCGCACCATAATCAGCCGGCGGAGGACCCTCGTCGTCCATGACGCTGTTTTGCCATTTTTAATTTGACAAGGTTGATTGCAATATTGTATTACATGTAGAAACCCTGTCAAATAATCCGTAACAAGTTTATAATACTTATAATTTTCAGGCAAAACAGAAAGGAGGGATGAACGAGGGGAGCAACATAGCTGATGATTAGTTGTGATGTAACAGGAAACAACCGACACGAGATGAACGATATAAACTTACCTGGTATTTGGTTAAGGAGGGAGTAATGAGAAAATTAGGTATTGGAGCGATAATACTTTCGCTGGTCGTTTCATGTATAGCTATAAGTACCACCGCTTTTGCCCGTGATTATGTCGTGCGCGAAGTTATTTCCCTGAGTGTGGGGGAGTCCCAGCAGCGCGAATTCACAATCGCAAAGGTGGCTTCTGTTCCGGCTTTCGAGCCTATAGAAGTGTTTGTCATCGTTGCCGCCGGCAGCACCGACATTCCGGCCGGCAACCTGAGCATCGGCCTGAGCAGCGGCGCTGACGTTGACTTCGGTGCCCTCATGGATTATTCCATTATCGGCTTCGGCTACAGCCTCGACGCCGGTTTCCTTTTTGTCTCACAAACAGTCACCACGCCGTACACCATAAGTGCCGACGTGGCGGTTGATTCATCATTCGGATTTTTGGTTGTTGGTGCCTATATTAGCGACATAACCGGTATGGTTGAAACACCCGTTCCCTTCACCATGACCTTTTCACTGGGCGCTCAGGCACCTGCAGAATAATGTAACCTCAACATGGGGAGTATGGTAATGGGAAAGAAAAAACATGTTTCCGGCTTGTTGGTGACCATCGTGGCGCTTGCTGTTTTGATGCCTGCAGCGGCATGCTTTGCGCAACCGGTGGAATCGGCCGCGGGCAATAACTATGACATTATTGTCCTGACACCCGGTCACTCCCGGACAATTTATTATGAGCTGAGCGATACCATTCTGAATAACGGCAGCGCATTTCAGGCGACATTCATTTTCACCCTGGGCGCCGGAACGCTGACGGTCGGTATCGGCAATCATTCGGCGATTTCCGCCGGGTCCGAGATTATCTACACAACCGCCGGACTTGTCGGAACCACGCCCGTCTTTCAGTATGCATACAGCTCTTCGCCCATCAGCCTGACGATTCCCGTAGGCAATGTCGGCGTGGGCGTGCTTTTTACAAGCATGCTGTACACGGTCGGAAATCCCAATTTTCCCGTTACCATGAGCATGATTTTTTCGCTCAACTAAAGGAATGCTTTCCCCGTTCGTGGATTAAAAGCCTTGGGAGCAGTCCCGCTGTTCTTCAAGGCTTTTTTTTTGCTGAACATGCGCTTTTACCACTTTGCATGAGGACACCGGTATGAATATGCTGATCGCCTGTGTGTGTGCCGTGCTTTGGATTTTTTTGCCCGCTCCGGCAGTGTGTGCGGACGGGGACTTCGTTCCCGGCCAGGTGCTGGTTGCGTTTCACAAGCCCGCAGGAACCCCGGACCGTGCCGCCGCGCTTGCGCGCTGCGGTGCAACCGGCGTTCGTACCGCCTATAAAGACGCGTTCGCGGTTGCAACCGTTCCTGTCGGAAGCGTGTTGCGCGCCGTCCGCCTGCTTTCGCAGCACCCTGCCGTTCGTTGCGCGGAACCGAATTATATCGTAAAAGCCTGCGGTGTCCCCAATGATGAATACTACAGCCTGCAGTGGCATTTCCACCTGCTGAACCTCGAAGAGGCCTGGGACATAAGCACCGGCCGGGGGGTTACGGTTGCGGTTGTCGACAGCGGTGTCAGGTCCGACGGTCGTGACGGCTTCGGGGACCGGCTTCTTTCCGGATACAATGCGTTCTGGGGCGTTGAGGCACTGTGGGAGGATAATAATTTTCACGGCACGCACGTTGCCGGAACCATCGCACAGGCAACCAACAATGAAAACGGCGTTGCCGGCATTGCCTATGACGCCGGGATTTTGCCGGTCAAGGCGCTCAACAGCAACGGTTTCGGCAGTGCCGCCTCGGTTGCCGCGGGCATCAGGTGGGCCGTAGACAACGGCGCCGACATCATCAACCTCAGCCTCGGCAGCTCGGCTCCCTCATGGTTTCTGGAACGGGCCGCCGAACACGCCTATGAAAGAGGTGTTGTCCTGATTGCCGCATCCGGCAACGAGTACAGCTCGCAGGTAGGGTATCCGGCCGCCTATGAAAGCACGATCGCGGTCGGGGCGACGGACCTGCTGGGCCTTCGTGCCCTGTATTCAAATTACGGCGATGCGCTTGATATCGTGGCCCCCGGCGGCGATACGGATCAGGATGCCGACGGCGACAGCAACCCGGACGGCGTTTTGCAGGAAACCTTTGCGCGGCAACTTGTGCTTGACTTTCCGGGACTGGGCTGGGAATATGTATTCGGATACTATTTTCTCAACGGCACGTCCATGGCCTGCCCGCATGTTGCAGGGGTTGCGGCGCTCGTCAAGTCGCTGCATCCGGGCTGGGGCCCGGAGGAAATCAGGGAGGCGCTGACGCAAACCGCTCAGGATCTGGGGCCGGCAGGATGGGATCCTGAATACGGTTACGGCTTTCTCGATGCGCAGGCTGCGGTTCTGTACTGACAGGCGGTCCCGGTAGAACGCACAACAACCTTCCTGCCGACACAGCTGTTATGGTTGAAGACTTCAGAGACATCGAAACGTTTCTTGAGGAACACCCGGCCCTTTTAGAACTTCTCCGACACCCCCAACAGCGCGAAGCACTGGCGTCGCTGTGCCTGGAGGACTTCGACCGGCTTTCCTATCTGCTGAAAAATCCATGGCTCAACCTTGAGCGGGTTGTAACGATAGCCGACAATATTATGAATATCTCGCCCGAGGTGTCCGGGGACGAGCTGCTGAACATCCTCTGCAAATACGCGGCTCAGCTCACCAGCGCCCAGGCCGCCACCTGCCGCACCTATGACCCTTTGAAAAACAGTATGGTCGCGAGCGGTTCCTACAACTGGAGCGCAAAGCGCAGGATCGAAATTCCGTATGAGGATTCACTGGCCGGCCGGGTCATCAAGGAGAAAAACCACCTGTGCGTTCCCGACATAAGCGCCGAACCCCAGTACCAGGAAGCTGAAAAGGCCACGAACCTGGGCTTGAACTCTATCCTCGTTATTCCGATCGTGCTGTTCGATTATGAGGGCACGGAAAAAAAAGACGTGCTTCTGGGGGCGCTGCAGATTTACTTCAGGGAAAAAAGCAAAATATTCTACCCGCAGCAGATCAAGCTGGTAAAAAGCATCGTAAGCCGCTTCAGCTATGTCATCGCCCAGCAGCGCAAGCAGGCACTCCAGAAGAAGTCCGAGATAATCCGCGAGAGCCGCAAAGCGCTGATATCGATTTTAAAGCGGACCCAGTCCCTCGACCAGGTGCTGAGTTTTCTGGTAACGAAGATAGCCGAAACCATCGATGTCCACAGGTGCTCTTTGTTTTCGGTCGAGACAGCGCCCGACGGCAATCACTTTTCCATCCTGATCGCCGGCTATCCGCTTGATTCGTTTGCCCACAAGTACGGCGTGACGCTGACATTCGACGAGCACCCGGCCTTCCGGGAAGTATACGAGTCGGGCCAGGCGCTGCTGATCGAGGATGCCCGCAGCGATCCGCGCATGAAAGCGAGCTACGAGCTGTACCTGCATGAAAAGATCGAAAACGTCTATTTTTTCCCCCTCAAGGATGAGGATGATGTGGTTGCCAATGTGCTCGTGCTCGACGGCGACGAATCGCGGCCGCTGGACAAGGACGATCTTTTTTTCTGCGACGCGCTTATTCAGGATATCGAGCTGTGCATTCAGGCCTCCATCAGGTCGCAGGAGCGGCATGATTTTTTCAACCAGATGCTTTCCTTCGGAGCGATAGCCCGCGTCTACGCCAAAAAGCTCGCCTCCCCCAACGCAACCGGCGAGGAGCTGAATATTCTGTACAAAAAGCTCTACAAAAGCATGCTGGGCGTCAACGATATTATTACCGACCGGGTGCCGTTCGCCCAGAAGGAGGATTTTGATCTGAATGAAGTTATCGCCGAGCGCCTGGAGGCGTTTTACCTGCCTCCCCAGGTGGTTCTTGAGCAAAACATCGAAGGCACTCAAATACAGATACAGGCCGACAAGAAAAAAGTCGGCAGAATCGTGGGCAACCTGCTCGACAATGCACACAGGAAACTCGAGGAGCTGAAGAAAGGCGTTTTGAAGGTGCATTCGTATATCGACGGTGATTTCGCGGTCATCGAGATCGGCAACACCGGCTTCATACCCGAAGAGCTGCAGAAAACCATTTTGCAGAGCCACCGGCTGATGCTGCCCGATAAGCGCGAAGACGGCGGCCAGGGTCTTTCTATTGTAAAACTGTTTACCGTTATGCATAACGGAACCGTTACGTTTGACAGCAGCCGGGAAAGCAACTGGACGGTTTTCAGGGTTCGGCTTCCGCTGAACAGCCCGGAAAACTGAAGCGGCGCGGCACCCCTACAGGAAGGAGCAGCATGGAACACAGGACAAAACAGCTCACGCAGCAGGGCCAGAGCCTCTGGCTGGACTACATTCACCGCAGAGAACTGCAGGACGGTACGCTCGCCCGCCTTGTCGAGGAGGACGGCGTGTGCGGTGTCACCTCGAATCCGACCATCTTCATGAACGCCGTCTCGAAAAGTTCGGACTACGATGCCCAGATCGGCAGGCTGTATGAAAGCGGCATGCGGGGGCATGATATCTATTCGCGCATTACCATGGATGATATCCGCGGCGCAGGAGAGCTGCTGCTGCCGGTATTCGAAACAACCGGCGGCCGGGACGGCTTTGTGTCGATTGAGCTGAATCCTGAATACGCCTTCAGGGTCGATGAGAGTATCAGCGAGGCCCGCAGCATCGTCGCCGAGCTTGCCCTGCCCAATATCATGGTCAAGGTGCCGGGTACCCTGGAGGGGCTGAAGGTTATCGGGCAGCTTGTACGTGAGGGCATCAACGTCAATGTTACGCTTCTCTTCTCGCCCGAGCGGTACCGCCGGGTGGCCCTGACCTATATCGACGCACTGCAGGCGCGGGCCGAGCGCGGGGACCCCGTGGGAGATGTGCACTCGGTTGCCAGCTTTTTTATCAGCCGTATCGATACCAGGGTCGATACGCTGCTGGATGCCGGTTGCGCCGGAGCCCAGCGCCTACGCGGAACAGCGGCGGTTCAGACAGCCAAAATCACGTACGGGCTGTATCGGGAGCTTTTTTCCGAAGGCCGGTTTGCACAGCTTCAGGCACAGGGCGCCGGGCTTCAGCGGGTGCTGTGGGCGAGCACGGGCACGAAGGACCCCGCCTACAGTGACGTGAAATACGTCGATGAACTCATCGGGCCGGATACGATCAACACCCTGCCGCCGAAAACAATGGCTGCATTCAGAGACCACGGTACGGTGAAGAAAACCATCGATGAAGAGCTTGACAAGGCGTCCGGCATCCTCAATCAGATACGCGCCTGCGGCGTGGACATTGAGTCGATTTATGCCGAGCTGGAGCGCGACGGTGTGGCGGCCTTCGAAAAATCGTATCGTGATCTGCTTGCCGCGATCGAGGAAAAGGGAAAAGCACTCACGGCATGAGGAGAATTATCCGACTGATAGATCTGTCATTGCGAGCACGTGACCACGGGCCGCGGATATTCCTGCAGTGAACACATGGGTGCAGGTATTCTGGCAGGTATCAAAACAGTGCAGGCCGGGCAGGAGCGGCCTTTGGCCGCGAAAAAAGAATCGCAGCTGAAGCAGTTCCTGCGGTTTCGCACCACCGGGCGGGCATCGGAACAAGGCTATGTAATAGTAATCCGGGTTGTCAGGGTAGGAGCGGCCTTTGGCCGCGAAAAAGATCGCAGCTGAAGCAGCTCCTACAGTTTCGCACCACCAGGCGCGCAGCAGAAACATGCTCTGGAATAATGTGAAATGCAGGCCGGGTAGGAGCGGCCTTTGGCCGCGAAAAAAATCGCAGCTAAAGCAGCTCCTGCAGTTTCGCACCACCAGGCGGGCAGCAGAACAAGGCTATGTAACAGTAATCCGGGTTGTCAGGGCAGGAGCGGCCTTTGGCCGCGAAAAAGAATCGCAGCTGAAGCAGCTCCTGCGGTTTCGCACCACCGGGCGGGCAGCAGAACAAGGCTATGTAACAGTAATCCGGGTTGTCAGGGTAGGAGCGGCCTTTGGCC
>CAZFIB010000026.1:0-51991 GCA_964518865.1 uncultured Thermodesulfobacteriota bacterium
TTGAAAGGATCGCCGCCTAAGCTCCTAAACACAACATTTGACAATAGCTCTCGGCCCGGAAATGCGAGCGCCAAATCAAATCCTGGCAACGCAGGGATTTTATCGATAAACTGGTTAGTACGTCCCGACAGTGATCGTCGGGAAGGTCGCGAGTTCGAGTCTCGTCGTCCCCGCCATCTTTAAAGCAAAAACAATTTCTTAGCAAGACAGCTAAGACCTCTTCTTTTACAATCGACGGAATTGGTAAAAATATCGGGGGAAAAATTATTTGGATGGTAAGCGAACATATAGAGGGGCACACTGTTGCTGAAGAGTTTTGCATTTAACGGTACACTTCTCTGCGGTGTGCAATTCTGTATATTTTTACGGTTTTTGTTGAATCATCAATTTCGTACAGTATCCTGTATGATCCTATCCTGATACGCCATTTTACATCACCACCAACAAGTTTGCGTGAATTATGCGGCCTCGGGTCATCATACATTCCGAGTATTGCACGTTCAAACTTATCAGATAATATGAAACGGACTGGTCAGGGGGTATAATCCCCCTTGCCGTTAAGAACCTTTAATAAAGGAGACCAGTCCATGGAAAAAACGTTAGCATATGTCGGTGTTGATTATCACGCAAAAACTGTAACGATTGCCGTATATCTGAATGAAACCAAAAAATTCATAGAAACAACACGGTTACCAAACGACGAGACACGTATTAAAAAGTTCATGAAAAAGCTTTCAAAAAAATACGGACTCAAAATTTGTTACGAAGCATCCGGCAGCGGGTACGTGTTTCAACGCAAAATGCGCGATCTTGGTTTCCATTGTGATGTCATTGCGCCATCGCTTGCGCCCAAGAAAGCCGGTGATCGTCGCAAAAACGATTACCGCGATGCAAAGCGCCTGGCTGAACACTATGCCAACAATCTGTTGACTGTTGTCCATCCGCCCACGCAGGAGCAGGAATCGGTTCGTACGCTGATCAGATGCCGTTTTGCCTTCAAAGATGCTGTCAAGCGGGTAAAGAAACAGATCAACTGCCTGTTGCTTGCCCAAGGGCACTTCTGGCGGCGCTCAAAATGGGGCTATCACCACCGGGTTTGGCTTCGTAGCATTGAACTGCCTGACAGACACCTGCAACTGGTGCTGCATGAGCATTTGGCTCATCTTGACTATCTGGAATCCCGGCTGGCCAATTTTGATGATGAGATAAAAAAACTGGCCGAGACAGAAACCTATGAACCGAGCGTTCGCAAACTCCGGTGTCTGCGAGGGATAGAGACATTGACCGCTATGGTGCTCATAGCCGAGATTACCGACTTCCGCCGTTTTGCATCTCCGCGTGCGCTCATGGCCTTTGTGGGGCTCATACCGTCCGAGAACTCGTCGGGCGAAATCCATAAAGGGGGTGCCATAACCAAAGCGGGCAACTATCGCTGTCGAACGTTGCTGGTGGAAGCCGCACAGCATTACAGCCGCAAGCCCTGTGTGAGTTACCAGATGAAACGCAAGCTTAACCAGTCTGATGCGCATACAAATACAGTGGTAATCAACTGCATGCACCGCTTGCATAAACGCTTCTGGCACCTGCAGTTGAAAGGCAAAATCCGCCAACAGGCAATAGTTGCGGTTGCACGCGAGCTGGTTGGCTTTGTGTGGGACCTGATGCTATCACCTGTTGAGCTGCAGGCAGCGGCATAGAAGCTATTTCAAAGAACAAAAACGGCAACGAAAGATAAATACCTGTAGCAATGATGATCAGAAGGCATGATAGGAAAGCTCGAACCCCTGTTATGTGAGGAGCTGAGGCTTTATTCACGACTTTAGATCGAGTGTTTCCGGACGAATTACCATAAAATGTTGGTGCCCAATCCACGAATAACAGTTTGACTCATCGTCGAAGCGGCCTTCTGATCTTTCATTGCTATTTTAAATTGGATTAATTTTATGTTTTAAAAAATCATGGTTGACAAGGTCCGTTTCATAACAAGCAGTTTGCCGGAAAAGCTATTGAGGTCTTTTTGTGCTTGCGGCATAATGACGACAGAATAAAGACTCACGAGACCGCTCCGGATTTGCGGCGGTTTGCAAAATAGTCTTTAGCAGATATGGAGCCCCCCTTTATCTTTTTTGCCTTTTCAATTAAGGCGATATCAATAAGGTCATTGCGCAGCTTGGTATCTGCAATTATTTTTTCAAGAAATGCTTTTTTTTCATTACTTTTCAAAGCTTTAAAAGCTGTAAAAAAGACTTCGGCCGTGGCCTGATTTGTTTTCATACCAACACCTCCTGAATACTTGTTTTCACACATAAACACTATAATTTGTTTGAAAGGCATTTCCAAGTTATTTATTTTAGGAGTCTTTTCGGGCGACCCGCAGGGTGTCCTTTTTTTTTGCGGAAACCAATGTAACAAAAGTGCGCAGGATTACAGGGGTCGCATAAAGGGAAAAAGGCATCTCAAACAGTTAAAGAAAAAACAGGTGACTGCAAAAGACAGCACGTCGCCTGTCACACAGCGACCTTCCCGACAGTGATCGTCGGGAAGGTCGCGAGTTCGAGTCTCGTCGTCCCCGCCATCTTATTCACGGGCACTGTATAATCCCCTGTGCCCACAGGCACCCGCCGCAGGCCGGAAAGCCGCTGCCCAGGCAGTCGTCTTCATTTTCCCGCGAAAGGCGGCACCCCCCGCACTGAACGCAGGGGGAAAAATCAAACGCCTGAACCCGCTCGCGAAAAGTGGTATACTCGCCCGAGTGCCATATATCATACAGGCTGCTGTCCTGCAGTCTGCCGAATGTGCAGCGTCGTACGAATCGGCGGTTGTCGTTCAGAAACGTCGTGTAGCTGTGCATAAGCGGCAGGCAGGGGCTGACATATCCGTCCCAACAAATTGCAACAGATCCCCGCTCAACGAACGGACAGTAGTTTGAATGGCTGACGGGTTCATCGAGAGCGACGCTGGTGATCCGCCGGCCCCGTATGATTCGTTGCAGCGGACCTGCTGCACTGTCGCTCATATCTATTTTGGGGAGGTGAACGTGAGGCGCCATCACCGACGGCTGTGAAATATCCCTGGCATGCTGTACGTCAGAGTACAGCTGCTCGCCGCACATCTCAGCTGTGTAGGGAACAACGTTTGTTACCAGAAAGCGGTCGGCACCGAGCGTTCGCCCGAGCCGGAAAACAGCCGGCAGCTCCTCGATATTGCTGCGCATGGCCACAAACACGATCCCGATATGCCGTTTCGCGGGCAGGAGTATCTCGCGGGCGCGTTCGATATTCTGCACGATCCCGCTCAGCTGCGAGCCCTGCCGGATGTCCTCGCACTTGTCCGGAGTGGCACCGTCGAGGGATACCCACAGCACGTCAAGACCTGCGCTGCAAAGACCGGATGTCATGTCCCCGGTGAGAAGCATGCCGTTTGTTATAAGCTCGACAGCCGCAACATGCTGTTTAACCCGGGCAACCATTGAATCGATCTCGGGGTGCAGCAGCGGCTCACCGAATCCGCCGAAAACCGCCTGCCGAACAGCGGGAAACTTTTCAAGACCGCCGATGATGCGATCGACGGTACCCTGTTCCATCATGCCGGGCTGCTCATCCCAGCAGCGCCTGACGCAGGTGCGGCAGGAAAGGTTACATGCGTTTGTCGGCTCTATGTATATTTTTGTCAGATGCTGAACGGGCTGCCGTATTGTAAATCGCCTGTCATGCGCGGTAATGGGAACTTTTCCGCCCGGCTTGAGCCCGTAGCGGGCGGCAATGTCGGGCGGCAGCACAAGCCGCCCCTGCTCGTCGATCCGGGCGTAGATATCTTTTTTCAGTTTCATGTATCAGGCCTCTGCATCTCAGATGAAGCTATCCGACAGGACAGTGCTCCACGAACAGGTACACTACCATATATACCCGTCAAAACAAAATTGTGCTGGATTTTGATTTTTGTAGTATGAAATAATATGAGCACATCAACATATAAATATTTTGACGGTGAATGCAATGATCGAAAACGGAGTTATACTGGCAAAACTCGGTGTCATTGAAGAATACCTGATCAGGCTGAATGATTATCTGCCTGTTTCTTATGATGATTTCAAGCGGGATTGGGGAATGCAGAAAATTACCGAGCGGGCACTCCAGGTGATGATAGAGGGCATAATTGACATTGCGGAAAGAATTATCGCCCGTCGGAACCTGCTGCCGCCCAAAACATCCGCGGAGGCCATCATCACGCTGCAGAAAATAGGTGTTATAAAAAATCAGGAACCCTACATACACATGGTACGTTTTCGCAACATCATTGTACATGATTATGCTGCCGTCGATATCGAAATTCTGCACTCAACCCTTACCCGCAACCTCGGCGACATCAAATCGTTCATTAACGAGATCAGGTCGTATGAAAAAATTTGATTTCACGGCACTTAAAAAATCATTATCGAACCACAGTAAAATCGTATTCTCATTTGTTTTCGGCTCATCACAAAACGGTGTGATCAATAAACCCGATTCGGATATCGACATTGCCGTTTTCCTCTCGGAAAAGCCGACACCGGAACTGCTTACCGAAATTATAGGCATCTGCCAAGATGCTGTAGGTTATGAAAACGTCGACATTGTGCTGTTAAACGACAGCGACCCGATACTTGCTTTTCAGGCGCTCTCCGGCAAACTCCTCACCTGCCGGGACATGGATGTGTACGCATCGTTCTTTTCGCGCACCTGCCGACTGCATGAGGATGTTATGATGCGTCTGAAAAAGCAATCGGCCTGAAAAACGTAATCATTACAGGTATAGCGGAGAAAGCTCAGCCTTCACTGCATCGATTGTGCGACATGCAAAATGGTTTTGAATAGCCGATAATCTCAAAAACCGAGCACATTGCCATGAATCCTTCTTATCATCTCGACGAAACCGTCGCTCTCATCACCCTGGACGACGGCAAGGTAAACGCGGTTTCATTCACCGTTCTGGATGTGCTGCAGCAGCAGCTCGACCGGGCAGCCGGAGAGGCACGTGCCGTGGTCATAACCGGACGCAAAGGCTGCTTCTGCGCAGGATTCGATCTGCAGACCATGCAGAATCCTGCTGATGCGGTGCGCCTGGTCAAGGCGGGATTCAAGCTGTGTGCCGCTCTCCTGGAATTTCCCCTGCCGGTAGTGATGGCTGCGACCGGCCATGCAATGGCAATGGGAGCGTTTCTGCTGCTGGCGGCCGACAAGCGCCTCGGCGCCGAAGGTGAGTTTAAAATCGGGCTGAATGAAACCCGTATCGGCTTTATCGTGCCGACGGTCGCGCTGGCACTTGCCCGTGCCCGGCTTCTCACGACCTGGATGCCGCGCTCGGTGCTGAACGCCGAAATCCTTTCACCCTCCCTGGCCGTGCAGGCGGGCTTTCTCGATACCCTGCACGATCCGGGGAGCCTGCTGCGTGCTGCCCTCACCGAGGCACGAGGCCTTGGCGAACTGAAGCCCGATGCATTTCGTGAGACCAAACGCCGGGTGTACGGTGAAACCGTACGGGCGATCCGTGACCTTCTTGAGCAGGATATCGTACTGACCGCGGAACAGAAGGAATCCTGACGTCGTCTTTTACAGCCTCTTCCGCACAGCCCCTTCGATTTCGCCTGCCTCTATATGCGAAAGCCGTACATAGTCGGAGCCGGATGCATCGGCAAGCCTGCGCGCAAGCCCGAGCGACAGAAAATCATCCTCGGTATCGAGCACCAGAAGGCCGCTGTCGGAAAGCACAAGCTGCCGCGCAACATCCACGGCCTCATCGAAAGGTGTCACCCCCTCACCGGGCCGGTCGGCATAAGGCACATTAGCCTTGCCGTCGCTTATCAGGACGGTCATGATGCGGGTATCGGCATCGCGCAGCCGCGCCTGGTGCGCAAGTTCGAGCGCCCCGCCAAGGCCGTGCGCAAGCGGCGTGCGACCGCCGGTCGGCATGTCCTTGAGATGATCGTGGGCAAGATCCACATTGTCGGTGGGCTGCAAAAGCACCTCGGCCTGCTGGTCGCGAAAGGCAAGCAGCGCTACGCGGTTTCGCTTCACATAGGCGTCCTGCAGCAGGCTGAGCGCCGCACCCTTGGCAGCAGCCATCCGGCGCGAGGCTGCCATGCTGCCGCTGGCATCGACTACGATCACCACCGTAGTGCCTGCCGGGCCGGTTCGTCGTTTGACGCGCACATGAGCAGGCTGTACCTCTAACGGTTTCTCATCCTGCTTTGCAGGCTGGTGCGAAACCGCAGCCCGCAGGGTTGCATCAACAGCGATATCACCGGCCCTGTACGGGCCCGATGGCCGGGCAGACCGTGAATAGCGACCGCGCCCCCCACCGGTAGCGGTTTTTGATCGTCGGCCGGCCCCTGACGGTTCGCAGCGGTTTCCGCTGCTGTTCAGCTGCAGGTCGGGAGCCCCCCCGATCTCGAACAGCTGTTCACCTGTCTCTTTTGTTTCCGGCTGGGTTTCATCACTCTCAGGCCGGTCCTGCTTTTCGTCACGATCCGAAGCGTGCAGCGCCTGCTCGATACACTCGGGGTCAAGGCGGCTTTCCTCGAACGGGCGCCGCCGCATGCGGTGTGCAAGCGCTGGAAGGGCTGCGCGCCGCAAGTCCTGCTCTGAAACCTCCTGCCTGCCGTCAAGAGCAGCCAGAGCGCGGGCCGCGCGCACCATAACGATGTCGGCCCGATGCGATCGCACATCAAGCTCGATACATATGGCGGCAGCAGCCGTCAGCTGCCCGTCAGGTGTGCGCACGTCCGGCAGCAGCTCTTTTGCGGCAGCGATTTCAGCAGAGAGCTTCTGCTGCTGTACCTCATAGCGTTTTAAAAAAGATTCGGGATCCCGCTCCCACTCCAGGCGGCGCCGAACGATATCCGTGCGCGAGGGCACATCCATGAGCGCTTCGGCATCCACACACAAACCGAAGCGGTCCAGCAGCTGCGGTCGCAGGTCACCCTCCTCGGGATTCATGGTACCGATCAGCATGAAGCGGGCCGGGTGTGAAAAGCTGATGCCTTCGCGCTCCACGGTGTTGATTCCCATGGCTGCAGCATCCAGCAGCAAGTCGACGATATGATCGTCGAGCAGGTTTACCTCATCGATGTACAGAATGCCTCGGTGGGCTTCGGCAAGCACACCGGGCTCAAATCGCCGCTTTCCGTGCCGGAGCGCATGCTCGACATCCAGCGTGCCGGCAACGCGGTCCTCGGTGGCGTTGGCCGGCAGGGCGACGACACGCATGCGGCGTCTGACCGACGAACGGTCTGCTGATGTCGAGCAGTATGGGCATTGGTCTGCCGGGGCTTTCGGATCACAGCTGTACGGGCAGTCCGCCACTGCCTCTATTTCCGGCAGAAGATCGGCAAGGGACCGGGCGATGGTCGACTTTGCAGTACCCTTTTCACCCCTGATAAGCACGCCGCCCACCCCCGGGTCGACGGCGTTAACGATCAGTGCTGTTTTCAGATTATCCTGCCCCACAATTGCGGTAAACGGGAAAAGCGCTGTCATCGCTGCAGTCCCTCAAGGTGAGTCTCAACGCCCAGATAAATCTCTTTCAGCCGGTCAAGGGTTTCATCATCCGGCTGCCAGTAACCCCGCGATTTCGCCTCCCACAGACGCTCGACTATTTCAAGCATGGCATAGGGGTTGTTCTCCTGAATACGCTCGCGCATGGCATCGTCGAAAACAAGGCGGCGATTAATCTGGTCGAAGGCTTTCTGGCCGACCGCACCTGTGGTTGCGGCAAGTCCGATCAGGTTTTCCATGCGCTTTGCAATCTCCTGCCCGCCGTGGTGGCGATGCGAAAGCATGCCGTCCAGCCAGTTTGTGTTGATCAGCCGGGTGTGTATTCCGCGCTGAATCGCATCGCCGATATCCTCGGTTCGAACCCGTCCCTCGTGTGTGTCCGACACGAGCATGACGGCTCTGCTGCCCGAGGCCTGCTCGACGCTGCGAGCCAGTCCGCCGAAAAATTCGTAATAATGGTCAAGATCGGTCATTTCATAATCCCGCGAGCTGCGCACCTGGCTGACGACTTCAACGCGACTCAGATTGTCCGTAAGCAGGCTGTCCATTTCCCGGCCGTAGTGATTGGGTGTATAGGCGTGCTTCAGGCTGTCGATGTACGCACCGACAAGATCGCCTTCATCCTGCCATGTTCGGTCCTTGACGATACGCTCGACCCCGGTGCCGTACTCCGAGGCAGCCGGCCCGAAGACACGGGCAAGTGCAAACTCTCGCGCATCCGGTTCTTCCATGCCCCTGGCACGCAGATCACCGAACAGCAGACGCGAATGCGCGCGTATGCTGTTCATGTCATCCGGTTCATCGGCGAATCCGACGATATCGAAGGCCCTCTGCAAAAGCTCCAGAGCATTGGGAAACATATCGCGGAAAAAGCCGCAAATCTGAACGGTAACATCGATCCGGGGGCGGCCCAGCTCTTCAAGTGGAACAAGCTCAAGCTGCGGGTCCCACTGTCCCTGCACGCGCACGACGCGCACGCCCAGGCAGGCCAGAATCTGCCCCACTGTTTCACCCTGCGTTTGAGAGGTTTCAAGGCCCCACAGTATTACAGCCGTGGCCGACGGGTAGCGGCCGTTAATACGGTGATAGTGCTCAATCGTCCGCTCGGCGATCGCCTCACCCTGCCGAACGGCCGACGGCGAGGGAACCTGCCGCGGGTCGAACTGCACGAGGTTGCGTCCGGTGGGCAGCACTTCTGGGCTACGGAACAAATCCCCGCTCAGCCCCGGCTCTATATATCCGCCGCTCAGAGCACGCACAACCGCATCGAGCTCGCTGTTATGCATAAGTGCTTTTGCAGCTGCCTCGCCGAATTTCACGATCGTGCCAGCCGCTGCGCTGTCAACCGCTGCATCGCTCTCTAACGGGACACCGTGTAAAACGTGAGCGCTTATCCATTGCCGCGCCAGCCGGTCAAGCTCCTCCCACTGCTCCGCATACCGGTGTGGTTCCGAAAAAACAGCCTGCCAGTCAAAACCGCGGCTGCGGGCAATCTGTTCATACAGCGGAAATGCACCGGCTGCATTGCTGCGGAAAAATTCGGCAAGGTGTTCTACGGTCTCCGCTTCGCTGAATCCTCTACCCAGGGTGTGAAGCCGGGCGGGCACAAGCGCAGCATTCATTTCATGCAGCCGTCGATGCACATCATCGAGGCCGATCCACTCCCAGCCGAGCGCATCCACGCAGCTGCGAATGTCATCAAGAATTACCGGACAGCGGCCGGGGTTAAGGCTCAGCGCCTCCTGATATTCGTCTGCAAGCTGTCGGAGATGCTGAAGCTCCTCGTAGAGCTCGCCTCGTTTGAATGCCGGCGGCAGATGCCCGATCGTGACCGCATGCGAGCGCCGCTTGGCTATCATGGCCTCCGACGGGTTGCCGCTGTAGTACACATACACGTGCGGCAGCTCTCCGACAAGGGCATCGGCAAAACAGTCTTTCGATGCGGCCTTTTCCTTGCCGGGCAGGAATTCCAGCGTGCCGTGCGTACCGACATGCACAAGCGCATCGGCCCGGAACACGCGTTCGATCCAGCGGTAAAACGCAGCGTATTGATGATGGGGTGGCAGATTCTTGTCGTGGTAGTCGACGCTCCGGGACTCCGCAAAGGTACGCGGCGGCTGGAGTCCGATAAACACGTTTCCGCATAGTATTCCCGGCAGGGTAAGCTTTTTGTCGTGTGTCACGGTGTCGCCGGGAAACGCGCCCCAGCGGTTTGCAATGCGCTCCATACCCGGCAGGTCTCCGGTAAGTGACCGGTATGCTTTTTCGTCGACCGTTATTCTTCCATCCGATGGTCGTCCGTTGCCTTCGAGTGCATTGTTTGCACTCCGGCCGACAAATGCCGTGTGCAGATCGTCTGCGGACAGAGGCCGCACATCATAGCCCTCAGTGGCAAGCTTTTCAAGCAGCGCCGACAGCGATGCAAATGTATCCAGAAACGTGCTGCTCCCAACCGTTCCCGCGCCCGGCGGATAATTATATATAATGACAGCCAGCCGCTTTGCAGTGTTCGGTTTTCGCCTGAGCTGCGACCATCTGCGGGCACGCTGCACCACATGCTCTATGCGGTCATCGATCGGCGCCAGCTCGGGCGTCCGGTCGTGCGGGGTGCCGACGGCTCCGAACGGATACATCTCGATGCAGCCGTCAAGCTCGGGCAGAAAAATGGAAATAAGAAACTCACCGACTTCGGCTCCCCTGTCATCCGAGTGCCACTGATCGAACGAGCGTTTGGTGAGTAAAAACGGATGCAGCACGGGAACGTTCAGGTCTCTGAGAAAAAGCTCGCCGTTTCTCGCCTCACCGCCCATGGGACCCTGGGCGAGTCTGAACGACTCGGGGTTGACGATCACGTCGACAGCCGGGCGGCCCTCCGGCATGAGCAGAGTGCGCAGCCTGTCGAAATCACGTCCTACCGTACTGTCGAGCGTGACCGGAATGACGTTGAACCAGGCTGAAAGACGCTCGGCTACCCGGGCAATAACCGGGTGCGTATCGAGCGGATAGGTTCGGGACCTGAAAAACAGACCAAGCGCCGGCTTGTCCCCTGCAGGAGGAAACGCTTGTCGATACGCTGCAAGGGTGCTGAAAACACGGCCGCTTACCGGATCCATGATCGAACCGTCATCGATGAGCGCAGGCGGCTCGGGCTTCGGGAAATCACTGCAGTTGAAATATTCCCGCCCGATCAGGTACAGCATGTTCTCGATGTTACACCGCGTTCCATACAGCCAGTACCTGCTGATCCAAAGAAAGTTGCGCATGTCACGCAGCGGCCCTATCGGCAGCGTCCGTCCCAGGCGCTCCATCATTTCTATCATTTTCATCATACGCGCCGTGTCCGGTGCGCCGCCTTTGCCCTTGTCCATGCGTCGCATCATTCGCAGAGAAAAGCCGCCCAGCCTTGTCAGCGAGCGCACAGCCACCGTTGTAGCATTTGCAACGACGATATGCCCCTGATATCCGGAAACACCCTCGGCGAGCGCTTCGCTGAAATCCTGCGGTACGCCCATCGTGTCGATCAGGGCAAAATCGCTTTCATACAGGCTTCGAAATACGGCAGGCCAGTCGTTTTCACTGAACGAATCGCTTCCCACGTAGTGCGCCTGCAGCCGGCATCTCCCCGGCCGGGTTCCCGCATCCCAGGAACGGCATATGTTTTGTGCCTCAATGATCGAGGAAGCACCGACAGCGATAATACAGATATTCATCGATTCGTGTTTCTCCGGTTTCACAAAAAAATCCCCTGAGCTGCGGTCTGCAGATCAGGGGATTCCGTTTTTCATCCGCGTTGAAGCCGTCTCAAGTCATCATCCCCATTCCGCGAGGGCGTAGTGACTGTGGCATCCGGGCAGGTCTTCTGGCTTTTCCGAATGCCGGCAGCCTTCCCACACCTGTACACAGATGCAGTGGCATACACACGCCGGCGACTGCCGTCTTTCAACGGCCGGAATCACAGCGGCGGGTCCGCGACGGATTCACACCGTCTTCCCTATTACACCACGAAGCGTGGTACCCGATAAAAAATATTGTATCGTTTAACTGCAGAAACTGTCAACAGTTTCCTTGCCCCAGCGAAGCCGGAAGCGGTTTTTATTGCCGGACTCGAGCGGTCGGCAAGCCGAAGGGGCCACACAAACTCCTGTCTGGTGCGGCAACCGAATTGTCACAGTCTATCGTCATGGATGTCCTCCGGAACATTTTATATAGTTTTCTGATCCAATATTTATTATTATGAATAACCGCTTTTATATTTTTAAACATGGGATTTGCACCGGCCGCCAGTGGCGTTTGACATTTTCAGATTGCTGGATTTATAAAACAAAACATGACATATCGATTTCGTACCTCTCTCATTTTGTGCCTGATGCTTGCCGCCGCCGTGACGGCGGTCTACGGCAAAGCAGCCCGATACGACTTTCTGAATTATGACGACAATGAATACGTCATCGAAAACCCTCACGTTTATACGGGGCTTCGATGGAAAAATATCGTTTGGGCTTTCACTTCTTCCCATTCCTGCAACTGGCATCCGCTGACCTGGATATCTCACATGATCGACTGCGAGCTGTTCGCTCTGGATGCCGGCAACCATCACCTGGTAAACGTTTTGTTTCACATCGCCAACACGCTCATGCTGTTTCTTTTGCTCCGCCGCATGACAGGGGCGCTGTGGCGCAGCGCGTTTGCTGCTGCGCTGTTCGGCCTGCACCCCCTGCACGTCGAGTCGGTCGCCTGGGTTGCCGAGCGCAAGGACGTTCTCAGCACACTGCTGTTCCTGCTCACCCTGTGGAGCTATTCCCGTTATACCGAAAAGCCAGGCTTCGGTAGATATGCAACGGTTATCGTGCTGTTCGCTCTCGGACTTTCGGCGAAGCCCATGCTGGTGACCCTGCCCGCTGTGCTGCTGCTGCTGGATGCCTGGCCGCTCAAGCGCATCGCGCATTTTGATCGCCGTATGCTCCTGCGGCTTATTAATGAAAAAGTTCCCCTGTTTGCCCTGGCCGCCGCATCCTGTATCGTCACTTTTATCGTACAGAAACACGGTGGTTCCGTAAGCTCGCTGCAGGCATTTACCCTGGCAGAGCGGTCGGCTAACGCCCTTGTCGGGTATGCATGGTATCTGCTGAAAATGCTGTGGCCGACGAACCTGGCGGTGCTCTACCCTCACCCGGGCATGCCGCCCCTGTGGAAAATCGCCGGGTCGGCCGTCCTGCTTGTACTCATCAGCTTCAGCGTCCTGCGAGCAAGCCGCAGGCACCCTTACCTGCCGGTGGGGTGGCTGTGGTACCTGATCACGCTCGTCCCCGTCATCGGCCTGGTGCAGGTCGGAGCCCAGGCGGTAGCCGACCGTTATACCTACATTCCACTTATCGGGCTTTTTATCTCTCTTTGCTGGGCCGGTGCGGCAATCCTTAAAACCCGTCCTGCCACTGCTGCGAGCATCAGCACCGTAATACTGTTTTTTTTCGGTATAGTCGCTTCAGCACAGCTTGAACACTGGCAAAACAGCTATACCCTTTTTAAACACACTGTTGCCGTGACCGATAATAATTATATCGCGCACGGCAATCTCGGAGTCGCCCTTGCTGACATGGGAAAAAACAGCGAAGCAATCCGGGAGTATCATAAAGCGCTGCGATTCAACAAAACATACAGCGTTGCTCACAATAACCTGGGGTTTCTGTTTCAGAAAAAAGGTGATGCAGATCAGGCGCTGCATCACTTACAGCTAGCTGTTCGCTACAATCCGAAACTGTATAAAGCTCGTTTCAATCTTGCCGCTCTGCTGGCGAAGCGCGGAGATATCGAAGAAGCTCTGTCTGAATATTATAAAGTACTGGAAACAAATCCCGATTTTGCCAAAGCCCGTATCAACCTCGGGCTTCTTGCAATGCAGCAGGGGAAAACCGATGAAGCGATCGTCCAGTATGAAGCAGCTCTTGAGATCGATCCCGGACTGGCCAAAGCTCACTATAACCTCGGCATAGCCTGTGCCGCGCAGAACAAAACCCTGGATGCTCTCGCGCATTACCGCGAAGCGATCAGGCTGATCCCCGACTATACTGACGCCCATTACAATCTTGCCAACCTGCTGCTGCGCACCGGTGATCCGCAGAATGCGGTCGGTCATTTCAGGCGCGCTCTCGAGATCGATCCCGGCAATGCCGGGGCGCACGGCGGGCTCGGCCTCGCTCTGGAGCGAGCAGGCGATCACGACGGCGCCGAGCTGCAATACCGTCTGGCGATCGAAGCCGATCCCGGGTCGGCCGCGGCCCGCAACAACCTCGGAGCACTGCTGCAAAAGCAGGGCCGCAGCACAGAAGCCCTGCAGCAGTATTATGAAGTCATCAGGCTGCAGCCGGAATCCGCTGAAGGGCGTATCAACGCAGGGCTCCTCCTCATCCGTACTGGTCGAATCAACGAAGCCGTTCTCCATCTTCAGGCGGCTCTGGCAATCGATCCCGGCAATGCCCAGGCAAATAACAATTACGGTGCCATTCTGATGCATCAGGGCCGGCATAACGCTGCCGCCGGACACTTCCGGCGGGCCCTGATCAACAGGCCCGGCTATAAGAGTGCCGAACGCAATCTGCAGAAAGCATTGAACATGATAAAAAAGAATGTTTCCCGGTAAGGATTATCGCATTATGAGCCGGCGACCCGAAACATCATCACTTTCTTCACCATCGCACCCAAGTGATCGAATCATGCGTGCAGCCGTTTTCCTGATGTGTGCAGCGGCGGTCGGCGTTGTCGTGTATGCCCGCATTCGCCTGCTTGAGGTGCCGTTTGAACGCGATGAAGGTGAGTACGCCTACGGCGGCTGGCTTCTCCTGCAGGGTATTCTGCCCTTCGACGGCATTTATAACATGAAAATGCCCGGGGTCTACGCGATATTTGCCCTGATGCTTGCCTGTCTGGGCCAAACCCACAGCGCAGTACACCTCGGGCTTCTTATCGCAAATGCCGCAAGTGCCGGTATGGTTTTCCTGCTCGGCAGCAGGCTCTTCAACCGCACGGCCGGTGCGGTGGCAGGAGCATGTTTCACCGTGCTGTCCATAAGCATTTCGGTGCAGGGATTGTTTGCGCACGCCGAGCACTTTGTCGTGCTTTCTGCAGTGACAGGCCTGCTGCTGCTTCTGCACGCACAGGAAAAGCGCTCGCTGCCCGCATATTTTCTGTCGGGCGTCTGTTTGGGGACCGGCTTTGCCATAAAGCAGCACGGTGCAGCATTCGTACTGTTCGCCGGATTATATATTGCGGGAACCTGTCTGCGAAACCGCGGCATGCCGCTGCTCCGGAAGGCCTGTGTTACGGGGCTTTATACCGCCGGGGCGCTAATGCCGTCGGCAATCATTGTGCTGATCCTTTTTCTGGGCGGCGTGTTCGACACATTCTGGTTCTGGACCGTTACCTACGCCCGATCCTATACATCCTCTATTTTAATCACAGAGGGCGCAGAGCTGCTTGCACATCGCTCTAGCGAAATTCTCTCTTCTGCTCCCTGCATCTGGGCCGCGGCTCTGGCTGGAGTTAGTGCATGCTGCTTGCGCTCCGCACTAACGCGTCGGTTGTTCCTGATCGCACTGACCCTGTTCAGCCTGCTTGCGGTCTGTCCGGGATTTTATTTTCGCTTTCACTACTTTGTCCTCGTGCTGCCTGTCGCAGCGCTGCTGGCGGGTTTCGGTATCGCTTCGTTTCACAGTCTGCTTTCCCGTTTGCTTCCGCACGGAGCCGCAAGTGCCGCTCTCGCCCTGCTTACCGCAAGCATACTTGTTCATTCTGTCTATATACAAAGATCCGTGCTTTTCAACCAAAGCCCACGCAGCGTTTCCCGGATGACGTACGGCTACAATCCTTTTCCTGAATCTCTGGATGTGGCGGAGTATCTTCAAAGACACACCGCCGAGCACGACCGCATCGCCGTTCTCGGCTCAGAACCGCAGATATATTTTTATGCCCGGCGAAGAGCGGCGACAGGCTATATCTATATGTACCCGCTTATGGAAGACCATCCGTATGCAGAAGTCATGCAGCGTGAAATGATCGAACAGATTGAAACCGCCCGTCCGAGGTTCTTGGTTTTTGTAACACTTCCGGTTTCCTGGCTGCGCCGCGCTGATTCATATGATATTATTTTTAAATGGTGCAACAGATTTATACATGATCATTACGACAGCGTAAAACTGTTTCACATCGAATCGACAAAGCATAAACTGCATATTTTTCAAAGACGAGGCTGAATCAACAGTGTATCCGGTAATAAATAATATATTACGCAGCCGCAGTGCTCTGTGCTGTGCGCTGTTCATCATCACGGCAACGGCCTATTGGGGCGTACATACCAATGATTTTCTGGGTTTTGACGATGCTAGCTACGTTACCGAGAATCCGCACGTACGTACAGGTTTGAAATGGGACAACATCGTCTGGGCCTTCTCCGCATCACACGCCAGCAACTGGCACCCCCTGACGTGGATCTCTCACATGATCGACTGCGAGCTGTTCGGCTTGGATGCCGGCAGTCACCATCTGGTAAACGTTGTTTTTCATATCACCAACACGCTGATGCTGTTTCTGCTGCTGCACCGCATGACCGGTGCGCTGTGGCGCAGCGCTTTTGCAGCCGCACTTTTCGCACTTCATCCCTTGCATGTGGAGTCCGTCGCCTGGATAGCCGAGCGCAAGGATGTGCTCAGCACACTGCTGTTCCTGCTCACCCTGTGGTGCTATGCCAGATTTGCAGAAAAGCCCGGTCCCGGCAGGTATACGACGGTTACCGTGCTGTTCGCTCTCGGTCTCATGGCCAAGCCCATGCTGGTGACGCTGCCATTTTTGCTGCTGCTGCTGGATGCCTGGCCCCTCAGACGTACCGGTTTTCAAAACCGCCGCGACGGCGCCGGCCTGATTATTGAAAAAACACCCTTCTTTGCACTCTCCCTGGTTTCCTGCATAGTCACCTTCATCGTACAGCAGAAGGGAGGTGCTATGGGAACGGAAGAAGAATTTCCGTTTTTCATTCGATGTGCAAACGCTATCGTCGCCTATGGGTGGTATCTGGTAAAAATGCTGTGGCCTGCAAACCTGGCAGTGCTCTATCCGCACTCCGGCATGCCGCCGCTGTGGAAAATTGCGGGCTCAGCGGCACTGCTGACGTTGATTTCCTGCGTAGCCGTGCAGTTACGACGGCGTCACCCCTACCTTTTGACTGGCTGGCTGTGGTATCTGGTAACGCTCGTGCCGGTCATCGGCCTCGTACAGGTCGGCGTGCAGGCTGTAGCCGACCGATACACGTACATACCTCTTATCGGGCCCTTTATTGCGCTGAGTTGGGGGGTATCGGAAATCAAGGTCGCAAACCGGCAAACTAAAACGCTGGTCCTTGCAGCATTGTGTTTCTCTCTTTCCATACTGATGCTGCTGACCCGTTCCCAGATCAAACACTGGAAAAACAGTATCTCATTATATGAACATGCGATTGCTGTAACAAAAAACAACTACACTATGCACTACAATCTCGGCGTTCAGTTCATGAATAAAAAAAACACCGACAGGGCAATGAAAGAATTTCAGGCGGCTATCAGGTCGAATCCCCTGTATGTCAGAGCATATAATAACTTGGGGCGTCTGCACATCACGCAGGGTGACAGGAAAGCAGGCGTCGAACTTTTCAGTAAGGCGATACGTATCGATAATGATTTTGCAACCGCGCATTTTAATCTCGGATTGGAGCTCCGCAAAACAGGTAAGCATAAGGAATCTCTTTTTCACTTGAAAGAAGCTCTGCGAATAGATCCCGGCTATGCAAAAGCCCATTACAATGCGGGAATCATATACGAGGACTTGCAGCTGTTCGCAAATGCTCTGCTCCATTACCGGAAAGCCTTGAGCCTCCAGCCGGATATGCACGGTGCTCACACCAAAGTGCAGGAAATGGAGACAGCAACCCATAAAATCGAAAAGGAACTTTCTGCTGTACTCGACGCTGCACGAAACAACCCTGAAAGTGCCTTTAATAACTACCGTCTGGGACAGCTGTATTTACGAGCCGGACGACCTGCAAAAGCTATTGAACATTACATTGACGCCGTACGCATTTCTGCAGAATTTGCATCGCTCATACTCAGCAGAGACCCAGCACCCGCGCTCGACAGTGAATACGCCGATGCCATTCGTCTCTACAGTGAAATCCTTAAGACTCGACCCGAATCATCAATGGCCCGGTATCGGCTTGCCTGCCTGTATGCCGAAAAGAACGAAATACAAAACGCCTGTCGATATCTTGACCGGGCACTTATCGAAGGGTTTCGCGACTGTGAACGCATACTCTCGGATTTCAGCCTGTTTCCTATTCGCTCAACAGCGTGTTATAATGATATCGTTCAAAAATGTGTTGCATATGCTGAAGATGATTCCTGATTTATACATACCCCGTCCCGACATGTTGAGCCGTACAATGCAACCAGAAAAGCATAATGCGCTGGGTTTAATAATCTTCTGTATGAACATCCGTCGAGAGCATACAACGAGCATCACCTCATACCCTGGCTGCAAATGAACATTCAAACCCGCATTACCGTGCTGCTGGTTCTTATCGCAGCACTTTTCTTTACCGGCCTGCTGATGATCAGGCGCTATGAAAACAGCCGTGAAGCGCTGCTCATAAAAAACAATATTTATGAAAAAAATACCCTCTTCGATAAAATTTTGCGACTTGAGGGCACATCCCTCGAAATGTTCGCCTATGATTTCAGCAATATAAACGAGACCGTGCGTATCGCACAGCAGGCGGCGGCTCCCGGCCCCGACGGCGGGCTGCTCCGCAGGGTGCTGCCCAGCTTCAATGTGCATCATATCTGGATTTACACCACCGATTTCGCGCCGGTATACACGACCGCACAAAAATGCCTCACCGACTATCATGCCGTGTCATCACGACAGGCCTTCTTCAACGGTCTTTTTTCAAGAAGCTATTTCTGCCATTTCTTCATTCGAACCCCGGAAGGTCTTATGGAAATACGTAGCGCGCCCGTGCAGCCTGCCAGCGACTGGGAGCGCACGACACGCCCGGTGGGATTTCTCTTTGCCGGACGCCTGTGGAGCCCCGGCTACATCAAAGCACTCTCCCAGTCGGCGGAAAGCCAGATTTCGGTTCTTCCGCTGCACGGGTATGACGAAATTTCCGAAACCAGCTATAACCAGGAAAAGGGGTTTATTACCTTCTCCCGCATTCTTTATGGGTGGGATGAAACCCCGCTGTCTCAAATTGTGATAAGAAGCGATACCCCGGTTACCAAGCAGCTGCACCGCTCGTCCAGAAATCAGCTCCTCTTTATCGTTATCTTTGTCGCAAGCCTGATGATAATGCTTTCAATCCTGCTGATTGTCTGGGTCAATCTTCCCCTGAAAAAAATATCCCGAAGCCTCAATACCGAAAATGCAACACTCATCGCGGGAATGCAGCACACCGGTACGGAGTTCGGCAGACTGGCACAGCTCATTCTCAGGTTCTTCAGGCAAAAAGAAGAACTGACACGCGAAGTCGCCGAACGGCAGCGCGCCGAGAACGCGCTGCGTGAGGCTCTGGAGAAATCACGCCGCAGCGGCGCTGAAACGGCTGCGCTGCTGCAGGCCTCCCGGGCCGTGCTTGAATACCATGAGTTCAGGGAGTCTGCCCGGGCCATAATCGATGCCTGCATGTCGCTGAGCGGCGCGACAAAGGGTTTTATCGCTGAAATAGATGCCGGGAATGACCCGCCGCACCTTCTGCTGGACGGCAGCAGGCGCATGAGTATAAAAGGCATCTTCCGTGAAGCATTCGATGCCTGCAACCCCCGCTTCTGCAACAACTGCAGCACCCCGGACATACAGAATCAGCTGCCCGCCGGCCACCTGCCTCTTGAAAATATCCTCTGCGCGCCCCTGCAGATAAAAGGGGAAACGGCCGCCATGCTGACAGTCGCCAACAAGCCCGGCGGATTTTCCGAAAACGATCTTCGGATGGCAACGGCATTCAGCGAGATATCCTCGGTTGCGCTGCTTAACAGCAGGACCCTGACATCGCTTGAAATCAGTGAAGAGCGCTTCCGATCGGTCGTGCAGACAGCGGGTGATGCAATCATTACGGTAAGCGGCACGGGCAAAATTGCGTTCTGGAATCGGGAGGCTGAAAAAATGTTCGGCTATTCACTCCGGGAGGCGGCCGGCAGTCCTGCCGCCATGCTGCTGCCCGAGCGCTACCAGTCGCTATACAAAAAAACGGCCTCACAGATCACCGAACAGGACATGCAGGCCCTGGGGGACCGTCCTCTTGAAATGTTGGGCAGGCGCAAAGACGGCAGCGAGTTTCCCATCGAGCTCTCGCAGGCGATGTGGAAAACAACCGAAGGCATCTTTTTCACGGCGATTGTGCGGGACATTTCCCAGCGCAAGCAGTCTGAGGAGGATCTGCGCCGCAGCGAAAAACGCTTCCGCGCTATTGTAGAGAATTCTCTCACCGGCCGTTTTATCGTGCAGGACGGATCAATCGTTTACATGAACAAGGAGCAGGAGCGCCTTTTCGGTGAACTGCCCGATGACTTCAATATTTTAGACTGCACGAATGTGCATGCGGATGACATTGAAGATGTGCGCCGTTTTTACAATGCCGTCCTGAGCGGCGAAACCGATGCCCGCGATGTACATTACCGCTTTTATCCGGTCGACAGAATGAACAGCCCAGCCGACATGCGCTGGGTTACCTGCCGGGCAACGCTCATTGAATACGAGGGCCGGGAATCGCTGTTCGTCAACATGATGGATATAACGCGATTCATGGAACTTGAGCGTCTTGTGCGCATGCAGGATAAAATGGCATCCCTGGGTAGAGTCGCCGCCGGCATCGCCCATGAAATCAGAAATCCCCTGACCGGCATCAACTCGTTTCTCTACAGCCTGAAACAGTCCATTGCCGACGGTCCGCAGAGCCGGCGGGAATCCCTGCTTGCAATCCTCGATCAGATACAGTCGGCCTCGGATAAAATTGAAGCCGTCATCCGGCGGGTTATGGATTTCACCAAACCTGCCGCACCCCGCCTCTTATTGGTAAACATTAATGAACCTATAGAAGAGGCTCTTGAGCTTTCAGCCGTAACACTGCGTAAAAGCAGCGTCACCGTCAAAAAAACACTTGATCGCGGCCTGCCGCCGTGTTATGCGGATTTTCACATGCTTGAGCAGGTCATCCTGAATCTTGTCTCAAATGCCGCCCAGGCGCTGTCGTCATCCGGCATACAGGAACGCATCATAGAGATAGCTACCGTTGCAGACGGCGGCTCGGTTATCGTAACGGTTGCCGACTCCGGACCGGGTATCCCCGAGGCCGAAAGGGACCGGATTTTCGATCCGTTCTACACTACCAAAAGCGACGGATCGGGTATCGGCCTGAGCATGTGCCACCGAATAATAACCGACCACGGCGGAACCATTAAGGTTGCCGCCAGCAAATGGGGCGGGGCCGAATTTCGTTTACATATACCCGCTGATATGCGCAAAAAGCAGGGACGGGCACAGCAAAGCACTTTTCTACACTGACAGCGTGCATACGTAATTGATGGCCCTGTCCACATGCACGGCAGGCATGCTTTCAGAACATGCTACTCGGGACACATACATGATTGCTTTCACCATCCAGGTAGTCGACGATGAGCAGGTCGTACGGGACGGCATTACACTTGCCCTGCAGGAAAAGTATCATACGCTGAGTTTCGAATGCGCTGAAGACGCTCTCGAGGCAATGCGTAATCAGCAGCCGGACATCGTGCTTCTTGATATCGGACTTCCGGGAATGAGCGGCACCGAAGCGCTGCATACTATCAAAAAGCACTTTCCCGATGTCATTGTTATCATGATTACTGCCCTTGAGGATGTTCCCACCATTATTACCGCCATGAAAGCGGGGGCCTATGACTACATCGTCAAGCCCGTACACATGGACAGTCTCCTGGTAACGCTTCAAAACGCCTGTGATTCCATTCGGCTCCGCAAGGAGGTCCAGGCCCTGCAGGAAAAGTATCTTACGGAAAACATTCCCTGCTTTATCGGTGAGAGTGCGACCATTCAGAACGTAATGGAGTTTGTCGACCTGGTCGCTAAAAGCCCCGATACTCCTGTGCTGATCTACGGCGAAACCGGCACCGGAAAAGAGCTTGTTGCCAGCGCCATTCACTATAAAAGCCCAAATTTCAAAGGCCCGTTTGTCACGGTTAACTGCGCGGCAATCCCCCGGGAGCTTATCGAAAGCGAGCTGTTCGGCTATGAAAAGGGTGCCTTCAGCGGCGCCCGCGAGCAGGGCAAGAAAGGGCTGGTCGATGAAGCGGGCGACGGCACCCTTTTCCTCGATGAGATCGGCGATCTCGGCATGGAAGCTCAGGCAAAGCTGCTGCGGTTTCTCGAAGACGGAGAGTATTACCGGGTCGGCGGAACCCGGAAAATGAAAGTCGTAACCCGCGTTGTCTCTGCAACCAACAAAAACCTCGAACAGCTCATAGAGCAGGGCCGCTTTCGGGAAGATCTGTACTATCGTCTGGCCGTCATAAAAGTCGAGATTCCCTGCCTTACCAAGCGACCGGACGACATTCTGCCCATAGCCCGCCATTTCCTGGTGGAATTCAGCAACAAATTCGACAAGCACTTCGAACGCATTTCTCCCGAGGCCGAGCAGGCCCTGACCGGCTTTGACTGGAAAGGCAATATACGAGAGCTGCGCAATGCTCTGGAGCGCGGAGTTTTGACCGGCAGCGGACCTGAACTGGAACCCAAGGACCTGGGACTCTCAAACACCCTGCGCGATACGAATCTTCAACCGCAGCGCTCAGTAGATATTCCCTCTGTTACAGAGGCGGGCATCGACCTGCTTGCGGTATTGAAAAATATCGAAAAGCATTATTTTGATGACGCCGTCCGGCTCGCTGACGGTAATGAAAGCAAGGCAGCCCGCCTTCTGAACCTCAATTATTATACATTCAGACATCGCAGAAAAAAATTCGACTAAGTGTGAACGCATGCTCATTCTGTGCACTTTTTCACAATATTCCTTTGATAATTTACTCGTTATAAAAATAATTTTTTAGCACTATTCTTGTTAATATACTGTTAATGCTTTGTTTTTATAAAACCCATCGATATGAACCCGGATGGTACAGCATCTGCAATATGATATTTAACGCTGAAAATCTCTATGCCCGAAAACAGGTTTTGCTGAATGAGACATGTCTATCTGGAAAGGAGCTCTGCTGTGACAATGCGAAAAATTTTGATTCTCTGCTTGTTTGCTGTTCTGATCACCTGCCCCGGGTTTGCAACAACAGCGACATCAGCCGAATGCGATTATCCGAAAACTTCCTACACCGACAGAGAACTCAAACAGGTTCGCGCGTGGGAGAAGCAGTGGGTGGGCAAGAAGGTAACCTCGGCCGATGTTGACAAGGTCAAGGAATTCGTGCCCGAGAGTCTCTACACCATGATGAAGGACACGGAGCGCTGGGGTGAGAGCTGGTTCGTTATCGTGCCCTACCGGCCCATCGCGCCCACACCCGGCAAGATCGAGGCCACCAGGAAGTATGCCGGCCAGACAAAGGTGGGCGCAAGCGGCGAGCTTCTGAACTGGGTCGCCGGCGTGCCCTTCCCCAACGCCGACAAGGGTGTTGAGATGGCCCACAATTTCCGCTCCCGAACCTACGGCGACTCCTACAACAGCCGCGACGTGGGTTTTATTGTTGACGGCCGGCTGAAATACGACATGGACATCGAGATCGAGAACAACATCAACTTTTTCGCGGGCCGCACCGATGTGCCGCCGGTACCCGAGTATGAGAAGAACCCCAAGCAGATCTGGCGCGCCTTTACCATGCTGCAGCTTGCGCCCCCCGAGACGCGCAACATGCGGATCATGGAGATCAACTACAAGGACCGAATGAAAGCCTATGATTCCTGGTTCTGGATGCCCTCCATCCGGCGCATCCGCCGCCGCTCCACCACCGAGCGCCAGGACGCCCAGGGCGGTGCCGACTCCTGCGCCTTCGACAACCTGGGCTGGGACGGCCCGGTCCAGATCAACACGTACAAGTACCTGGGCCAGAAGGATCTGCTGCTGGTGCGCCACAACGATTCATCCAAGCTCGAGCACACCCCGGGCGACTGCCTGTGGGACGGCTCCCAGCGCGAGCGCATCAAGGCCCATGTGATCGAGGCCGTCAACGAGGACCCCAACTTCCTCTACAGCAAGATGATATGGTACCTGGACCCCGAGACCTGGAACATGCTGTACTCGGACCGCTACGACCGCAGAGGCAAGCTGTGGAAGGTAATGGACCAGTACGGCTTTGTCGGCACAGGCTACCAGGGCATGAAGATCGGACACTTCGACGCCAACCAGATGATCGACGTGCAGCGCATCCACTCCACCTGCGCTTCGTCGACCTTTGAGTTCGGCAAGCAGTTCCCGGCTCGCATGTTCACCCTGCAGTGGCTCCAGAAACGCAGCTACTAATTAATGTAAAAAAAGGATAGTACCATGAACGCTACATACATCTCACGATCCGGTGCGCTGTTGTTTGCAGGCATTGTAATGACTGCCCTTGTAATCGGGTGTGCGCAGCAGACCCCCCCCCCGCCGATGAAAATGCCGTTTACATTCGTCACCACAAACGATCTTTTTGCCGTAGAGTGCTTTGACAAAGACAATGTGTGGGTTGTGGGCTTTGACTCCTGCATCTATCATTCTTCCGACGGGGGTGCAACCTGGCAGCCGCAGGACAGCACTACCGCATCCAATCTCTGCGACGTATCTTTTGTTTCCCCTGAAACGGGTTGGATTTCAGGCCGCGCCGGAACAATGCTCCACACCACCGACGGCGGTGCCACCTGGAACAGGCAGCAGACCGGGACAAAACGGCACTTGTTCGCCGTGACCTTTATTGATGCCGACAACGGCTGGGCGGTCGGTGAGTTCGGAACCGTCATCCACACTGCTGACGGCGGCACCACCTGGACGGATCAAAGCATCGGCGAAGACAGAATCTACAACGACGTTGCCTTTACTTCCGTTTCAACCGGCTGGATCGCCGGCGAATACGGACTCATTTATAAAACAGAGGACGGCGGTGCCACCTGGAACAAGCAGAAATGCCAGGATATTATTCCGGTCATCGACGAAACCGAGTGGGAGCAGTTTCCACCCTCTCTGTACACCGTTTCCCTTATCGACAAAGCACGCTGCTTTATAACCGGCATGGACGGCACGGTTATAACAACCGCTGACGGCGGCGAGTTATGGACGAAACTCCCGAATCCGGCGGAATCGAGCGAGGTAACCTTATACGGCCTGCACACCGACGAAAAATCGCTGTGCGTTATAGGACAAAAAGGCACCTGCCTCGTATCAGCCGACAACGGTACGACCTGGCATAACGCCTCAGAGGCGACCGACACCAAATTCTGGCTCCGCGGCCTCAGCTTCTGTAACGGGCAGACCGGATTTGCCGTAGGCTCCCGCGGGACAATACTGAAAACAGATGACGGCGGCAGGACCTGGAACATGCTGTCCGGTATCCCGCTGTCGCTGAATCAATAACAATCGCGGAAGTCGCCTTTGTGTTTTACTGTATACAATTACGGATAAAGGATAGAAAACATGGCACACAAAGCAATGAAAAAACTGGCTGATTTCGTCATCAACAACCGGCTGCTTGTTTTGATCGTCGTCATCGCCATAACAGCGTATTTCTTTTACCATCTTCTCCAGGTACGTGTATCCACCAACTTCAACGAGCTGCTGCCGCAGAGCCATGAGTACGTCCGGATTCACAACGAGTTTCGCGAAACCTTCGGCGGTGCAAACTTTCTGGTCATAATGGTGTCGGTCGAGGAGGGCGACATTTTCAATCAGGAAACCCTCGGCAAAATCCGCTACATCACAAACGAACTGGAAGCGATTCCGGGTATCGACCGCTACAAAATACTCTCGATCGCCTCGCGAAAGATTAAAAACCCGAAAATCACCTCTTGGGGTCTCGAAGCCGTGCCGCTGATGTGGCCCGAAGTTCCGAAAACCGAGGAAGAGATAGAAACCCTCAAGGACGCCATTTATTCAAATGAGCGCTACTACGGGATGTTCGTCTCCCTCGATTCTAAAAAATCCCTTATTTTCGCCGACTTTTTCGAAGAAGAGCTCAGTTACTCGACCGTTCACAAAGAGCTCGAGCGCATACGCAAGCAAACCGAAGACGGCAACACGACCGTTTCAATCGTCGGCCATCCCATGCATCTGGGCGTAGTTGCCAATATGATCGATGAAATGAACCTTATTATGATCGGCACCGGCATTATCATGCCCATTCTGCTGTGGCTCGCTTTCAGGTCCCTGCTGGCTGCCATTTTTGTTCCCTTTACCGCCGTGGTTTCCGGAATCTGGGGTATCGGCTTCATGTCGATCATGGGGTACAACCTCGATCCGCTTATTTTCGTGATGCCGTTCCTGATTTCCCTGATGGCCTTCCGGCACTCCCACCAGCTGTACAACCGCTACTTCGAGGAGTACATAAAACACGGCAACAACCTGGCGGGCATCCGCGTCATTATCGAGGAAATGTTTTTGCCCGGCATGACCTCCATCGCAACGGACGCCTTCGGTATAGCAATCGTAGCCATAGCACCCATCCCGGTGCTGCAGAAAATGGCGGTGGCAGGCTGCTTCTGGTGTTTTGTTACGGTTATTGTCGGCCTGATTCTGACACCTGTGGTTTTGAGCTACATACCGATCAGCAAAACCTTTTTGAATCACATTAAAAACGAACAGCGCAAAGAAAAAGAGCGCAAAGGCTTCGCCAACCGGTTTGCCGACTGGCTCGCCCCGTTTGTTACCGGCCGCGGCCGCTATTATGTGCTCGGAGTAGTGGCGGTTGTGCTTGTGTTTTCTTACTACTGGTCCGAAAAACTTATCGTCGGCGACGCCCAGGTCGGTTCCAACCTGCTCTACCCCAGCTCGCGATACAACCAGGACAGTGTAAGGATAAACCGCAACCTTCCGCTGATAAACCCGCTGTATATCGTGGTTGCCGGGGAAAAGGTCCGTTCGCTTACCAACCGGCAGGTTATGGAAGACATAAAGAATTTTTCGACCTACATGATGAAACACTCCGGCGCAGCCGGCTACGACAACATCATTGCACCTCTCATGGGTATGCCGCAGAAGTTCCACGAGGATGATCCCAAGTGGCGCGGCCTTCCCGAAGACGGTAAAACCGCCAGCACCTATCTTGTGGCGCTCACGCAATCCGGCGACCCGGGTGACATGAACAAATTTCTCGATCCCAAGATGCGCCAGACCAACATCGTGCTCTATTACATGGACAAGGTCGGCCCAACCATCGAGCGTGCCATATCCGCTGCCAAGACGTACATAGAAGAGCACTCCACACTGCCGGAGGGCTTTACCTACAAGCTGGCCGGCGGCGTCATCGGGACCGAAGCGGCAATCAACGAGGTGGTCGCCGCCAAGCAGCTGCAGACCCTGCTGCTGGCCCTCACTATGGTCTTTGTTTTTTGCACCATCAACTTTGCCTCGTTCAAGGCGGGCTTCATCCTGACCATTCCGCTGCTCATTTCAAACTTTATGGCATTTGCCTACATGGCAATGAACAATATCGGTTTGTCGGTTTCGACGCTGCCGGTTTCTGCGGCCGGCATCGGCATGGGAGTCGATTACGGTATCTACATGCTGGCACGAGCCGCGGAAGAGAAAAAACACAACCCGGACTGGAATCTCGAGCAGGTGCTCACAGCAACGATCAAGACCTACACGAAGTCCGTAATTTACGTTGCCGGCACGCTGGTGCTGGGACTCCTCGTATGGGTCCTGTCACAGCTCAAGTTCCAGGCCCAGATGGGTCTTATGCTGGCGGTGATACTGTTTCTGAACTGCCTCGGCGCTGTTTTTCTGGTGCCCGTGCTGATACTCCTGTTCAAACCCAGGTTCCTGACGCACGGACCGAAAAAAGTCCGCTCAAAATAATCGCCCGCACACCGCAAGAGCCGGTATCATGTGGTGTGTGTAATCTGTCACTGGATAATGCATTGTTAATTTAGTGCTTGAATTAAAAAATTTTAAGCGATAAAAATATAGTATATGCTGTCAGTTCTGCTTAATAAAACGCAACATCCGCACAGGTGAAAGGTTGTCAATGCAGCTGAGCCTTAAAGCCAAGTTTCTTGGATCCACGATAGCATTGCTTGTGCTTGGAATGGGCATATCCACTGTCGTTTCGGTACAGAACTCCAACAATACCCTCGACCGCATCAGCAAAAGTCAGCAGGCAGCCTATGTTGACCTGACCCTGCGGCAGGTCAACGCCTGGATTACCGACCGCAAGCTCGAAATGCTGTACTGGGGAAAGCAGGATGTTTTCAGTGTAGCCATCGACGGAGCTTTCATTAAAATGGCCGACAAGGAGCTTGCGGAGCTTAAAAAGGACTACGATTTTTATGAGATCATCAACGTTGCCGACACCAGCGGCGCCATCATCGCATCATCCGACAAGGCAAAGGCGAGCGGGTTGAGCGTATCCGATCGATCGTACTTCAAAAAAGCGCTCTCCGGTACGGTCGCTATCTCCGATGTCATAAAAAGCAAAAGCAGCGGCAACCCGGTGTTTGTCGTTGCAGCGCCGGTCAGGCAGGACACCGGCTTCGTGGGCGTCATTTTCGGTGTTGTCGATCTTGAGTATTTCAACGAAAATTTCATTGCACCGGTCAAATTCGGTGCGACAGGTTTTGTTTACGTGGTCGGCCCCTCGGGACTGGTTATCGCCCATCCCGACACATCAAAGATCATGAGGCTCGATCTGAGCGATTATGATTTCGGCAAGGAAATGCTCCAAAACAAATCCGGCATTCTCACCTGCAAGATGGACAGCCGGCTCTGGACGGCCGCCTACAAAACCGGCGCTGCGCCGCCGTGGACTGTTGTCGCGACCGCTGCCATAGACGAATTGCGCGCTCCCGGCAGGCAGCTGCGCAACATAAACGTCATTATCGCCGCCGCCGTTATAGGGCTTGCCTTCGTCGTGATCTTTTTCATCGCCCGCACGGTCGTCAGGCCGATCTACAATGCGATCGATACCCTCACGGAAAGCTCGGACCAGATGACGAATTCCGCCCAGCAGGTGGCCTCCGCCAGCCAGGTACTGGCCCAGACCACCAGCCAGCAGGCTGCATCGCTCGAAGAAACCTCGGCATCGCTTGAAGAGCTGTCTTCCGTGTCACAAAAAAATTCCGCCAGTGCCCTCAAGGCAAAGCAGCTTGCAAACGATGCTAAAAGCACGGCAGGCGAAGGCGCTGCATCGATGAACCGTCTTATCAGTGCAATGGACGGCATCAGCGAAAGCAGTACCGAAGTGACTAAGGTGGTCAAGGCGATCGAAGAAATCGCATTTCAGACAAACCTGCTTGCACTCAATGCCGCCGTGGAGGCAGCGCGTGCCGGCGAGGCCGGCAGGGGATTTGCCGTTGTCGCTGAAGAGGTCCGCAACCTGGCACAGCGCTCGGCAGAGCAGGCCCAGGCAACCCGACAGCTCATAGACGAGAGCACCGCCCGCACAAAAGACGGCACTCAGCAGGCAGGCGAAACCAACAATGCCCTGCAGAAAATCATCGACAGCATCAACAAGGTCACAACACTTGTCGAGGAAATATCTTCAGCAAGTGATGAGCAGGCCCGCGGCGTGGAACAGATAAACCACGCCGTTTCCGAAATGGACAAAGTCGTTCAGCAGAACTCGGCCAGTTCCGAGGAGTCTGCATCCTCCAGCGAGCAGGTATCAGCGGAGGCTCAGGAGCTCAAAGGTATAATCCAGACATTGACCCGTATTGTCGAAGGCGGGTCGTCGGCGACAAACAGCCCGGTCAGCGGGAACACTGAACGCAGCCCCGGTCCCGACACAGACCGTAGCGGAGCTCAGTCGAACGCACGCGACATGAAGATGGTCGGTTCACGTCATGATCGGGATGCTGCCGATACTGATACGGATGACGGGTTTCAGGAATTCTGATACCGCAGGCTTTGATTCTGTTCCCGAAATCACGTCGCCGTACAGCCTGGACAACGATCATATGCCCGGCATTCGCTTGCCTGACGAGTCATGCTGCAGAAAACATCCGTTCATGCGGATAGCGGATCTCACATAGAACTGTTAACTGTCACTGCTTCAGGAAAGGAGTCTACAATGGAGAAAACACTCACCGACAAACGCTATGCAGCCCTGATGGTCGCATGCACCGTCTTGTTTCTTGCAGGACCTGTTACGGCTGAAACCAAAAAGGCTGAGCCGGCGAAAGCCAAGACGATACGCGTCGATGCCGACATCGAAAAAGATCATCCTCCCTTCGAAGAGGGCATTACCTGCAATGACTGCCATGAAATACAGCTCGATGCCGGTACGACCGCCACGCAGGTCTGGATATCGGGCGATTACCTCAACTGGCAGGCGGGCGAAGGCATCATGCCCAAAGAAAAAATCTGGAAGCGCATCGTTGATTATTTCAAAGGCAAGGGCATGAAGCGCACCTTTGTCATCGCAACATCGTTCAACAACCGCCCCTACACGTTCACGGCCGACATGGCCCTCGATCCCGACAAAAAGGTGGTGTACGGCTTTCACGAAAAAGGCACGGAAAAGCTGATGCACATCCGGAAAAACCCTTATGTCAGCATGAACTGGCACAAGGAGTTCAAGGATGATTTCAATGACATGGTCTGTTTTCAGATCATCGGAAAAACCGAGCTGTTCGAAGGCACCGACAAGGAATTCGATGAGGGATTCGACAAATATCCTTATGAGTATGCCGCGCGCCAGCGCAACATGACGCTAGATCAGTGGCGGGCGGTCATTCGGAAATCCATGATTATGAGCCGGACTACTATTGAGCGCATCAGACTGACTGAAGGCTCACTGCGAAAGGAAAACTTCAGAACCACGCAGGAATGGACGCCATAGGAAACAAACCGTGACAAACGGCGGGGAATACGCGGGATTCGGGTTTTACTTGCGCATTCCCCCCGAAAAAGCTCACTTACAGGAGGGGAAAACCATGGCATCAAGCAGAACCGTTTCAAACCTTTTTCACTTTGCGGGTGCAAACGCTGCTGTTTTTTTCATTGCCGCGTGTATCGCACTCTGCGTCTCGTCGTGCGCACCTCAGACAGAACCGCCGGACTACGACCTTTATGAAAACATGCGCTCGTACGCCGAACAGAAGCTCACTGATGCGGGGGCACTGCCTCGCGATGATTTTCCCGACCTCTTTTCAAGCGAGTACATCATTGAGCTGACAGGCCTGTTCAGGCTTGTTTTCGGCGCACCACAGCTTGAAGTACACCTGGCGTCCTATGAAAGCGACTCCCTTGCACACGGCTCTCTCAGTCAGTTTGAAGTTCCCCCGGACTCTGAAAACTATACCGATTTTGCTTTCTCCTACCGACCGGCAGCCGATATTCGGGCACCCCTTCTGCACGGTGACGCGCTCAAGGCTATGGGCGGGTCCGACGGCTCTTTCAGCATGGATTTCTACAACCTCAACAGCGCGGAAATAGATCTCGAAACGTTCTTCGGCGATGAAATCGAAAAAATCAATCAGGCGCTTGATCTTGTGGAGCCCTACCAGCGTCAGGGTGAGGACCGCGGGAAATATATCGAGCATCTGAAAGAGTATACGACCATGCAATACCGCATTGAAATCGACGAAGGCTACATACCCGACGAAACGGAAGAAGCACGCGAAGCCTATTATGAAGCGGCACTGGCAGCCTACAAGCTCTTCATGGATGCGTACTTTGCACGTCTTGCCGCGCTCGATCCCGAGCAGGACGACGGCCTGATTCAGGGCAGCAAGCAGGGTTTCGATGCATTTTTGTCAACGCTGTACGAAAACGATTTTGCAGCCAGCATGGGCAAAGAGCTGTTCGGTGACGATTTCGATACCTATTACTTTGAAGGTTTCTGGCGAAAAGACTATTACGGCGACGGTCTGTAGGCCTGTCTGCGACATACAGTACAAGCCTTTGCAGCGTTTGCCGAACAGGTTAAAAAAAAACAAAAATTAGTATGATTTTTTATATTTTTTTCTTCCCTTATTGCGGGAATTTGATATATTTTTTTTCATATATGTATCCATATAAACTAATTCTTTAACCATACGAAAAAAGGAGGAGGACGATGAGACGAAAGGGTGCGTGGAGATTTCTGATAACAGCCGTCTGCCTGATGTGGCTGCTTCCTGCAGTCGCGGGGGCCAGCGGTGTTCGCCTTATGGACGACCGTATCGTCATTCACGGTAAAATATCAGAGCAATGGCTCATGCGCGTGCATGATCTGCAGCCCTGGGAGGAAGGCCTTAAAGATTACACATGGTTTCATGCGCGCACCACGCTCAAGCTGGAAACCATGTTTCACATGATCGACCGCGAGGACTACCAGGTAAACCTGTACGGTGTCTGGAAAAATTTCTATGATGTCGCCCACGAAGTCGATGAGGACTTCGGCGACAACGTCAGGTCGATGAGCGGGGGCAAGGGCATCGATTATCTCGAGTCGTACGAAACCTTCCGCGACATCTGCCGTGAGCTGTACATGGAGGTAAACCATAATCTTTTCCAGGTGCGTCTCGGTAAGCAGATCATCAGCTGGGGTGAAACATCGGTTGCACGCATGACCGATATCGTCAACCCCATCGACCTGACCGGTATGCTCAATCCGGCCTATCCGGATTTTGCCGAGATCAAGCGCGGGCTCTGGATGGCGCGTGTATTTCTGACACCCCCGAACATGCCCATGGACATGATGTTCGAGTTCATCGTTATTCCCGATTTCGAGACCAACCTGAACTGGCCCCAGGGCTATCATCTGTCACATTCCAAGGGTGCCCAGGGTCTTGCAAATGCGCAGGAAGCGCTCGAAGGCGGTTACCGCGACACGCCCAAGGACACCTGGACCAACCCTGAATTCGGCGTGCGCATCAGAGGGTTTTTGTGGGGATTCGACTGGACGCTGCTGTACTTCCACCACCGCGACGATCAGCCCACGGTCAGAACCGGCCGGTTCCTGCAGTCCCAGCTTGCGCCCGTTCTCGACAGACGCAACCGTCACAATTACAAATTCGAGTGGCAGGACAGCTTCGGGTTCACGTTCAACAAAACCGTCGACTACCGGATTCCCATCATTCCCGGCACCACGCTTGCCATGACCGGTAATATCTTCAAGGGGGAGTTCCTGGCTGAGATCGGCAAGAACTACACCTCGGTCATGCCCGGCGACGGCAATCTGTCGGCCAGCAAAGAGGGCAACCGCTACGCGTTCGCCCTTGGATGGGACTGCAAGATATTTCTTCCGTACTTAACACCCAAGCTGCGCAACAAGCATCTCTCATCATCAACCCAGATTTTCATGGAGTGGTATCCCAGCCGTCACCGCATGGACATCATTTACCCCTGGTATGCACCGCCTACTCCCACCTACCGTCAGAAGGGACATCACTGGTGCATGATTACCCAGTCCTTCAACTACGAGCTGTGGCACGGCCGCATTCTGCCCGGCTTTTACTGGTCACACGCTGTTACGGAAGGCTCGGGCTACTATGCCCCGGCAATCGGCTTCAAGCCCGTATTCAACTGGACATTTCTGGTGCGCTACCTGAACTACTACGGCTATCCCGGAGAGTATGTCAATCACCTGGACAGCATGACATTTGAGATAACCTATGAATTCTAAAGCAATGAAAGGGGGACATCCAATGAAGCATGCAGTGACCGCCCTTCTGGGTATTATAGTGCTGTGCGTGGCATCCGCCGCATCAGCAGCGGACATAGCCTACCCCACACAGTGTTTTGAAGGCGACGAGCTTGCAAAGGTTCGCGCGTGGGAGAAGCAGTGGGTGGGCAAGAAGGTAACCTCGGCCGATGTTGACAAGGTCAAGGAATTCGTGCCCGAGAGTCTCTACACCATGATGAAGGACACGGAGCGCTGGGGTGAGAGCTGGTTCGTTATCGTGCCCTACCGGCCCATCGCGCCCACACCCGGCAAGATCGAGGCCACCAGGAAGTATGCCGGCCAGACAAAGGTGGGCGCAAGCGGCGAGCTTCTGAACTGGGTCGCCGGCGTGCCCTTCCCCAACGCCGACAAGGGTGTTGAGATGGCCCACAATTTCCGCTCCCGAACCTACGGCGACTCCTACAACAGCCGCGACGTGGGTTTTATTGTTGACGGCCGGCTGAAATACGACATGGACATCGAGATCGAGAACAACATCAACTTTTTCGCGGGCCGCACCGATGTGCCGCCGGTACCCGAGTATGAGAAGAACCCCAAGCAGATCTGGCGCGCCTTTACCATGCTGCAGCTTGCGCCCCCCGAGACGCGCAACATGCGGATCATGGAGATCAACTACAAGGACCGAATGAAAGCCTATGATTCCTGGTTCTGGATGCCCTCCATCCGGCGCATCCGCCGCCGCTCCACCACCGAGCGCCAGGACGCCCAGGGCGGTGCCGACTCCTGCGCCTTCGACAACCTGGGCTGGGACGGCCCGGTCCAGATCAACACGTACAAGTACCTGGGCCAGAAGGATCTGCTGCTGGTGCGCCACAACGATTCATCCAAGCTCGAGCACACCCCGGGCGACTGCCTGTGGGACGGCTCCCAGCGCGAGCGCATCAAGGCCCATGTGATCGAGGCCGTCAACGAGGACCCCAACTTCCTCTACAGCAAGATGATATGGTACCTGGACCCCGAGACCTGGAACATGCTGTACTCGGACCGCTACGACCGCAGAGGCAAGCTGTGGAAGGTAATGGACCAGTACGGCTTTGTCGGCACAGGCTACCAGGGCATGAAGATCGGACACTTCGACGCCAACCAGATGATCGACGTGCAGCGCATCCACTCCACCTGCGCTTCGTCGACCTTTGAGTTCGGCAAGCAGTTCCCGGCTCGCATGTTCACCCTGCAGTGGCTCCAGAAACGCAGCTACTAAGCAGACTGCTTTATTTCCACCAAAAATGCCCTCTTTTGCAGAGGGCATTTTTGGTTTTCCGGTAAACACACACGGTCGCATTAGCGGTAGTAACAGGGGAGGAACGTATGAATATATTATTTAGATTATCATATACCGTCGCACTCGTATTTTTCATTTCCGGCATGTTGGTGTTCGGCACACCGGTGCAGTCTTCAGCAGCCGATGAATCGATAACCGCTGTTACCAATCTCGGCGGCGCCATGCGCGGCTGCATTGTCGATGGAGACACGGTGTACGCAGTACAGGAACCACGGCTTATTATCGTCGATATCAGCACCCCGGCGGCACCCGTCCTGAAAGGCTCGATTCCGCTGCCGGGCATCGGGCGAAGGCTCACCAAGAAAGACACTTATCTGTATATTGCCTGCTGGGAGGCTGGGCTCGTGGTGGTCGATATCGCCGATGAAACCGCCCCGAAAATAGTCAAGCAGATCGTTTTCGACACCAGCGCTGTCGAAAAAAACCCTGAAACGCAGGATGTTGAAGTTAAGGGCGATTACGCCTATGTCATCGACCAGCACGCGGGTTTCATCACCCTTGACATATCAAATCCCGCAAATCCGGTCATCGTCGATACCTTTACCGACTTTGACGCATCGAACTACAACGGCTATGATGTAAATATCGTCGAAGACACCCTGTACCTCAGCTGTGAATTCGACGGCGTATATTTTTTCGATATTTCAACACCGTCAAAACCGAGCCTGATATCCCGCTTTCCGCAGGACCCGACCGACATTTCCCAGCCGAATAATTTTTACAAAAGTATTCTCGACGGCAACTTCCTGCACATAGCCGCCGGCGGTGTCGGATTTGCCATACTGGACGTTTCCGACATCTCGAATCCGCAGCTTGTGTCTACGCTTGACAACAGCTACGGCGGTGTTATTTCCATTGCCCTGATAGATGGCTATATATATCTGTGCACCGAGTTTGCAAATTTCTACAAAATCGACGTCAGCGACCCTGCAAACCCCGTGCAGGTCGAGGAGTTCGACGTATACCCCTATCACAGCATCGATGTTTCACACGAGGCCACTACGATCGCCCTTGCTAACAGGGACTTCGGTTTGCGCATCCTGGATGTCTCATCCGGAAGCATTGTACAGGTCGGGATACTCGAGTCTCTCGGCCAGATTCAGGACTGCAAGGGTGCCGGCAATTACGCTTATGTGGCCGGCCTGCATCAGGGGGTGCGCATCCTCGATGTCAGTGATCCTGGAAATCCTGATCTTGTACAAACCGTCGCACTCGAGGGCAATATTAACGGCATCTTTTTACTTGGCGACAAAGCCTACACCGCAGAAGTCGACCGGGTGGAGGAAAGCGGCGGCTACCTTGAAATCATAGATATCTCCGCGCCGACCGCGGCGTCCGTGCTCGGCAGCATCGAGCTGCCCGGACGCCCCTTCAATGTCGTCGTCGACGGTACAACCGCCTATGTCGCTTTGCAGACAGAGGGTATTGCGCTGGTTGACGTGTCCGACCCGTCGAATCCGCAGCTCGTCTCCACCTACGACACTGCCGGGTCCTGCTACGCAGTCGATGTGCGCGGCGACCTGATTATAGCCGGGGACGGCACCAGGGGATCGCTGGTTCTCGACGCCCGTGATACGTCGAGCATTAAAAAGATTATGGGCGGCTTCGACAACGGCACCCTGCAGGACATAGCCGTATGGGATACGCTGGTACTCGCACCGGGCGGAGATGAGGGCCTGACTATAACCGATATCGCAGCACCCTACAGCCCCGCTACAGCTGCTGTGCTTCCCGTAGAACTCCTCGGATACGAGGAAATGAACATCAAGGCCGCCGCCGCCTTCGACAGCTATCTCCTGACGATCGAGACGGACGGAGCTGCCGGGCAGGTCCGCCTGATCGATATAGCGGATGCTGAAAATCCGGTGGTGCTTGACGGCAGCACAACCATGTTCGGTGATGCGATTAAAATAAGCTACAGTCCCGATCAGAAACTTGCCTACGGCAGCTCACAGATCGCCGGTCTGTTTATCTATGATGTGGACACCGACGAGCCTGTTGATGCTGATATCGACGGCATATGGGCAGGATCAGGAACGCAGGACGGTTCAACCGTCGGCATAACGGCTGAAATCGACCAGGCGCGTGACATGCTGAGCGGAACGATTACGCTCGCCGCGCGAAGTGCGCGCAGCGGCAGTTTCAGCGGCACCGTCTCTGCGGACGGATCCATTACCGGCACGCTCACCCTGTCCGACGGCACAACGGCGAGCGCCTCGCTGAGCTACAGCGCATCGAGCGATACGGTATCCGGATCGCTGAGCGGCGGTGTGACCGTCACCGGCATCGCTCTTGAACAGTCCGGCATCAGGGGCCAGATTCCCTTCGCCGGTACCGCCGCAACGCTTAGCAGCACAATCGAGCAGCAGCTTGCAGCCGGTGCCGGTCCCCTGGAAACGCTGCTGCTGCAGCAGGCCAACTCTTCACTTGAGCAGGGACTTGCCGCAGAAGATCTCGGGAGCATATTGGGCGGCGCTGCCATGGCTGAGCTGTACCTGAAGATCATGCAGCCCGAAGGTACCGTAGCCGCCGCAAACCTGCTCGTGTACCCTTCCGCACTGTGGGACACCGGCGTCTCGCAGGCAATCGTACAGGCGATGATCAGCGACATATGTCCCGATTTCAAGGATGACCTGCAGGATACGATAAAGCAGGCGGAGCGGCTTATGACACGCGCCCAACGTTTCGGGGACAGCGGCCTGTATTCACTGGCCCTTAATGCGCTGAGCAAGGCTGCCGTGATGTATGACGAGGCAGTCAGCCAGTACTATCAGCTCAAGCCCGACTGCCCGAGCTATGACGTTGAAGCGTTCGACGGTTTTTACGAGGGAACCATCGACTTCGGATTCGCAATCGGCGAGGTCAGGTTCTGCACCGAGCAGGCCGCAGACGGAACCGTTACCGGCGAGGCGATTATCTCAATAGCTGCAACCGGTGAAAAAATGGGCGGCATGCTTATGGAGACGGTCAACGAAACCATCAACGAAGGCACCGAAAAGGAGGCGAGCCTGCTGAACGGCTACATCCAGGTCTTTGTCGGCAGCACCGAGGCCCATGTGCTTATGATCGACTGGCAGCACAACCCCTCGACCAACCAGTGGGAAGGCCGTGTGGATGTCGACCTGCAGCCGGTCAACGCAACGGCGGCGGTCAAAAAGACCGCTGATGAGTGCCCGGCAGACTGGGACAGCGAGTTCGCCGAAGTAACCGGCGATTGATCACCTTTACGAGATCAACGATAAGCCCCGCAGCTTTTGTGCGGGGCTTTTTTATTAAAATCCATATACCCTTCGTCGGTATGGTGTGTTTGATCTGTCAATGACGCTGTAATTCTTACGGGTGGCGTACTCGCTCCGTCGTGGCCGTTCGTATGCTTCGATGCCGGGCTGTACTGTTCCGTGAATTGCTCTGATGACAGCATCCTTCTGTCATTGTACGGCTTGACCGTTCAATCCATGGATTCACCCGCAGTAATGAAATTTTTCGGCTCCGGCAATATCGTAATGCCTTTGTGCAACTTGATGAAATGTCGCAGAAGATACTACCGCTTGAAAACCACACTCCCTGTGATATGCTGCCGGGTGTTGACTGTGGCACATAGTCTACAGTTCCGCGGTCGGCTCTATTACCAGATACTCAGTCCGAATATCGAATTTCGGTAATATACTGCTGCCTTAACATATTGATTCGATTTGCATGCAATGGACTGACTGAACAAGACATAAAATTGAATTTCTCTACATGAATCTTGAAAATGCGCATTTTAATTATTGAAGACGAAAAAAAGACAGCCAGCTTTTTAAAAAAGGGGCTCACAGAAAACGGCTTTGTCGTTGACGTAGCTCATACCGCCGAGGAAGGACTAGCTCATACAAATGATTCAGACTATGATCTAGTAATACTGGATGTCATGCTGCCTGATAAAAACGGCTGGTCAGTCTTTGAGGAAATGCGAAAGGAAGGCGGCAATGCGCCTGTGCTTTTTTTGACTGCTCGTGACAGTGTTGAAGATCGCGTCAAGGGGCTTGAGCTTGGAGCAGACGACTACTTGATTAAACCATTTGTTTTTTCAGAATTGCTGGCCCGTGTTCGGGTCGTTTTGCGCAGACCCCAGGCGCAGAAATCTACAGAAATAGTGATAGAAGACCTGCGGATAGATCTCTTGAAACGTAAAGTCAGGCGCGCGGGCAGGCAGATAGATCTAACGCAAAAGGAGTTTGTTTTGCTGACCTTTCTTGCGCAGCGTACCGGAGAAGTTATTTCCAGAACAATGATAGCGGAGCAGGTGTGGGACATGAACTTTGACAGCGATACAAACGTCGTTGATGTTGCCATCCGCCGCCTGCGCTCTAAAGTCGACGATCCCTTCAATGAAAAACTCATCCACACCGTACGCGGGGTCGGTTATGTTCTTGAAGCAAGGCAATAAAACGCAACGCATAAAAAAGACCTCCATCGGCACATACTCAATTGTTACGCGCCTGACAATTGCCTACACACTTACAGCGTTTGGAATGCTGACGCTGACAACCTTTTTTTTGTACTATGCCCTAAACACTACTTTGCACAGTAAAGACAAACGTTTTCTGATTGATAAAATAATACACTTTCGGAACATTATGAAATCCTCTCAGTATGACGTTAATGAACTCGAGGAGGAGGTAAAAGAAGGCGGCGGATATCAATTTCACAAATATCTTGTAAAAATTGCGGATACGAACGGAAAAACTATCATGGCATCCGAAACAAGCGATACCCTGAATAGTCTTCCGTTTCCTGCGCCGCATGAAATCGGTGAAGAGCCCTGGAAAATCGAAAGATTCAAATCGGCCACCGGTGAAATATTTATCATGATGTCGGCCTGGGCTGATTGTCCCGAATGTTACGACCACAAGGTACTTATCAATACCGCCCTTAATGTTACGGTTGAAGATGACATTCTTAAAGAATACCGAAAACAGATATATTTAGTTTTAATCACCGGACTTTTTTTTGCTGCGTTTCTCGGTATGCTGATTGCCAGGCGCGGACTGAATCCATTACAGCGCATTGCAGCCGTTATTCAGCGCATCCGGGCTTCACAGCTTCACGAAAGGCTTGCTCCATCCCGATGGCCGCAGGAACTTGTTGTGCTGGCAACATCATTTGACGAGATGCTTGACAGGCTTGAAGATTCTTTTGCCCGGCTCTCCCGTTTTTCTACAGATATTGCCCACGAACTTCGGACCCCGCTTAACAATCTCATGGGTGAAACCGAAGTTTCGCTGTCTAAAACTCGAACCATTGAGGAATACCAACAGATTCTTGAGTCAAGTCTGGAAGAATACACACGTCTTTCACACATGATTGAAGGGCTGCTCTTTCTGGCACGTGCGGAAAACACGGATATCAAACTTGACCGTATCGACTTTGATCCTTTGAAGGAAATACATGAGGTTCTCGATTATTATGAAGCCCTGGCGGAAGAAAAAAACATTACCGTGCGGTGCATCGGTTCCGGCACAGTTTGTGCCGATCCTCTGTTGTTTCGCAGGGCAGTAACTAATATTATTTCAAACGCATTCAGATATTCTAAACCCGGCAGTTCCATTGATATCGCCATCCAGGAAGCCGGGGATCATTCTTTATCTATTACCATTCAAGACAGCGGTATTGGAATTGAAGCCGAGGAATTAGAGAATATTTTTGAAAGATTCTATAGAACACCCGGCGCCATGGGACATGATTCACGAGGAAGCGGATTGGGAATTTCCATCGCCAAATCAATCATGGACCTCCACTGCGGAACAATAGATATCCGAAGCGAACCTCAAAAAGGCACAACCGTAATCCTCAGATTTCCCGCCAGGTAGTCGATCACGCACGCAATAGCACACTACAATCCTGTTTTTATTACAAAACTGTAATAATTCTGCAATCTTACTGTAATGCTTGTCAGATACAATGTTCTTACCGGCATAATACAATAAGTAGGTGATGCAGGGATCTGTTGATGAAATGCGCGAAATGCAAAAAAGATTTAATAAAGGAAGGTGGCTATTATGTAACTGCGGAAGGTGATTTTTGTTCTCGATGTTATGGACTCAAGAGCAGGAAAATGAAAATTGACCCTGAAAAAAAACCAAAGATAAAAAATCAGAAACAGGAGATGTGAAATGCTTGGAAACACGTTCGGCAGATTGTTCAGGATAACAACCGCTGGTGAAAGCTACGGCATTGGCAAAGGAAGCGGGCTGGCGGTCATTATTGATGGGGTTCCGCCCGGCCTTGCCTTAAGCAACGCGATCATACAGGAAGAGCTTGACAAAAGAAGGCCTGGGGTTGGCAAGCTCAACTCACCGCGTTTGGAAACCGACCAGTGTCAGATTTTTGCTGGCCTTGGCCAGGACGGTGTAACCACCGGAGCACCGGTCGGAATCATAATCTATAATGTCGATACCCAGGATATTCATGTCGAGCAGTACCGCCAGTATAAGGACCTCTGCCGACCGGGTCATGCCACTTACTGTTTTTACACAAAATATGGTCAATGTCAGGACTGGTGTGGTGCAGGCCGGGCATCGGGCCGGGAGACGGTTGCCCGTGTCGCGGGCGGGGCAGTCGCAAAATATATACTCAACAAAGAAGGTATCGACCTCATATCGTACACAATTCAGTGTATGAATATTAAAGCCAAAGCAATGACCTTTGAAGAGGCAAAAAAATACTACCGCAAAAATGAGATCAATTGCCCTGACCTTGAAGCAGCTGAAAAAATGGAGAAGCGGGTGCTGGAGATCAAGGATGAGGGTGACACGGCAGGCGGCATACTTGAGCTCAGAATCAAAGGGGTTCCGGCCGGACTCGGCGAGCCGGTGTTCGATAAGCTGAGCGCCACGCTGGGTCATGCGCTGCTGTCCATAGGCGCCATTAAAGGAATTGAGTTCGGGGCCGGGTTCGGCGTCGGTAACATGAAGGGCTCGGAATGTAATGATGAGTTCTGCGAAAAAGACGGCACGGTCGGTTTCAAAACCAATAATGCCGGAGGGCTGCTTGGCGGTATCAGCAACGGTGATGAAATTATCATCAGACTGGCGGTGAAACCCACCCCGACGGTAAGCGTTTCCCAGGACAGTGTCAATATGCCGAAAATGGAGATTGAAAAACTCGAGCCGATAACCCGGCGCGACCCGACCCTGCTTGGCAGAATCTATAGTGTTGTGGAAGCCATGGCGGCGATTACCCTCGTGGACGCATTAATGATGGCGCGCGGATATGATAATGTTGCCGGAATTGAAAACATATGGAGAGAAATATAAGTTATGGTGTTGCTGACACAGGGGGCAGACATCATGGCGAAGCAGTCAAAAATGCCGGACCGCAAGAAACTGGAGAGCGGGTATAAAAATAATTATTCTTCATGCGAAAGGATTATCAACAAGCTTCATGAGACACTCAAATACGATTTGGAGGGTATGGGGCTCCATCCGACAATAAAATCAAGGGTTAAAACCTTTGACAGTTATTTCAATAAAATTTTGAGGCTGTTGTCCAAAAAAACAGATTACACCGAGTCGATTGATATTTATGATTTGCTGGGCGTACGAATCGTTTGTCCATTTCTCGATAATCTCCGAACAGCAGAAAACCATGTAAAGCAAAAATATGATGTAATTCAGATTGAATGCAAAGGAAGCGAACACTCCTTCAGAGAGTTCGGCTACAGGTCGACACACTTTCTAATACGTGTGCCGGAAAAAGTGCTGGAACAATGTCATGCTTCAGAGCCGCAGATTTGCGAAATCCAGCTCCGCACCATTCTGCAGGATGCCTGGGCCGAGGTCGAGCACGAGCTTATTTACAAAACCGACTTCGGCCCTTTTGATGAACCCATGAAGCGCAAGCTTGCTGCGCTCAATGCCAATCTCACACTTTCTGATACTCTTTTTCAAGAGATACGGGACTACCAGCGAAAACTCCAGGTGGAGCTCGACAAGCGCCGTGAGAGCTTTATGCATAAGGTTCAAAAACCTCAGAAAGTTCCTCCTGTAGCCATAAAGCATAAATCCCGCCCAATATATCCCAGCCCTTTAGAAAATCAGGTGCCCGCAAATTATGACCTGATGAATAAAAATGTCGATGACCTGCTGGTCGATGCCCTTATTGCTCACAATACCGGGAAATACAAAAAAGCAATTGCAATATATTCATCAATTTTACAACGGGAGTTCCCGGAAAACATTAAATCCGTTATTCATATTCATAGAGGCATGGCTTATTTTGCTCAATCTAACTACAAACAGGCTCTGAAGGATTTTACCATATCCTTGAATTTTAGCCCTGATAACCACAGAGCATTTTACTACCGTGGACTGGCACATGAAGCAGAAAAAAACTATCAAAGTGCCTTGGAAGATTTCAGTGCCTGCATAAAAATTAACCCCTACCTGTTCGAGCCGCTGTATAACCGCGCACAAATATACACTCTTCTGAAAGACTATACAAAAGCAATTGCCGACTGCAGGCAAATACTGAAAATTGAGCCGGGTTCATCCAAGGCAAAGCAATTAAAAAAAACCATCGAGGCCTATCGCATACCCAAAAAATGAGAACTGCTACCGATAGTATTGTAAAAAAGATCGACAAACCTTATGCGGCGATACTTCAGTGCACCACTGCACGTTACACTCAATTTCTTACTGTTTCAGATTCCTGAGCTTTATTACAATATTGTAATAATTCTGCAATCATTCTGTAAGGTTCGTTTGTTATATTCATAAATAAGAAAAGGGATAAAGGCTGTGTCACGACCCCTCCCCTCTCCGTGTCCTCTGGCATAGCCACCCTTTTTTGAATTATCCATTAAATCATAAGGAGGTGTACGGATGACTATTCTAATAAACGGCCTGAAATTTTTTTTATTTACTGCTGTCCTCGGAAAACTGGTGTGTATACAGCATGTTTTTGTCAAGTATAGCAAAATCGTTCAGCAGGCATCAGAAATCAGCTATGAAACATCTTACATAACTGCGGGTGGTTCAGTCCCTCTTTTTTAACATGCCTGCATCTGAGTTATCCGACTAAGGTGAATAAATGAGGCTCGGCGACAAAAATGGATCGAAACAAAGCAGATGACGATCACTTCATTGAGCTTGATGCAAAAAAGCTCAAGCATATAGAAACTGAACGCAAAAAAATTTTAACGGAGGCCATGCAAAGGGTGGATGATATTCATTTCATGAAATGTCCACGATGCAGCAGGCAGCTTGAAGAAGACAATATAAAAGATGCTTCAATTGTCATCTGTGAACAGTGCAGGGGAATCTGGGTTGATTTCGACAGTTTCACAAAGATACTCAGGCTTTCAGACGACGTGCTGGGTATTTTTCTCGATCGCATAAATAAAAATTAAGAGATACATTGTTTAAAATTATATGCATTACTAATTAATCAGATGATTTACCTTATGGACCAGGAGCAGCCGAATGCGTTTGCTGCAGGCAGGAACCATCAACACGGTGTCGTGGCTCTGACTAAAAAGGCATTATGAAAATGCTCACCCGCGAAAAACCTGAAGATTCACAATAAACAGAAAAGGCCGCATCATGACGGACACTGTAAATCATACAATATATATTACAGAATCACAGCATAAGATAATCAGGCGACACCTTAATTTCTGTCACTGTTTCATGCCGGCGAGCAAAGGCCTTGACATCATAATGAAGTTCGAAACTTCATTACAGGGAGCGGCGGTAGTCACAGAAGAAAACATCCCGGATGATGTAATTGCGATCAATTCAAGATTCACTCTGGCCGAAATCAAATCAGGCGCTGAAACAGACTACACTCTGCGTTTGCCGACACCAGCCGACGGTAACGAAAATAATAAATCAATCTTTTCACCTCTCGGCAGTGCGGTTGTCGGGTGCCGGGTAGGGGATGTCATTGAGTGCGAGGATTCAGGGGGTGCTAAAAAATATATTATTAAAAGCATAAAAAATTGCATGACGGAAAAGGCGGCTTAAAATAATTTTTTCCAAATACATAGGGTCAAATTATGCCTGTCAAACCAACAGAAAAAGAAGAGGTCTATTTCGCACGGGAGAAATTCAACAAGGCCCAAAAAATTGAACAGGAACGACAAAATGCAATAAAAGCCGAAGAGCGGTTGAAGCTCAAAGAACTGCACTATATGTGCTGCCCAAAATGCGGCATGTCGCTTGTGGAAATCGATTACAGGGGAATTAAGATTGATAAATGTACTGAATGTCAAGGTATTTGGCTTGATGCCGGCGAGCTTGAGATGGCTGCTCAGCTTGATACGTCGGTAACTGATAAATTTTTTGCAGTGTTTCGTAAATAAATAAGGAAATTCATATTTATGTCCATCTGAAAGAGACAGAGCAGGCAATCAGTGCTTGCCCGTTATAGAAAACTTTGGAAAACTGCCCGATTATTTTCCTAAAAAAAGTCACTCGTCATGAAAACAAACATAATAGATAAAATCATAAAATATCTTTCCGAAAATGCGTTTCAAAGACGCAGAAAAAGCAATAAAATCAAAGCAAATCAGACTATTTCAGAAACAATGGCGGAACGGCATAAAAGGCATTATATGCGGTGTCCTAACTGTGACGGGCTACTGAAGGAAATCGATCATAAGGCGATTAAAATAGATAAATGTCAACAATGTGATGGTACCTGGCTCGAAGCAGGTAAACTTGAAACAGCCTTACAGAATGAGAAAACTGTAATTGAAAATATTTATCGTACATTCATGCAACAGCTCTATTAGTTTTCTTGGATAGATTGGTCATATGAAAGAAGACAATACTATATCGATTCACATTACCGCCTCCGATATGGAGCAATTACAAACTCTGATTGATTTTTCCAGGCCCAGCAACAAAAATGACCTGGCAACTTTTGATCGCCTGGAGGAAAAACTGTTTCTGGCGACAATAGTTGACCCGGCTGACATTTCGGCTGACTTTGTCAGGTTGCATTCTAAAGTTCATCTGCGAGGAACTGATTCGGATTTTGATGTGCTGTTTACTCTTGTTCTTCCATCAAATGCGGACATTTCTTCACACAAAATATCAGTTTTGACACCAATCGGTTCGGCAGTAATCGGACGGAGAGCAGGAGATGAGGTTCAATTTAAAATATCGGAGAAGGTGAAAAAATTCAAAATCGAGAAGGTTTTGTCTGCACTTTAACCATCTGACATTTATAAAAAGATCAGAGGGAACGTAACAATCTGACACATTTTGTAATCCATGGCTTCTCGCCGTTCATCCCCGAAACGCTAAAAACTTTTCTAGTCGCATCGTCAAGGGCGATTTTCTTTAGATAATAAATTAATTTTTCGGATTTGTGAACTGCTCTAGCTGCACCTCGCGCACGCGTCCAGCAGGTCCTTCAAACGCATATTCGATCCCGGATCATACCCCATAACGCGCTGCCACACCGCCGGGTGCTCCATGCAGAAATAAAGAAAAACACCCGGAGCCGACTCCCGCAGCCAGCCGACTACCTTCTCATACATCTCGATGCGGATCTCCTGCAGGTAGCGCATTTTGCCGTCAAGTCCCGGTACGAACTCCCCCGTGTAAATCGCCGTCTCCGGGTAATTCTGCTGCGCGACACCCTTGAGGTTCGGCATGTAGCGAAGCGAGCCGATGCTTATCCAGGAGATCGCTTCGGGCGGTACGGCTGCAAGCTTCATGATGGTTTCCCGATACCCCTCCTCCCAGCCTGAATGATAAATTAGCGGATCAAAGTGAAAGCCGACCCGGTAACCGCACCCTGCCAGTGTAACGGCGCACGCTATCCGCTCATCGATCATCGCAGCGCCGCCCTCTTCGCTGACCGCTATAGCATCGCTGTTGAGCGACCAGGAAACGATGCAGGCGCCGCCGTGGTCTAGCTCGAGCAGGCCGTCGATACAGGCGGTTTTGGTTTTCAGCTCCAGAACCGCACCGTTGAATCGCTTCATGACCGGGAGTATGGTCGCCGTGAAGCCGGTCAGATGATCGAGTGCCAGGCTGTCCATGTACTCACCGGTGCCGATGCGAAGTATCTTCCCCCGGCAAAGCCCGGCATGGCGTACAAGCTCATCGAACATATCCTGCTGATTCACGTACAGGGTAATGAACGGGTTGTTGAGATAGGCCTGCAGAACGCAGTAGGTACAGTGCAGCGGACAGCCGGTGCCCGTGTTGAGGATTGCGTAGCGACAGCAGCGGTAGTGCTCTTTGGTTCCCGGACACGGCTCGACAAATAAACCGCGGTTGCGGCACAGCAGCAACCGGTGCTTGCCCTCATGCGCTGTAAGACCCGATGCATTGGCGTTTCGAACCGCTTCTTTAGCCGACTCGACCTCCTGTACCGGCACACCGCTGCATCGCTCGAGTATGCGGCGGGTCAGGGGAAGTTCCCGAACACCCCGTTCAATACTGATCGAATCCGGATAAAAAAGGCTCATGCACCCTCCCTGAAATACGCCTGCAGGGCCGGGTCTGCGGCGGCTTCCAGCGTCCGTTCGCACATGGTACGCAGATCATCCGCCGAGCTGAACGAAAGCTCCATGGTGTGCACCGGACCTTCAAAAAAGGGCGGTGACCGCAGGACCGAACCCCCGGGCAGGCGAAGGTGCTTAATGAGACGATCGAACTGCTGCTCGCGTCGGCTGAGACGCGGAAACCTGAGCTTTCTCACAATTCGCCGGATACGATCGGTTTTCTGACTGTTCGTGATTGTATCATTTTCAAGCACATCGCGGACATCATCGCGCCCGAGAACATCGCAGAGCGTCATGCTGTCCCGCCGCGCAATGTCGCTGCAGCTTTCCAGCAGCTCCGCCTGCTTGCTTGCGCTCAGGTTCAGCGCGCTGCACACATCGAAAAATGCCAGGCGTTCATGCCGATTCATTGCAGCAAGCTTCAATGCGCTTTTCATCGTCAGAATCCCTCGCAAAATACCCTGATGCAGCTGCGGCTCCAGGCTGTCAAGTGCAAGCATATCACTAAGTGTCTTCACGGTGGGGTGCAGACCGAGCCGGGGCAGCCATTCCTCAACCACCTCCTGCTGCGGATACAGTGCTGCAAGACGCACAACGGCACCTGCCTGCTCAACGAGGTTAAACCGTCTGTGGGACAGGTTGTCGAGCAGCGAGCAGCTCAGCAAATCACGATCCGTGGCCGCCGAATCGACTGTTTTTGCACTCACCTCGTGCCAGCCGAGCCTCCCGGCAGCCTGCAGGCGCCGAAATCCGCATATTATGCGATACCAGCCGTCAGTCCGTTCTGCCAGCACCGGCGGGTTGAGCAGACCGATTGTCTTCAGCGATACCTCGAGTGTCGTACCCTGATTGTCCGCCGTCACGACACACGAGCGGTCGTCAAAATCGATCCTGGTCAGTGCAACCGTTGCATCCGAGGCTTTCATGGCCCGTCTACCTCCGAAAACCCAGTTTTCAATTGATAACGCTTCAATGATTCTGATATACTCATATAATACCTAAAACCTGACTGAATGCCAAACCGGATATTAGTGCTGTACAAGGAGGCTCTTTTTCATGAAGCAGGTTATCAATCAGCTTATACAGTTACAGGATCTCAATTTCACACTTCAGGAGCAGAAGGCATTAACGTCGGACGCACATCTCAAGGATCTGGAAAAATCGATCAAGGCGCTCTCAAAAGATCTGCCGCAGGACATTCACCGAACATTCAAAAAACTGCTCGATCACTACGCAACAGCTGTTGTCCCCATGGTCAAGGGTATCTGCACGGGATGCGGCATGGCCGTGCCGACGATCATGGCCTACGAGGTACAGGTCGGTGATAAATTTCTGCAGTGCCCGCGCTGCACCCGCATCCTGTATTTTCGCAGCTCCCTGCCGCAGCAGCTCAAGCGTATATCATCGAACACACTGAATCCCAGCGCGGGCCTGGCGCGTTTTTCTTCCAGCCGCCTGATGATCCCGCAGCTGGCTGCCGGCACGCGCGACGAGGCCCTTGCTGAAATGATAGAAATCATGGCCTCGGAGGGGTTTGTCGAACAGCCTGAAACGCTGATAGAAGCAGCCATCAGCAGGGAATCGATTGTCCCTACCGCCGTCGAGCACGGCCTTGCGTTTCCCCATGTACGCGGTGTCGAGGGCGGCGGACTCATTTTTTCCGCAGGCCTGCACAGCCAGGGCCTGCACTTCGGTGCTCCAAAAAAACGCCTGACCAGAATAATTTTTTTCATCGTCATTCCGCTGGCAGCCAGTGCGTTTTATCTGCAGCTTATCGCAGGTCTTATGGAATCGTTCCGTGACTCGGCTGCACGGCAAAAACTGCTGAACTGCAAAACACCTGAAAAAATGTGGACGCTTCTCAACCAGCTGACAAAAAAAACCATCACGTAGCCTTTAGGAAATATCGCAGCCGACAATTCGGGCTGCAAAAGAAAAGCCTATGAACGCCGACGACCGCGATATCCGATGGATACAGCGATTCAACAACTACTGTAAAGCTTTAAGCCAGTTGGAAAAATTTATTGAAAAGGGTGATTTGTCGGACCTTGAAGAACAGGGCCTGATTAAAGCGTTTGAATACAGCTATGAACTCGCATGGACTACCGTAAAGGATTTTCTTGCGTACCAGGGACACGCCGACCTGTACGGGTCGAGGGATACGATTCGAAAAGCTTTTTCTTTGGGTTTGATTGACGACGGTCAGGGGTGGATGGATATGCTTGCAAGCAGAAACAAAACCTCGCATGCATAGAACAAATACTGATCTGCTCGATCATATTATACGTGTCGGTAAGGCTTTTTATCGGAAGCCTGAAATTGCATGAGTTATGTTTTTACGAAAGGAATCACAATCCGCTCAACCGGATCTATTAAAGAAATCCGGGAACAGGATCTGTCCTTCCCGGTAATTTGACTTTTCGGAAACGGAGATACAGTGCAGTTTATCGATCTGCATCGTCAGCGTGAACGTATTAAAGTTGACATTGAGGTAAGAATTCAAACGGTTCTCAGTCACGGCAAATTCATCCTCGGACCCGAAATCCAGGAACTCGAACAAAAACTGGCTGATTTCGCCGGAGTTCCGCACTGCATAACCTGCTCTTCCGGCAGCGATGCGCTGCTCATGGCGCTCATGGCCTGGGGCATCGGTCCGGGAGACGCCGTGTATACAACACCGTTTACGTTTATCGCAACAGCCGAGGTTGTCGCACTGCTCGGGGCAACGCCGGTGTTTGTCGATATCGACCCCAAAACCTACAACATCGATCCGCACCTGCTTGAGACCGCCGTCGAGCAAACCGAACGCGAAAACAAGCTGCGGCCCAGGGCGGTCATTACGGTGGACCTGTTCGGCCTGCCGGCGGATTACGGTGCAATCGAGGAGATAGCCCGGCGCCGTTCGCTCCCGGTGCTTGAAGACGCGGCACAAAGCTTCGGCGCTTCCGTCAACGGCCGCCGCACCTGCAGCTTCGGCACTGCTGCAGCCACGTCGTTTTTCCCTGCAAAGCCGCTCGGCTGCTACGGTGACGGCGGTGCGGTTTTTGTGCACGATGATGCTCTGGCTGCCGAACTCCGTTCCATCCGCGTTCACGGCCAGGGATCGAACAAATACGACAACGTCCGCCTCGGCATCAACGGCAGGTTCGACACCCTGCAGGCCGCCGTAGTTCTCGCAAAGCTCTCCGTATTCCCTGATGAAATTGAAAAGCGCAACCGGATCGCCCGCACGTATTCTGAAAAGCTCGGAACGGCCGTTACCGTACCGCACGTGCCGCAAGGGTATGAGTCGGTTTGGGCGCAGTACTCAGTACTGTCCCGAAACGCTGATCATCGGTCAGAACTTCAGGAGAAACTTAAAAAAGAGGGCGTCCCCACAGCTGTCTATTACCCCAAACCCCTGCACCTGCAGCCGGCTTTTAAAAATCTTTCCTACAGTGAGGGCGATTTTCCGGTATCGGAGGATGTTTCCTCACGCATCTTCAGCCTGCCCATGCACCCGTATCTGACGGATGATGAAATTGACACCATCTGCCGGTCAATTGCTGGTTGAGCTTTAATAAAAGTATCCCTATGGATGGAAGTGCGCTTATTCTGTTTTTCAGCAAAACAGGCAACACCCGCATCATGGTGCGGGAAATCGCCCGCCGTTTTTCCTGCGATGCGGAGGAAATCATTTCACGGAAGAAACGCACGGGCCTGTGGACCGTCAACAATGTGTTCGATATGCTGCTTGACCGCGAGGACGACGCCGAGCCGCTCAGACACGATATCGCCGCCTTCAACCCGCTGGTGTTCGCCTCACCCGTCTGGATCCATAAAATCTGCTCGCCGGTTGCAACGGTTATAAAGCATGCCGACCTCACCGGAAAAGACCTGTACGTGTTCCTCAGCCACAGCGGCAACTACTTCAGGGAAGACGGGCAGGCTATCCGGCGCAGCATCACCGCAACCGGGGCGAACCTCCGGGGCCTGTATGCCGTTCTAACCCGGCCCGAGGGCGAGTGGCATCCCCGCTTTGCCCTGGGTGCCATTCTTAAGGGAATTCACACAACCCTGACATCGGACAATCCGCCGACAAAAATCAGCAGAGACACCGCAGCCCTGCTGGAAACAATTGATTTCTGAAAATCTCAGCAAAAGACATTGCGCTGCACCGGCCCTCGCGCTACATTTAAAGTGTACGCGATACCATACCGAGAGGGGTGAAATATGATACATTTTGCCGAACAGCCACGCTATTCCGTAACCAGTGTAATAATACTTGCGCTGCTCCTGTGCGCCTGCGCATCCAGCCGCTCAGGTCGTGTGTACTCGCGGGAGCATGCCCGCACCATGCATTCGGTCTACTTCGGCACGGTTCTGAAAGTGGATGAGGTGGCAATCGAAGGAAGGCAGACAGGCTTCGGCGCGATCGCCGGCGGGGTGCTTGGCGGTGTCGCCGGCAATATGGTCGGTGGCGGAACCGGCCGCAGCGCGGCCACAGCCGCCGGTGCGGTCGGCGGAACGATTGCCGGCACGGCCCTTGAAAAGCAGGCTACAAAAAATGCAGGCCTGGAGCTGACCGTTGAGCGTGACAACGGCGAAATCATCGTAGTCGTTCAGGAAAAAGACGATGATTTCAGGGTCGGGGACCGGGTGCGCATAGTACAGGCCCCGGACGGCACAACCCGTATCAGGCAGTAGAAAAAAAGCCTGACGGTTACGTGATGCACTACCCTGCAGTAAGCGACAGGAGATATGTAGAGATCGTCACGGCCTGCGGCCGCGAAAAAGATCGCAGCTGAAGCAGCTCCTGCATGCTCGCACC
>CAZFIB010000027.1:0-130 GCA_964518865.1 uncultured Thermodesulfobacteriota bacterium
AGGCTGTCCAAAATAATCAGGAAATCAAAGTCTCTTTACTGCGGGAATCAACACTGGCACTCCGGCAGGTTCGGGTCAAGCGTCGGCTCCTGGCATTCGGGCAGGTTCGGATCTTTTGTCACGCAGTCCG
>CAZFIB010000027.1:230-51526 GCA_964518865.1 uncultured Thermodesulfobacteriota bacterium
CACGCGGATCAAGTGTTCGTTCCTGGCACTCCGGCAGGTTCGGATCAAGCGTCGGCTCCTGGCATTCGGGCAGGTTCGGATCTTTTGTCACGCAGTCCGGATCACGCGGATCAAGTGTTCGTTCCTGGCACTCCGGCAGGTTCGGATCAAGCGTCGGTTCAGGTTCGCATGTTCGATCATCTGGGTCCCAGGTAACACATTTCGTATCAGCAGGATCCTGCGTATACTTCTCAACACCGCATTCGGGAATATCCGGATCCATTGTCTCCATACAGCGGTCATCCTCTGGGTTGGATGTAATTTTACATTCACGTTTCTGCGGGTCGAATGTTTCATCCTGCCTGCAGCGCTCCTCCTCCGGGTCAAGCGTCGCATCCTCACACTCAGGGTTTGCAGGATCGATGGTCCCGCACTCGGGCAATGCCGGATCCAGTGTTTCGCGGCACTCCGGCGCATTGGGATCGGCGGTGCGTTCGCAGCGCGGGTCAAGCGCATCGAATGTTATTTTGCACTCTTCGCTGTCCGGATCGATCGTGACGCACTTTTCATCATCCGGGCTCATGGTTACATCCTCGCATTCCGGAAGTGCCGGGTCGACGGTTGAGCACTCCGGCAATGCCGGATCAAGCGTTTCCTTGCACTTCCAGTCATCCGGATCGAGGGTATACCGGCACCGCACCTCTTTCGGGTTGAACGTCACCCGGCACTCCTCGCCATCAGGATCGACGGTAATGCAGCGCGGATCCCCCTCATCCAGTGTTACATTCGGGCAGTCCGCATCCGAAGGGTCGATGGTCTGGCACTCATCAGACTGCGGATCGTATGTTTCCCTGCACTCAGGCTTGTCCGGATCGAGCGTTGACCGGCAGCGCACATCCTGCGGGTCGAACGTCACTTTGCACTCATCCTTTTCCGGATCCAGGGTGATGCAGATATCATCTTCCGGGTCTTTGGTGAAATCCTCGCACTCGTCTTTCATCGGATCGGCTGTTTCGCACTCCGGCAGGTTCGGATCGAAGGTCTCTTTACACTCGGGCTTGCCGGGATCCGTGGTAAGCTTACAGCGAACATCCCGCGGATCGAAGGTTACCCGGCACTCATCATTTTCCGGATCGAAGGTGATGCAGACATCATCCTCCGGATCTTTGGTGAAATTCACGCAGTCGGCTTTTTTCGGGTCCGCGGTTTCACACTCGGGCATATTCGGGTCGAACGTTTCCTTACAGGCAGGATCATCCGGATCGATGGTAAACCGGCACCGCACCTCCTCGGGATCGAAGGTAATCCTGCATTCGTCGCTGTCGGGATCGAGAGTGATGCACACGGTATCTTCCGGATCCCTGGTAGCGTTCTGACAGGCGGGCTTGAACGGATCTATTGTGTCGCACTTCGGATTAAACGGATCGAGCGTTTCGCGGCATTTCGGATCGTCGGGATCGATCGTTTTCTCGCAGCGCAGATCCTGCGGGTTGAACGTTACCTTGCACGCATCATTGTCGGGATCAAGCGTACTGCATCTATCATCATCCGGGTCGCGGGTAATATCGTCACATTCGGGATTCGACGGATCGAGCGTTTCCGTGCAGTTGTCGTTTCTCGGATCGAGCGTCTCACGGCACCGCCGGTCATCCGGATCGACGGTTTTCGTACAGCGCTTGTCGCGAGGGTCGAAGGTTACCTTGCACTCATCACTGCGGGAATCGAGCGTCACGCAGCGGCGGTCGTCCGGATCCCGGGTCAGGTCCTCACAGTCCGGGTTCTGCGGGTCGAGTGTATCGCTGCACTCGTCATTGTCGGGATCGAGCGTTTCGATACACAGCAGGTCGTTGGGATCGAATGTCGGCTTGCACCGTGCATCGAGCGGGTTGAGCGTTACCCGGCACTCCTCGTCCTCCGGGTCGAGCGTTATGCAGCGGTCATCATTCGGGTCAACCGTATCGGTACAGTTGTCGTTGTCGGGATCGATGGTTATCCGGCACTCGGGCGAATCAGGATCGAGGGTTACTTTGCAGCGCGGGTCTCCCTGATCGAACGTTGCCAGAAAACCGCACTCCGGCACGCGCGGGTCAAGGGTCACGCAGCGGTCATCGTCGGAGTCAAGCGTTATAAGGGTCAGCAGCGGCGAGCAGTCCGCATCACCGGCATCAACCGTCTGCTGACACTCATCGGCCAGCGGGCTGAAGGTTTCTCTGCACTGCCGGTCGTATGGGTCGAGCGTATCCGTGCAGCGCGGGTCGCGGGGGCTCAGCGTTATACCCTGCACAAGCAGGCACAGCCTGTCGTTGGGATCCTCGGTTGCAGCTGTTTCATTATCTTCCTGTGCTGTCTCGAGAATATTTTTTATTATTCTTCCGGCCCGCCTCTGCTCAGCCTCCAGCATCTCGTCGCTTGTTCCCGTCATTCGTATTATCGTGCTTTGTTTTTTCCAGGCATCGATAGTACGCTGCAGCGCTTTTTCGAAAATCGGCGACATTTTCATTCCCTCACCGTCATCGGAGCCGAATGCCGCGCAGGGAAGCATGAAAACGACTGTGAGCGCTGCCGTAAACAAATAAATTTGTGCCGCTTTTTCAATAATTTTCATGACAAATCCCCCTTGAAACACGCACTGCCCTGGTGCCCGGTGGTTTCAAAAAATGGTGTGCAGCTTTTCATCAACGTTTCAATACCGGAAACAGTACATGCCGGTATGACCGCCGCCTGACGAGTGCGAAACTCCGAAACTATAGTTTCTGTATGCTATGGAATTTTATATAGGATGTTACCTGAATTATGTCAATAAATAATCACTCGACAAGCCCGAAAGATACTGTGCCGCATGCCTGTTTTGCTTTTATCAGACGGCACAGCATATCATTGACCTTCACGAAGAGCCCTTCTTCCTGCCCGTGCCTGACAACGGCACCGTTAAGAGCATCTATCTCGGTCCTCCTGCCGGCACGAATATCCTGCAGCATTGAACAGACATTCGCTGAAGTTGCCGTACTGACATCCAGAACTTTTTTGACCGGGTCATCATACGGCAGCCTGATGCCGCATGCAAGAGCGACATCGGAGGCCTCACTAACGGCACGTCGCATGATATCTCGAAGAAATCTGTTGTCGGCAATGCGACCGTTCGGCACCTCCATAAAGGCGGCAAGAGGATTGATACCGCAATTGATTATGACCTTTCCCCAGAGCATGCCTTCTGTGTTCTCGGATACGGATGCATCTATACCGGCGGCATTCAAGAGGTCCGCAACACGTTCCGCCTGCCGTTCGCCCTTGGCATCCAGCGCTCCGACAATTGTTTCACCGGTTCCGGCGTGTCTGACATGACCGGTGCCGAGCAGGGTTGAGCCGTGAGATGTGACGCCAGCTATAACAGTCGCTTCCGGCAGCAGGCGCTGCAGCACGGCCGCATTGTCAAGTCCGTTTTGAAGTGTCATAACGACGGTTCCGGGTTCAATGCAGTTGAGCAGCATACGTGCCGCACCTTCGGTATCATATGATTTTACACAAACGATGATAATCGCCGGACGTCTGGTTTTCAGAACTTCAGATGTTACGGCCTGACATTTCTCTTCGCGCGTTTCAGTGCCGCACTGAATTCTGAGGCCGTTTCGTTTTAGTTCTGCAGCCTGTTTCTCATTGCGCACGGTGAGAATAACGCTGTAACCCGCTCTGCACAACAAACCGGCAAACAGGCACCCCAGTGCACCGGCTCCGACAATACATATTTTTTCATGCATCATGAAACTTTTTCACCGCTGTTGACAACCAAAAAGCTCTTGACAAGAGTTGGACCTAACTATATGATAATTTTTTTAAAAAAGTAAGTAATTTCAGCTTATAAACACGTATTAATTATTCACGCCCACTAACAGAATAAGGAGTTGAACGTTGGCTGTAAAATCTTTCAAACAGGAAAAGATCGGCTGCAGTCTTCTCGATGCCGGCACGGCACAGCCGTATAAGCCCGGAACTAAGCCCGACCTGCTGCCGGTATGGGACAAGCATCTGTGCGTACGCTGCGCACTGTGCTATCTCTACTGCCCTGATGCAGCTGTCAGCAGACAGGATGACGGATATTTCGATGTCGATACCAAGCTGTGCACCGGATGCGGAATCTGCCACAGAGAATGCTGGTTTGGTGCCATTAGCATGCAGGAGGTGGATTGATGGATACCTACAGTCTTTATGCCGGTCAGTTTCTGCCGTTTAATGAATGCTTCGCACCGAAAGGGCACGATGCCTGTGCGGGCTGCGGCCTTGCGCTTGCCGTGCGGCATGTGTGCAAAGCTCTTGAGGGAAAAAAGGTCGACCTCGACAAAGCTGTCTGGCAGATACCCATGGAGCGTAACAACCCTGTTTCTTCCGGTAATTCACCCGAAACAGCAGGCTGCTCCATGCTCAGCATCAAAAAACAGACGAACAATACAGACGCAGTTCTCGATATCTGCTTCGACAACGAGGCGCAGGAAAAAACCGATGTTGCTGTCATAACAAAAAAACTTCCGTCAGTGGCAGCAGCCAGCGGCTATCTGTACTCTGCAACAGCGTGCCCCAGCCATCCGTTTGATCTCATCGAGAAGGTCAGAAAGGCCTGGGCTGCAAACGGTTCATCATTCCTGCACATTCTCTGCCCCTGCCCCGTTGCCTGGGGGTATGAACCGGAAAACAGTGTAAAACTTGCGCGCATGGCTGTCGAAACGCGTATTTTTCCGCTGTATGAAATTGTGGACGGCTACTATACCGTCACAGTCGATCAGCCGCACGCGCGACCGGTCAGAGATTATCTTGCACGGCAGACACGGTTTTCGTCGGTCAGGGGCAAAAAAGCCGAACAGCTTCAATCCGCCGTCGATACTGCATTTGATGCTTTAAAGGACAAGGCGCGCCGGACTGCGTGCTGAACAAGGAAAACATTAGACGGGAGTATATAATGCCTGAATTGCAATGGACGCCGGATGGCGAAAAAGTATTCGACAAGCTTATACAGGCTGTGCCTGAGGCCATGCGTGACGCTGTTAAGCCGAAACTTATCGAGATGCTTGCTTCCAGGGCCGGCGGAAAGCCTGTTGATACCGCAGCCGTTGAAGCAATGGTACGTGAGGATGTGCCGGAACCTCAGCGCAGCGCACTCATGGGAGCTCTGGGCCTTTCAGATGAACAACAGCCGCCTGCTGCCGATGACGTACCGGCCGTAGCTTTCACCGGTAAAAGTGAGATTATGTTCGAAACCATGCTCGGTGAAGTTCCCGAGGCCATGCGGGGCGTTTTCAGAGGCAAACTTCTCGGCGTCATCTCCCAGAAAGCCGGCAGCGGTGATGTTGTCGAAGATCACATTATCGCCGTTGTTAATGAAATCGTACCGGAACCCTTCAAAAGCACCATTCTGAAAAAATTCAAGGAGCTCGGGGATTTCGACCCCGCAATAATCGATGAGATCATTGCCCGCCACGGGACATCCCAGGACTGCCTTATGTTCATACTGCATGACATACAGAACGATGTCGGCTACCTTCCGGTTGAGGCTCTCCAGGCTGTCAGCAACAAGTGCGGCATTGCGCTCAGTACGGTGTACAGCGTTGCAACATTTTACAAGGCGTTTAAACTCAGCAAGCCCGGCGCACATCATATCAAGCTGTGCTGCGGCACCGCATGCCACCTTAAAGACAACGCCGGCATAGCTGCCGTTGTCGAGGAAGCCGTCAACCGCAATCATGATATGACAATGGAAACAACCCTTTGCCTTGGCTGCTGCGATTGCGGTCCGGTTGTCGAAGTCGACGGAAAGCTGTATTCAGGTGAAAAAGCGCAGACAAAAATTGAATCGCTCCGATAAGGCTATTCCCGTAATCCTGCTAAATCTATTTTGGTGAGGTAACCATGAAAATAAAAAATGCTGCCGACGTATCTATTGCACAGAAACAGGGAGAAAAACTGCTTTTCCCCGGCAAACCCCGCATTAATGTCGGAACATCAACCTGCTGTGTTGCAAAAGGTTCAGACCTGACACTGAATGCGCTGGAGTACGGACTTAAAGAAAACAATATCGATGCTGATGTTGTTCCGGTCGGATGCACCGGGCTCTGCAGCATGGAACCGACTGTCGAGGTGCAACTCCCCGGCAAACCAAGCATCATTTACGGCAATGTAACCGAGAGTCACGCCGGTAAGATTATCAATGCTGTTGCAGGCATGACCGTTGCCGAAGACCTTGCCGTTGTCCGTATCGACGGATTCGACCATTGCATCAGCGGCCGCATAACCTATGCTGATTCTGAACCTGACGCTGCATTTTCTTCAACAAAAACTGTTGATTCGCTCGATTTCATGAATCTACAGCACCGTGTCATTCTACGCAATGCCGGATCTATAAATCCCGAAAGCATCGACGAGTATTGCGGCCGCGGTGGTTACAGCGCTCTTGCAAAAGCGCTCGAGATGAGCCCCGCTGACATCATCAACGAGATCATCCAGGCGGGTCTGCGCGGACGAGGCGGCGGCGGGTTCCCGACCGGACAGAAGTGGAAAATGTGTGCAGAGGCTTCAGGTAAAGAAAAATATCTTATCTGCAACGTCAGCGAAGGCGAACCGGGCATCGGCATGCACCGCAGCTTTTTGGAATCAGATCCACACTCGGTGCTTGAAGGTCTTATTATCGGCGCCCATGCGATCGGCGCCCGGACAGCCTATGTTTATATCCGGGATAATTATCGAACAGCGCTCAAGCGCTTCAGCAAAGCAGTCGATGACGCCCGCACGGCCGGTCTGCTCGGAACCAGAATTCTCGGCAGCAAGCTGAGCTTCGATGTCAAGATCAAGGAAGGTGGTGGAAGATTCGTGTGCGGAGAGGAAACATCTCTGATCGCCTGTATCGAGGGCCGTATCGGAGAGCCGCGCCAGCGTCCGCCGTTTCCAACCGACAGTGGGCTCTTCAACAAGCCGACCTGCATAAACAATGTTGAAACATGGGCCAATATCCCTGTTATCATCTCAAAGGGCAGCCAGTGGTACAGCTCTATCGGCAGTACCGGCAGCAAGGGAACCAAGGTGCTCTCGCTGGCCGGCAATATTGCAAAAGCCGGCATGATAGAAGTCGATATGGGAACACCGCTCAAAACCGTAATATACTCAATCGGTGGTGGACTGCCACAGGGCCGTGCCCTTAAGGGTATACAGACCGGCGGCCCGTCCGGCGGAGTTCTACCGGAAACCATGGCTCACCTCACGGTCGACTATGATGAGCTGAAAAATGCCGGCTCTATGCTCGGCTCGGGCGGCATGGTCATTATGGATGAAACAACCGATATGGTCAAGATAGCCCGCTATTTTACCGATTTCTTTGTACAGGAATCCTGCGGAAAGTGCGTCCCCTGTCGCGAAGGGGTCTGCAGGATGCGCGATATGCTTGATGAAATAATCGCCGGCCGATCATGCGTGGAGGACTTCAGCACGCTGCTTGATATGGCGGATCCCATAACCAAGGCAAGTGCCTGCGCGCTCGGCAAAACAGCTCCGGTTCCCGTTCAAACCACGATGAAGCACTTCAGACCTGATTATGACAAGTATTTACATTAACCAGGTATCTCAGCAGCTTCCTCAAGCCTCTTCTTTCGAGAAGAGGCTTTTTTTATCCTTAAAATTCGACTTTTGTCTATGCGTTTTTGACGGCCTGAAATAATACTGCATGGCGAATATATTTTTTTGACAATTAACCAATAATGGTTATTATTTAAACATGGTTATCGTTACTGAATTATTCCAATTGATAATATTTAAATTCCAATATGGAATACATTTGGTTTAAATATATGAGAGTGATAATAAATAATTTTAATTATTATTATATTACAGTTACTTACAGAGATGAGTCCTGCAAAAGCCCATAAAAAGATTGGCATATTTATTGCCGTAAATATTTAACACAAATAGAAAGGGGCTTTTTCATGGAAACCGTAGAACTTCACAACCCAAACACAAATCTGGATTATTCTGAAGAACTGTCTCTTGATGATACCGTAATGCAATCTCAATCACGATTGAACATTGCTGATGGAAAGCGTAAAAACAAAGCACGGAGCAGTTCTGTTGAGCGGGATGTAAATGTTATTTCCTCATACCTGAAGGAAATCAGAAAATGGCCTATTTTACAAAAAGACCAAGAGCAGTTTATCGCAAAAACGCTCTTCGACTCCCAGTACAAAAAAAATGAAATCATTGTATCCTGGGCTCTTACAATGAACCGCGCGATAGCATGGAGCCGGTTTCAAAAAGCCTGTGAACATGATGTTTCCGTGCCCGGAGATGTTAAAAAGTTATGTAATGCTCTACAGACAATTACAGCATTACACAATGAGATTCAGTCTATCGACAAACGCATGACCGCCAGGCGGCTGACCTACTATATGAAGAAAAAAATCGGCAGAGAGAAGGCCGGCCGCATTATTGCCCTGTATGAAATCACATCCCGGTTAAATCTCACTAAAATATACAAAAAAGGTCTTATCAAACGGATTCGGCCATACAGACTCAAAAAAACAACTAAAAAAAACCGTATCGAGCTGCTTCGTCTGCTGCGCAGTTATACAGCTATCGAAAAATGTGCAAAACAGGCCAAAGACAAGCTCGTGCGCTCAAATCTTCGTCTTGTTGTCGGTATTGCCAAGAAATATACCAACAGAGGACTGCAGTTTTCTGATCTTATTCAGGAGGGTAATATAGGCCTGATGCGCGCGATCGACAAGTTTGATTACCGACTCGGAAACAGGCTCAGCACGTATGCAAGCTGGTGGATCCGACAGACCATAATCCGCTCTATAGAGGAAAAGTCATCAACCATCAGAGTACCGATATATATCAACGATAAACTGAAAAAAATCATCCGGCAATCCGGCGGCGATGAGGATCAGCAAACCGATTACGGTATGCATGACGTCGATTCCGAGAATCTTCTGTCTGCCATGCAGCTCATACGGGACCCGCTGTCCCTTGAAACACCCTTCGGTGAAGACGGCAGCAACCTCCATGAGTGCATTCCCGATACAATGCCTCCCTCGCCGATGGATGGTGTACTGCATTATCAGCTGCTGAATCAAACAGAAGAAGCCCTTAAAGACCTTCCGCCACGTGATGAACGTATTCTGAGGCTCAGGTTCGGTCTCGGTGTCGATTCCGAACATACCCTCGAAGAAATTGGTGAAATATTCGGTATTTCACGTGAGCGTGTTCGCCAGATCGAAACAGCAGCATTGCGAAAAATCCGGACGTCCGAAAGGTCGATCGTACTTGAGCCTTTTCTTCAGCCTGATGCATAATGCTGTCGGAACGCGTTGAGAATGCCCTGTTTGCACACCGAAACGTCAGCTCCCTTCAAGAACGAGTCGGTCTGCATTACATTCCTTGAGTTTTCTCCACAGCGTGTTGTAGCCTATTCCCAGTATTCTGGCGGCTTCAGCCTTGTTTCCCCCGCATGCATCCAGCACAGATCTGATATGCTGCCGTTCCATCTCCTTCAAACTCAGCCTGGCTTGATTGGAATATGACGGATGCGAGGCGTGCTGCTCAATCAGTATATCATCTTCGCAGATCATGTCTCCGTTCACCAGTATCATGGCACGTTCAATGGTATTTTCAAGCTCACGAACATTACCAGGCCAGTCATAGGACTCGAGCATTTCGACTGCCGTACGTGAAAGCGGTACTCTTTGTTGTTTGTTCTTTTCACAAAATCGATCTATGAAAAAGCGTGCAAGCGGCAGAATATCCTCCCGTCGCTCCCGTATCGACGGTATCCTGAGTGGAATTACTCTAAGCCGGTAATACAGATCTTCTCGAAAACGCCCTTCTGAAACCAGTGTTCGTAGAGGCGTGTTGCTCGATGCCAGAACGCGAACATCCACGGGAACCGCGTTTGTATCCCCCACCCTCCTGATTTCGTTTTCCTGCAGCACGCGCAGCAGCTTTACCTGAAATGCAGAGCCGGTCTCACCTATTTCATCCAGAAAAATAGTTCCGCGATGGGCTTCCTCAAAAAGTCCTTTTTTCATTTTATTGGCACCGGTAAAAGCACCCTTTACATGTCCGAACAATTCACTTTCAAGAAGATTTTCCGGCATGGCAGCGCAGTTAATAGCAACAAAAGACGCTTCGCTGCGTACGCCGAAATGATGAATAGCCTTGGCAATTACTTCTTTTCCTGTGCCGCTTTCCCCCTCAATGAGCACCGTTGCATCACTGTCGGCAATTTTTTTTACCGTTTCCATGAGCCGTTTCATGGACTGGCTCGTAGCGATAATATTATCAGGATGGTTGAAGTGCTTGACTTCCCGTTTGAGCCTCTGTACCTGACTGAGCAGTTCCTGCCGCTCGCATGCTTTTTGTACGACAAGGAACAGTTCTTCCATGTCGACGGGCTTAGTAATATATTCAAACGCTCCCTGCTTCATCGCACGAACCGCCGTGTCTACCGAGCTGTTGCCTGTTATTATGATCACCTCGGTTTTTGAACCGCTTTTCTTGATAGTGTCGAGAATTTCCATGCCGTCGACTTCATCCATTATCAGATCGGTAATCACGACATCGAAACTCTCATCGGCAAGGCGGTTGAGTGCTTTGCGGCTGTTAGCTTCCTGTGTGACCGCATAGCCTGCTTTGCGAAAATATGCTGCCAGCATATTCAGCAAATCACTGTCGTCATCGACTAGAAAAACTGTTTTCATGGAGTCGTCTCACATGGCGATCGATGGTTGTCACAGAAAATAGTCAAACCGGGGCGCCCTGCAGACATCGTTACCGTTTCCGCCTGAACGACATCGAATCTGCTTAGTAACTACTCAACAAAACATTTTTTATTGTTTTTTTCAAGATAAATAACTTGACAATTTTTCATTTTTCAAATATATAATTATATTTTAATTATACTCAGTATATACATGTAATTTACTGTATTATTAACAAGGCAGCAGATTCGACAGAAAGACATGCCGGTATCAGGGAGCAGTACAGATGTATGCGATTGTAAAATCAGGCGGAAAGCAGTACCGGGTGTCTCCCGGCGATAAAATCAAAGTCGAGAAAATCGACGGGGATGCAGGCGCTGATATTGTTTTTGAACATGTTCTCATGGTCGTCGACAACGACAGGAAATCAATCTCGGTCGGCCGTCCTTGTCTCGAGGGCGCAAAGGTATCGGCACGCATTCTCAGCCAAACCAAGGGTGATAAAATAATCGTTTTCAAATCAAAACGGAGAAAAGGATACCATAAAAAAGCCGGGCACCGACAATTACTCACAGAAGTCATGATAAACGACATTACATACAACTGCTAAAACGGTTTTTCTTCCGGAGGTTATATTTTGAGAAACTATGAACTCTGCCTTATCCTCCATCCTGATATTCAGGATGAAACCATAGATGCACTCATTTCATCTGTCAGCGACTCGGTCTCCAAGCACAAGGGGTCTGTTTTAAAAGTCGAAAAATGGGGCAAAAAGACTTTGAAACATCAAATCAAAAAGCAGAACAAAGGAAATTACTGCTTTGTTTTTTTCAGCGGCGATAACGACATGCTGCGGGACCTGGATCGCATAGCCCGCTACCATGAGAATGTACTGCGTTACGATATTATGCGATTACCGAAAAATTTTCAAATCGATGAGCCACAGGACGCCGTATCCGAAAAAAAAGCTCCAGAACAGCCCATAGAAACAGGCGAAAATCAGGCTCAGAACAAGGAAACTGCTGAGGCGACTGAACAGGTCGATCAGCATGAAAGCAATCCTGCAGAGACGGTTTAGGAGGTAGTCTTGGCATTACGAAGAAGAAGAAATTCAAAACGCAAAAGATCGATTTATCAAAAGAGAAAAATCTGCCGGTTTTGCTCTGAAAAATCAGTCGATATCTCTTACAAGGACTTCAATGTATTAAAACATTTCATAACAGAACGCGGAAAGATAATTCCCCGCAGAATATCCGGCAATTGTGCAAAGCATCAGCGGCAACTTACCCGGGCCATTAAAAGGTCTCGCGGAGTTTCAATCATGCCGTTCACCGTTTCTGCAGCATAGCTTCGTTACGAAGATATATTTAATCATTTATATTTCATTCAGGACGACAAATGGATATCATCTTGACAGAAAATATAGATCATCTCGGCACAGCCGGCGAGCTTATTAAAGTAAAAGACGGTTATGCGCGTAATTTTCTTATACCGACCGGTAAAGCCGTAATGGCGACAACCCAGAACCTTAAAAAACTTGACCACCAAAAACGACTGGTTCATGAAAAGCTCAATAAAGTAAAGAAAGAAGCTGAAAAACTGGCGGCACGTATCGAAGCCGTATCCTGTACCGTCACTAAACCGGTCGGTGATGAAGACAAGCTGTTCGGTGCCGTAACCTCAGCCGATATTCAAAACAGCCTCAGCAGTGAAGGTATCGATATTGACCGAAAAAAAATTATTCTCGATGAACCCCTGAAAAGTCTCGGTATTTTTACCGTGCCGATTAAAATCCACAACGAAGTTACCGCAAATCTTAAAGTGTGGGTCGTAAAAGAGTAATTTTCCTGACGTCATGAGTACATGGCTGACAAAGACCCGAGAAAGATTCCTCCCCAAAGCATAGATGCCGAGCAGTGTGTACTGGGTTCGATACTGCTCGAAAACGACGCGCTGATTAAAGCTCTCGACATCGTCAAACCCTCTGATTTTTACCGTGACTCGCACCGTACAATATACGAAGCGATTCTGGAACTCTACGAAAACAACGAACCGGCTGATCTGGTCACCCTGACTGAGAATCTCATCGCCTCCAATAAGCTGGAAAAAATCGGAGGTTCGTCATATCTCTCCGACATTACCGACAAAGTTCCTACCTCTGCCAACATAGAGTATTATGCCAAAATCGTCAGGCGCAAAAGTATTCTGCGAAGCCTTATCAGCACGGCGACCGAAATCGCCTCAAAAGCCTCGAACGCTGAAGACGATGTTGAGGAGATACTCGATTTTTCTGAAAAAACAATTTTTGAAATCGCTGAACACCAAATCAAACCCTCGTATCATCAGCTCAAGGATATCCTTAAGGCAACGTTCAAGGAAATCGAGACACTATATGAAAAAAAACAGCTGATAACCGGAATTCCCTCGGGATTTTCAGATCTGGATCATATGACATCAGGCTTCCAGGCGTCGGATCTCGTAATAATAGCCGGCCGTCCGAGTATGGGCAAAACCGCCTTTGCGCTCAATATCGCTCAGCACGCTGCATACGAGATGCAGGTTCCGGTTGCTGTTTTTTCGCTTGAAATGTCAAAGGAGCAGCTTTCCCTGCGCATGCTGTGTGCTGAAGCCCGGATTGAAAGCCAGAAACTGAGAAGCGGATTTATTGCCGATGCCGACTGGGGAAAACTGTCAATGTCAGCCGGTAAGTTATCGGAAACAAAAATATTTATCGATGACACGCCCGGCATCTCGGTTTTTGAAATGCGTGCTAAAGCCAGACGGCTCAAATCAGAACACGGACTGGGACTTGTCATCGTTGACTACCTGCAGCTCATGAGCGGTTCCAAAAGCAGATCAGACAGCCGTGAGCAGGAAATATCAGAAATATCGCGATCATTAAAGGCACTGGCAAAAGAGCTGAACGTACCGGTACTTGCCCTGTCACAGCTCAACAGGCGGGTTGAAGACCGCGTTGACAAACGACCGCACATGGCTGATCTGCGCGAATCCGGGGCAATCGAACAGGATGCCGATGTCATTCTTTTTATCTATCGTGATGAAGTATATCACCCCGACTCCGAAGAGGCGCGCGGCAAGGCCGAAATCCTTATCGGTAAGCAGCGTAACGGCCCGACAGGCGAAGTTGTTTTGACGTTCATCAAAGAGTATACAAAATTTGAAGATCATTCCTTTCGTGAACCATCCTGACATTTTTTCACTATTATTTAGTAAAAATATAATTTTATTAATTATATATAACAATATATTGTTATATTTTAGATTTATTCGACTCCAGGCATCGAATCATTCCGCAGAGCGGTAACTGCCAGAAATTTCCTGTAAAAATATTTCCCGGCCATTGACTATACGTCTTCTCATGCTTATATTCTCCCACAAACGGAGAAACAAAAAAGCTGCGATATGAACAGAACCGCTATCAATATATTACTTCGGGAGGAAAATCATGGGAAAATCAATCGGCATTGACCTGGGAACGACAAACTCGGTTGTTTCCGTAATGGAAGGCGGTGACCCCACCGTTATCATAAATGAAGAGGGCAACAGACTCACCCCGTCCTGTGTCGCATTCACTAAAGATGGTGAAATTCTTGTGGGTCAGGTTGCAAAACGACAGGCCATTACAAACCCGGAAAATACGGTGTACTCCATCAAGCGATTTATGGGCAGGCGTTTTGAAGAAGTCACCGAGGAAATGAAAATGGTGCCCTACAATGTCGTCAAAGGTCCTCATGGTGATGCCCGTGTTGAAATAATGGATAAACAGTACTCTCCGCCGGAGATATCTGCCAAAATTCTCCAGAAACTCAAAAAATCGGCGGAAGCCTATCTCGGCACCGAAGTCCAGGACGCGGTTGTAACCGTACCCGCCTATTTTAACGACAGTCAACGACAGGCCACGAAGGATGCCGGTAAAATCGCCGGTCTGAATGTGCTGAGAATTATCAATGAGCCCACGGCCTCAGCTCTTGCATACGGACTCGACAAAAAGAAAGACGAAACGATAGCCGTCTATGACTTCGGCGGCGGAACCTTCGATATTTCGGTCCTCGAAGTCGGCGACAACGTAATCGAGGTCAAGTCGACCAATGGCGATACGCATCTTGGCGGTGACAATTTCGATCAGCGAATCATCGACTGGCTTGTCGCAGAGTTCAAAAAGGAGCAGGGTATCGATCTCTCTCAGGACAAAATGGCTCTTCAGCGGCTTAAGGAGGCAGCCGAGAAGGCAAAGATAGAACTATCATCCACGCTTGAGACGGAAATCAATTTGCCCTTTGTCACCGCAGATGCATCCGGTCCCAAGCACATGAATTACAAACTCAGCAGATCGAAATTCGAGCAAATGGTCGACGATTTGATCGAAAAAACCCGTATTCCTTGTGAAAGTGCTCTTCGCGATGCAGGCCTGCAGGCCGGTCAGATTAATGAGGCAATTCTGGTCGGCGGTTCGACGCGGGTCCCGAAAGTACAGGAACTGGTCAAGAATCTTTTCGGAAAAGAATCGCACAAGGGTGTCAACCCGGATGAAGTCGTTGCGCTCGGCGCTGCCGTTCAGGCCGGTGTTCTCGCAGGTGATGTAAAAGATGTATTGCTTCTCGACGTCACGCCTCTGTCACTTGGCATCGAAACCCTCGGCGGCGTCACAACGAAACTCATTGAGCGTAACACAACGATACCGACACGCAAAAGTGAAATATTCACAACTGCAGCCGACAATCAGACCAGCGTTGAAATTCATGTTCTTCAGGGCGAGCGGGAGATGGCAAAGGACAACCGAACCCTCGGTCGATTTCAGCTTGTCGGCATACCACCTGCTCCGCGTGGTGTCCCGCAGGTTGAGGTTACGTTCGATATCGATGCAAACGGTATCGTCAATGTTTCCGCAAAGGATCTCGGCACCGGCAAGGAACAGAAAATCACCATCACGGCATCAAGCGGATTGTCGAAAGATGAAATCAACAATATGGTCGATGATGCCCAGGCACATGCCGAAGAGGATAAAAAGCGGCGTGAGGAAATTGAAGTGCGCAATCAGGCCGACTCACTGGTGTATAATACGGAAAAGCTTCTGAATGAAAACAGGGATAAATTGAGCGAAGATGACGTCAAAGCGGTGGATGACGCAATAAAAGAAACGAAGGAAGCAATTGATAACGGCTCTGCAGACGATATCAAGGCAAAGATGGAAAAACTGAACACAGCTTCTCACAAGCTGGCCGAGGCCATGTACCAGCAGGCCAGCACTTCCGGCCAGCCCGGCGGAGATGCAGATGCCGGCCAGCAGGCCGGTAACGATACCAAGCCTCCGCAGCAGGAAAATGTGGTCGATGCGGAGTTCGAGGAGACGGATAAATAACAAACATTTTTTTACTTGACAATGCTGCATGACTGCAAATAAAAGGGAAAGGTACTGCACCTTTCCTTTTTTTTCATACAAGACCGCTAACCTGCGTATGACGCGATCTTATAGCGTAGTTTAAAGCTTATTTCGTACTGACTGGTATGTTTTTTCATGATGCTCCCGCATACAGCAGGTGGCGGGCATCAGCACCCGAGAGCGATATGATCAGTGAGAGGCTGGGCCATACACTTGACAAACCGCTTGCAGCGGTAATCAAATTCTGTTTTTTATCGAAAATACATCCCACCTGTCTGACACTCGCCGGCCTTGTCTTCAGTTTTACTTCCGCAGGGTACATCATTACGGATCGCTGGAAAACAGCTGCGGTTTTTATTATGATCGCCGGCCTGTGTGATATGCTTGACGGTGCAGCTGCGCGTATGCACAAAAAAACGTCCGCATTCGGTGGATTCATCGATTGCGTGGTCGATCGTTATTCCGATCTGTCCATCATGGGTGCACTGATTATTTATTTCGCTCAGCGCAACAATACTGTTATGGTTACGCTCAGCACCGTAACAGTGATCGGCATAGCTCTTGTTCCTTATGCCAGGGCACGTGCAGAAACCTTTATCCACAAGTGCAATAAAGGGTTTCTGGAACGCCCGGAACGCATTATTCTCATACTACTCGGGTGCCTGTTCAATATTATGGTTCCGATTTTGTGGATCATGGCTGTTCTGACACACATTACCGTTATTCAGCGTATTTACTGGACATGGCTTGCATCACAAACCAAGTGATTATGGATTTCCGATATACTCATTTAAAAAATCAGCCTCTATCAGCCTATAACTAATCATGAAAGGGATCAGGCATGAGCGACAACATCAAGGGAGAGGGTTTCAAAATTCGAGACAAGCGCCACTTTTCTCCGGACGGCGATGTCCGCGACAGCAATGACGAGCCGGTATCATCTGCTTCCGAGGACACCCAAGATTCCGATACTGCAACAGCAGCACAGGAAGAGAAGACGCCTCCCCCGCTACCGGAGGTTAATTTTTCGTCATTCGTTTTGTCGCTGAGTTCATCGGCGTTGTTTCACTTCGGATCGATCCCCGATCCCGTCTCCCAGAAAAAACAGCGCAATCTTCCTCTGGCTAAGCAAACGATCGACATTCTCGGGCTTCTCCAGGATAAAACGAAAGGCAATCTTTCAAATGACGAGGCCTCTCTTCTTGAAAATCTTTTATACGACCTCCGGATACGATATGTCGAAGAGTGCAAAAAAGAAGATCAGCCTGAGAAGCAGGAAGAAAAGTGATCTCAAAATCGGTATCGGCACCGGCAAAAATCAATCTGCATCTGAGCATAACCGGCAAAAGGGCCGATGGATACCATGAATTGAGCACTGTTTTTCAAAAAGTGACTCTTTTTGACGAAATATCAGTTCGCGTTATCGACGATGATATCATTCGAGTAACGACAAGCGACCCCAAAATACCCGACGACAGCACGAACCTGGCCCATAAAGCGGCTGCACTTCTCAAAAAAAAGTGCGGTTTTTCTCAAGGCATCAGTGTCGATATTATAAAAAAAATACCTTCCGGTGGCGGCCTCGGCGGCGGCAGTTCAGACGCCGCTGCCTGTCTGCTGTGCATTAATGACATTCTTGACCTCGGACTTACCTCCGAAGAACTACTCGAGGCCGGTGTAAAGCTCGGTGCCGACGTTCCGTTTTTCATACGCGACTTTTCTACAGCATATGCTACCGGAATAGGCGAGCAGCTGCGACCGGTTCGCCTTAATGCAACACTGTGGTTTCTTATCGTCATACCTGACTTCTCAATTTCAACCGCCTGGGCATATCAGACCTTCAGCAGACATAATTTATTGACAAAAAACAAAAAAGATATTAATCTAATTCATTCTATTAATGATGTGCAGGATGCATGCAGCATACTGTATAATGACTTTGAACAGGTTGTTATGCCTTCAAAACCTGAGATTGCTGCTATCAAGAATGACCTGGTACAAGCAGGTGCATGCGGCGCGCTTTTGAGCGGAAGCGGTTCATCGGTTTTCGGGGTATTCGATTCAAAAGAATCCTGCGATAACGTGCTGAACACGAAGAACAGCATATCACGTTTTGATTCTTTTATAGTTCAAAGTCTCTGATACATTCCACTGCCTCTACTGATTATTCGTACCGGTTTGTGTTTTACATATCGGCACATGAAATCCATAACGGGAGGTTTCATAGGTGAACGGCCTTAAGGTTTTTTCCGGCAATTCGAACATATGGCTTGCTCAGGAAATTGCTTCGTTCTGTAATATTCCGCTTGGCAAGGCCAGTGTTTCCCGCTTCAGTGACGGAGAAATCCAGCTTGAAATTCAGGAAAACGTTCGTGGGATGGATGTCTTTCTGGTCCAGTCGATCTGCACGCCGGGAAACGATCATCTCATGGAAATGCTTATCATGATAGACGCGTTCAAACGTGCTTCCGCAGAGCGCATTACTGCAACGATTCCGTATTACGGCTATGCCCGGCAGGACAGAAAGGTTTCACCCCGCGCACCTATCAGTGCAAAGCTGATCGCCGATCTTTTTACAACAGCCGGCGCCAACAGGGTTCTCACCATGGACCTGCATGCGGGACAGATACAGGGCTTTTTCAATATACCTGTGGACAATCTTTTTGCAGCGCCGGTTATTATCAAATACGTCAAACAAAAATATCAAAATGACGATCTTGTGATTGTTTCTCCCGATGCAGGCGGTGTTGAGCGTGCCCGGGCGTATGCACAAAAGCTCGGCGCATCGCTTGCTATAATCGACAAACGGCGGCTTCGCCCGAACGAATCGGAGGTTATGCATATTATCGGCGATATCAACGGCAAGCACGCCCTTATTCTGGACGATATGGTCGATACCGCAGGAACACTCACCAGCGCAGCGAATGCAATTTCCGACCGGGGTGCAAAATCGGTTTCAGCCTGCTGTACGCACCCGGTGCTGTCAGGGGCCGCAATTGAAAAAATCAACAGTTCGTGTCTTGAGGAACTTGTAGTGACCAACACCATTCCGTCGCACGAAAAGGGTACGGTCTGCCCGAAAATACATATGCTGTCGATTGCCGAGCTTTTTTCAGAAGCGATACATAGAATCCATAAAAATGATTCCGTCAGCTCACTCTTTATTTAAATTGCATCCGGAATTCGTTTTCTTTTAAAAATTATCAAGGAGCTTTGCATGAACGAGTCAATGACAATACACGCGAAATATCGTGAACACACCGGTAAAAAAAACATTAAAAAATTAAAGCAAGACGGTTTTATACCTGCGGTCGTGTACGGCCATAACTTTGCTTCTACAAACCTTTCATTGAATGCCCTTGCTACGAATAAGCTGTTTCGCCCGGGAAGTGAAATTGTAGAGGATTACCGTCTGTGTAAGCTGGTTGTCGATAACAAGGCCGATATGAAAGATACCATGGTAATCGTCAAGGATATTCAGCGGCATCCGATTTCTGAAGAAGTCGAACACATTGACTTTTTTGCTGTTCGCATGGACGAAAAAATCGTTGCGCCTGTTCATATACGCTTGCACGGAAAACCTGTAGGTGTAAAACTCGGCGGCATCCTGCGCCAGATTCTGCGAGAGGTTGAAGTAAAAAGCCTTCCTGCAAACATACCGCCTCATTTCGATATCGATGTTTCTTCAATGAATATCGGCGACGCGATTCATGTCAGTGAGCTTCAAGTGCCTGATAGTGTGCAGGTTCTCACTGATCAGCAGGCCGCCATTGTCAACATCCTCGCTCCGAGTGTTCATAAGGATGAAGAGCAGGAGGAAGCGGAGGCTGCAGCTGATGCAGAAGCTGAAAAAGAACCCGAAGAGCAGGCCTGAAGTACCTGCCGATCCGACAGCGTTGTGTCGGACGCTTTCGCGGCGTGCTGCACTATATCGTAAGGATGGTTGATAAGCGGTAATCGTTTCAGATATTTTTTTTTGTTTGTCAAGATTGGATAAATATTCTAGGCTGCACTAAGCAAGTATTACTACAGTACATTACGCTCGTGAAAATGATAGTCGGCTTGGGCAATCCGGGCACGCAGTATGCTGGCACCCGTCATAACATCGGATTCAAGGCAGTTGATTTTACTGCTCAGGAATTCGGTATTATCGTCAGTCAAAAAATGTTTCAATCCGCTTGCGGTTCAGGCATCTATCATACTACTAAACTTTTTTTCATAAAGCCGCTTACGTATATGAACCGCAGCGGCGAAGCTGTACAAGCTGCCCGAAAGTATTATGATATCGACTGTGATGATATCATCGTAATCCACGACGATATGGATATTCCTTTCGGCAGTATCAGGGTGAAAACCCGTGGCGGCAGTGCCGGTCATCGCGGTGTTGCCTCAATCAAGGAGCATCTCAAAAGCGACGGTTTTCTGCGCATACGTGCCGGTATCGGAAAGCCGCCGGATCCGGTTGATCCTGCTGATTTTGTTCTTCGGAAATTCAGCCTTGACCAGCAAAAATCATTGCACGCTATGCTTCATTCCATACACAATTGCATCAACATATTACTGGAGCAAGGGCCTCAGGCTGCCATGAACCGCTATCACTGTTCGCAGAACGAAGCCCCGGACATACAAACAGATTCTTGACACAGTACTTTATTTCTAGGGAGGTTGATGATGGAAAATCTTACGTATCTGATTCCGGCATTCGGAGTTATAGCCCTGGTGTTTGCGTTCAGCAAGGCTAACTGGGTCAACAAACAGGACATGGGTACCGACCGAATGAAAGAGATTTGCGGTTATGTCCGCGAGGGTGCAATGGCGTTTTTGTACCGTGAATACAAGATTCTTGCAATCTTTGTTGTATGTGTTGCCGTGCTGCTTGCAATCGCAAACTGGTCGAGCACGCCCGACACCTATCGCAGCCCGCTTATTGCGCTTTCATTCGTCATCGGCGCATTCTGCTCTGGGCTGTCCGGTTTTTTCGGTATGAAAATAGCGACCGCTGCGAACGCCCGCACAACAAATGCAGCCCGCACCAGCCTGAACGACGCACTGAAAGTCGCTTTCTCCGGTGGAACCGTCATGGGGTTCTGTGTCGTCGGCCTTGCCGTTATTGGTCTGGGCATTCTGCTTGTTATCTACAGAAATCTGGGCCTCCTCGGTGATGCATCAGACAATTTTTCCAACGTCATTACGGTAATCAGCGGTTTTTCACTCGGAGCATCGTCGATCGCTCTTTTTGCCCGTGTAGGAGGCGGTATTTATACAAAGGCCGCCGATGTCGGTGCTGATCTTGTCGGCAAGGTCGAGGCCGGTATACCCGAAGACGATCCGCGCAATCCCGCTACGATTGCCGACAATGTCGGCGACAATGTCGGTGATGTCGCAGGTATGGGAGCCGACCTTTTTGAGTCCTATGTCGGTTCAATCGTCGGCGCCATGGTTCTCGGGGCAACCGCAATCGGAATGAAGGATGCATCCTACAATGCAGTCATTCTGCCGCTCATCATCGCCGGTGCCGGAATTATCGTATCTATTGTCGGAACCTTTTTTGTCCGCGTCAAGGAGGGTGGCAATCCTCAGGCAGCACTCAATATGGGAACGTTCGGGGCTGCCGGTATTATGCTTGTCGTCACTTTTTTTGTATGCTCATACTTTATTCCCAGAGAAATAACCATTGCCGGCATTGAAGGTATTTCAGGTACCGATATCTTTATGGCGACTATTTTCGGCCTTATAGCAGGTGTTCTCGTCGGAGTCACCTCCGAATATTATACATCCAAGGACCGCAGCCCCGCACACAATATAGCGGAAGAATCAGAGACAGGACCGGCGACGAATATTATTGCAGGTATTGCAACCGGCATGACGTCAACCTGCCTTACAACAATCTGGATCGCCGGAGCCATTCTGACATCGCATTACTTCGCCGGACTGTACGGCATCGCCATCGCCGCCCTCGGCATGCTCTCTACTACCGGCATCCAGCTGGCTGTTGATGCCTATGGGCCCATTGCCGATAACGCCGGCGGCCTCGCCGAGATGGCTGAACTCCCGCCGGAAGTCAGGGAAAAAACCGACAACCTCGATGCCGTGGGCAACACTACCGCTGCAATCGGCAAGGGCTTTGCCATCGGATCGGCCGCCCTTACTGCTCTTGCCCTGTTTTCGGCATTCAGGACCCAGGCCGGCGTCGATGTGCTTGATGTGACAAAACCCACCATTATGGCCGGCCTGTTTATCGGCGGTATGCTGCCGTTTCTGTTCTCTGCCATGTCGATGAAGGCTGTCGGTACTGCGGCAAAGGATATGATACAGGAAGTACGCCGTCAGTTCCGCGAAATACCCGGTCTTCTCGAAGGAAAAGCAAAGGCCGAATACGCCAAATGTGTCGATATCTCGACAGCGGCCGCGCTGCGCAAAATGGTCGCTCCGAGTCTTATGGCAATCATTGTTCCGGTCGTTTTCGGCTTTATCAGTCCTGAAGCGCTCGGTGGATTGCTGGCCGGTGCTACTGTCTCCGGGGTTCTGCTAGCCATATTTCAGGCAAATGCCGGCGGTGCCTGGGACAATGCAAAAAAATGGATTGAAGAAGGCAACAAGGGCGGCAAGGGATCCGAAGCGCACAAGGCCGCAGTAATCGGCGATACGGTCGGCGATCCTTTCAAGGATACCTCCGGTCCCTCGCTCAATATTCTCATTAAGCTCATGTCGGTTGTTGCGCTTGTCATCGCGCCTCTCATCTGACGCAGTCGTACCACTCAAAAAGCCCGTTTCATAGTACTGAAACGGGCTTTTTTTATCAATGCCGCTTTATAAACAATTGCGCCATTAAACTGTCTTCGCCGACTACTCCGAAGGATATCAGCAGGCACAGTGCCGTAACAGCCGCCGCAGCAATGCACACTCCGATGACATTGGCGATAGCGAATTTTCGCTTATCCAGGCCGAGAAGATAGGAACCGAATGCCCCTGTGTACACGCCGGAACCCGGCAGTGGTATGCCGATGAAAACGGCCACGCCTATCTCTCCGTATTTTTCAACGTATGGATGAATTTTGTGCTGCGTGCGTGCCAGCAGCGGCCATATGACAGCATCAAACCACTGCCACTTTCTGATAAACGTAAATACCGGTCCGAGCAGCCAGAAAACTATCCATCCCAGCAGAATGTTCGCAGTAAGGCATATCACCATAACAACCGGCCATGAAACCTGGTCCTTCATGGTAAATATCCCTACAGGTATTGACGCCCGCAGCTCAAGTGCAGGAATGAGTGTTATCAGTGTCAGGTAAAATATTACTTTCAGCACCGGTATCTCCCATGGTTCTGTTTCTGTTGCGTATCCGGGAAGTCAGGGGAGTATAGGGTAATGGCTGCCAATTGTCAATACATCATGCTATCTCCGGATGGTGCTTACCGTATGCTGAGCGATCACGAAATGCCATGCAAAATTATCTTTTGCACCTGCTTCCTATGCATGTATAATCAATACATCAAAGAAAAAAGTTCGTTGTGTGTATAATCCCCATCAATCGTATCCTTTTTACTGCTGCACCGTAATGATTATACTGCTTACAAATGACGACGGCATTGATTCCGAGGGACTGAAGGCCCTTCAATCGAGCCTGTGCCCGCTGGGTGATCTGTGGACCGTTGCGCCTGCGCATCCGCAAAGTGCCATGGGGCGTGCTATCAGCATACACCGACCGCTTAAGGTTTCGGAGCATGGATCCAGGCAGTATGCTCTTGAGGGAACCCCGTCCGATTGCACCAATATCGCTCTCAACAGAATTCTACCCTGCATGCCTTCACTGGTTGTTTCGGGCATCAATATCGGTCCCAATATGGGAGATGACATATCATACTCCGGCACAGTCGCCGGTGCATTCGAGGCTGCTATCCGCGGCATACCGTCAATAGCCGTTTCACTTGACTGCAGGACGGGCTGCAGGTTCCAGCCTGCTGCCGCTTTTACCGCCCGCCTTGCTGCATACTGTATCGAGCGCAGCCTTCCCGATGGAACGTTTTTGAATGTTAATGTCCCCGACACTCGCGGTCGCGATATCGAGCGATACAGAATCACCAGGCAGGGAAAATGCATTTACGACAGCAGCGTTACCGTATCTACCGGCCCTGACGGTACTCTGTTTTATACGATCGGAGGGACTGACGTCGGCTTTCACAGCATTCCCGGCACTGATGCACATGCGGTTTCTGAAAAGTATATTTCCATAACGCCACTGTCCGTCGATCTGACAAATCATGGTGTTGTCGGCTTTTTCGAACATATGAAACTTTAATAATCCATTTACCCTTTCGTCAGATTGAAACCGAACAGCTCCGTCATTGCCTATTCTTCAGCCTGTGCTGCCGTCCTGTGCTGCGCACTCGTCATGCAGTCCTGCAGCGGATTGACGAAAATGCGCTCACCGCACAGAAAAATCGACGGCATATACCATACGGTGAAAAAAAACCAGACGCTGTGGAGTATCTGCAAAACCTACAATGTCGGTGTCCGAGAGGTCGCCGAGCTCAACAATATCAAGAACACATCATCCATACGGGCCGGCGACAGAATATTCATACCCGGTGCCGAACGCGTCCTCTACGTGGCACCCACTGTAAAAAAACGCCCGTCGGAACGTTCATCAGCGCCGAAAAAGACCTATTCCAAACCATCGCTTACATTTACGTGGCCGGTACGAGGTGCAATCATCAAATCGTTCGGTATTATAAAAGGCATGAAGCATGACGGTATCAATATTCAGGTCAAAAAGGGTGCAGGCATCGTTGCCGCACAAACGGGCAGGGTTGTATTTTCGGATTATCTTGAGGGATACGGTCCAACAATTATTCTTCAGCACCGTAACAGTTATGCAACCGTATACGCAAATATCAGCAGAAGTCTTGTCCCAGCCGGCACCACGGTACAGCAGGGCTCTACCATAGCATATGCCGCTTCAACAGCTATGGAAGGCGGCAAGCCGTATCTGCATTTCCAGATCCGCCGCTACAACCAGCCGCGCAATCCGCTTTTCTATTTGCCGTAACAATACTGTATTACCGCCGGCAGGAATAATATATCGATCCGTTATGTTCGGTCGATGATACAAGACCGTCGTCCACAAGCCGGTTCACGATTTTCTGAACAAGCGGTCTCTGTGCACCGAGAGCCCGTGCAATATCTTCCAGAGAACACGGGCGTCTTCTCAGCATCATGACGATATCTTCATCTAAGCCGTCAACCAGCTTATCAAATCCTTCTTTTCTAAACGGCATAATAATTTCCGCAGTATCACCGAACAGGTGCCTGGCGCGTTCAAGCACGTGTGCATCTGCTTTTTCGGCATAACCCGCAGCCGACGGTCTCGATACCGAATTTATCTGAATTTTTTCCGGCTTTAATTTACGCAGGATGTCCGCGATCCCTTCCAGTTCGATCTGAGAGTCGTTCACATCTTTTACGATCATGACTTCTATCCACAGACTGCCCGTGAACTCTGCCGCGAATAAAGAAAGCCCTTCTATAATGTGCTCGACAGTCAAGTCTGCATGTGGCCTGTTCAATATTTTAAAAACATCGCTGCTGACCGTATCGAGCGACGGCACAACAAGGTCGGCATGCATGAGGTCTTCACGCACATCCGGCATATACATAAGTGTTCCATTGGTAAGAACCGCAACGGGAATACTGCAAATATCCTTTATTTTTGCAATCATTGTACCGATCTGTGCATTCAGTGTCGGCTCGCCGGAACCTGAAAATGTTATATAATCTATCTCGTGCTCGTTGAACGGAAATGCCCGCAGCTTCTCAACCACTTCCTCAGCGTTTACATAAACGGACCTGGTTATTGTTTTATCTGTAGTGCCGGCGACCTGACAGTAAAGACAGTCCAGCGTACAGGTTTTGAGCGGAACGATATCAACGCCCAGTGAAAAACCGAGCCTTCGTGAGGGGACCGGACCGAACAGGACGCTCATTGCAGCTTCCCGCTGCTATGATGATCCGGTGAATGGTTTCTGCTGCGGGTTGCTGCAAGGGCGGTCATGAATCTTTTTTTAATATGCAGCGGCTCAATATCTATCACCGGCACATCAGCATTGCCGGGCTCAGCATCGGCAACAATAATGCCGGACCGCCCGGAAACTCTGTCCAGTGCTTCCCGGAGCGACTTCTCTGAGTATGCCTGCAAGACGTCCTTATTACCGGCAGCGTCAGCCAGCATTCTCAGGTCGACGCGACCTGCAGTATATGTCGCCTGATTTCCGGTACTGCCGTAACACCTGTTGTTGACGATAACAACGCAGAGATTATCCGGCGCATGATGAGCAATCGTTACCAGAGATCCGGTGTTCATAAGAATCGAACCATCACCGTCGATAACATAGACGCGGTTCGGCTGGCTGAGCGCAAGCCCCAGGCCTATGGATGATGCCATGCCCATCGAGCCGAGCATATAGAAATTATCAGGTCTGTCACACACGCTGTAAAGCTCACGAGCGGGAAACCCGAGGTTCACGACGGTAAGCCCGTCACGCAGCGCAACCTGACGCAGTATATCAACTCGTTTCATGCCAGAACTCGCGTGCAAGAAGTGCTGAACGAATCGTATTCTCTTCATATGTATCTGCAATAAATTTTTGCAGATGTACCGTGTCTTCCGGACAGGCAACCAGCCGGCATTCTATCTCTATCGCAGCAAGCACGCGTGGAACCGCCTTCCCCATGGGTATCTGAGCAGCTATCGTTTCAGTCGGCCCTCCGCGATGGCTCATCATGATAAACAGGGGTAACGCATATACGCGGGTAAGCGACAGGAGCGCATTCATGCAGTTACCGAAGCCTGAATTCTGCATGAGCAGCAGCGGTTTATTCCCTGCTAGCGCGGCTCCGGCCGCGATGCCGACACCTTCCTCTTCCCTGCAGACAGGAATATGACGTATGCTGCTTTCTGATAGTCCCTGCAATATCCCCGACAGCATATTGCAGGGAAGGCTGAGCACAATATCGACGCCGGCATGCTCAATGATTCCGATAAGGTCCTTATCCGCTCGTTTCACGTATCGCTCCGCAACACTGTATGATTCCGTTGTCGTACAAAGGTACGGCATCATAACGATCTACGGAAAGTATAAAATCGACATCATCCCGGTATCCGATCGACTGCAGATGACGTGCTGAAAATGACTCGGCCGTAAAGGTCGATACCGAGCGCACCGGTATGCCGTCTCCGTTAAAAAGTGCGGCAAGCGCCAGTGCTGTTCCGAAATCTTCGGATGCTCCGCGCGAACTGCAAGCGGCAAAAATTGTTAGGGACTCGTTCATCAGAAAGCGGGCTACTGCGGTTATGTTAAGCGTTGAACATATAACCGCCCGCCTCAGTTGTACGATCAAAGGAACAAAATTAGTCGTTTTGAGGGCAAGCATTGTGAACGGCTGTTCGTTATATCGCTGCAGGAGCTCAACCGGTGAGTTGCCGATGTCAAAGCCCGGCAGTTTTCTCCCATCGCATTCCCCGGCAATGACCGCACCCTGTTCACGCAGGCAGAACGCATCCTCCTCGTGTACGACCGGATGCACGGTTTCGACGCCGATGGCGCATGCTGTTACGATAAGGCTGGTTGCACGCAGATTGTCGATAACAACAATCGACTCATCGTCCCGCGCACTGGCGACCGCATTCGGTCCGCACAGAATGTTACACTTTCCCGCACGTATCACCCCTGATTCCTCTCCTGAGGGTTTCAAGTGGAATGACATCATCGGTTCCAATGTTCCCGAGATTGACGTCGGGACCGAAAATCATAATAAGGCCTGCCTGCTGATTCTTCTCTGGAGCTTCGAACATGATTTTATCGGTTCCGATACTGTCTGCAAGCTCCACTGCCATCTCCTGCTTCAAACCGCCTCTGTCGTCATAGACACCGAGATTTTTCCCACTCTCCCGGGCTTCTATAATCACATACCGGGCACCGGAACCAATATCGCTTTGCGCTTCTTCTATTCTGTCCTGCATGGAAAGTCTGCAGTCCTGAAGAGGATCCTTTTTGCCGACTTCCGAAATGACGTTAAATCCTTTCTCTCGCGCCCTGCAGATTATTTCCGCTTTTTGTGCAACGGATACGTCGAATATCCCGTTGGAAACCTCTATCAGATCCAGAGAAATCGATGAACAGCATCTGAAAAAGTCATCAATTCTCTTCTGTTTGAAGGCGATTTCAAGCAATGTCCCACCGTTTCCCACCAGAATGTCATGCTCTTTATACAGTTCTACTTTCCTGAGCAGATCTGTATCCTTCATAAGACGCGGGGTCGCCCAGCCGAGTTTAATGATGTCGATATACTCTGAGGACTGCATCATATCGCAGGCTGCGTAATAGCCGATTCCCCTGTCGAGAATCATGGTCAGCCCGCTGCTGCGCGGTTTTGGCTGTCGTTCTGCAATAGGTAAAAAATCAAAAGCTTTCTTTGCATTTTTTCCATTGTTCATATACGTGATTCCTGCCTGCTGCTGTATCTGCATCCGCAATAATTCTGACGATACAGTCCGTACAATTTGCTGAGTTCACAGCTTCTCCTGAAACCATCATTCTTTTTAAAATCATAGGGTAAAAATTCAATACCGGTCATCGATGCGACATTCCAGCCGATTTCATGAATTACTGAGGCGTTCTTGTGCGGGCTGATAGTCAGCGTCGAGGTAAAAGCAGCTATGCCGTACGCTCTGGCACTACGGGCTGCTTCCTCAAGACGCATTTCAAAACAAATGCTGCATCGTTTTCCGCCTTCAGGTTCCTTGTCCAGGGCGGCAGTTCGTTTGCACCACTTCTCCGGTTCATACTCAGGCTCTATAAGACGCACATTTACGATACTGCAGAGCCTGCGCATTTCCTGAACGCGTTTCGTGTGTTCTTCTTCAGGATGAATATTTGGATTGTAAAATAGACAAGTTACACTGAAGTGCTGAGAAAGCTTCTCAAGTACTGCAGCGGCACAAGGTGCACAACATGCATGAAGCAGAAGATTTTTGCCGGTACCCTGCACCTGGCATCCTATCGTCTCTTACCGCGCCCTATTCTTTTAACCTTTCTCTTTCTTCTTTTTCGCTTTGCAGACTGCTGACGGCTTATTTTTCCCATAGTGTTCCTCCACGAACCTTTCTGAAAATATTATATTACAATGTTATCAGCATACAAAACTATAATTTTATCTTTTATTAACTAATTAGGCAATATATTTTTAATAAAAAAACCTCCGCACCGGACGGAGGCTTGCTGCTATCTGTAATGTCGACAGCCGATGCTGCTGTAAATTACTTATGCGATTTTCCGCGTTCCCACGCGTGCTATTTCGTCGATTGTCTCTTTATTGTATCTCCAGGAACTGCCGATTCGAAAGCCTGGAATCTCTCCCTTCTGCGTTAATTTATATACAGTGATTTTGGACAGTTTCAAATAATCAGCAACTTCATCGACCGTCATTATTACGGTATCTTTTTTTTCATTCTTCATGTGCTCCATTCTCCTTTCATATTGGCGGTATGTATCAGATCAGAATCCAATGTTCATCGATCCCCAGTGAGGCTTTCCGTGCCGTCATATCCTGAGTATTGTAACCATAGGTAAGCCGCGATTACCGTGCCGGGGATCAAAGAGTCGAAAATGATGCCTCACTGTCAAGGATACTATCTATTTACTGTCATGTATTCACGCAGAGGTATCTTTCAGACAACATAATTAGCATACTAATTAATTATATAATCCTTATACAGAAAGTCAATAATTAATTTAATAAATATCATTTTAATTCTAAATTTTTATTTATATTCAAATAATTATTCAGTGATTTGAATATTTTATTCTATGATACTATATAGTATTCAGCTATATAATGAGGTATCTACTGTACCGCTGAATAACAAAAAAGTGATTAAACTATGAATGCTGACGATTTTGATATTCACGTTGAAAAAATTGACACTACTGAAGACTTCCGCGGACAAAAACGAAGGAAAAAGAAGAAAAAAAAGAAAAATCAGACTACCGATTCAGAAGCATCAGACCATTTTGATGAAATTGCTCATGCAGCCGAGCGGGTGCATGCTGTCCTCAAGAAAAAAAAGTCGCCATATCGCTTCTGTGTGTATCGAGACGGATCTGAGATTTATATCGATATTGTTATGCTCGATCCCCGCGGCAGCATACAGAAAACCCTGAAAAAAAACATTACGCACCGCGAATTCGCATCCCTTGTGAAAAATATTGAAACGCTTGACGGTCTTCTGATCGATTTCACTGCGTAGGCCGCACAGGAAACATTTTGCCGCATACTAATCGAAACGATTTGAGGAAAAGTTACTTCCCTGCTGCGGTCCTGCAGCAGAGGTTCCACCGTTGAAGAAAATTCAGGAGTTCATCCGGGGGATGCAGCCTGATATCGGCTGATGTAGATCGTGGCTGTGCCCGCACGAGCACGCGAAGCCCCCTGCCCGCAAGTGCCGTAAATGCGTCCTCATCTGTCAGATCATCGCCGAGATAGGCTGCAACTGCATCCTCCGGTTCGCTGAGCATGACATCATTGACCGCATTGCCTTTTGTTCTTCCCGGCACCCGCAGCTCAAGACCACCATCGAATGAGGCAAGCTCCAGATCGTGATCGTACTGCTCACTGTAAAAATGCGCCTGAAGCCCCTCCTTCATTTCCAGCATACGGTTATGCGGCAAGCCTCTCCAGTGGATTGCAAGGCAGGCTGGTTTCGGCTCGCAGTACCCATCGTAGCCCTCCTCACGCAGCCAGTCCTCCATCGATGCAAGCGCAGCGAGAGCTTTTTCAGGAACCCTGTGTACGCGAACCGTTCCGTCGGGCCGTACATGCTCCCATCCGTGCGAGCACCATGCTTCAGGCTTTTGTTTGAGCTGCAGCAGTTTGAAAAGATCTTTCGACCACCGTCCGCTTATGATAACGACCCGGCAGGTATTCACGGTCATTATTGCATCAACACTATCCACAACCCCGTCATATGGTTCCGCTTCATAGCGCTTTTCGCGAAACGGTGCGAGCGTGCCGTCATAATCCAGACATAGAATCTGCCGGTGTGAATTTGCCAACGTACTGAAAAAACGTTCGCTGTCGAATGTTGATTGTAGAATATCCATAGCGATTACAAACAGTGCGGTCACAGCTGATACAGTACCGGCACTCTATAGGCTCGAATGCATTTCCTCAGTCATCGCAATCATATGCCGGTACGGCGAGATGTTCAGTCGAATTGAGCAGCCTGACAACAGGTGTTGCTGAATAATAATCGATTATATTTATGCAGGCATAATTTTGATCGATTCTCACACAGTTATCGAGGGGCAACCCGAGTGCATCACAAATGATAACTCTGTTAACCCCCCCGTGCGCAACCATTAACACCGTGCCGCCTTTGTGCAGCGAAAGACACTTTGAAAGAAACGGCATCACACGCTCGTACACATCCCGAAAACTTTCACCACCCTCTATTCGATACTCTGCAAGATCCATTGATCGCATGGAAAATTCATGTTCGAATCTATCACGTATCTCGCTGAGCGTAAGCCCCTCCCACCGGCCGAGATTAATTTCACGCAACTCCGGTGATGCCGTTACACTGCGCTTGATTACACCTCCGATAATTGCAGCAGATTCTTTTGTTCTGATCAAATCACTTGAATACAGTCCGTCGACCTTTATATGTTCAAAGCGAGCCGCTGCCCGGCCAACCTGCGCAGCCCCGGCCTCATTCAGCTCTACATCCATATGGCCGACATAAATCCATTTTTTCGAGGTTACCAGTTCACCGTGCCTGAGAAGATAGAGCCGTGTCGGTGATTCGTCGAACTGCTGTTGCAGTGTTTGTGTCGACGTATGCTCTCTGGCATCCATCCTTCACACCCTTTCATGGCAACGGCACTACCGATGCCGAATCGTTTCATACCGTTGTAAAATTTCTATACGGAGCATACTGGAGAAAAAAGGCTGGTATCTTGCAGCAATCGCACAAGTTCGGTATTCTCACTGTGCCCGGTCATATTTGCGGTTATTTTGGCACGAATCGGACGTCCCAGCAGATACAGATCACCCATCATATCGAGTATCTTATGTCTGACAAACTCATCCGGGAACCTGAGGTCGGTATTGACGATTTTTTCATCGTCGATAAGAATGAAATTATTCAGTCGTCCGCCGTCGGCAAGCCCCTTCTTGGTCAGGGCCTCGATATCACGTAAAAAGCCGAATGTTCGGGCCGGTGCGATTTCACGCTTGAAATCTTCAACATCGTTCAGCACAAAAGAATACTCCTGGCGACCGACCGGTTTCGGATAATGCAGCATGTAATGTATTGAAAAAACATCAGAAGGTTCCACCGTAATATATTTATTCCTCCGCGACACCTCACCGAGCATATAGTCTTTGTCGATCACGATTTCATCGATCGTCTCATCCTGTTCATCGATGCCGGCATCCTCTATGATCTGGCAAAAATCCGATGACGAACCGTCCATGATAGGAACTTCGTTGTTGAGCTTGATCATAAGATTTGTAATACGATATGCATGAAGGGCGGCAAGTAAATGCTCTGTCGTTCTGGCAACTGCGTTTGCGTTCTGCAGACAGGTTGCATAATCGGTTGAAACAACATATTCGATGCGGGCAGGTATTGTTTCGCCGGTTGAAATGTTTCCGAAAATTATTCCGGTGTTGGGCGGCATGGGCGTTAAAATAAGTCCCGCCTTATCACCTGAGTGCAGTCCGCGACCGCTGAGCACCATGCTGCGCTTCAAGGTTCTCTGCAGCATCTTCGACGCGTCCTGGTTGCCGGTCAGAATGATATTGTAGTCTTTGATATAGCGCTTCAGACTTTTTTCACGGATATTCAGCTTGCGTGCTGTTTGCCTTATATTGCGGTTATGCTTCCTCAAATGATACAGAATATAGTTTTTACGCCATGCATCTTCAGCCTCATCCATCGATCCGTAACGCTCATACATGCGGCCGATATTGAAATTCAACTCATCGCGCATTGAAGCAGGTATATCGTGTGAAGCAATCGAAAGCGTCGGCACGGATACGATCAGTTTTTCAACAAGATTTTTGAGCTCCATGACATTGCCGGGCCAGTCGTAATTTATAAGAATTTCAACGGCATCATCTTCGATTTTTTTCAGTCTGAAGCCGTATTCATCGGTGAAATACTTAAGATATCGCACAAGCAGCTGCGGTATATCGCTGCGCCGCATCCTCAACGGCGGCAGATTGACAGTCCGGTCAAAACAGGCTGACAGGTTCTCAAGCAAACCGGAGCCTTTTTGATCGGCATTCGCTCCATGCCTGGCGGTCGCGATCACACGCGGCCCTTTTCGTTCGGCATTTCTCATCGCGGACAGCGTATCGGCTATTTTCAGTTGCAATTTTTCTGAGAGCATATCGACGCTGTGCAGATACAGCATCGCATCAACCGGTGCACTGAATGGATGTGCCTCAGCGGATTCATCATGTGTATCGGCAAACAGTGCTGTGACGAGCTCATTTTCATTACAGTACGCGCAGTTGACTTTCTGCAGCCGTACGGTTTTCTTCCATTTATCATGAATAATATGCGCGATATCCTCTTTTCCTGTACCGCTTTCACCGGTTATAAGTATATTCTCATCGGCAGCTGCACATTCACTGACAACCTGCCGTACGTGTTCTATTGCAGAGCTTTCGCCTTCAAGCACCAGATGATGTGCATCCGTCGTCGCTGTTGTTTCATCGCTCTTGTTGATCGAGGATTCTTTCTGCTGCTTTTTTTTAATTTTTTTAACACTATCGGTGACGGCATCAAGCGAAAAAGGTTTTTCCAGAAAATCGAATGCACCATGCTTTACTGCTTCGACAGCGGTGTTGACCGTGCCGTGCCCCGTCATCATGATGACTTCTATGGAAGAATTGAAATCCTTAACAGCTTTGAGTGTTTCCAGGCCATCCATACCCGGAAGCCATATATCTAAGAAGACAATATCAACCGGCTGCGAGCGTATTATCTCTACGGCTTTGATACCGTCGGAAGCCGTTAATACGATATAGCCGTCATCTTCAAGGCTTCCCCGAAGTGAGTTAATGATCGATTCTTCATCATCGACCAGCATGATGACGGGAGTTTTCATACCTCAGTTTCCTTTCAAATGCTTACCTTTTTGAATACCGGAAGCTCAATAATAAAGCAGGTGCCCTGCGGAATGTTGTCTCTGACACGTATATAACCGCTGTGATCGGATATGATCGTATTCACTATCGAAAGGCCGAGTCCGGTACCCCCCTGTTTCGTTGAAAAATACGGTTCGAACAGCTTAGGCTTCAATTCGGGTGGAACACCGGGACCGGTATCGGCGATTTCTATGGTAACAAGATCAAGAACGTCGTTATACGACGTCTTTATTTCAATCCTTCCGCAATTGTCCATTGACACAACGGCATTGTCAAGCAGATTAATCATCGCGCGCTTCATCTGGTCCTTGTCCAGACTGATGCGCGGAATTTCGCTTCCGGCCTTGAAATCGAACACAATGTTTTTATGTGCTTCCTTATACAGTTTCAGCGTCTCCTGCAGTACCTCGTTCAGGTCGTTCGGTACCGGTTCTGTTGCAGGCATTCGTGCAAAATTAGAAAATTCGTTAACGAGCTCTTTCAGCTGATCCACTTCACTAATGATCGTTGCCGTACACTCGTCAAAAACCTTTTCATCTTCACATATCTGCGGCTGGAACTTTTTTCTCAGCCGCTGGGCCGAAAGTTTTATCGGTGTCAGAGGATTTTTTACCTCATGCGCGATTCTTCTGGCAACCTCCCGCCAGGCGAATGCTCTCTGAGCCTGCTGCAGCTGCGTTAAGTCCTCAGCAACGAGCACAAATCCCAGGTTGTTTTTTTCTACATCGAGCAGCATGTTTGATCGTATATACAAATAGACGCTCTTCTGCTCAAATGAAAGTGTAAGCTGCCGTTCTACCGCACTCAGGTTAGCCCCGGTGATCTCATGTATGAAATCGACCAGCGGGCGGAGCGACGGAGCGCCGAGCGCATCATTGTAGTGTGCATGCAGCACATTCTCCATGGTAATGTTCATCATCTTCTCCGCCGACTTGTTACATGCCGTGATGATACCGTGCGCATTGATTGACAGCACACCGGCAGCGACGTTATCGAGAAGAATTTCCATATACGCCCGACGGTGTTCAAGCTCTTTGATTGTTTCATGAAGATCTTTTGTTTTCAGTTCGATCTGCTGTTTGCTGACGTTGAGATCCCGCATCATTTTGTTGAATGAATCGATAAGACTGCCTATCTCATCATCAGATGCAGACTCAATCTGAAAATCGAGATTTCCCTGTGCCACTTTCTGTGTGGCACTGGCAAGAGAGCTGATGGGCACCGTTATTACTTTCGAGAGATGAAAGCCAAACCATGTCGCCGAAAATATAATCAGCAGCGTAACAACCGATAGCAGTATGACATACAGACGCTTGATCGGCTTTTTGTGGATTTTAAGCTCCTTGTATTCCAAAAACGCCCGTGAAATGGTATCCATTTTCGAAACAAGGCTTTTCGGTATATAATAATTCACTACGACCACGCCGACGACGTCCTTCGGCCTCCAGCTTGAACGTACCGGAACCACACCTCGAATAATATCACCGTCGCCGGCTGTTTGAATGCGTATGACCTCTTTTCCCTCCATCGACTGCTGTACAAGCGCTGACTCGGCGCTTATGAAAGTATTGTCGGGAATGTTCGGATTCATGACTTTCAGCAGTTCTTCGAGCTGTGAAGAGAAAACCTCAACAACACCAAGGTTGTATTCCACCTGCTTTTCCTTGACAAAATCGTGCAGATCGTCAAGATTCATATCGTTCAGGAGTTTTCTGTCGGTAATGGTCGAGCTTATCTGACGTGCGTAGTACAGTGCATTCTCTCCCGAGTTTTTGTAGTATACCTCAACGACGGAAAATGCTTCTTCGAGCGAATTCTCAACTTTGAAGCTGAACCAGTTCTCTATGGTGTTTGATATGAAGCCTATTGAAACCCAGAACAGCAGAAGTGTCGGTATGAGAGAAAGGCCGACAAATGCTATGACAAGCTTAGTTCGCAGCTTTGAGCCGAGGATTCCTTTTCGTCGTTCAAAAAAAAGTTTTACGATATTGCGTACTACCAGAAAAATCAGCAGCAGCAGCAAAATTGCATTAAGGTTTGTGAGAAAAAAAACAAGGATGTTTTGCGGCAGCAGAGCCTCGCCCTTGAGGCCGGTTACATAGACGAGCAGTGATGTCAAAGCTACGACAAGAAAAATTACAACGATTATAAGCGCACTGTCCCTGCGTCTTCTTTTTTTGTCGCCCTTCACCTGACGGTTTATTTTATTTATAAACATATCTGGATATAGTACTATAAATAAAGCTCGTATTCCAATACATTATCTATTATCTTGACATTATTTCAATTTTGTGATTTTCTACAAATTTATATTTATATTTCTCCATACAAATTAAAGCGCATATACCAGCAGGCAGCAAACGTACTGCTGTGCAACAGCATCCGAGGTCTGCTGTTTCCATTTTCACTACCAAGTACGGGAGGACCCATTGAAACGCACATTTCAGCCCAGCAATTTAAAAAGAAAGCGAACGCATGGTTTTCTTGAACGCATGAGCACACGGGGCGGACAAAATGTCATCAAACGACGCAGAAAAAAAGGCAGAAAAAGGCTCAGTGCTTAACCGTATCGGATTGCTGCATGTCTGACTGTTCTTTCAAAAGATATGAACGGGTCAGAAAACGTTCTGAATACCTCGCGGTATATAAAAAAGGAATCAGATACGAAACGCAGCATTTCATGATAGCACTGCTGGCAAACAGGTTATCGTGGCGACGTCTGGGGATTACAGTCAGCAAAAAGGTAGGTAATGCATGCCAGAGAAACGGGGTCAAACGCCGGGTGCGTGAATTTTTTCGACAGCATAAAAATCTTATACCGGCATCGAGTGATATCATTATCACTGCGAAACCTTCTGCCGCCGGTCTTTCGTATGGTCAGCTTTGTTCAGAACTTACCTGTTTATTTACGCAGACGTGTCCCGCCCGCGATACACTGCATCGCAGGGTGCCCGTGAACAAGGACCGGTAGAGCGGATACATTGGATTGATGCAGATACGAATTCTCAACAGCACAGCGCTTATCGCCATAAGGGCGTACCGATACTTTGTCTCGCCGCTGCTCGGACCGCACTGCAGGTTCAATCCGACATGCTCCGCCTATGCGCAGCTGGCATTCGAAAAATACGGTTTTTTCAAAGCTGTCCTGCTGTCGGCCAAGCGCCTCCTCAAATGTCATCCGTTTCACCCCGGTGGTTATGATCCTGTATAACAGCCATGCCCCTGCCGTCGAAGCCGTGTCGTAAAAAAAACATCGTACGGTACCGGCCGTCACATCGATTCGGTATGTATGTATCAATAGATCGCTAAAACGATCAAACGGGAAGAAAGTATACTATGGATAATGAAAAACGGTTTATTCTCTCGATAGTGCTTTGTCTTGTCATTCTCATTGTTTATCAGTCCTACTTCATGCCTCCTCCACCTCCGCAGCAGGCACCGGCAACAGCTGAGGAGGATCCGGCCGGTGATCCGCAGTCCTCTGTCACGCAGCAGCCCCGCCGGGAAGCGCAGAAACCGGCTTTGCAAAAACCGGCGAAGCCCGTCACTTTGCCGGATGCTGTTGATGAATATCCCGGCAGAGAGGTTGAAGTCACCACAAACAAGTACACCGCCGTATTTTCTTCATCATCCCGGCTTAAAAGTTTCAGGCTTCACGACTATAATGAAAAAATCAGGCCGCCCGCAATTATCAGGTTTTTCCGTTCGCTTCTGGACCGCAGCGTTCCGCCGGACCCGCTCATCGGTGCCTCAAAAGAGCTTATCACTGCAGAGGAGTATGAAACACTCCCCCTCGGTACGTTTTTTTACGATACGCGGATTGCAACACAATCGCAGTCGAACTGGCAGAGCAGCAGGGAATCCGTTTTTCTCGAGAGCAGCGGCTCTTCTGATTCTGTTACCTTTACCCGAAGTGACGACAGCGGTTTGATATCCGAAAAAATATTTTCTTTTTCAGCATCACAGTACAAAATAGACCTGCTGCTGCGTTTCACCAACAATGGCCGGGATGTAAAAGAGGGCACTGCCGTTATTGAATGGGCCGCTCCGCTGCCGGAAAACGGGAATGGTGGTTTTTTCGGCGGAGCGCAGCTTAATTCCCGTCATTTTTCATACTTTTTAAAAGACAAGGTCGAAAAAAAAGAGCTGAAAAAATGCGAAGCAGCCACCGTTATCGAGGGTGATATTTTATGGACCGCAATAGAAGAAAAATATTTCACCTCAGCTGTTATTCCGGAAAATCCTTCACCGGCAAACATTACCATTGCACAGGCCGATGACCGCACAGTAACCTATCATCTGGTGTATCCGAATGCCGTGATCCGGCCCGGGGAGCATATCGAATGCCGATGCTCGCTTTTCCTGGGTCCCAAAGATATCGATATTCTTAAATCTCAGGGTGCACGTCTTGAAAAAACCGTCGATTTCGGTTCATTTGATATCATTGCCAAACCGCTCGTCCTCGTGCTCAAATTCTTTTACCGTTTTACCGGCAACTACGGAATAGCAATCATTCTGCTGACCGTTATCATAAAAATCATTTTCTGGCCCCTGACGCATAAGAGTTTCGAGTCCATGAAAGGCATGCAGAAGCTCCAGCCTGAAATAGCAAAACTGAAAGAAAAATATCAGAACAACAAGGAGGAATTTGCGCGGCAGCAGATGAGTCTGTACAAAAAATACAAGGTCAATCCCCTCGGCGGCTGTCTGCCGATGCTGCTGCAGATACCTGTCTTCATAGCGCTGTATCGCGGTCTCATGGACTCGATCGAGCTGCGTCATGCCGTTTTTATTCCGTTCTGGATCAACGATCTCTCAGCCAAAGATCCGACCTATATCGCTCCCATTGTTATGGGAGCTTCGATGCTGCTGCAGCAGAAAATGACCCCTACGACCGCGGATCCGACACAGGCCAAAATGATGATGTTCATGCCGATCGTCTTTACCGTCATGTTTTTGAATTTTCCATCAGGCCTTGTGGTGTACTGGCTGGTAAACAACGTTATCTCTATTGCACAGCAGCTGTACATCAATCGCAAAAACAAAGATGCAGGAGGAACAGAATGCAATCAATCGAAATCGAAGCCAAAACCATCGAAGAAGCGATCGCGATAGCGTGCGATAAGCTCCGGGCCGATGAGGACAGTCTTCATATAGAAATTATTGAAACCGCACCCGGCAAGCTGTTGTCGTTTTTTTCAGATAAAAAAGCCAAAATACGTGCACGCCGCCTTCATGAAACGAGCACCGGTGCCGACACCGACGGTGTATCGACACTCAAAACCGTTCTTGAGGGTATTGTCGAAAAAATTCATCCCGAAGCGACAGTGGAAATGCAGAACAGCAACGGCGAAATCGTCATGAATATCAACGTAAACGGTAGCGGTATCTTTATCGGCCGACACGGCCAGACACTCGAAGCATTGCAGTATATCATGAACAGGATTCGCATGAACAAGTGCAGAAATGCACCTCATATCGTGGTTGATTCCGAATCATACCGTACACGCCATATAGATTCGCTTGTCAGCCTTGCAATGCGGCTCAGCGATAAAGCCAAAAAACGCCAGGGCCCGGTAACGACGAATCCGCTGAATCCCGGCGACAGAAGAATTATTCACATGACACTAAAAAAAGACAGTGAGCTGACAACCTGGAGCAAGGGTGACGGTACGATGAAAAAGGTCATTATCGCGCCGAGGCAGTGACACACTACAACAACTGTCCAATGACGTATTTAAATCGCGATATGACGCTCAACGATACTATTTCTGCCATCGCGACACCTCACGGCAGGGGTGCCCTCGGCATCGTACGGGTAAGCGGAGCCGATACACTTCGTATCATTATGCGTTTGTTTCGTTGCCAATCGTTCCCGTCCGGGCATCCTGAAACCCACCGCCTGTATCACGGTTTTATTGTCGACCCCGCAGACGGCAGTGATATCGACGAAGTGCTGCTTTCCTATTTCAGGGCTTCGTCTTCCTACACCGGTGAAGACGCGGTTGAAATATACTGCCACGGCAGTCCTGTCATTCTTGCAACAGTCGTTGAATTGATCTGTTCTGCCGGTGCACGTCCGGCCGAACCGGGTGAATTCACTCGCCGCGCATTTCTGAACGGACGCATGGACCTGACCCAGGCTGAAGCCGTCATAGACCTGATTGAATCACGGACTGCAGCCGGTCTCAAAACAGCTGCCAGACATATCGGTGGCGCCCTTTCGGAACTTCTTGCAGCCGTACGCACATCCCTGATCGAGTCTCTCGCCGTTCTTGAGGCTTCGATTGATTTTCCCGATGATGCCGCCGACCCTGATATGAAATCACTCCTGGCAGGACTGCGTCAATCAGCGGAAACAGTACGCAATCTTACCGCTACGTTTCACAACGCCCGTCATCAGCGTGACGGTTTTCAGGTGGTTATCGCCGGCAAGCCGAATGTCGGCAAATCTTCGCTTCTTAACGCGATTGCCGGTTTTCCCCGCGCCCTTGTTTCACCCTCACCGGGAACAACGCGCGACATCGTTCATGAGGAATTGTATATTGATTCGTTACCGGTTCGTCTCAGCGACACCGCCGGCGTACATGCCGGGGCTTTCGACATCGAACAAATGGGGATCCGGAATGCTCGGCAGCTTATCAGTGATGCAGATGTGCTGCTTGCAGTATTCGACGGAAGCATGAAACTCGACACCCGTGATGATTTTTTTACCGCTCTTTTGCCTGACAAATCCACATTGCCGGTAATCAATAAGTCTGATCTGCCCTGCTTGCTTACTCCTGATGATCTTGACCGATGTGAACCATACAATCGACCGGTTATCGTTTCGGCTCTTGAAAATACCGGCATCGACGATTTAAAGAAAGCTATTTCAGACCATATCCAGGGTGCCATGCACGACATGGGCAGTGAACCGAGCATTACAAGTCTCAGGCAGAAAGACCTGCTGGCAAAAGCGGGTGATGCACTTGCTCGTGCCGAAACATGCCTGCAGCATACTACATCACCCGAGTGTGCTGCAGCGGACATACGGGCAGCTTTGCGAAACATCGACGAAGTTACCGGGCATTCGATAACCGAAGATGTTCTGGACACCCTGTTCGACCGTTTCTGCATAGGAAAATAACAACAGCGTATATTCGCATAACCCGTTCGGCATCGACACAGTAGCTACCGGTACTGTCGGTTCATTCAGAGTCCTTGACTCGAATGATTCTTTTTTTTATACTTCCTTAACCTTGAAACCGTTTGCAGACGCAGCCGTAATTACCACGAACGCATGAGCATCTCGATCGTAATGCCCGCTTTCAATGAAGAACAGTCCATCGCCGATGTCGTCGCATCGGTGCAGGCCGTGATTCCTGATGGCGAAATACTGGTTGTAGACGACGGATCGACCGATGCCACGGCAGCCAGAGCCGAGGCCGCCGGCGCCCGCGTTGTGCGTCACCCCTACAATATCGGCAACGGCGCTGCCGTCAAGACCGGACTGAGAAGCGCGCGGCATAATACCGTCGTTTTGATGGATGCAGACGGCCAGCATAACCCTTCCGACATACCGGCTCTTCTCAAGGAATCACAAAACTGCGATATGGTGGTCGGCGCGCGCAGTTCCGAGACACATGCCGGTCTTCTTCGAAGAATTGCCAATGCCGTATACAATATGCTCGCACGGTTCATAACTTTGGTTGATGTCAAGGATCTTACTTCCGGATTTCGTGTGGTTAAGCGTGATATCGCCCTGCGCTATGTGTACCTGTTCCCGAATTCTTTTTCATATCCTACAACGATTACGCTTGCGTATCTTCGCAGCGGGCGTTCGGTTGTTTATGTGCCCGTACATGCCCGCCGTCGAACCGGTTCCAGTAAGATTCGCCTGTTTCACGACGGAATGCGCTTCCTGCTCATTATCGTTAAAATCGCCACCCTGTATTCACCGCTTCACATCTTCCTGCCGATCAGCTTTGTGTTCTTTCTGCTCGGAATCGGTTATTATTCATATACGTTTGCCGCTATGCATCGTTTTACGAACATGTCTGCCCTGCTGCTTATCAGCTCGGTTATCGTCTTCATGATGGGCCTTATAAGCGAGCAGATTACTCAATTGCGTTATGACCGAATAGAAAACGGCGGCTAGAACCGGTATTATGGCCCGAAAGAAAAAAAACCGCAGAACTGCCGTGCCGCGCACCGAACATCACCAGACCGGTACCGCATCCGAAAATTCCTCTTTATCTTGGACACCCGCCGCTATTTTCAGGAAATGCATCGATTTCACGGTCAAATACAGGCTGTATTTTGAAATCGTTCTGATGGCCGTAATCATCCTGTGCGGTATACTTTTCCGCTTCGACGATCTCGATCGCTGGAAGAAAAATAATATAAAGGCTTTTTACAATAACGAGCCCATTCATACAACGTTCGACGCCTGGTTCTATCTCAGTCTGGCTCAGGACCTGCTCGACGGCACCTATCATGCGGTCGACGAGCGGCGCGGTGTGCCCGATTCACCGAACCGCCCTGTTCCACCTCCGCTCATCTCGATCCTTGCCGCAGCGTGCACCAAAGTAAGCGGTTTGTCCCTGAGCTGGATCGGCGCGATGCTGCCGGCCCTTCTTGGTCCGCTTTTGAGCATTCCGCTTTTTCTGCTCGGCAGGCTGTATGGCGGTACCGTATGCGGACTGACGGCGGCCTTTGTCGCGCTGCTCTATCCGTTTTACATCCACAGAAGCAACCTCGGACGTTTTGATACCGACTGCATGAATGTTACGTTCGCGGTTGCCGCCGCGTATATATCGTTCATGTTTGCGCGCGCACAGTCATTAAGACGGTACGGTTACGTCATGCTTTTCGCTGTTATTTTTGTTTTGTATCTCTGGTGGTGGGACCAGGCGCCGGCGGCGGTTGCCGCCATTGCACTTCTGCCGGCAGCTGTTGCACTCGTTTTTTTTTACCGCCCGTCCCGGAAGGAGGCCGTTATATTTTACAGCATACTGGGTGCCGGTATTGTGGGCCTGTTTGTAATTACCGGGTTCGATACTCCTTTGCGTATCGTGAACTCTCTGTGGACCATGCTGCGGTATATCGCCAAGGATCAAACTGACATTTTTCCCAATATCGGTGTAACGATCAGCGAGCAGTCCCGCCCTTCATTCGAGCTGATTGTTGCCTATACGACAAAAAACGTTCTTTCCTTTCTGTGTGCTGCAGCAGGATTGTGTCTTCTTGTATGGCAGCGGTTCCGACAGTCCCTCTTTCTGATCTCATTTTTTGTGCTCTCTTTCCTCACATTTACTACGGCAAACCGTTTTCTTATTTTCCTCATACCCCTGCTGGCCCTCGGAACCGGATATTTTTTCTCATATATCTGGCGTCTGCGAACACGTTTTGTTCCGCTTGCCGTTATTGTGCCGGTGCTCGTTATTGCCTGTGCTGTGCCGCTGTACAGCGCCAACAAATCGTTTACGCAGTGGCCCAAGGAAAACGGTTTTGCTGTCGAGGGAATGCATAAAATCCGTTCTGCAACTCCCGAGAATGCGGTTGTCTGGGCGTGGTGGGACCACGGCTATGCGCTGACCTATTACGCGCGCCGGGCAACGATTAACGACGGCTCCATACACAGCGGCCGCAGAACGGTTTATACCGCAATTCCGTTCACGACCGACAGCTTCCGCCTGGCTGCCAATTTTATGCATTTTTATGTCATTCACGGTATGAGCGGCATATCGAAATTCAGCAGAGCCTGCGGCAGCGGACAGGCGCATGCCCATGCTGTCCTGAAAAAAATACTCGCAGCCGGACCCGATCGTGCCGCCGCCCTGATTCGTTCCTTGAATCTGAAGCCGATTTCCGGGATGTCGACCGAGGATGAATGGCTCGGCTTCTTTTTCCCGTCCGGGCAAAGGCCGGTCTACCTGTTCGTTGATAATCTGCTGACAAAAATAGCATACTGGTGGTACTGGTTCGGCACCTGGGATATAGAAAAAAAGGACGGTGTCCACCCGGTGTATAAATTGTTTTACAATATCCGGCTGAACAAAACCTCTATTACGGGCAGCGACGGACTCTCGGTAGACACGACAGCCGGAAAAGCGACCAGTCGCGGTTCAGTGTTCCCGCTTGCCGCACTCGGTCTGAAAACCGATGACGGTTTCAGGGAAAAAAACTACTATCGATCGAGCCGTTTCCGCTTTGAAGCTGTTCCGCAAAAGCAGTATGGTGCATTACTTGATACCGGCATAGCCGAATCGGTTTTCAACAAACTGTTTATCCGTCATGTTTTCAACGATCGTTTTTTCAGACCGGTTGCAATCAGATCCCCCCATTATCAGATCTGGGAGGTAGTCGGTGAAACCTATCACAGCGGCGGTTCCTGATTGCCGTTCCGATCATTGCCACCTTCCTGTTGCATGAATTTATCCATAATGCCGGTATAGCCACGAACCGTTGTTTCCCAGTCGAAACGCTCAACAACGTGTTGCCTCCCCTGTGCTGCCAGACGTTTCCTTTCGTCGGGTGCGTCCAGCAACAACGATATCTTTTCTGCCAGAGCCGCTGCATTTTCAGGCTGTACCAGAATGCCGGTCCTTCCGTCTTCGATAATATCGCGAACCGGCGGCAGCGCTGAGGCGATCACCGGGCATCCGCAACCGAGCGCCTCGACAAGCACAAGGCCGAATCCCTCGGTATCCCCGGCAGCGTCGACAATCGACGGAAATACCATGAGTGCCGACGACCGGTATATCTCCGGCAATGTACTGTTTGAAACCGGACCGTACATCCGCACCCTACCGTCGAGCCGGTAAGCGGCTATCATCTTTTTTATTGCGTATTCTTCAGGACCGCTTCCGTAGATTGAAAGCGTTATGTTTTCATGTTTATCAACAACTTCGCTCAGTGCTTCAATGAGATAACGAAGACCCTTTTTCTCCACCAGGCGCCCGACAAATACCAGTCCGCCTCGCACGCGCTCATCGTTGTCAGGCGGCACAAAAAGAGTCTTCAGGTCGACGCCCATGGGTATAACGCATATCCTGCTTTCCTCGATTCCCATCGAAACGACATAGTCGCGAATCGCGGTGCTGACCGCTATAATTGCATCACAGCGATCTAATACGAAACGTTTCAGCCAGTCGAAGCGCTTCAGTGCAAAAACATCACCCCCGTGAAGCGTGCATACGATGGGAACCGATGATCCGGTTATCATCCCGGCTAGTACGGCAACAAGCCCCTGCGGTATAACCCAGTGAGCATTGATGAGCAGAAACCGTTCTTTTCGCAGCGCCCAGGCAACGGCAAAGATTTCTGCAAGAATAAAAAAAGGGACGATCAGGTACAGCAGTTTATTCTTCCTGAGCTTGTTGAGAATACCGGTTCCGTACGCCAGGGTTTCACACGGTGAGATGCAATAACGAAACCGCCTGACGGCAACATCGTGCAGCATTTCCCTGATCGGCAGACCCCGGGCGTGCGGACACATAACGGTAACTGCGTAGTGCCGTACGAGTCTTCTGGTGAGTTCATAAACAAACGGGGGATCGGTATCGTCAGGCTGTCGTGGAAACGTCGAAGTCAGTACCAGTATTTTTTTTCTCATCAACATCGCCCCTTCAGCGAATAATCGTCTATCTGTTTGATTTTCATTGACAAATCAATGCCAGCGTGTACAGTATGTACAGTATTGCACGTGAGTGAGCACCTGTTACATGAAATCATACTACAGCCAAATTGCTAAATCCAGCATCATCGCAGCTGCAGTGCTAACCTGTATGCTTGTCTCCTGCACACCGGGAAGGATCGTTTCCGGCAAACTGGAACTATTTGAAAAAAAGATTTATCTGGACTCACTTGCCGATTCCCGTCTTGCTGTCATTCCGTTTACCAATCCTGAATCCTCAAGAGAATTCGGACACTATGTCGCCCGTGAATTTGCCGTACGAATAGCGCAAATGCGCCGCCTCAAGGATACGGTTATACTTGAGACAACCCCCTGGCTTTGGCAAAACAACTCGCATGACATCAGATTCAAAAAAGCGCTTATGGAGGCCCGTCGCAATTCATCGGATTTTCTTCTTCTCGGTAACGTACAGAAGTACTCCGATGGTCAGTTCGATACAACAGGCGTTTTGATAGACTGCCGGCTTGTCAATACCGCCACCGGAGAAATCCTGTGGTGGGGACGAAAGCGCGTCACCGGCAGACGCGGCAGGTCGCACCTGTTCTGGGGATCACATACCTCACCGCCAGCTCCGCAGATGCGTAAATGCATCGCCAGGGCAGCCGATAAAATCGTCGCTGATATGTTCCCGAAAGAAAAAGTCGAAAAAGCATCTGATGACTCAGCATCGAACGTTTCCGCTTTTTTCAATAAAGTTAAAAAGTCCGCCTCGGATATAGCATCTCATTTTTTTTCGAAGGACAGGACCGTTCGGAAGAATTCTTCCGACAATCAAACGATGTCTGATACTATGAGCGAACAGCCCCCGGCAGAAACCGAGCCGCCGCTGAGTGTTCAGACTGATGATATTCCGCCGGCAACCGACGCGGTGCCGCCGGAATCACCCGGAACCCGGGAAGATTTCCCGCGGAGCATGCCCCCTGATGGAGATATACTGGATTCGGCCCTTGATGAGCTCACAGCACCTGAACAATGAAGTAACAGTATGATTGTCCTGTCGTATTATGCTGCTGCTCTGTAACGAATTGTATCTTCAGCAGACGGTATTTTGAAAACAGAAAGGATTTCCCTGCCATGACGTATGTACTATTTGCTTTATCTATTACGCTGAACGCTGTTGCCAATATCCTTATGAAGGCAGGAGCTCTTGACCCCAAGCAGTCGGCAAGCGCAAAAGACATTGTCCTGAACATGGCGATGAATCCCTTCATAATCACCGGCATCCTCTGTTTTGCTCTCGGCCTTGCAGCATACAACTATGTGCTCATCAGGATCAACCTGAGCGTCGCCTATCCGATCAACACCAGTGTCGGCTATGTGCTGGTAATACTCGCTTCATGGATCATCTTCAAAGAAAATCTTTCACTGCTGCAGCTTACCGGGATAGCCTGTATTATCGGCGGTGTATGGATGGTTGCCCAAGGATGATGCGCGACTGTCGGTGAACTGTCATGAATAATCACAACAGCATTTTGCTTGTTTTTTATTCGATGCGTCCGAAACAGTGGACGAAAAACCTGATCATCTTTGCGCCGCTCATCTTCGCCCAGAAGCTACTTGATGCCGTATATGTCGCCAGATCATGCACCGCATTTTTCGTGTTCTGTCTTTTGTCGGGCTGTATTTACATCCTGAACGATCTGATAGATCTCGATCAGGACAAGAATCATCCGTTAAAGTGTTTGCGCCCGCTTGCCTCAGGCCGCCTCGATCCGCATATCGCCCGTGTGTCATTTATCGTTCTCCTGAGCGTAACAGCCGCTCTTTCGATAACCGTTCTGAATGTGTCGTTCTGCATGTTCGCCGCCGGTTATTTCATATTGCAGATTGCCTACTCCCTGCGGCTGAAGCATGTGGTAATTATCGATGTCTTCTGCATTGCAGCCGGTTTCGTTCTGCGCGTTGCATCGGGTGCCGAGGCGATAAATGTTACCTTCTCGACCTGGCTTTTATTCTGCACAATGCTTCTGGCGCTGTTTCTTGCGCTCAGCAAGCGTCGTCATGAAATACTTTTACTCGAAGACGGCGCCTCCCTGCATCGCAAAATCCTTTTTGAATACAGCCCGAAACTGCTCGATCAAATGATTTCCATCGTTACGACCGCAACCGTCATTGCCTATATTCTCTACACCATATCGGAAGAGACCGTCAGCCATTTCGGTACCGACAACCTGAAATACACGGTTCCGTTTGTGCTGTACGGTATTTTCAGATATCTCTACCTCATCCATCAAAAAAACGAAGGTGGACGTCCCGAAAAAGTCCTGCTCGACGACCGCCCGATCCTTATCGCCGTTCTTCTCTACGGCATCACCGCCTGCCTGATTTTATATGTATAATTACACTGCAGCATGATCCATGCTATGAGCACAATTGCAAGGTTTCTTCTGTCATCAAAGCATTTAGGCATTGCAGCCTTTATCTGGCTTTCAATCGTTGTTTACTGGTATTGCCGGGACTGGGACCCTCACAGTTATCACCCGCTCAGTCTGCTCATCAGGCAGCTTTCGCTGTATCCCGGCGACATCATGGCCGCCCTTACAAGAACCGCGACCGAGAGCGGGTGGTATATGGCGGGAACCGGCGCAGGGCTGGTTGCCGCCCTGGGAGCCGGAAGTATACTACTGCGTTTTTTCAGGATGGATCTTGACCGGGGCCAGGAATGCACATTGTCGCTCGCACTGGGTATCGGTTTTCTTTCATACTACACATTGTTTCTGGGCCTTGCCGGCGGCCTAAACCGCTCTGGTTTTGCAGTTACTGCAGCGACCCTCGCGGCTTTTTTTCTATACGGTGTGTGCAGGTGCTATCGTATACTTAAAATAATTTCTGCATCATGCAAACGCACTCCCACTCTTTTTGCAGTTGTGCCGGTGTTTATCATTCTTGCGATCTTTCTTTTCTCAAAAGCACTGAAGCCTGCAGTTGCCTATGATGCGTTGACGTATCATCTGGCAGTACCCCATTACTATATTCTCGAAGGCGCCATTTCATATATTCCATACGATTCCTGCTCGAATTTTCCGTTTGCCGCTGAAATGCTGTATCTTCTGGGAATGTTTCTTTCCGGCTTCAAGCTCGCTCAGTGCACCAGCATCGCAATCTATTTCCTCATTGCACACCTCATATACGATTTTTGCAGAGTATTCTGCGATGAAGCAGTTCCGGGTATTGCCGCCTTTTTTTTTCTCGCAGTACCCGGATGTATGGAAATCGCCATCCTGTATTACAGTGACCTTCATCTCGTATATTACACGCTGCTTTTCTGTTACAGCTTCTTCTTATGGGAAAAGCAGCGCACGATCGGCTGCCTTGTGCTTATGGGCGTTTTTGCCGGTATATGCTTTTCCATCAAGGTTACGGCACTCCTGTTTATTCCCCTTTTGTCGGTTACCGGAATTGCCTGGACAGTATTGAACGACAAGGATAGGCAGAGCGGTTTTCTGCGCTGTATCATTGTCTTTTCGATACCTGCCTGCATCCTTTCTTCACCGTGGTTTGTTAAAAATATCATTGCTACCGGCAATCCTTTTTATCCGGCTCTTTTTGATATATTCGGCGGACGCGATATGACTGCACAGCAGTATGAAAACATACTCTCGCTCGGCGGCCATGCGGATTTGCAGGAAGGATTAACTGTTTTATTCAAACGGTTTTTGAATAGTTTCATGCCTCAAAGCGATTTATCTATCGGATCACATCTGGGACCTCTCCCGTTTCTTTTCATTCCGCTTATGCCGTTTATCAAAAAAATAACGCCTGCCGTCACAAAAATGCTTACCGCTTCTGCAGTGATGCTTCTGATATGGAGTATCACTTTCACTCAGACGCGTTTTATGTACCCTGCTCTTGTCTTGATGATTATTCCTTCAGCGTATGCTTTCTGCAGAATTGTTAAATTATCATCGAGCCCAGGGAAATTTCTGACATGTCCAGTAACCGTCATACTGCTTTTCTGGTTTCTGAGTGCGGGGTGGTATATCGTAAATCTCAGGACACATACCTACGGGATGGATTTTTTTGATGAAACCGATGAGCGGTACCTTTTCCGTCATATGGTCGATAATCCTATTGCTCTCAATTACAGCCATCCGATATATTTTTATATCAATAAAAACACCGATATTCATTCCAGGGTTTTGATCATAGGTGACGCTCAACATCTCTATCTTGACCGCAGACATCTCTATACCTACCTCTCAGCAACAACACCATTCGATATTTTCAAACAGGCAGGAAACAATCACCTGAAGATTTACCGCTGGTTGCAGGACCGGGGGATAACCCATATCGTTTACAACCCTGCAGAGATGTCGAGATTGCAGCAGTGCGGTGCCATACATTTCAGTGAGGAAGACACGGTGTATATTGAAAATTTCCTGCAAAGTGATTACGTTTCCCCGGTGACCTCGTCAAAATATTTAAGCATAACCGTAACTCTTTATGCGCTACACGATCACTAGTACTTCACTGTGAAAGTCTGGATTTTCTCTGACAGTTTTGATCGCTGGGTTTTAACATGAACTGACAATGTCGGAATACTTGATGCGGTAATCTACTATTTCAAATCGCCAGAATTTTGGAGATTCGCAGGAGCTATATGACCTCCGCCGGTGTCACGGATAGTTGCACTATTTGGCACAAAACCTTCAAAATGCCGATTTTGCATATAGCTCGTGATAATTGACTGGCCTGGTGTTGGTGCTGTAAGAGAACGACGGCATTCACCGGTTGTGATGGAGCGCCAGCGGAATGGCAATCCGGTGGAAGGCTCTGCTCGGCCTCTTGCAAATTAGCATAAACTTATATTTATCACCTGCGCCGCCATTTATCGCGGTAACTTGGCGGTGAGGGAATAGGCTCGTCCGGCTCCTCCGCTCTTTCGGCAATAAAAGTGCCTTCATCACCGTCTTTGAATTTGATTCTTCCTGCAAGACTCCCATCCTTACGGAGTTTTACGCTCCCCGTTCCGGAAACAGCGTCGTATTCCCACGCCCCTTGAAACTTAAAGGACACGCCGGACTTGGTGGGTCTGCAATTCACGTAGGCAAGAAGAGCAAACATCCTTAATCGGTCGTCATAACCCGTAAGTGAAATCAGTGCCGTTCCGAGAAGATCAATATGGTCATCATCCCACTGTGACGTCTCAATGATCTGCCACCAACCATAATATTCGGAAGGAATATCTTCTAACATTTGACAATTATACTCCTTTAAAAATGTAAGGACATCATTCGAGTTATAACTGAAAGTTGTGTTTGAGAGAAAAAGCGGTGTATCCTTTCGGAT